>NZ_LLXX01000114.1:0-19942 GCF_001440405.1 Bradyrhizobium valentinum
CGGGTATCATCCATATCTTGAATCACGACTCACGATCCAAGGAAAGTGGGTACTAGCAAGGACAGAGATAAGGTGACGTGGAGAATTTCTATCAATCCGCTCGGGACTCAGTCTGGTGGCCGAATCGTCGACGGCAACCTTTCAGTGAGTTTGGTCCCGGCCGTATTGCCACCCAAATTGGTAGCCCAGGATCGATCTATCTGGCTAAAGTTAGACGCTGATGCTCCGCGCTCCTTGTATCGGCAAGGGCCAGGCCAGCGCGCCCTACGAGTTAACGGCATGGACCACGGCCGCTCTCACCCGCAACGTGGAGTCCTCGGCAAAAGCAGGAGCGCAGCCATGTCCAATACGAACATTGTCACAATTGGTATCGATCTCGGGAAGACCACATTCCATGTAGTGGGTCTAGCCTGGATATCTCATACACCCGGGGTTTGTAAGCTCGGGACTTGGTGCCGGACAGCATTTTGTCGCTGGGTGGCTGTCAGGTGAGCCAGTAGTAGGCTCGCTGAAAGCGAGTCTTGGCTCGACGGTACACGGCATGAGGGGTGAAGGCGGGCGAGCGGCAGCGTCGCTGGACCAACAACGGTTATGTAGGAGAGGCACGCGCGGCTCAGCAGGTGTCGGCGGCAGCCGCGACAAGGGCGCGATGCGCGGTCGCAAATGTAGCCTTAGGGACAGCCGGACGCCATGGCGAATTTGATGCGGCGAACGCTGATGGTGACCAGCGCGCCGATCTTGAGCAGCTTGCGGCGGATGGTGCCGCAGGCGGAGTCGGCCAATTCGGTCGCCTGCAGGGCGATGCGACGTAGGCCCTCAAGCAGCACGTAAGCCATCGAGGCGAACCGCCCCTCCTGATGCCCGTGCAGCGGATCGTCCGTGGCGTCGAGATCAAGGATGATTTCAAGCTTTATATTAGTCGCCTTGCTCGGTTCAGCGAGTTCGCTGCCGGGGTCTCAGCAACCGGGCCGATCACACAAGAAGTCATTGATCTCTTTCTTCAGGGCTTTCCAACCGCATCTCCCCGCATTGCTGCCGCAACTGCGATCGAGCACGCGCGACGGCTGGCGCCGGAGCGATTTTCCATTCCAGTCCTACCTCTAACAGTAGATCGCGACGCCACTCTGATTGCCGCATATGTTGGCTATTTGCGCGGTGTGAAGGGCTTGGAGACGAAGTCGTGCGAAGGGATCCTATTGGGCGCGCGACGCTTTCTTAGCTCGTTCCGCGATCATTTTCCGGGACAAGATCTTAAGACGCTAAACGGGTCAGTACGTCCTCAGCCTCGTTCGACATCAGCTGTCGCTTTCGGCCAACCAGGGCACACGGACAGCGGCGATCTCATACATCAGAACGTTTTTGCGCTTTTTGCATTGGTCTGGACATCACAACCAGGATCTCGCACCGTCCGTTCCAAGGACGCCTCATTGGCGATTAGCGCACCTGCCGCCGCGCCTTGCCTGGGAGGATATTCAGCGCGCCATCAGCGCGATCGACGTGACGACCCCTGTTGGTGTTCGCGACCGAGCACTACTGCTCCTGCTTGCCACGACAGGGATACGCAACAAAGAGATTCGCACGCTCAAGCTACAAGACATCCACTGGCGAGCTGGGGAAGTCTTCGTTCGGCGGACCAAGGGGAAGCGCGACCGGGTGGCGCCGCTCTTGGAGGAGGCCGGCGCTGCGCTCGCCGACTATGTTCTGCAGGCCAGACCCAAGATCGACAACCCCCATGTGTTCCTCTCGTTCGCGCCGCCACCTCGACCATTCAGCTGTCCCGGGTTCCTTTCAAAGATCGTCCGGCGCCGCCTCGAGCACGGCGGTGTAGTGCTCACGGGTCCTGCTGGCGCCCACCTACTCCGCCATAGCTTGGCGACACAGGTCGTGGCGCAACGACGGCCGATCAACGAGGTTGCAGATTTACTCGGCCATCGGAGCATCAACACGACCGCCATCTACGTAAAGGTCGCGCTGCCGCAGCTTGTCGATGTCGCGCTGCCCTTTCCGTGAGCGGCGTCATGAGAGCCTACGCGGGATTCTTGGCCGAGAAGCTTGAACGATACATCGAGCTGCGCCGCTCCCTCGGATACACATTCTATAAGCAGGCTGGCACGTTGCGGGCTTTCGTCCGCTACGTTCAGTCAAGCGAGCTGGATGGCCCCGTCACGAGGGACATGGTGCTCAACTTCGTCTTGTCGTTCAGCGGCCCGGCTAACGGCCGCGCCATTCGTCATGGAGTGCTCCGCCGCTTTTGCGGGTATCTCTGACGGGTGGCGAAGACGGCATCATCTTTCGTTTAGATGCGGCTACAGGCAGCCGTGAGCGACGCCAACTGAAGCTTTTATGCCTCGCTCGCGTCGACCTACGGGTCGAGGCGCGCAGGCTTGACTAGAGGGAAGACGTGCCCGACCGCAGCGATCGAAGTCCTGCCCCGGTGGAATTGCAAGCGCGGCGGAAGGCAGTCCGCTTAGAACCAAGAGATTTGACGTTTCTGATTAAGCGGAAGCTGGTCAGCAGCTATAAAGGCTACAATGCGTCACCGCGGCGACCGGGCCTTCCCCATAACCGAGGAGCACGCCGGTAGGAACAGGTCTATGAAGACCTCGCTAAAACAGCGAGCCATGGATCTTCTGCCTCCAAACGATCAAGGCGAAATTACCCGCCACCGACCGCGTCATCTTCATTGGCCCGGAGGGTGCGGTTCGTATTGTCGAGCAGCTCAAAACGCCCTCTCTGGGATCGCCGCCCGACTTAATCTTCGAGTTCCAAGGCAAGTCAAACCACGCTTGGCAGATTGATAGAGTCCTAAAAAGAGGGCCACTCCGAACGAGTGGCCCAAGTTAGGGAGGAAACGCCCTTAACGGGCCTCTGGGATCAGGCCGCAGCCTGTTCGATCGGTGAGAATGGCAGGCCGAGACTCTCGGCCACGGCCCTATAAGTTAGCCGGCCTCGGTGGACATTGAGGCCTGCGCGCAGATGCGGATTTTCGAGCACGGCGGAAAATCCCTTGTTCACCAGAGCCAAACCAAATGGCAGCGTGGCGTTATTCAGGGCCTGGCTCGAGGTCAGTGGGACAGCTCCCGGCATATTGGCCACGCAGTAATGAATGACGCCATCCACCTCGTAAGTTGGATCAGCGTGGGTCGTCGGACGCGATGTCTCGAAGCATCCGCCCTGATCAATAGCTACATCAACGATCACCGAGCCCTTGCGCATCGAGCTCAACATGCCGCGGCTAACAAGTTTCGGCGCACTCGCGCCGGGAACGAGCACCGCGCCAATGACTACGTCTGCCGCAAATACCTCTTCCTGCACGGCGTCTATTGTCGAGAACCTGGTACGAACGCGCCCTTCGAATAGCTCATCCAGCTCGCGAAGCCGGGGTATCGAGCGGTCAATGATGGTGACCTCGGCACCCAAGCCCGCCGCCATCCGTGCCGCATGCGTACCGACGACGCCGCCTCCAATCACCAACGATACGGGCCGGCTGAACACCGGGCACGCCACCGATCAACAGCCCCCGCCCGCCTGTATACCGCTTCAGGGCTGCACCGGCCGCCTCGATCGCAAGCCTGCCCGCGACCTCGCTCATGGGCGCAAGCAGCGGAAGGCCGCCACGTGCATCAGTCCCGGTTTCGTAGGCGATCGCGGTGCAGCCAGACTTTATGAGGCCCTTAGCCTGCTCCGGGTCCGGCGCCAGATGCAGATAAGTGAAGAGGATCTGATTCTCTCGCAGCTGGGTCCATTCGGACGGCTGGGGGCTCCTTGACCTTTACGATCATCTCGCTCGATGAAGACCTCGTGCGCGGAGTCCAGAATCGTTGCGCCGGCCCTGCGATAATTGTCATCTGTCGCGCCAATGCCGGCGCCTGCATTGGTCTCGAGTACCACCTTGTGGCCGGCCGCCACATATCGCGGACGGCTCCCGGCGTCAGGCCCACGCGATACTCGTGCGTCTTGATTTCCTTGGGAACACCGACCTTCATTTGTAATCTCCTTACTTGGACGACCTTTTATAATCGGAAGAGCGGTGCAAACTTGCGAACCAGGTTAAATGGTGCAGAAATTCAGCGGCTTTTGGCCCTATTGCGCAGGATTCCAAACACGGACGCCAACAGGTTTGATATGACAATCGTCGCCGAGCTCAGCACCAACGCGCTGATCAGCCAGACCGAACTCTCGAATCGAATGGAACATGCGACTATGCAGCACTACGATCGCGCGCAGGCAGCGCGTGCTGGAAGACTCGTACGTAACTCATGATGGCCGAGGGCTGCTCAAAGAGGGTCCCGTCCCCACTTTGCACGGGCGCCACCATTCTCTCAAAGGCACTCCTGATCCGCTTGCGGCTCGCTTTTCCACGTAGCTTATCGGGTTGCAGGATTCAGGCCAACGCAAGCGGTGCGGATTGCCCTCGGGTTTTTCTTGCGCACTGTCGCGTTCGCAACAGGTTGGGGCGGTTTGAGACAAGCCGGGCGTTTCTCGCGGATGCTCTTTTCGCTCGACCAGCTCTTCACCTTTACGCGACTGCCGCCGACTCACTGGAAGAGCGCACGCACGCGCGTGCTGCACGCTCCGGCTAATTCGGCGGCATCATGGGCTGAATGGTCTGGCAAGTGGCCCGGCTCTTGCTCCGGTGTCATCGGGACCGTGCAGCGGAACTGTTTTGTCGGAATTGTTAAATGCAGCACAGGACACTTCGATTGGTGGTTCCAATGTATTCACGAATTGATCACCGGAACAGACCCTTCCCGATCATCCTCGGCACCAGATTGCGTCCGTCATCGCCGTCCAGCTTGTGCCCGGCGGTAATTGCCGGGCGGCTGGCGCAATGGACTTCCATCGAAACCGCGGCCGGGAAGTCGCTAAGGCGACACTCAGCGGGATGCGTCGAGGTGCGGCGCAACTTGTCGAACCGTACAGGTCGTGCCAGGAACAAGTGCCATGCACACTCTGCCTAGTTGCGGCGGTCACGCTATGAACATGAGCGGCAAGACGGTTCTGATCACCGGTTCGACCGACGGCGTCGGCCGCTACGTCGCAAAGCGGCTCGCGGCCGAAGGCGCCAACGTGCTGATCCACGGCCGCGACGAGGGGCGCGCCCAGGCTTTTATCGAGGAGGTCAAGCGTGATGGCCACGTCGCGCCCAGCTTCTATCAAGCTGATCTCTCGTCTCTCGCCGGCGCGCGCGGGCTCGCCAATGCAGTGATCGCCGATCACAAGCGGCTTGACGTCTTCGTCAGCAATGCCGGGATTGGATCGTCCACGCTTGGGCCCGAGCGGCGCGAGAGCGCCGATGGCGTCGAGCTGCGCTTTGCGGTGAACTATCTCAGCGGCCTTCTGCTCGCCTATCTGCTGCTGCCGCTCATCAAGGCCGCGGTCCCCTCGCGCATCGTCAATGTCGCGTCCCTCGGCCAGCACCCGATCAATTTCGACGACGTGATGATCAAGAAGAACTACAGCGGCACGCGCGCTTATGCGCAGAGCAAGCTGGCGCAGATCATGTTCACTATCGATCTCGCAGACGAGCTCAAAGGCTCCGGCGTGACGGTTAACTGTCTGCACCCGGCAACCTATATGAACACGACGATGGTGCGTGCGGGCGGCATTACGCCGGTCTCAACCGTCGAGGAGGGTGGGGAGGCGATCCTGCATCTCGTCCGGGGCGACGATGTCGCCAAAAAGAATGGCCTGTTCTTCAACGGAATGCAGCAGGCGCAGGCCAACTCGCAGGCCTACGATACCGGCGCGCGTGCGCGCCTGCGCCAGCTCAGTCTCGAGCTCACAAAGCTTTCGAGTTAACGCGACAGTAACACCTAGGCTGCTCCGTATGATACGGGTGCTGAGAAGCTTCGGGATTCCGTATCACCGACTAGTGGTTCATCATAGTGATTTTGACGTTTTGATACCGAGCCATTCGAGGATGGGCAAGTTTTCCGGTGGCAAGAGAATCTCGATGCTTCTGGGGACGCCGGGTTGACGTCGGATGAAGCCGTTCCGTTCGAGGGTGACGATCATCTGGTGGACAGTCGGCGGGCTGACGCGGAAATGGCGCTGGATGTCGGCTTCGGCGGGCGGCTGTCCGAACATGTACGAATAGGTATGGATGAAAGCGAGGTAGTGCCCCTGCTTCTCGGTGAGGCCCAGCGCACGCACATCCGGATCCGACCCCGGCAGATTTGCCCAGGGCGGTGTCGCAGTCGCGAGATCGACCACCCTCACATCGACGCCCACATCGCCCAGTGCGGCGCGCCCCGCCGCATCGGCCAGCACCAACTGCGGCGCCGCATCTTTGAGAACCTGCCGCAGCCGCGCGGGCGGATGGGCCGGATCGAGCGGCAGATACGCGCCCCCTGCCTTGAGGATCGCCAAAAGCCCCACCACCATCGCCGGGCTGCGCTGAAGGCAAATCGCGACCGGCTGATCCGGCCTCACACCGAGCGCGATCAGATGATGCGCCAAGCGGTTCGCCCGTGCATTGAGCTCGCCATAGCTTAAGCGATCGTCCGCATAGGTCACCGCCATCGCATCCGGGGCCTGGCGCACCTGCGCCTCAAACAGCTCATGGATGCACCGCTCCGACGGATAGGGCGCCGCGGTCCGGTTCAGCTCCTCCAAGAGGTATGCGCGCTCCTCGGATGACAGCAGCTCAACCCGTGCGACCGGCTGCTGCGCATCGGCTATCACAGCACACAACAAGTTTTGCAAGTGCTGCGTCATACGGTCGATCTGCTTGGGCGTCAAGCGACTGGCATCAAAGTGCCATCGAAAGCTCCCATCCAGAGCGCAAACCTCACACGTTAGGAAATCACCGGAAAGGGCTGTCTCAGAATTCGGGCCTGAAGGTAGATCACCAGCGGCAGAACGGCTATTCGCGGTCACCGTCACGCCAATCGGCCAAGGTCGGCGCGATTGTAGCGCCTCCTTGCCCCGCAACGTCGGAGAGCGCGCGATAAGATCCCGCGGAAAACTATCGTGCTCTCTCAGATCCGCGCATTCGGCCGCGACCGCCCTGCATACGCCTGCAAAATCTCGACCGAGATCGATGGTCATTTGCATCGGCACGACAGAGGCGACAAGCACCTCCACCGCCCTCATCCCGGCTCGCGATCCATTCGGTGCGGGAGTCCACCCTAGTTGAAGCTCTGATTCTCCCGTGATGCGGGCGAGATAGATCAGCCAAGCACTCAGCAAGTACTCAGTGCGATCAACTGGCGACAACTCGGCCAAGGCACTTGGAACGAGCCAGGAACTCGACTGCCATCTGGGCGGAGCCACAGTTTCCGAAGACGACAGAAACGGAATCTGCAATTCCTTAAACTGCTCAAGCCGCTGCCGCCAAAAGTTCTCCCGAGGCGCCAACATTCCATGGGCAACAGTTATGCTCTACGCCTCCTCATCGCTCAAAATCGGGAGGCGATCGCCTACATTCAGAGCGGACTGCCTCGCGAGTGTCCGTGCATTCAGAGTCAGACCGTCTGAGCTGCCAAACCAAACATCAACATCCTCTGTCCCTGTCGCCACACGCCAGTTGCTGCGGTGGATTTCAACCAGGGACCCTGCCGGAAGGCCGCAGCGTCCAGCAGATACCTTCAAGCGCCTGACTGCGACAACATCATCCCCTAGGTGCACCTTCGGCAGACACAACGGATTGGAATGATACCGTCCATAGTTTAAGGCGCGTGTGATCCTTGAGAGATCTTGCGCGGAGCGATTCCATCGCAGATAGCCCGCAGCATCTGGGCGTCGACGCCTCGGAGAAACGCTTCCGTCCACTGGCGCCTGCGAACCAGCATGGAGCTCTCCATTCGTTAAGCCAGCTAGAAGCTCGCGGAAGCCTTCGACAGCGGCTTCATGACATTTGAGGTTCAGGGTCAACGCCGTATCGGTTGGCGCAATAGAAAGTTGGCGCTCAACCACCAACTCACCCCTATTAACACCATCATTGATACGATACCACCCGATGGCATAGTCGGTCTCTTGTGCCAGCCGCGCCCACGACATCGAATGAGCTCCCGCATATCGTGGCAACGGGCCGTCTTGGTAATTGAAAGCGCCTTGACGGACTCGGGCAAGCACATCCGGTGGCAATATGAATGGATTTCCTACGGAAAATATCCAGTCTACCGGGTCGGCATTCATCAACACGGAGAGCTCTTCAACACTGTCTACACACAAGATATTGGCGCGAGAAGCCCAGTCCCGGAATATGGCGTCGGCACACAGCGCCGCGCAGACGACATGACCCATCTTACTTACTAGCTGAGCACACCTGATAGCTAGCGTACCGCTGCCAACAAGGATGCTGGAGCGAATTGATGCGACTGCAGGTGGTTGCCCATCCCAATCGCCCGGTTTGCAAGCGTCTGCGAGCACCGAAGCAGACCAATGTGCCATATTCAGCTACTCCATGCTGTAGGTTGGGGAGTTCTCGCCGTATGCGCCGCACCACATCGCGACTTAACCCGGTCACACTGATTTGCATTCGCTCGGGAGTAACCGGGTTGAATGCTAATCAAAGCCAGCCAGCGTTGAGAGGTATCCAGCGCGATCAACGACAGCGGAACCCGTGATGGAAGCGGCAAAGCTTCACTTGATGAAGCCGCACTCAACAGTGCAGCCTCCATGGCGTGGATTTGGATCAGTCGAGCAAGCTTCATTTGTATCCGTAGGCGGGCAGCTGCGGGACCGGCATGATCGCAACAGATCCTTCACCGTCTCCCAGCAATCAGCGTGCCACCCAAAACGTTGAGCAGGCCCTGCTTGAAAAGGAACAAATCCATGCACTTCGCTCCGAACAGAGAATACTTAAGCGTTAGTGTCGAGTCGCGGACATAACGTCCTCAACTGGACATGGCTGAACACGACAATACAGGCCGTCAAATGACGAAGGTGACCTCTTGAGGCAAACTTGCACGTCTGCTTAAGGATGATGACCAAAGGACGACGAGGTCCCCTGGCTTTAACTTGACGACAATCTTGTCTTGCAAAATTTCTCGTAGTCACCAGATCCGCCGCTCAAAGTCCTTATCCAGTTGGCGCAATTCAAAATCGCCAGGCGGGATCTTGAGCAATTCGCTTCTGCAACAGTCCCACAAAAATCGAAAATAGTTGGGTCAGCACCGCCAATATTTTCCCACAGGCCATTCACATCGTGCTCGAGGATGAGCGAATAGTTTCTTTTCGCTTTGGTCATAACACTCGCCAGCAAAAGGCCCGAAAACTCAGATTGTCCTTTCGACATTCGCCCTCTTCCGCTTTAGAGACGCTCTCCCTCAAGACAATCCTACACCTTCGCGGTGAATACCGATGCGATGCCGGAGTGTTGACCGGCGCGATGCCAATCAGCTGCAGCCAAGGTAAATAGCGCTAAGGCTGCGGGGATGCGGCCAGCCATGCTTTAGTCTGGCCTGCCGCCGAGATCTGACCGCACTCGATGGCCTGCAGTTCGAACAGCCCGCGATAGATGCCGCCGGGACGCGCCGTCAGCGCCGCGTGCGTTCCCTGCTCGACGATCTCGCCGCGGTCGAACACCAGGATGCGGTCGAGGCTGCGCACCGTCGACAGCCGGTGCGCGATCACGATCGAGGTGCGCCCTTTCATCAGCCGCTCCATCGCCTGCTGGATCAGGCCCTCTGACTCGGAATCAAGGCTCGAGGTTGCCTCGTCCAGGATCAGCACCGGCGCGTCCGCCAGGAACGCGCGCGCCAGCGCGACGCGCTGCCGCTCGCCGCCCGACAGCTTGACGCCGCGCTCGCCGACCAGCGTGACGTAGCCTTTCGGCAGTCGCAGGATGAAGTCATGCGCGTTGGCGAGCCGCGCCGCCTGCTCGATCGCCGCCATGCTGGCGCCCGGCCGGCCATAGGCGATGTTCTCGGCCAGCGTGCGGTGAAACAGGATCGGGTCCTGCTGCACAATCGCGATTTGGCTCCGCAGCGATTGCTGCGTCGCTTTCGCGATATCCTGGCCGTCGATCAGGATACGGCCGCCGGAGACGTCGTAGAGCCGTTGCACCAGCTTGACGAACGTCGTCTTCCCGGAGCCGGAACGGCCGACCAGACCGATGCGCTCGCCGGCGCGAATGTCGATCGACAATCCGTCGTAGAGCGGCGCGTGATGCCCGACATAAAGGAAAGTCACGTCGTTAAACGTGATCCTTCCGCCCTGAATGTCGATCGGCTTGGCGTCGGGCGCATCGACAATGCCGATCGGCTCGCCATGGATGGTGACAAGCTCTTCCATGTCGTTCACCGAATGCTGCAGATTGTTGATGTGCATGCCGACGTCGCGCAAGTAGGCGTGGATGATGTAGTAACTGGTCAGCACATAGGTGACGTCGCCCGGCGAGGCGCGCCCGGCGATCCACAGCAGAATGGCGCCGCCGATCACGGAAGCGCGAAAGCACAACAACATCATGAGCTGCACTGTGCCGGTGGCGTTGTAGCGCCGCCAGGTGCGCAGTAGCCGCGCCCGCCAGCGGCTGATGACACCGTTAAGCCGAGCATCCTCGCGCGCCTCCGCACCGAAGGATTTCACCACAGCATTGCAGGTGAGCGAGTCCGCCAGCGTGCCGCCGACCTTGGTGTCCCAGGTGTTGGAGACGCGCGCCGCCGACGCGATGTAGCCGATCGTGAATGCCATCGTGATCGCGACATAGATCGCCGCGCCGAGGCCGATCACACCGCCGAGGACCGGCCAATGCAGACCGAGCAGGATCATCGAGCCCACGAGCACCGCTAGCGACGGCAACAATGCCGTCAGGATCGTGTTGTTGAGCAGGTCGAGCGCCCACATGCCGCGCGTGATCTTGCGCACGGTCGAGCCGGCGAAAGAGTTGGCGTGCCAGTCAGTCGAGAACCGCTGCACCCGCATGAAGGCCTCGCGCGCCACATCCGACATCGTCTTTAGCGTGAACGGCACGATCGCCTGCAAGCCTGTAAACCGGAATATGATCGAGAGCAGGCCAAGCGCGAGGATGCCGCCGAAGGCGACGAACGCCGCCTGCCGCGCTGCCTGATCGGACGGACCTGATGTCAGCGAGTCGACCAGATGGCCGGAGTAGACCGGCATGAACAGGTCGGCCACCGTTGCCCCTAAGAAGCCGACGAGGACGATCGCGACGCGGACGGGCTGCTTTAGCCAGTGACGGAACACGAACGGGATCACCACGCCGATTGCGGTGGGTGGTTTGTCATCTTGAACGATCATGGCGCCAGCAGTTTCTGCCACACGCGGCGTAAGGCCCTTTCGATCCAGACGCGATGTGCCCAATGCTTGGCGCTGCCGTCGGAGGCGACGCAATAATGCCCGGAGTTTGGGGGCTGCGATCGAAATCTTCTGCGCATTTCACCCCCTCTTTGCGTAAGCGTAGCTGAAGCGGTTCAAGCTTTGAGGGTTCCACAGCATGAGAGCATCGATCTGAGAAATCGGCCAGCCTTGCGCGATCCGTTCGATAGTTTGTGTGAGCCAGGCATGCGGATCGACATCATTCATCTTCGCCCGTCTGCAGAAGCATGGAGATGGCCGCCTAAGTCCGGGCGCCGCCATGGCCGTGCGGAAAGGGTGCATTTTTATGACGAAGGAGTCGTTCAGCATTTCGTGTAGACCTTAAGACCGTAAGAGTGTTTGCATCATGGGATGACGGCGCGACTTCACCTGGAAGATCACGTCCGCCTCGATCCGGCCGGAGGTCATCGCAATTGAACTCCAACCTGCCGCAAACGATCCAGCGCTGTACACGATGGTCTTTAGTTGCCACTGGCCCGCCGGAGAAATGGACGAATTCACCCGTGAGCAATTCCGACTATTACCCTTTTTCATGTTTTCTCTTCCGGCGCCTGCGCTTTGACTCTTTCGGAAACCCATCTTGCGGAGTCGCACAAAGAGCCCCGTAGCAAGCCTTCTCACCCTTGTAGTTGGCCAGCGCTTGGACCAACAGCGACATAACGTGCTGTTTCAGTTCGTCGGGGATAGGCGCAGAACCGTCCAGCGACTTCAGCGCCACCTCGACCAACTCGATCGCGCGATCCTTGTTGCCGCTCTCATAATAATACTGAGCGACCGCCCCATAGGACAGAAACTTGGAGCCGTCGCCGCGTTGCGGAGGATTCAGTGCCAGGATGTGTTCGGACAACTCCTTACCCATCGCAAAGCGCTCGGCAGGCGGGAAGTGGGAGTTGTCATTCGCCGGATCGAAGAGTTGGCGCATCGCCCCGGCCATCCACAGCTCGGATTTTTTGTCGATCGCGTCGCGAACCAATTGGCTCATTACCGGCAAGCCGGTCTGCAAGTCGTGCACCTTGTGAAGCAACAGATCCGCATGGAGCACGCGGAAGTTGACGTCGTCCGGCATTACAGCGACGGCCTCTTCGAGCGCCGAAAGCGCCTTCGTCCAATCCTTCGCCTTCATCGCCGGCGTAAGTTTGGCGAAGATCGGCTCAGTCAACGCTCGCTTGCGCGTCGTTTCGTGCATCGTGCGTTCGCCTTCGGCGATCCGCTCTGTATCGGCGGCTCTAGCTTCATCGCTGGTGCGCCAGCCGCCGTTAAGAATTTTCGGCAGAACGTCATCGAGTTGCGTTGGAAGACCGATAAAGGCGATGTGGCCGTCACGGTCGACGACGAACGAGGTGGGAATCATGACAGAAAAGCTGGGATCCATCCAAAGCTTGTTCATTTTCCCTGTGTAGTCGAATCCGATCCGGTAGTTGAGATTCGAGAGCTTTTCGGTCAACCATGCGTCCAAGTTGGTTCGGGCCTCGTCCGCCGTTCGAGCTCGTTCATAAGCTGCGACTCCGAGGACCTCAACTCCGCTGTCTTTGTATTTATCTTGCAGCTGCACCAGATGGGGCATCGCCGCCACACAGGATCCGCACCAAGTTGCCCAAAATTCGACGATGCACACTTTTCCCGGCTGGAAGCTCGTGAGGGGCTGGCCACGCAGCCAGTTCTTCACCTTGATCGGAGGAGCTGGGGACTCCATGCGCAGCATCATGTTGTTCTCCATAACTATTGCCAAACGTTGCGCGACTTTTTGTGGTAGCTTATCTCTCTCAGAACGGGGCACACGGGTTCAAGGGAAGGAGCATCGCTCGTTTTTCGCTCTGGACGCACTCAGCCCTTTCTCAGTGTTGCTGGATCTCAACAGCAACAGCCGTGCCATCTTCGTCAGCGCGCATTAAGCGTCTGACTACGCTTTGAAAAATACTCCACGCGCCCAGCCGACCGGTGTTCTGAACCTGACGGGCTTTGTGCCGCTGTCAGGTGTTGGACACGAATTGCGCGCTTCGCGCGGCCGGAAAGCTGGTTGTGAGTCACCGAACGGAACTTGCTAACCCCTCTCCCTGCCAGACAGGATTAGAGGCGAGCGATGTAGATCGGAGTCGAAAAAGCCAAGGCCGTGACCGGCGACGCGTGTTCGTGTCTATGACGACGGAATCATTCGCGGGGCACTGCAGAGTGCTGCTTATCGGTGCGCCTTAAAACTGCCAGTGCTCGCCATCGCGCCAAGCGGCACCACAAACTGGTATTCCGATCAGTTTTGCTGTCCAGTCGCGGGTACGGGGGGTGCCTGACACCCCTATCCCGTTCTAAAATCGTTGCCTCCGTATCGAAAAATATATCGCCGCTCGCCTCGATGCGAGCTAAGACTTATGAGGGCGTTCATCTCACAAGTTTCTGACCAGGAGGCCCGGCTGGCCCCACCCCGCTGGCCCCATGAACACTGTCGTCCTAGCGCAAGCCCTGCGGATCGCCATACCGCCGATCGTCGGGTTCATAGTGCAGATCGTCGAGAACATGTCGATTGCTCCGCCTATTGTTCGAGAATAAACGTCTTGATTGATCTTGCGCTGGATTGTCCGCAGCCAGGCCAGTTTCCTCTCTGTCAATCAAATTCAGGCAACGGCATGCGTCAGCGGCTTCTCGCCGACTGCACTTCGCGGCGTGCGCCGAGGTAGAGCGCCTTGATTTCGTCTTGGTTGCGCAATTCGGTCGAAGCGCTGGATAGCACGCTCACAAGAACGGACCGCATGGTCGGAGCGTAGCGCGACCGTTCGACTAGCCGGCCTCGCCTATGCGCTAATCTAGGATGGAAGCGGACAAGGGCGCCTGTGATCAGCGAGGCCCTGCCTGCCCTGCCTACGGGCTGCTAGCGTGCCCCTGCTATCCCATGGTGCAGTGCACAAGGGTAGCCCTGCCCCATTGGCACAGGACAATGTGAGACAGATTATATTCCTATGTATCATTTAGTATCAGGGCTTCAGGGGCATAGGGCGCCAAACATGTCTTGGCTTGTGTCATCGGGTATCAGGTTGGCTACGGGTCCCTCTTCAGGGCGTCTCATTCCGCGGGGGGCGCAGAGCCGGGGCAATCGCGAGTTTTGAAAATCTTCCTATAGAACTTCGGAGAAAACGTAACGAAATCGGGGCTGTCTCAGAATGTCCCGAAAAACCGAGAAGTGAAAATTCGACAACAATGTCTCATGTTGTCCTGGTACAGGAGCGTACGGTAAGAATGTGAAGTCCCAATTTTCCCGTACCGGCTGTAAACCTCTGATTTATTATTGTTTTTACAGTAAGTACAGGAAGTATAGGTACATTTCTCGTGTATGCGCGCGAACTGGAGGTCGGCAGTCCGACCACCTCATGGTCTCTGTCCCACGTTGGAAAATTTTGGTTGGTCTTGCCCGTTCTTCCTGTACCAACCTTTCTTCAATAGGTCGATCAAAGCGTTAGCCGCGTACAGGAAGCCGGATTCCTCCTGTACCGGTACAGGAGGCTTCCCGTCCACGCTTCGAAATCGACGCCGAAAGCTGGGAATTCGAGCGCCGCAGCTGATTTATAATTTCAGCAGCGTGATTGTAGTAACAATGCTGAGCACATATTTCGTTCGAACATTGAATTGGAGTGACAAGTATGAGTCAGGCCAAACGGGAATTGGACGCATGGAACAACCTCAGATCGCGGCTCGAAAATTTAGCGTGCGAGGTTGAAGCGATCGAATATGACGGCGATCGGGATGCTTACGTGTCGAAAGAGGACACCGACGCGGAGAGGCACGCATATGCCCGCCTGACGAGGATGCACCGACTAGGCTTGATCGATTTCCCCTTGGACGAGGTAAAGGACCTGATGGAGGACGTTCTCGATGGCGCGCGCATGGAAAGTTATGGCGTTTAGCCGAGCAGATCGTCGTCTTGGGGGAAATCGCCGGCCCAATTGATCGTGCTGCCAATCAATTTTTCGAATTCGGCGCGGCATTCAGCCAGGCGGGGAATGACATAATACCACTGCCGCTTATCGCCGACCTTGGGGTAAATGCGGGTGATCGCTGGAAAGATTTGGTGCACACGCACGCCGAACCGTGAAGCGTTGAGCGGATCGCCGGCAAACCGGCGTCGCCTTAACCAGTCCTCGTAATTGAGACGGAAATCGTCGACCGCGACCTTGATCGAGGCGTCTTCCCAGGAGACCTCGACGTCCTCGAACATCGAATCCCCGGGCGCGCGGCCGGAGGACAGGATCTCGAAAAGCCATTGCTCGATGCCGCGGAGCGAGGCGATTTTCTGATCGCGCAGGCCGGTGGTCATCGGCGGGTTGCGCACGTCGAAGCCGGTCAAATCGAGGTCGAGCAGGTGGTGCAGCAGCGCGGCGCGACCGCCGTGGTGCGTTTCCTAGCGCAGCTTGGCGAAGTAGACGGTGTCGCGCGCCCTGGTATCGGCGACGTTGAGCACGCAGAAGCGCCGCTCGTCGAATGTCGCCGGCACGATCCAGTCTTCGTTCGAACTGATTATGATGCGCAGCACCGACGCGACTTGAAATGCGTTGATGCCTTTGCTCTCGATCATTACCTGTTCGGACGTGATCAGGTGCTTCAGTGCTTCAGTTGCCCTTCGGCCTTTTTGTCGCCGGCCCAGAAGCCTTCTTCGACATGCAGCAGCAGGGTCTTTTCCTGATGCGCGTTGAAGCGGCCGACCAGATGTTCGGGGTTCGAAATTTTGGTGTGATGATGGGGGAAAAGACCGCCGACGTAGTCGCCGATCGTGTCTTTGCCCGCGCCCTTGCGACCCTTCAGCACCAGCGCGGTACCGGGCTTTTCCCAGGGGCGCTGAACCATGTGGGCGAACCAGCGGATCACCCATTGATAGGCGTTGTCGTCGCCGGCACAGATGTTATCGCGCAAGTGGTCGAGGAAGCGCGCGCAGGATGACGATGGATCGGGTTCGACGGCGAAGCCTTGCCAATGATTGTAGGCGCCGTCGGGCCCGCCCTGTGGCGCGAAGACGATGCCGTTCGGATAGCTGCGCCGAGCCTTGTGGCGCATCCCGCGCCTTGGTTACCGGCTCGGTGGACTTCTCCGTCGCGACGCGATCGTTTTCGTAATAGTTGTAGACGTCATGCACCGATCCATAGGAGGTCGTGCCGTCTTTTTCGAAGGTGAGGATCACCGTTTTGCCTTTGACGAAGGCGACGGCGTGGTTCTTATTCAGCTTCGCGATCCGCTTCGGCACATGACCGAGCTCGAGATGCACTTCGGCCTGTTTCAGCTTGAGAACGCGCTCTGGCTGCTCGGTGGCCGTGTCATCGCCCTCGCCTAGCAGATCGTCGACGTCATCATCCATATGGCCGGGCTTAACCCGGGCATCGTCCCCGTCAATTTCATCTTCATCGCCGAGATCGTCGAAGGCGTTCATCAACCGAACTTCCTTCGCGGCCGACAACAGCGTTGCCATGCGAACGGGCTTGTTCGATTGCCGGAATGAGCGCCAAACTCGCCGTTGATCTTCCGGATCGTATTTGTCGGAGGCGGCCGAGAATTCAACCCAGGCCTTGAAGCCCTCTTTGCTGCCGTTGAACGTGGTGCAGCGCCATGCCGACCTGCAACCAGCCGTCGCGGTCCTCGCGCCAGGTGTCGGTCGGCAGGTCTGCCAGAATATCCTTTGCCTCGGCGACCGAGAGGCCGAGCGCGTTGGTGCGGACGTCGGTTTCGTCCTACTCGGTGGCTCCCAGCCGGCGACCCGTGACGCGGGAATGACCGGACCGACGCCGAGCTCGACGAGATCCACGGGCCATTCCCGCTCCCATTTGTAGCGCTTGCCGGTGTCGGGATGGATCGAGGGCGGCACGACGACCTGCTTGCCGGTGCCGAAGCGCTCGATTTCCCAGGCCCAATGCGCCTTCTTGTCTTTTCCGATAATTTTTTCTGTGGAGTGGCGCAGCTTTTTCGACGGGAATGGTCGATCGGTCAGGAAATACAGATGGCGGCTCTCGCCCATCGAGCCCGAGATGACCGATGGCAGCGAACGCGCTTCCGGAATCAATTCGAGCAACGCGCCCCAGGCCTCATCGGCTTTGTCGGGGTCGCGGATGTCGAGATCGATGCAGTGAAGGTATAAATCGTTGAAAAACGACGGCTCGCCAAGGCGAACGCCGAGATTATAGCCATCCCGGTGTGTCTTCGTGAGGGTGGCGAGTGAAGTGACGCGTTCTGTCGACCAGCTATCGTTGAAGACCTTCTCGGCTAGTCGATCCTTCGGGGTGTCGGGAAACCGGCACCCCTCTTTCTCTCTGACCACATCGGCCAATGAAACGGTCCCGACAACAAACCGAGCGAGCAGTATCGGTCGAAGTATTGCGGCGGCTATTCCGCTGTGATGCGAAGCGCGGCCTGCTGTTCTGGCGCAGGCGCGCTGTCGACCATTATCGAATTGTAGCTTGGAACAAGCGATTCGCAGGTAAGCAGGCCGGAAACGATAACGGTCTCGGTCATTTGCAGATCGCCTTCGCGATCGACGGAGTCAAATACTATTCGACCGTTCACCGCGTGATTTGGGCGCTTTCGCATAGCCACTGGCCGACCGACGACCTCGATCATCGCCACGGAGAGCGCTCCCACAACGCCATTGTCGAGTTGCGCGACTGCACACCTTCCGACAACCAGCGCAATCGTCGTCTCCATAAGAACAACACGAGCGGATTTAAAGGGATTTCGTGGGTTCCGAAGCTACAGAAATATCTCGTTCAAATTCAGGTCAATAAGGCCGCCGTCAAGCTCGGATATTTCGTCGACAAGATTGAAGAGGCAAAAACCTATGACGTCGCCGCGATCAAGCATTTCGGCGAATTCGCAAAAACCAACCGACAGTTGGGTTTGCTTCCATGAAGACGTCGCTTGCAGATGCCGCGCTGTTCGACACGGAAGTGTACATTAACTACGTCCTGGCGGCGTTCAAATCGGTCAAGACCGGTAAAGTGCTTCGGTGGGAGAAGTCCGACCGGTGCGTCCTCGATCGCAAGAAGCTGCGCCAGGTGCTCGACGAATATTGCACCGTCGCTTCAACTCCATCCCGTTCGATATTCCGATAGTGTCGGCAGCCCTCGCCGGCTTCAGCAACAAAGCGCTGAAGCAAATCGCCAATGAGATCATTCAGGAGGACGCCAAGCCCTGGGAACTCTCGCGCGCCTACGATTTTCAATTGATCGAGTGCGATCACGTCGACCTGATCGAGATCGCGCCAGGGCAGAACAGCCTCAAGATTTACAACGGCAAAATGCACGGCAGACGCATGCAAGATCTGCCCGTGGACGAAGATGCCGTGCTGACGCACGACGAGATGGACGTCGTATCGGATTACTGCGTCAACGACCTTGCCGCCACCGGCCTGCTGATGCAGACGCTCAAGGAGCAACTGACGCTTCGCGAGCAGATGATCAAGCAGTACGGAGTGGATCTACGCTCCAAATCGGATGCGCAAATTGCCGAGGCCGTGATCAAGAAAGAGTTGAAGTGGCTAACCGGTGAAGAACAGAAGAAGCCAAAGATCACGCCAGGCAAGCACTACAAGTACAGGGTTCCCGACTTCATTCACTATCGATCGACCGAGCTCAACGCAGTTCTCGACAACGTTCGCGCCGCCGACTTCGCGATCTCGACGAGCGGCAAGGTCATTATGCCGGACGTTCTGAAGAAGGCCAAAATTAAGATTGGCAGTTCGATCTACCGCGTGGGCATCGGCGGTTTGCGCTCATCGGAGAAGACGATAGCGCATCGAGCCGACGCGCACACCAGGATCGTCGACCGCGACGTACGCGGCTATTACCCGCAAATCATCCTCAACCTCGGCCTGTATCCGCAGCATCTCGGGCCGATCTTTTTACGGGTCTTCCGATCGTCTGTTGAGCGGCGCAACAAGGCGAAGGATCGCGTCGACGAACTCAAGAAGCTGATCAAGCGGGCGAACGACGAAGCCACACTGCTGAAGCAGGAATTGAAGACCAACGACGACGTCTCGGGAAGTCTGAAGATCGTCAACAACGGCGCGTTCGGCAAGCTCGACTCCAAGTGGTCGGTTCTGTTTGCGCCAGACTTGATGATCCAAGTGACGATCGGCGGCCAATTGTCGTTGCTCATGCTAATCGAGATGGTCAAGCGAGCCGGCTTCCGCGTGGTCAGCGCCAACACCGACGGCATCGTGATCATCTGCCCTACGGACGAAGAAGACGCCCTGGCGGCGGTGATCGCGAAGTGGGAGCGGCTGACCGGCTTTGAGACTGAGGAAACAGAATACAGCGCGCTCTATTCCCGCGACGTGAACAACTACATCGCCGTCAAGCCCGACGGCTCTGTCAAGAAGAAGGGCGCATACGCTGAACCCAAGATCGTCGCGAGCTCGTGGCCGTCGCCGCTCAACGAGGTCTGCTCTGACGCCGTGGTCGAGTATGTAACCAAGGGGGTACCGATCTTCAAAACCATTCACGCCTGTCCGAGACATTCGGCGATTTGTCACCATTCGCACTGTCAAAGGCGGCGCCGTGAAAGACGGCAAGTATCTCGGCAAGGCGATCCGCTGGTACTACTCGACGGACGCCAGCGGCTCGATCAACTACAAACTGCGTATTCCGACGATCGCGACCACCCGCTACGACGGATTGTGACCACCCATTCC
>NZ_LLXX01000115.1 GCF_001440405.1 Bradyrhizobium valentinum
TCGACTGGTATTGTTCGATTGAGTTGGAATACACACGCTTGTCATCGGCAAGCTGCTCACGCTGGCAGGCGAACGGTGCAACGAAAACAAGAAATTGGCCGGGTCGATCGCGAGCCCGGCCAATGAAATCGTGGCCTGTCGATACACAATCAGCAAGCGTCGTTGCCTAGCACCAGCGGCACCGGCCCCAAGATGCACAGCAACCTGCACATCCTATGCCTATGCCTATGCCTGGCACGCCCACCCCTATCCAACCAACGCCGCAGCCACCACACCCGACGCCGCATCGGCAGGATCTGCATCCACAGCCTCTGCAGCCGCGACAACCACCGCATCCGTGGAAGCCACCGCATCCCCGGAAGCCGCCACATCCGCGGCAACCACCGCATCTGCCGCAGCCGCGCTGGGCCAGCTGCACTCCGCTTAGGTCGTTGTCGAACAGTTCGTTGTCGAAGAGATGGAAGGTGGCGAGGCTGACGTCGGCAAGTTCCTCTTCACCGAGAGTGATCATCATGCCAGGAGCGAATTCCGCCCCTGTTGAACGCCACCGGTCGGTACGGCTGAGGCTGATGCGCCTCCTGCTAGCGAAAAAGTTAATCCGGCGGCACCCAACGCCGGTACTGCGGTTCTGGCTACTCGCTTCTTTTTCGAAGCTTGCTTCACCCGCGGCATGGTCGCATCCTCCAATGTTGCCAGAAGGATATCCGTGACGCAATCTTACGCTGATCAAATAAGGCAGACAAGATTCATGCGCACACGAAAACGTAATGACGCTCGTTCAGATTGCATTCAACTTCATGAAGATGTTGCCGCATTTTCGTTCATTGCAACGACGGTCCGCGCCCGCAGTGCAGATTGCAACGAGTGCGACTTGGTGCAGTGCGCAATTGTCTCCAGGCTTGAACGGAGAAATTGGCTTGGTCAATCAACTCGGACGCTTCGCCTGGTATGAGCTCCTGACCACGGACGTCGCGGCAGCAGGCGCCTTTTATGGCAAGGTCGTCGGCTGGGGTGCGAGAGATGCGTCGACTCCGGAACTGGCCTACACGGTGCTTACTGCCGGCGAAGTTCCGGTAGCAACCATTGAAGCGGCACCCGACCGCCGGTGAGGCTGACGCCGTGCTCGCCGCCGTCAAGGCGTG
>NZ_LLXX01000116.1 GCF_001440405.1 Bradyrhizobium valentinum
GGCCGGCGCGCGTAGCGAGATCGGCGCCTGTCGGCCGCCCGGGGCGCCTGGCTGCTGCGGCGGCGCGGTGAGGCGCGCCAGTTCCTGATTTTCGGTGACCGTGTCGCCTTCGCGAACGAACAGATCGGTGACGCGGGAGCCCTCCTGATCGACGCCGACCTGGGCCTCGCGGCGTGGCACGATAAAGCCGGTGACCCGCACCATGTCGGAGAAGCAGGCATTGGTGGATTTGGTCACGACCACCAGCGCCTGGCCCGGCGTATCTTTTTCTTCGGCGCGGGGTCGGTGCTCGAACCAGTAATAGCCGACGGCCAGAACGACGACGAAGGCCGTTCCGAGCGCAGGTTTGAGGTATTCGGAGAATTTCATCGCCGGATCAATCCAGACTGGAAGTCAAATTAAACAGGGCGCATTTGGCCGGCCGATGGCCTGCAATGGAGCCCAAACGAATATGTCCGGCACGGGTGCTGCGGGACATATTGTAGCCGGAAACTATTGGTCGGCGCCACGCCCTTACTTGCAGGTCCTCATTTGGATGCGTTCGACGCCGTGGCCTTGTTTTCCATGTTTACGACCTGAACGCGGCGGTTCACTTCCGCCATCGGCTGGCTCGGATCCTTGAGCTTGCTCTTGCCGTATCCGACGGTGACGAGATCGGTGCCGTTGATGCCGTATTTGTCGACGAGATAGCGCTTGATCGCGTCGGCGCGGCGTTCGGAGAGATCCTGGTTATAGGCCTCGCCCCCGGCCGCATCGGTGTGACCCGCGACGACGAAGGTCGAGCCTTTGAGGTCATTGTTGGTGAGCGCGCGGCCGAGCGCCTGAACCGACGGCAGCGACTTGGTGCTGATATCGGCCGAGTTGTAGTCGAAGTTGATCTCCAGATCGATCTTCGGCTTGTCCTTGACGATGGCGGCGATCTCCTCGCGTTCGGCGCTCGAAAGCGACCGCGTGGAGCGACCGCGGATCTTCTGCACGAACTTGCCCTCGGCGGCGGATGCGGCCGGGTCGACGGTGGTCTGCGGACCGACTGAAAGCCCGCGGGTCAGCGGCTTCTTTTCGGGCGCCAGCGCACGGACAATCTGATCCTCGGTGACGTTCCTTTCCTGGGCCAGGGCGGTTCCCGTACCGAAGGAGAGTGCGGCGCCGAGCGTCGCAACCGAGACGATTTCGGTAAGGAATTTCGTTGCCGAGTAATGTGCCATTGCCAGTCCCCTCCTGCGGGCTTCCCGCACGGTTCCAATGTCATTCAAATGGGCTGCCGGACCTTGCTCGCAGCCGGCTGCTTTTCTTTAGTCTGGACGCACGCCTCTGGGTTCGAGGGGCGGCCAGCCTTCATCTAAAAAAACGTCACTGCACCCCGTAATCGGCGAATTCCTTGACGATATTGGGGTCCATCGCCTTCGCATTGCTAATATCCAGGTCGCCTTCCGGAATCGAGCCGTTGCGTTTCTTGGCAAGGCCGCGGCCGTACAGCGACGACGTCAATCTGGGGTTGATCTTGAGGGCCGCATCGAAATCAGCAATTGCATTCTTGTTCTGGCCGCTCTTCAGATTGACGAGGCCGCGGCTGTCGAGCGCATCGACGAAATTCGGCCGTAGCCGCAGCGCCTCGTTGCAGTCCTTCAAGGCTGCCTGCAGGTCGCCGATCACCGTGCGCGCCCAGCAGCGGTTGTTATAGGCTTCCACATCCTTCGGGTTCAGCCGCAGCGAATTGTTGAAGTCCTTGATGGCGAGCTCGTAGGCGCCCTTGCTCGCATAGACCTGCCCGCGCCGGTACAGCGCGGCCGCATCGTCAGGATTATCGTTGAGCTTTGCGGTCAGGGTCTTGATGGTCGGGTCGTCGGCGAGCGCGACCACCGTCGGGCTGGGGCTCTCTGCAGGCTTGGCCGGCGGCGGGGGCGGAGGAATCGCGGCTTCAACCGGTTTCGACGCCGCCGGAGGCGGTGGGGGTGGCGGCGGCGCAGGCGCGGCCACCTGGGGCGCAGCCGGCGCAGGTGCAGGAGTAGGTGAAGGA
>NZ_LLXX01000117.1 GCF_001440405.1 Bradyrhizobium valentinum
CGAGATCGTGGAAATCCCAGAGAACGAGATTGCCGTCGCCTTCGTTCACCCGGAGGCCGTCGCCGCTTTCCGTATTGAGCTTGAGCAGGAACTGGCTATCCAGCAGCAGTTCGAGCAGATCGAGGTTGAAGGCCGCCACGTGGCGGCGAAGCCCGCTGATCGTCTGAGGCTGCGACAGCGCAACGAGGGTGGCGGCAATGGCGGAATCGCCGATTCGAAACAGCGCGCCGGCGCGCGGCGATTCCAGCACCGTCTCGTTGCCGCGACGGCGAAGATAAGCAAAGCGCGACAGCACGACGGTGTCACTCTCGCCTAGCTTTGCGCGTTGCGGCCAGTATTCGGGGACCTGGGGCTCGATAACCACGAGATCCTGCCCGGCATGCGGAAAAGACAGGCGATATTCGAGCAGCCCGTGCCGCGCCAGCCGATGCACCAGGACATCAACTTCCCTCGCGATGGCGCTCTTGCCGGCAAGAGACGCGAGCGGCAGGCCGTCAGTCAGACTTCGCGCGCGGTCCATCGCGGCCGTGCTCAATTGTCCCAGATTGACGGAATAGCCGTCCACGAAGGCGGCGATGCTTCCGTCCGCCTGCATCTGCAGGGAGAAATGACCGTTCAATCGGGCGGTGATGACTGGCGCAATCTTCCTGGTCGGCTTTTTCCGGGGAGCGCGCACAAATGACCCTTTTCAGGTGTGCGGCAGGAACTGCGTGAGTTCGCTTTCCTGCCGCGGGCGATCCAACAATCCAAGCCTCACGGGAACATCGTAAAGCCGGCCCGGTGCGAAGCGGCGATAGAAATGCCGCAAGCCTGGAACGAGCACTCGAACGACCGGGACTTCAACGTCGGGCCGCGTCTGGTCGAGCACGAGGAAATCGTAACCTGCGTTGGTCGCGATCTCGACACAGGCATTCACCTGATCGCGCGTATTGTCGTGAACCTTGAGGTCGGGAGCCGGCGGAACGATCGGATTGTCGCTCGGGATCAGGAACGGATAATCTTCCAGGCGCAGCGGATTGATACCGTCAAGCGATGGCTTCTCGCCGCTGGCGCCGCCCATCATGCCGATTGACATGAACTGGGTCAGCTCGGTGAGCGAACGCAGCAGGGCTATGCGGCGATCGAAATGCGCGCCGGAACCAAACTCGATATTCTCGTGGCCGTTCTGCATCCAGTGCATGATCGCCACATATGTGGGAATGCCGAGATCGCTGGTGACATCGAGCACCCACAGCCGGCGCCCGGCATCGGCAAACTGGGCTTGCAGATCCCGGACATAGGAATCGTCGAATTGCTTAAGGTCAACTTCAGCACGCTGCAGCCGGTTGTACCACCAGATGGCGTAGGCATCGCGCTCGATCAGTTCGAGGAAGCCCTGAACGATGGCTTCCTCGCGGGTGTTGCCGGCCGCGCAACCGTTGGAATCCGTATGGAAGCCGCCATAAAAGAAGTAGAGCAGACCGGTCGGAAGATACTTGAAACGCTTGTCGCGCAACGACCAAACCGGCGACCACTCGGTTCTGGTCGAGGGATCGAGAGGCTCAGGAACCGGATGTGAATCGTCCGGCTGATGATCATGCCTGTTTTGAAACTGCGTTTCGCTGAAAAGTTGGACGCCATTCGGATGAAGGGCGTCGCCGGGCGCGAAATCGGTAAAGCGGCGCGCCGTCCTGATCTCGTCACCCTGGAAAATGCCCGAATAGCGTTCGATGGCCTCCATCAGCGCACTGGCCTCGCCCTGCTCGGCCGTGGAGCCTTTGCCGAAGCTGCCGCCGCTCAACCCGGACCTGAGCTGATCGACGCTTTGGGCCGGCCCAGAGAAATTGTGATAGGCGAAAAAATTGGTGTTCATCGGCAGATCGACCTCGATCCGCTCGAGCCGCGTAACTACGCCGGTCAGCGGGCTTACATGCTTGCGGAAACGCGCCACGGTGGCCCGAGAGGTCACGGTGCGATATCCACCGCTGGTCATGATGAGCTTGCTGCCTTCGGCGATCTCGATTGACGCCGCCGCCCGGCGTGGACTCTGCAGTTTCTTGCTGCCGCAGGTGGGGCATTGCGGGCGTCGCGCGACAAAGTGCTTGGCGATGACCGCGCCGGTCAGATCAAGGCTCGCAATATGATCGCGCAGATCTGTGCGAAAGCCTGAGGCAATCGCTTTCGTGATTTCGACGGCGGCGAGGTGGATTGCGGTCTGTCCAACGGTGTCTTGGACCAGGGGCGATACGGCGACCGCCTGCGCGGGTCCGCGGTCGAGAAATCCCTTGATCTCCCGGTTGCGTATCATGCGATCGAACAGACAGTTCCAGCAGGCGCTCTCGCCCGGTTTGAACACAGGCCCCACCAGCGGAAACACGCCGGACGGCTGCACCAGCAGCCAAGGCGTCTTGGCGGCCACGCGTTGCAGGTTCATCTCGGCCAGCCGCCGGTCGAGATAGTCGTTCACCAGCGTGATCGTGAGCTTGGGCGAACGCTTGGCGATCTGAACGCCGAGTTTGCTCAAGGCCACAGCAAGTTCTTTGGCACCTTTGACATCGATCGATTCCACCTGCACGGGCCAATTTCGGAGATTCTGCTCCGCGACCTCGGGAGGCAGGCCGAGGCTCGCCCAATATCCAGCGACGGCGCCGTCGAATGCATGCGATGTTCCTGCAACGACGACGTATCGGCGCTCGAGCAGCCGCTTGATCGCTTCTTCTATCTTGTCGGTCGGATAGCTCTTCGAAAGCTGGCGAACGATCTCTGGCGCAGACTTTCCATTTTTTCCGATCGCCGTGGCCACCGCACAATACAGATCCCCGTGCAGGAAGAACTTTCGATCATCCGAATAGAGGCAGACCACATCGGGAGGAAGTACATAGGCGGTGAAGTTCGGCGCAAATCGCAAGATGTCCTTGCGGGTCTGCCTCGCAACGCGGCTCTTGCGATTGGCTGTCATGGGGGCAGCACGCGGATTTTGTTACCTGTCATTTCAGATCGCCACCGCACCGCGAACCGTTGGACTCATGTACCGACGTCGACTGGTATTGTTCGATTGAGTTGGAATACACACGCTTGTCATCGGCAAGCTGC
>NZ_LLXX01000118.1:0-42916 GCF_001440405.1 Bradyrhizobium valentinum
ACATGCCCTGATCAATCATTCCCCTTGACAACCATATCCCCATACAAGCCCGGATGCAGCGGAGCGAAATCCGGGTTCTCTCCGTCAGACTGAACTATTCCCGGATTACGCTTACGCTCCATCCGGGCTACGATTTCCGGACTAGCTCCGCAACCCCGGCGCCTCATGCCCGGTGCGCGCGACGTATTCGGTGTACCCGCCGCCAAACTGGTGGATGCCCTCGGGCGTCAACTCCAGCACGCGGTTGGAGAGCGCGGCCAGAAAATGCCGGTCGTGCGAGACGAACAGCATGGTGCCCTCGAACTCGGAGAGCGCATTGATCAGCATCTCCTTGGTCGCGAGGTCAAGATGGTTGGTCGGCTCGTCCAGCACCAGGAAATTCGGCGGGTCGTAAAGCATCTTCGCCATCACGAGCCGCGCCTTCTCGCCGCCCGAGAGCACGCGGCACTTTTTCTCGACATCGTCGCCGGAAAAGCCAAAACAGCCCGCGAGAGCCCGGAGCGAGCCTTGGCCCGCTTGCGGGAAGGAATCTTCCAGCGACTGGAACACCGTGCGCTCGCCGTCGAGCAAATCCATGGCGTGCTGGGCGAAGTAGCCCATCTTGACGCTGCCGCCGATCGCCACCCTGCCGTCGTCAGGCTCGGCAGAGCCTGCCACCAGCTTCAACAGCGTCGACTTGCCGGCGCCATTGACGCCCATCACGCACCACCGCTCCTTGCGGCGGATCATGAAATCGAGCCCCTGATAGATGGTGCGGCTGCCGTAGCCCTTGTGGACGTTCTTCAGGCTGACGACGTCCTCGCCCGAGCGAGGCGCCGGCATGAATTCGAACGCCACGGTCTGGCGGCGCTTCGGCGGCTCAACGCGCTCGATCTTGTCGAGCTTTTTTACCCGGCTCTGCACCTGCGCGGCATGCGAGGCGCGCGCCTTGAAGCGTTCGATAAACTTGATCTCCTTGGCCAGCATCGCCTGCTGCCGTTCGAACTGGGCCTGCTGCTGCTTTTCGTTCAGCGCGCGCTGCTGCTCGTAGAACTCATAATTGCCGGAATAGGTCGAAAGCGTGCCGCCATCGATTTCGACGACCTTGTTGATGATGCGATTGATGAACTCGCGATCATGCGAGGTCATCAGCAGCGCGCCCTCGTATCCCTTCAAGAACTGCTCCAGCCAGATCAGGCTTTCCAGATCGAGATGGTTGCTCGGTTCGTCCAGCAGCATCACGTCGGGACGCATCAGGAGGATGCGCGCCAAGGCGACCCGCATCTTCCAGCCGCCCGAGAGCTCGCCGACATCGCCTTCCATCATCTCCTGGTTGAAGCCGAGCCCCGCCAGCGCCTCGCGCGCCCGGCCGTCGAGGGCATAACCGTCGAGCTCCTCGAAGCGGTGTTGAACCTCACCGTAGCGCGCGATGATATCTTCCATCTCGTCGGCGCGATCAGGATCGGCCATCGCGGCCTCGAGTTCCTTCAATTCGCCCGCCACGAGGCTGACGGGCCCGGCGCCATCCATCACCTCCGCCACGGCGCTGCGGCCCGACATCTCGCCGACGTCCTGGCTGAAATAGCCGATGGTGATCCCCCGATCGAGCGAGACCTGGCCCTCATCGGGCGGCTCCTGACCGGCAATCATCCGGAAAAGCGTGGTCTTGCCGGCCCCGTTCGGGCCGACGAGACCGATCTTCTCGCCCTTCTGGAGGGCCGCGGAGGCTTCGATAAAAAGAATCTGGTGGCCGACTTGCTTGCTGACGTTATCGAGACGGATCATTGGGGCCTGAAAAGGAGGAAATCGTTGCGGCCCGCTGCTTAGGACATCCGGCGGGCTTGTGGAAGAGGTTCCGAATACCCGAAGCGGTTAACTCCGCCTGTAAGGGTGTCCGCAACCGTAGTGTCTCTCTGCATGCAGAAGGAAGAAAGTCATCGCTGCAAAACCTTCCAGCGTTGAACCGATCGGTGGAAACCTCGTTACTCCGCTATCTCCAGTTAAAGGACGGAGTAGTTCCATGAGCGCAACAGGCCTCGAAGTATTCGACAGAACGCTCCAGATTACCAATACGTGGCTCGATGAAATGATGACAACACTGCCGCGCGATCGGAAGCTGGCATGGCATATATTGGGTGCCGTGCTGCGAACCATCCGCGACCGGGTTCCGGCCAATCTCGCAGTACACCTCGGCGCGCAGCTCCCACTGCTAGTGCGCGGCACCTACTATGACCAGTGGCGACCAAGTGATTCGCCCAAGGCATGGCGATCGTCAGACGAGTTTCTATCGATCGTGGCGGCAGAATTGAGTTCCGTGAAACCGGTCGGCGCTGATGACGCGGTGCGAGCGGTGTTTCGGGTTCTGAACCATCATGTCGACCCGCATCAGGTCGAGAAGGTCCGGCACGCACTTCCCGAAGAAGTTCAGAAGCTGTGGCCCGCCAACAATCAGGTTTCGTCGGCCGCCTGATGCGGCATGTGACCGCGGTTCCGCGTATTGAAGAGAACACTCGTGTTCACCGCGCGTTGTCTTGGTGCGGCAAATCCAAGCAACAACGGAGCCAGCAATGACCAAGCCTCCGCCCGTGCCGCCGGACAATCAAAGCCACAGGGGCACCGGTGATCCCAAGTCCGGCAATGCCCATGAGGTCCGGAAAGGCCGCGACCATGTCGAGAATCCCCGCGAGCAGGGACAGCCCGGCAACACCGCGCAGAACACCACGCATCAGGGCTATCAGCAGGATCGCTAGTCAGGAGCGAGCACCATGTCGACTTCAACAAAGACGCCGGCCAGCATTCGCCAGGGCGGCCCGGGCGCTTCGCATGAGAATGCCAGGGAGCCGCTCCACGTCAACAAGCCGCCGGCCGACGATCCGCAACGCCGGCACAGCAAAGTATCCGGCGGTGGCGGCGAGCACGATACCCACCATACGCATCATCCGGAACGCAAGGGCGGTGGCACCCATCCAGCTTCGAAGGTGACATCATGAGCACCAAGCACGTGAAACTAAAGAAACCTACCAACGCCGATATCCATCGCAATCCGCTGATCGGCGGTTCGAAGGGGGTAACAATGGCGCAGGTGACATCAGACGAATTGGAGGAATTCGTGGGCGTCAACACCATGGAAGGCGATATCGAGAATGACACCAATCCGCAGGGCGGCATCGACAAGGCAGAGGTTCGCGACAGACGCCGCGGGCCACCGCTGGCCGATCGGGATAGCGGCCCACGGAGACCGCAGCTTCAGGGAAAGAAGACGCATGAGCAGCAGCTACGCATCCTGGAACGGAAGCCTGACGTCCCCGATGCGAGACAGGTTGAGGAGGACATCGCGCGCACACAACGGGATGGCGGCGCAAAAACCGTGAAGCGCGGCGGCCGTCAGTCGGAGTTCGCGGTGAGCCGCGGCGGTCTCAACCAGGAGAGCCAGCACAACAAGCACAACAATCCGGGCCAGTCGGGCCACAAGCCCCAAAAACAACAGGGATAGAAATCATGACACGTGGAGCACACGGAGACGGCAAGCATCTCGGGCCGGGAGCGAAGGGAAAAGGCGCCGGGACCGGCGCCATGACCGACGTGCAGGACGACCTGATCGGCGAAAACATGGTGCTCTCAAACCGTGACAAGACCGAGCATTCGCGTGATCGCGGTCAGGACAGCAAATGGGCCCAAACCGAGCAGATGAAAGACCACGCTGCAAACAAGGGCCGTGGATAGAGTGAGGGCCCTCCGAGCGTAACGGTTACAGGTTGATCACACCAAGCCGCGCCGCATGCGCCACTGCATCGGTGCGGCCGGTAGCGTCGAGCTTGTCGAGCAGCGAGCCGACGTGAAATTTGGCGGTGTGAACGGATATCCCGAGCCGTTTCGCAATGGCCTTGTTCGATGCGCCTTCCGCTATCAGCAGGAGGACATCGCGTTCGCGCGGCGTAAGGATATCAGCCGGTTCGGCAACGGCTCGCGGCTCACGAGACACAAGCGCAACCGCCGCTTCTTCTCCCGGTGTCGCCAGACGAATGCCGGCTATGCCGCCGAGCAGCGATGCAAGCCGGTCCACCATCGCGATATCTTCAATCTCGATAGCGACCACAATGACCGGCGGCATCTCGGGGCTCACTGTTCCGCCCTTTCGCCGATCGTGAGCGTGATCCGAACCGGCTCGCCGGCCCGCCTGATCGTTACATCGACGACCGAGCCGACGCTGTCGGGCCCGAGCGCGCGCATCAGTGGTCGCACGCCTGAGAGCCTCTCGTTGTTCCAGCCGACGATGATGTCGCCTTGCCGAATCCCGGCGGCGGCCGAGGGCCCTGCTCTGTCGACAGTCATCACCATCGCGCCGACGCCGTCGTCGAGTTCGACGGGCTGCAATCCCACGCCGAGATAGCCCCGCGCTATCCGGCCATGCGTCTCAAGCCTCCCGGCAACCCGGTCAATGGTGGCGCTGGGAATCATCAGAATCCGTCGCACGCCCTGAACGGCCATACCGATGGCTTGGCCGGAAGCGTTGAGCACAAGGCCGCCCTCGTGGCTACGCCGCAGCCGCACGTCCAGCTCGATCCTCGCGTCGATCTCGCCACCCCTCATGCTGCGCCAGCGCTCGCCGACCAGTGATACCATCCCGAGCGCCGCAGTTGTAACGCCGTGCTCGGCGGCAACGACGACCGATAGCGAGCCGAGATCCGGCATGACGGACGACAGCGCGATAGGCGTGCTATTCCCATCGAAGCGCAGCAGCGCAATGTCTGTCGTATGATCGCGTCCCGCGATGCGGGCCGGGCGATCGGTACCGTCGGAAAACCTGATTGAGACTTCGCCTTCGTCAGCCAAGGCCTCATCGGCCGTCACGATCAAGCCGGACTTCCAGACAAAGCCGGACGCCCGCGAGCGGTGTGAATGCACCGAGACAACAGTGGATTTTGTTCGGGCGACGATATCGGCAAGGGCTGAAGATAGCGACGGAAGGACGGATGCGGCCGGGTCGGTCATGGCGAAAACTCCTGGAATTGTCTGAGTCCAATCTGGGAGTTCGGATGGCGTTCGGGAACTAGCCTGATGGGGAGGCAACGGGACGCATTTTCGATCCGAAAGCGCCTGTTGCCCCGTCACCGCCGCGCCGGCATCACAGCTTTCGAGTGTCAACGTCAAGTCGACAACCCATGCGGACATTCCTGGAAGTCTTCTAAGAGTAACTCTAAGAACCTTTCCATTAGAGGAATCGCCTCCCTGTCGCGTATGCGTCGCTGCATTGCGCTGCCTTCCAAGGCGCAATGAAGTGCGCTCGCAGGTTGGGGTGGAACCTTGAAGTCTCGTGATTTGTTGCAGGTCGCCGCGTTGGCGACCGTATCCGTATTGGCGTTGTGGCCACAGGCCTCGTTCGCACAGTCAAGCTCGTCGCAATCCGGGGCACAGTCGTTGCCTGCCGTGGTCGTCGGCGCGCCGGAGGCCCGTCGCCGTGCCACATCCTCGGAGCGGCGGCAGACAAGGCGCGCAACGCAGACGGCGCAATCAACCAGGCCGCCGCCGCAACGGGGTGTGGGCTTCGCCGAAAATCCGCGCGGCGCGATTCAAGGGTATGTCGCCGGCCGTTCGATGGCGGGCACCAAGACCAACACGCCGATCATGGAGACGCCGCAGTCGCTGTCGGTCATTGGCAGCGAACAGATCCGCGACCAGAAGCCCGGCAAGTTCGATGAGATCATGCGTTACACGCCGGGCGTTCTCGCGGGAACATTCGGCGCCGATAACCGCAACGACTGGTTTCTGATTCGTGGCTTCAAGTCGGAGGACGTCGGCCTGTTCCTCGACGGGCTACAGCTCTTCTATACGTCCTACGCGAGCTGGAAGCTGCAGCCATTCAACCTCGCCCGCGTCGAGGTGCTGCGTGGCCCCTCTGCCGTGCTGTATGGCGGCTCCAGCCCGAGCGGCATCGTCAACGCGGTCAGCAAGACACCCCCGGTGGAGCCGATCCGCTACCTTGAGACCGGCGTCAATAATTTCGGAAATGCCTATCTGGGGTTTGATTTTGGCGGCCCGGTCGCAACCGCGCCCGAAAACGGCAAGCTGTTCTACCGTGTGGTCGGCCAGATCCAGAACGGCGGCACCCAGGTCGATTTCACGCCCAACAATAACTACTTCATCGCACCGTCGCTGACATGGAAGCCTGACGCCGATACCACCTTCACGCTGCTGGCCTCAGCCTCGAAGAACGAGACCCGCAGCCTCAACTTCCTGCCCTATGTCGGCACCGCGGTTGATGCGCCGTTCGGGCGGATTCCGACCCGCCTGTTTGCCAGCGATCCCAGCGTCGACACATTCAAGCGCGAGCAGGAGATGCTCGGTTACCAGTTCGAGAAGAACCTCTCCGACGACGTGACCTTCCGGCAGAACGCCCGCTTCGCCCATGTCGACGTTACGCTCTCGACGCTGTTTGGTCTCGGTTACGTCAACGGAGACCCCGCCACGGCTTTGCTGGCGCGCGGCAACTTCCTCACGCACGGCATTGCCAACCAGGGCAATCTCGACAGCCAACTCGAATACCGCTTCAACACCGGCATCCTCAGACATACCGCGCTGTTCGGCCTCGATCTCAAGCATTACCAGATCGATGATTGGCAAGGTTTCGGCGGCGCTGCGCCACTCAACCTTTTGAACCCGGTCTATACGCCGACCGCGCGCTTTAATGGCGCCCCCTATCAGGATGCCACGCTGACGCAGAAACAGCTCGGCTTCTATGCGCAGGATCAGATCAAGCTCGACCGCTTTACGCTCGTGCTGAGCGGTCGCAATGACTGGGTTGAGACCAACAACGCCAGCCACATTGGGCCCGGACAGAACCGCGAAGACAGCAAGTTCAGCGGACGCGCCGGCCTGATCTACAATTTCGATTTTGGCTTTGCCCCTTACGTCTCCTATGCCACCAGCTACAACCCGGTCATCGGCGTCAATTCCGGCCAGCTGCTGTTGCCGGAGACCGGCCAGCAAAGTGAAGTCGGCTTCAAATTCCAGCCAAACGGATTCAACGGTCACTTTGGCTTTGCATGGTTCGATTTGAAGCGACAGAATGCGCTGACGACCGATCCGAACAACGTGTTGCTGCCAACCCAGAACGGCGAAGTCACGTCGCGCGGCTTCGAACTCGAGGCCGTCGCCAATCCGCTCCCCGGGCTCAAATTGGTTGGCGCGTTCACCACCTACGATCTTTTCGTCAGCAAGGACCTGAATCCGGCTCTGATCGGGAAGACCCCGACCAACACGCCCGAGACATTGGTCTCGGGCTGGATCGACTACACGTTCCAGAGCGGCCCTTTGACCGGGTTCGGCCTTGGCGGCGGCGTGCGCTATATCGGCGGCTCCTTCGCCGACAATCTGAACACGATGCCGGTGCCGTCGGTGGTGCTCGGCGACGCTACCATCCACTACGAATGGAAGAACTGGCGCGCGGCGCTCAACGTCATCAACGTCGCGGACACGATTTATGTGGCGAACTGTTCGTCGAAAGACGCCTGCTTCTATGGTGATCGCCGCCGGGCGACGGCGAGCCTGTCGTACAAGTGGTAGCGCGCTTAAGGTCGGGTGAAAGGAGGCCGCACTGAAAGCCAGAACCGTTCGCATCTGGTCGGTGGTTCACACCTGGAGCAGCCTGATATCGACGCTGTTCCTGCTGCTGCTGTGCATCACCGGCCTGCCGCTGATCTTCCATCATGAGATCGACGAACTGCTCGGTTACGATCCGAAGCCCGAGATCGCCCAGCCGGGCGCGGTGAAGCGGAGCATCGACGAGATCGCCGGCACGGCGCTCGCGAACGATCCCGGTCGTGTCCTGCAGTACATCCTGTGGGACAAGGACGAACCGAACAACGTGATCGCCTTCACAAACAACAAGGTCGATGGCGATCCGGATGCCGCGACGCTCCGGGCGTACGATGCCCACAGCGCCAAGCCGCTCGGCTCGGTCGGTGGGGGCCCGATGCTGATCTTCCTCAAGCTCCACGTCGATATGTTTGCCGGCCAGCCCGGCAAGCTGTTCCTCGGCGCCATGGGCTTTTTGTTTCTGGTCGCCATCATCTCCGGCGTCGTGCTGTACTGGCCGTTCACGCGCCGCCTGAACTTTGGCACGCTGAGGGACAAGTCGCGCCGTATCGCCTGGTTCGACTGGCATAATCTTCTGGGCGCGGTGACCATCGCATGGGCGCTGGTGGTGGGTGCCACCGGTGTCATCAACACGCTCGCCGAGGTGATGCTGAGCCAATGGAAGGCCACCGAACTGGCTGACATGGTCAAGCCCTATGCCGGCAAGCCACCGCCGGTGCATCTCGCTTCCCTCGACAGGACACTGGAGAATGCACGCAAAACCGCGCCGGACATGAATGTCTCGTTCGTGGCCTTCCCAGGCACGCCGTTCACGAGCTCGCATCATTTCGCGGTATTCATGCGCGGCGACACCCCACTGACGTCGCGGCTGCTCAAGCCGGTGCTGCTGGATGGCGAAACCGGAGAAGTGTCCGATGCGCGCGACCTTCCGGTCTATCTGAAGGCGCTGCTGGTCTCGCAGCCGCTGCACTTCGGCGACTATGGCGGCATGCCGCTGAAGATCATCTGGGCGCTGCTCGATATCATGACCATCGTCGTGATCGGCAGCGGGCTCTATCTATGGATCGTCAAGCGCCGCAAACACCGCAGCCACGCCATCGCGGGGCAGCCTGCGTTCCAGCCATCCGAATGACCGCGGCACGCAAAGCAAGACAAAGCGGCAATTGGTGGACCGTGTATGGCGGCCCGCTCCTGCTCAGCGTACTCTCGATTGCGGGGCTATTGACGGCGCTGCTCTCCGAAGGCGCCGGCCGCTATTTTTCCTGGATCGCCGTTGGCGCGCCCGTCGCCATCACCGCGTGGTTTTTCGCGCGTCGCAAGCGCGCCTGAAATTCGCGCGCCGCGTCAGCTTTGCACCCCTTGATCGGGAACATCTCCGGGCGTGCAACCGTTAGCCGACAAGCTCTGAGGGAGTTCCCAATGAACTGGAAAGGCAAATGGCGCAATCAATACGGTTCAACCGTCGATATCTCCGACGATGCCAACCACCGGATTGCCGGGACGTTCAAGACGGCGCTCAGGGACAGCGGCTTCTACGGGCAGGAAATCCCGGTCGTCGGCATTCACCAGGGCGATTGCATCAGCTTCGTCGCGGGCGGCAAGACGCCTGCGGGTGATGCTGCGGTCTCCTATACCGGGCTCGTGCGTGACGGAAAAATGGAGACGATGTGGTTCGTCGTCGCGGATGCCGCGATCAAGGCGGCGGAGGAAGGCGCGCCCGGCAGAATCGAAAAGCTGAGCTGGTGGCGCTCGATCATCACCAGTGCCGATACGTTTGAGCGCGTGGTACGATGACTTGTTTTCGTATCGTCGATCGGCGCCACTTCTTTCGCAGGTATCCCGGGCCTGGATGATGCGCTAAGCCGGCCGCATCAGTTTCAGCGTGGCAGCCAGGCGCAGGCTGCGCTTGCCCGCCAGCGCAATGGCTTCGAGTTCAGCACCCGCTTCGTTGCAGGTGCCGGTAAAGCCGATGCCGACCTCATGGCCGCCGAACACCGGGTTTTCGCCTTTCGCCGGCGTGTGCTCCTGGTTAAGGATCTCGCCCTTCCAGCGACCGTCGGCCGATGAGTAGGAGCCGAGATAATAAAAAAACGCGTCGCCGCCGAGGATGCGGCCGTCCAATAGCAGCATGACGCCCGACAGGCCCGCGTCGATACCGTCAAGCGCGCGAAGCTGGAGGGAATAGAGCCCGTTCACGATACCGCCCTGCCCGACGGTGCCGACCGGAGGCAATCCTTCGTCGTCGAGCCGTGTCAGCTCAGCCCAGAACAGGGCGCCGGGCCGCGGCGCGGCGCTGCCCTCAAAACGAATCTTGTTGTCTCTCAGCTTGCCTCGCACGCTGATGGCCGCGACGTCGGTATCCATCAGCGGCTTGTAGTGTGGATCGTCATTGTGGCGCTGGGTAATGACCTCGCCGATGATTTCCCCGCCGCTCTCATGGTATGTGCCGAGATGGGCAAAGGCCGAATTGCCGCCCAGCAGCTTGCCATTGTGCATGCACATGATGCTGCGGCCGAACGCGTCGTTCACGCCGTACTCGACCTTGTAGAGCCCGTTCAGCAACGAAGGTGTCCCGCCTTTGTCAAAATCATCTCGCGGGGGCTTAGCACCGCCGGAAGCCCGGAACCAGCCGCGTTTTAACGCAGGTCAATGCCGCTTGAAGTACTGCACCGCGCGCTCGTGCTTTTCCGCCGCGGCACGCGATTTGAAGGTTCCAAGGTTACGGCGCTTGCCCGTTTTCGGATTGATTTTGCGGGAATAGAGCCGGTATTCGCCCGATTGCAGTTTTCGGATCATGGAAAGCACCGCTTTTTGCGAGCCCCCTGTCCGCAATAATTGCGCCGCGGGCCCTCTTGTTCCGGTCCGGCTATTCGCGTTGTCTCTGGCCCTGCGATGCCGGATCGCTCTGCCGGCACGGAATGAATGGGGGCCCCCGTGCAACATTTCTTCCTCTACCTCCTCGCACTCGGCGCCGGCGTCAGCGTCGCGACCCAGCAGGTACTCAACGGTAGCCTGCGCACAGCGCTAGGTTCGCCGGCATGGGCGGGGCTGGTCTATGCCGTCGGCCTTATCACCATGATCGTCGCGGTGATCGCGCTCGGCGAACGCGTGCCCTCCTGGAAAATAATGACCGATGTGCCCTGGCATGCGTGGTCCGGCGGCACGTTCGGCGCCGCCTTCATCCTGCTGGCAATCCTGTTGCTGCCCTCGCTCGGTGCGGCGACACTGTTTGCACTGGTCATTGCCGGCCAAGTGCTCGCCGCGGTTACGCTCGATCATTTCGGCGCATTCGGGTTGACGCCGCATCCCCTCGGCGCCGCGCGGCTGGCAGGCGCCGTCCTCCTGATTGCCGGCGTCGTTTTGATCAGAGAGTGAGATTCAAGGCTCCAGCCCGCTCTCGCGCAACGCCGGCGCGACCTCGGGCGATGCGAGAAAGCGCAGCAACCGCTCTGCTTCGGCTGGCGTGCTCGTCGCCGCCATGCGCCCTGCGGAAAACACCGCAGGCGTTTGCAATTCGCGCGGTATGGGCCCAACCACCTCGATCCCACCGACCTGTTTCAACTCGCTGATCTGCTGAACCGCGAGATCGGCCTCGCCGGTGACGAGCCGCTCGGCGGTGAATCCTTGCTGGATGATCTGCGCCTTCGCATTGATGTCGGAGGCAATGCCAAGCCGCTCGATCAGCTTTGCGAACAGAATGCCGCTGGCGCCAAACCGCGAATAGGCCACCGAACGCGCGCCGAGCAGCGCCGCGCGCAGCGCAGCCTCGGTCGCGATATCGGGATGGCCCGCCCCGGCCTTCACGGCGATGCCGACGAAGGAGCGGGCCAGATCCACGCAACTTTCGGCGACCACCCGCCCCTCGCGCGCGACCTCGTCCAGCCCCTCGCGGGTCAGGATGACGATATCGGCGACTTCGCCTGACCGCAGCCGGTCCAACAGAGCCAATGTAGGGGCGAAATCGGCGTCGATGCGCGCGCCGCCGGTCGCCTCATACTGGCCGGCCAGGCCATGGACAGCGCCCTTTAGCGCCAGCGTCGAGAGCACGCGGATGGCATTACTCATCGGCCGCTATACCCGCCGCATCAGTTTCAGCACCGCGGTCATGCGAAGGCTGCGCTTGCCGGCGAGCGCGGTCGCCTCCAGCAGCGCGCCTTCTCCGTCGCAGGTGCCGGAAAAGCCGATGCCGACTTCATGGCCGCCGAAAATGGGATTCTCGCCCATGGCAGGCGTGTGCTCCTGATTGAGGATCTGGCCTTTCCAGCGGCCGTTCTCCGAAGAGTACGTGCCGACGTAATAGAAGGATGCGTCACCGCCGAGGATGCGCCCTTCATTGAGCAGCATCACGCCGGTCAGGCCGCCTTCGACGCCGTCGAGCAGGCGAACGTGAATGGAATAGAGCCCGTTGACGACGCCCCCCTCGCCGACGCCGCCGGCGATTGGTAGCGCCTCCTGCTCGATCGGCGTCATCACCGAGTGGAACGCCACGCCAGGCAATTCCTTCAAGCCCCCTTCAAAACGATAGAGCTTTCCATCCGCCCTGCCCTTCGCCAGCAAGGTGGCATCGTCGGTGCCGGCCATCGCGCGGTAATTCGGGTCCGGGTTATGGCGGACGGTCTGGATCACGATATCGACGCCGTCGTCCCGCATTTCGTAAGTGCCGATATGGGCGAAGGCCGAATTGCCGCCCAGCATCTTGCCGTCGCGCGCATACATCACGCTGCGGCCGACCGCGGCGCCAAGCTGAAACCTGACCTTGTAAAATCCCTCAAACAATGCCGTGTCTCCGGCAAGCCCACGCCGTTGTCTAGCGCGCTTCGTAACGCAGGGGAACGGCCTCGAACCGGGCGTATTTGAAGACGCCGTGTCATCAAAACGCAATGATCCGCCAAGGCGGTCTCGCCTTGGCGGATCAGCTTTGCAATCCGGGCCCCCGGGCCGAAATCGTAGGCCCTTAGGCCGCGGCCGCCTTGGCGCCGGTCGGGACTTCCGCGATGGTCTTCAGGATCTGGGAAGCGATCTGGTATGGGTCGCCCTGCGAGTTCGGGCGACGGTCTTCCAGATAGCCCTTGTATCCGTTGTTGGCGAAGGAGTGCGGAACGCGGATCGAGGCGCCGCGGTCGGCGATGCCGTAGCTGAAGGTGTCGATCGACGCCGTCTCGTGCTTGCCGGTCAGGCGCATGTGGTTGTCCGGACCGTAGACCGCGATGTGGTCGGCGCGGTTCTTCTTGAAGGCTTCCATCAGCTTCTCGAAGTACTCCTTGCCACCGACTTCGCGCATGTACTTGGTCGAGAAGTTGGCGTGCATGCCGGAGCCGTTCCAGTCGGTATCGCCGAGCGGCTTGCAGTGGAATTCGATGTCGATGCCGTAAGCTTCGGTGAGACGCAGCAAGAGGTAGCGGGCGATCCACATTTCGTCAGCGGCCTTGCGGGAGCCCTTGCCGAAAATCTGGAATTCCCACTGGCCCTTCGCCACTTCGGCGTTGATGCCTTCGTGGTTGATGCCGGCGGCGAGGCAGAGGTTCAGATGCTCTTCCACGATCTTGCGGGCGACGTCGCCGACGTTACTGTAGCCGACGCCGGTGTAGTACGGGCCCTGCGGCGCCGGATAACCACTCGACGGGAAGCCGAGCGGGCGGCCGTCCTTGTAGAAGAAATATTCCTGCTCGAAACCGAACCAGGCGCCTTCGTCATCAAGAATGGTTGCGCGCTTGTTCGACGGGTGCGGGGTCTTGCCATCGGGCATCATGACTTCGCACATCACCAGCGCGCCATTGACCCGCGCAGCGTCCGGATAGACGGCAACCGGCTTCAGCACGCAATCGGAGCTGTGGCCTTCGGCCTGCATGGTCGACGAGCCGTCGAAGCCCCACAGCGGAAGCTGTTCCAGCGTCGGAAACGAGTCGAATTCCTTGATCTGCGTTTTGCCGCGCAGATTCGGTGTCGGCGTATACCCGTCGAGCCAGATATACTCGAGCTTGTACTTGGTCATTGAGCCTCTCTTGAGTTGATGCTGCTTAATGCGGGAGACCGAAGCCTCGAATTCTGGATTTTGACGCCCAGCCCCTGGAGGTCTCCGCATACGTGTACCCGGCCACGTCAGGCCACTTCCTACTAAGCATTTAACGTGCCAGTCGCTGCGGTGCGGCAGCCGCCATCCACAGGCCGCCTCTGCCGCCCGGGCGAAAAAATGCTGCGACATAGGAGCGCGGCGGGGCGCGCAAACGGACAACAGGGCTCGTCGTTTGGAGTCCGAATCCAGCCCATTTCTCCGGCATTTTCGCTTGCGGGCTGTTCCGCGATTAAAGCAGCGGCACCTCTTGGAGGCGTCCGCCGCGCAGTCGCGCCTCGCCCGGCAACCATCCCGCCGGCCCACGCGTTGGCCTTCCATCGACTGCCCCACAGAAAGCAACACCAAAACTGCCTACTAAATAGACATTTCGTGCCGCTCTCTTAGTCACCTTGCGTCCGCGGAGGGCACCGACGATATCCGAAAATTGTAACGACTAGAGAACGAGTCGGGCGCAGCATGGAGGCTGGTGCCAGGGCAGAAGGAGACTGGGATGATGAATACGGGTGTAAATCAGGGGTCCGCAAGGATCTACCAATTCCCCACCGGGGGCCGGGCGGCTCTCGGCGGACGTCGCTATGGCGACGAGGCCAAAACCGAATTCACCGCCCCGCCGGTCAACCTCGCGGACTGCAGCGATAGCTGGTACCACGCCGCCGCCATCGAGGACGAAAAGAGCGGGCGAGACCACTGATGTCCGGGAGGTGTTTGGCAGGGACGTGCCCAGATCATTGCGGCGCGGACGGGAAACTCAAAAAGGGTCGAAACGAAAGCGTTTCGGCCCTTTTTCATGTCTGCTCGCAGGTCGTAGCCCGCCGTTTGGCGTGCTTGAGCGTAGTGACCCCGGCCTTGGTGATCCGCAAGGTCACGCCCTTCCCCTGGTAACGCGATCCCGACAGCGCCACGCGCTTGGGCAGTGTCAGCGCCTTGCCGTCGAGCTGCAGATGGGCGCGGGAATCGTATTGGAAAAATCCGACGATGAATTGCGCCCCGTCCGCGCAACGATAGTTCCGGAAGGTCGACTGCGCGAACGCGGCCGACGGTGCGGTTGCAATCGCCGCCGCGCACAGCGCAGCGCCAAAAATCGTATTCCCAAGACAATTCATGTTTCGCCCCGTGGAGGGTTCAGTATAGACGAGACGGAAGCGGACGACATGCCCTTCCGTCGGCTGTCCGCAACATGAGATCGCCCGGGGCAGTGACGGACTTTACCGGCCCCAGAATGCGGGCGTCGCTTTGAACCGCCGCCATCTCTTGCGCAACGTTCTCGCCGCCGCAATCTGATCGCGGGCTTGCCAACCAGCCACTGCGCCGATGGCGAGATGAAGCGCAGGCTGATCTTCCTGCCTCATGGCATCGAGCAGAATGCGGGAGCTTGCGATGTCGCGCGCGCGTCCGAGACTGGTCTGGAGCCTGGCGAGCCGCCTCGCGTAACGCCTGGCAGACGCATGCGTGGCATAAAGGGGCAGAAAGAACTCCGCCGCATAGCGCAGCTTCTTGAGGTCGATTCTGAGATCGTGCTGCGCATCGATGTTGAGCCGCCGGAAATGCGCGCCACGTCTGAGCGCCTTGCGATGCAAGCGCGCCAAAATCTTGTTCGCGAGCGTCGGCATCGGTAGCGACAAGACGGCCAGCGCTTCGCAGTCGATCTCGTTGCGCCAGCTACGGCGTTCCACCAAATGCCCCAGCGAGAGCAGGAAACGGCTGCAGCGGGGATCGGCGAGAACGGTCTGCAAGGCGGCGTAGCTCGACTTGCGCTGCCGTTCGACCGCCTCGCGCAGGCTGCCGAAATCGACATCCGGAGCCGCCGCGGCCAGGCGAGCGACGGTCGTTTCGGCGAAAACATCCCATTCCCGCGCCGGGCCGAGCTGCTGCATCAGCCACCGCGCTTCGCTGTTGACCGTCTGGAATGCAGGCGACGGAATATCGCGCCGGAACAACGCACATATTGTCCGTAAGCGGCGCAACGCGACACGCATCTGGTGTACGCCTTCGGGGTCCGACCCCTCCTCCGCCACGGCGTGATTTTTCAGAAGATGATGCCAGCAGGTCCCCATCAGGACTGCGATGACGTCATCGACCACATGCTCTGCAGTAATGCTGAATGGCTCGGCTTTCGCCGCCGGCCGCACAACGTCGAACGCAAGCGCATAGCCGCGTTCCGCCTTGCTGCGCGTGCCGACCTGTAGCGGCGCAGCGTCGAGCAACTGCGTTCCAAGATCGAACAGGATGCCGGCATTGCCGCTCTTCAATTCGAGTTCGATTTCGGAAAGGACTTGCTGGCGCCCACCGGCCTCGATCATCCCCTCGTCGAATGCGATTTCAACGGAAGCATCGGGCAGATCGAGTTGCCGTGCGTGCCGGCGAATTCTCGTCGCGAAAACCGGCACCAGCGCCTCGTTGGTAAGCGTCGTCACGGGATCGCCGACCTCGTCGGCGGGAAGCCGCGCCAGATCAGGGCTGAAGTCGTCAAGCGGCGTTTCCCACTGCCGTCGGGTCAGAGGTTGTCCGCTATTGGGGAGCTTGAGTGTCTGAATGAAGTGCTTGCCGCTGCGTCGCACGCGCAGCGACACGCCATGTTGGAACAGCAGGCGCTCCGGCGTATCGTAATACACCGTTTCCAGCCGGCGAAACGCGCCGCGGTTGCGCGCATGCTGCACGATGACAGGCATCTCGCGCAGCTGTTCGAGGGCTCCTTGCGGCGCGAGCAGCTTAAGTTCGATTTCCGCCTGTTCGCCCGGTCGCACGGCAAGCGCCGCGCCGGAATCGCTCACGACTGGCTGCCGCGCGTTCAACGATATCTCCATCGGGATGGCGTATGAATATTTTATGACAACGACAAGGCATATCCAAGTTGTCCAAGGCAATGAGTCCGCGAATTGAAGTGAAGGTCACATGGTAGGGTTACGAGAGGGCAGGTTTGCGCATCTCGCGAGGCGCCGCAAGCAGAGCAACGCCTCTCATCCGGTAATGGTAGACAAAGAGAAGAACCAGCTGATCGTCGTGCTGAGCGAAGGCCGGGATCGCGGGGCCCGGGGGCTGGTTGCAGTCCGCCTGGTCGGCGGCCTCAGCCTTTCGTAAGCTGTATGGTCCTCGCCCTGCAAGGGTGATAATGTCTACCTCAAATCAACTAGCCGGAGGAGGTCCCGCCATGCTTGCGGAGAAATTCTTCCTGGTGCTCGAAACGCTCAGGAGTTTTGCTTCGGATGGAAGCGTCAAGGTGGTCAGCACCACGCCGCATATCCCGGTCAAGGTGCCGCCACGGAAGTAGCCCAGAGGCCGCCTCAGTAGGCGGCCTCTTCCGCTTTTCGAAATACTGACCGGAACGGCCGTCCGCAGACAACTCTGAATCTATGGGCTCACGGCCACGGAACGGCCGCAGCCGCTGCGCGGCGCATAACGAGCGCCAAAATCGTAATCGTCCGACAATTGACGTTTCGTCCCCTGGCAAGTTCAGTGTAGACGAGACGGGGGCGAACGGCATGCCCTTCCGTCGTTTGTCTGCAGCACGAGATCGTTCAAACCGCCGATGTCAGATTCCCCTGCCTCCCCCACCCGCCATTTCAATCTCTCCGGCGCCAGCAATTTTCGCGATCTTGGCGGCTATCCGACAAGCGACGGCCGGACTGTGCGCTGGCGGCAGATCTTCCGCTCCAACCATCTCGGCCATCTCAGCGATGACGACGTCTCCGTCCTGCGGGAGCTGGGCCTTCGCAGCGCGTTCGACTTTCGCGGTACCGAGGAGCGCGCCGCCGCCCTGTGCGGCATGCCTGAAATATCAGTTCATTCGCTGCCGGTCGAACCCACGGTGGTCGCGGCACTGCGCGCGATCGCAGCCGCCGGCACGCCGCTGTCGACGGAGCACGCTATCGAGGTGATGCGCGACTCCTACCGCAGCTACGTGCAGAACAACACGCAACGTTTCCGCGCGCTGTTTGCGCATCTGTTGGAAGATCGCGCGCCGCTGGTGATCCATTGCACTGCCGGCAAGGACCGTACCGGTTTTGCCTGCGCACTGATCCTGCACACCCTCGGCGTTTCCGACGACATCATCTCGGAAGACTATCTCCTCACCAATCGCTTCTACCGCAGGGATCCCAATTCCGGCAGCGACCTGCCCGACGAGGTCAAACAGGTGCTGGGTTCAGTGCAGGAATCGTTCCTTGCTGCAGCATTCGAGGTCATCGACGCCGAATATGGCGATCTCGAAAGCTATCTCCGTGACGGCCTCGGTATCGGAAAAGCCGAACGCGCCCATCTCGAAGCGCGCTACCTGCAAGGCTGATCTTCTAATCCGCCTTCACCTCACCCGCTGCATCGACACGACCTGCGCGGACAGCTTGCCGCCTCTCGCCCTGACGTTGACCTGCACCTTGTAGTCGTTGCTGGTTTCGCCCTTTGGCGCATAGAGCATCGCAGTAAAGCGCACGCGGCCGCGCGCATCGAGTGTCACCGGCAGATCCTCGTGCACTCGGAAGGAATTACCCTGGCGATTTCGCGGCGGCAGCCTGGCCGTCATGACAGGCTCGACCAGCGCACGCAGATCGAGCTTGGTCGCCGTTGCACCATCAATCCGGTAATAGGCAAAGGAATCGCTGTCCCAGCGGCTGTTCGCGACCTCGATGACGGCCTGGCTGTCCGGTGACCAGGCCGCAATCAATTCGTAGCGGTTCGCCCGTATCTCGCCTGTCTCCCAATAGGTGCCGCCAAGTGTGGCAAGCACCGCGCCATCGGTGACGCGGACCAGGACGTTTTCGACGTTGTTGGGAATCTCGTCGCCGGACGGCAGGCCCTGCGAGGTCCGCCAGGCGAACGCATAATTTTTGGATGGCGAGGTGGCGTTGGCGAACACCCGCAACGCATCCTTGCCTTCACCGCAGACGAGGCCGCCACGCTGATCGGCGATGCAGGCCTGGGCTCGCACCGGCGCCGTTTGCGACGCGTACAATGCGAGGAGGACGACCGGAAATGTCAAAGCGCTGCGCACGGTTCGATCCTAAGCTCCGGCCGCCTGCTCCGTAAAGCGGTGGACGGATTTGGCGGCCGTGCGGCTCGCTATCGGCTCAGGCCGCCGCTTCCATTTCCAGTTCGGCATCGAGATCGGCGATGACGTCCTCGAACGCCGAGATCGCCTGCTGGATCGCAGCGATCTGCATCAATTCCCAGCTCGAGACCGGACCGCTGCGATTCTGCAGCGCTACGACCAGGTCGCGCCGCTGCTCCTTAAGCTGAACAAGCGGTAAACCATGATCCGGCAAACCCATGACAAATCCCCCTGCCTTTTGTTGGTATCCGCTTGTACCCGAACGGAGTCTGCAAACGGCTTACAGAACTCCGGCAAATTTTATCGATTCCGACCCATTTCCGTGGTCGTACGCAACTCGCTCCCTGCGGACGGGCGCGGCCCGCGGCAATTTTGGCGCGTGAAACAGATCGTTCCATGCAGAAATTCGCCGCATTGCCGGTGAAAAACTCCTGATAGGGTGCGCTCCCTTTCCCCGGCAGGCGGAGGCCCTCATGCACGGAAAAGTCATTGTCGTGACGGGCGCGCTGGGAGCGCTCGGCCGGGTGGTCGTGGACGAAGCGCTGGCGCAGGGCGCCCGGATTGCAAGCGTCGATCATGCGCCGACGCAAGCGCCGGCAACAGTGGATCTGTTCGAACTCGGCGGCATCGACCTCACCGATGCGGCCCAGGCCGGCAAGGCGATCAATGCGGCCGCATCGCATTTCGGCAAGCTCGATGCGCTGATCAACATCGCCGGCGGTTTCGCTTTTGAGACGGTGGCTGATGGCGATCCCAAAACCTGGCAACGAATGTACGCGCTCAATGTCATGACCGCGCTCAACGCCTCGCGCGCGGCGATCCCGCATCTCGCCGCATCGGGCGCCGGCCGCATCGTCAATATCGGCGCGATGGGCGCTCTGCAGGCAGGCCCCGGCATGGGCGCCTACGCCGCCTCCAAGGCCGGCGTGCATCGCCTCACCGAGGCGCTCGCCACCGAACTGAAGGGCAAGATCACGGTCAATGCCGTGCTGCCGTCGATCATCGACACTGCGGCCAACCGCGCCAGCATGCCGAAAGCCGATTTCGCAAAATGGGTGACGCCGAAGGAACTGGCTGACGTCATCCTGTTCCTCGCCAGCGACGCGGCGAGCGCCGTCACGGGTGCCTTGCTGCCGGTGAACGGGCGGGTTTAACCCTCAACCTCCACCAGCTTTCGCAGCACCGCCTTGAAGCGGATGCTGCGCTTGCCGGCGAGCGCGGTGGCTTCGCCTTCCGCGCCATAGCTGTCGTAGGTGCCGGAAAAGCCGATGCCAACTTCATGGCCGGCGAACAACGGCCGATCGCTTCCAGCCGGTGTATGCTCGCGGTTGATGAGTTCGCCTTTCCATTTGCCGTTCGCCGCTGAGTACGCACCGATATAGTCGAAGAACGCGTCGCCGCCCCTGATGCGGCCGTCCTGTAGCAGCATGACGCCGGTGTTGCCGGCGTCTATACCGTCGAGCATGCGGATGTGGATGGAATAGAGCCCGTTGCTGATCCCGTCAGGGCCGACCGCGCCGGGCGGCGGCGCGTCGGCATCGTTGATCGGGGTCAGGACGGTGGTGAACCGGGCCTCCGGCAAGGCCGTGCTGCCGCCCTCGAAATGAATTTCCTCCCCGCGGCACACGCCTGTGAAATTCATCGCGATGTTGTCGAGGTCGAACATCGGGACATATCCGGGATCGTGGAAGTGACGCGACATCGTGCATTCGGCGGAGATGACGCCATTGGCCTCGGTGAAGTGGCCGACGAAAGAAGAGCCGGAATCGCCGCCATAGAGCCTGCCGCCCGCGGTCGCGAACATCACGCCGGAACCCGTTCCACGCTCCGTGGTGAAACGGAATTTGTACAATCCTTGCAGCACGCCCTGCTTACTCCGGAATCGGCAAACGCCAGTGACCCGCGAATGATCGATCGCAGGTTCCGTCAGTTGCCGTTGGCCTTGTCCCCGCTCGGATAATAGCCGCTGCCGTGCTATCCGATCAAACGCTTTGCCGGAATTCAGCTAGAGTCCGCGGGATTGAGTCGCGGCTGCCTGCGCCGCCGGAGCGAAATTTTGGAAACCGCGCTTTATCTTCCCGTCAAACGCTTCCTCGAAAAGCTCGGCTTCACCGTCAAGGGCGAAATCGGGGGCTGCGATCTGGTGGCTCTGAGTGCCGGCGATCCGCCGATCGTGGTGATCGGCGAACTGAAGCTTTCCTTCAACCTTGAATTGATCCTGCAGGCGGTCGATCGCGCCGGCGCGGCCGACGAGGTCTGGCTCGCGGCCAAACTGTCTGCCCGCGGCAAGGGCCGCGAAAGCGACGCGCGATATCGCAATCTTTGCCGCCGGCTTGGTTTCGGCATGCTCGCCATCACCAATACCGGCGACGTCGAGGTGATCGTCCAGCCGGCGACGGCAGCCCCTCGCCGCAATCCGAAAAAACGCTCGCGGCTGGTCGCGGAGCATCAGAAGCGCAAGGGCGATCCCGCCATGGGCGGATCGACGCGCGCGCCGATCATGACGGCCTATCGGCAGCAGGCGCTGGCCTGCGCGTCCGCGCTGTCAGGCGGGCCGCGGCGCGTCAGAGACCTGCGGGCCGAGATTCCCGATGCCGGAAAGATCCTTCTGCACAACGTCTATGGCTGGTTCGACCGCGCCGAGCGCGGCATCTACGTGCTGACCGATGCCGGGCACGCGGCGTTGAAACGCTGGCCGCAGCAGCCGCCGGATCTGGCGGTCGCCGGCAATCCCGCCCCATGATGGCGACAACGGTGAAATCATCGAACCGTACGCCGCTACCGGACTTGATTGTAGGTGCATGGCTGCGTTGCCATACGAAGTTCTTATTGCAATGCAGCATAAGGGCACCTAGGTATCTTCGCAATCAGATGCGAGGCCCCCTATGAGCGAAGACTGGAACACCAAATACGGCACACGGCGCGTCCGTCGGGATCCGCCGACGCTGGAGGAGGCAATCTTCGCCGCAGTGGGGATCACCGACGACCAGCAGCAGCAGGCGGAAATCGCCGCCGCGCTGATGGGGCTGCCTTACGAGGAAGTGCTGGCCGAAGTGAAGAAGACCGGCCGCGCATTGGCGCGATCGGCTACCCGCGTCATCGCCGGCGAACAGGGCGCGCAACGCTCCGTCGTGGTCGAGCGCCGCGTCATCAGGCGATTCGGCAACGACAAGCGCACCGGCACCTGAACAATCGAAGTTTTGGGCAATTCGCTGGATCAAAGCTCAGCGAATTGCCCTGATTGAACGCGCCGCTCAGGCGGCGCGGCCCCAGCCATACATCCGAAGCAGCATCTGCCAATAGGCGCGGTTGAATTTCGCAACCGTACGCGCGGCATTCAGCGAGCTTTCCACCCAGGTGGTCGCGAGCTCTGTGTCATCTTGTTTGGTCAGATCGATGGTGCCGGTGGATTCGCCGTGGCGGAACACCAGCTGCGCGCCGAACTTGCTGGCGAGCGCGCGCATCGCCTCGTTCTGCGCGCCGGTGGTGATCCGCAGGCTCTTGTAGCCCTTGGCGCGCGCTTCCGTAATCAGCTTGCGGAACAGGATGCTGCCGACACCCCGCCGCCGCACTGATGCTTCGACGCTGAACGCGATCTCAGGGAGCGAATCCGGCGACTGGTCCGGCGGGTGCAGTTCCGCTGCGCCCCTGACCACGCCATTTTCAAAGAAGGCAATGATGACCGTGCCGTCATCGGCGCATTTCTCGGCGTAGCGCTCGATGAAGCTGTCGTCCATGAAGCCATGGAAACGGTCGCGGCGGCTGTTGCGGTCGAGCCGCAGCAGGTGATCGCGCAATAACGGCAATTCTTCCTGCTGGCTCAGCGTGCGCACGCTAGAGTTGGCGAGCGCGGCCGCAATCATAGTGAGATACATATTCTAAACTCCTCTGAGAAAGCCCTCGAGGAGGCGTCGAATCCCTAGACAATCTATATTGTGCATCGCAGCATGGAATTCAAGCCCGGATTGTCCGTATACTGCCTTAAATAACGGCAATAATTCCAGCGACTTAGGTCAATCTTTATCAACCAATTGTTAACGCCCGCCACCCGGCGCAGACTGGGCATGGGGCTTGCTTATTTTGAATGGGCTGGGGCTCCATAGCGTTTTCGGGCGAAGCATGCCCTCGGACTTGATCCGTGGGTGGATACCGGTTCGTGTGAAGAAAACGCGTCAAAACAAGAATCTAGAGCTTCGGTTCTGACAATCAGAACCGAAGCTCTAGGCAACACACCCGGATGGTTTGTGGAGATCCGTCGTGGCTGTCGTGCTCGACACGAGTTCTTGCCTTCCGGAACGCCGGCTTGCGGCGTGGCAGGACATCGTTTGCGACACCTTCGTCGGCCTCGACTGCAAATCGGACATGCGCGGCGCGTTCTGGGGAGCGGTTTCGCAATCCAGAATCGGACAGGTCGCACTCACCCAGGTCGATTCCACCGCCCAGCGGGTATTCCGCACGCCGTCGCGCATCGCCCGCGCCAGCGAAGATTTCGTGCTGATGGCGCTCGGCAACAACGGCGTGAACGGCGTCTTCCAGGACGGCCGCGAGGCGATCGTCTCCACCGGACAGTTCGTCATTTACGACACCACCCGCCCCTACGAGTTGCGCTTCGACGACAGCTTTTCACAGACGATTTTCCAGATGCCGCGCAAGCTCCTGCAACAGCGCGTCGGCTCATTCGATGGTTTAACGGCGACGACGTTTGCAGGCGATCGTCCGCTCGAGCGGCTGACCTATGATTTCGCGCGCAACGTGAGCAAGACGATCGAGCTGGTCGATGCCGCCGCCGCGAGCCGCCTGCTCGACCAGACGCTCGATTTGCTCGCGATGACGCTTGCCGACAGGCTGCACGGGCGCCTGCAGGACCAGTCGGTCCATCGCTCGGCGCTGCTCTATCGGCTCAAGAATCATATCCTGACGCATCTCGCCGATCCCGAATTATCGCTGCCGCGCGCAGCGGCGGCGACAGGAATTTCGCCGCGCTACGCCAGCGACTTGATGGCCGCCGAACAGACCTCGTTCCGCAGCTACGTCCAGACGCAGCGGCTGGAGCGCTGCAAGCGCGATCTCGCCGACCCCGCCTACCAGGCCCGGCACATCGGCGAGATTGCCTTCGCGTGGGGCTTCAACGATCTCGCCCATTTCAGCCGGATCTTCAAGCAGCGGTTCGGCGTCTCGCCGCGCGAATGGCGCGAACAGCCGGGCAAATAACGCCTTCCGCTCGGCACCCTCCTTCCTGCCACGCCACAATCATCCGGCGTCTATCTGCACGTTAAGACAAGTTTTCGTTCCGCTGCGGACAAGCGGCGCGCGTTGCCATGGCTGTAGGCTTGCGACCCAGCGATTGTCGGTCGCCAACGCGGAAGGAATGATGCGATGGGTCTGGTTCATCAGAAATACAAAGTGGCGGTGGTTCAGGCGGCGCCGGTCTTTCTCGATCTCGATGCAACCGTGGACAAGACCATCGCGCTGATCGAGGAAGCTGCCGCGAAAGGCGCCAAGCTGATCGCGTTTCCCGAAACTTTCATTCCCGGATACCCGTGGCAGATCTGGCTCGGCGCGCCCGCCTGGGCGATCGGCCGCGGTTTTGTGCAGCGCTACTTCGACAACTCGCTCGCCTTCGACAGCCCGCTGGCGGAAAGGATCCGCCAAGCCGTCAAGCGCGCCAAGCTGACCGCTGTGCTCGGACTATCCGAACGCGACGGCGGAAGCCTCTATATCGCGCAATGGCTGATCGGCCCCGACGGCGAGACCATCGCCAAACGGCGAAAGCTGCGGCCGACCCATGCCGAGCGAACCGTATTCGGCGAAGGCGACGGCAGCGACCTCGCGGTCCACGATCGCGCCGACGTCGGACGGCTCGGCGCGCTGTGCTGCTGGGAGCACCTGCAGCCATTATCGAAATACGCGATGTACGCCCAGAACGAACAGGTGCATGTCGGCGCCTGGCCGAGTTTTTCGCTGTACGATCCGTTCGCGCATGCGCTCGGCCATGAGGTCAACAACGCCGCCAGCAAGGTCTATGCGGTCGAAGGCTCGTGCTTCTTCCTCGGCCCCTGCGCGGTCGTTTCGCAGGCGATGATCGACGAGCTCTGCGACTCCCCCGAAAAGCATGCCTTCCTGCATGCCGGCGGCGGCCACGCGGTGATCTACGGGCCGGACGGCAGTTCGCTTGCCGAGAAACTTCCGCCCGATCAGGAAGGGATTCTGTATGCCGATATCGATCTCGGCATGATCGGCGTGGCAAAGAACGCCGCCGATCCGGCCGGGCATTATTCGCGGCCCGACGTCACGCGGCTGTTGCTCAACACCACGCGCGCCAACCGCGTCGAGCATTTCTCGCTTCCGCTCGATGCCGAGGTCATGAGCGAAATCCGGCTGCAGGCGTGAGGCGTTTCAATTCGGACAAGGAGCAGGCCGATGGAATCCGCGATCCCCGAGCATCTGCAAACCGCACGAACGCGTCACCGCCGGGTCGGTGACGATTATGCGCCGCCCTATCCGTCCTTCGTGGCGCGGCACAGACCAAGCGTCACGCGGGTGGTGATGGCCTATTTCGGCGTCCAGACCCGCGGCGCGCCATTGGTCGCTGCGGAGCACGCCTTGACCCGGCTCGCGTCGGATTTCGCAAGCGCAGATGGCCCAACGCATTGGGACCGCGCGAGCTATCTTGACGAGGCCGGTTTCACCAATGTCGTCACAGTCGCCTACTGGGACGACCGGCAAAAATTCGACCGCTGGTTTCCGGCCGCGCGCGAGCGCTGGACCGGTGACCAGCGGACCAATAACGGGTTCGGGACTTTCATCGAGGCGCTTTACCCCTCCGTGGAGGGCTATGAGACGCTGTTCTCGTCACTTGGAAGGCCCGAGGGAGTCGCCGTTCTCGCCGATGGCATGAGCGGCGAGGTTTTGGAGCACGCCTATTGGGGCGGCATGCGCGACCGCATCCCGTTATCCCAAACCAGCGAGATGACGCCTTCAGGCTCCGCCCGCGCCATCCGCGACGGTGCGCGCATCCGGATCATTCCGCATGACAACCTCTGCCTGATCCGGTCGGGCCAGGATTGGGGCGATACCGAAGCTGCCGAACGCAAGATGTACCTCGGCGATGTCGAGCCGGTGCTGCGCGAAGGCATGGATTTCCTGCGCGATCAGGGACGCTCGATCGGCTGCTACGCCAACCGCTACATGACGGTCGTGGGTCCAGATGGCGCGACGACGGAGAAATCCTACGGCATGAGCTGGTGGAAAAGCCTGTCGGCGCTGGAACGCTGGGCTGAATCGCACCCGACCCATGTCAGGATTTTCGGCGCCGCAATGAAATATCTGTCGACCCTCGGGCCAGCCGCAAAACTGCGGCTCTACCACGAGGTCACCGTCGCCCGCACCGACGAGCAGCTTTTCGAATATGTGGATTGTCATCCGCAAACTGGGATGCTGAACGCCGTGCAGACGGTGGATGCGGCCTGAAGCTACAGCACCATCTGCGTTTGCGTAACGACCGCGACGAGTTTGCCGTCCTCGGTCTCCAGTCGGGTCTGCCAGACCTGGGTGCGGCGTCCCCGGTGCACCGGCGTGGCGGTAGCGACCACCGTCGCCCCTTCCTTGGCGCCACCGATGAAATTGGTCTTGCTCTCGATCGTCGTGGTGCCCTTGGCGTCCTCAGGCAGGTTGATAACGGTCGCCGCGGCGCCAACCGAATCCGCGAGCGCCATCACCGCGCCGCCATGAATCGTGTGATGGAGCGTGCACAGATCGGGCCGCACCAGCATACGCGCGACCACGCGATCCTTTTCGACTTCGGTGAATTTCACGCCCTTCAGCTCCGCGAACGGCATCTTCATCGCATTGACTTTGTCGAGCAGCGACATGGTCCGGCAGTCCTCCCGTTTCTTGCAAGGCACGTCTGATACGCGGGATCGAGCGGCCGATCCATTGATCCCGATCGAAGCATGGACGGCGCATGTAAGGCAGGCAATGACTTCCGAGGTAATGGCTGCCGTGACAATGCCCCGTTAATTCGGCATATCGTCCCCATGCGCCAGTTCCCGCCCCGTCGGATCGTCTGCCTGACCGAAGAGACTGTCGAGACGCTGTATCTGCTCGGCGAGCAGGACCGCATCGTCGGCGTCTCCGGCTATGCGGTGCGGCCGCCGCAGGTCCGCCGCGAGAAGCCGCGGGTTTCCGCCTTCATCTCCGCGGACATCCCGAAAATCCTCGCGCTCGAGCCCGATCTCGTGCTGGCCTTCTCCGACCTGCAGGCCGGCATCGTCGCCGATCTGGTGCGCGCGGGCATCGCCATCCACGTCTTCAACCAGCGCGACATTGCGGGCATCCTCGCGATGATCCGTACGCTCGGTGCAATGATCGGTGTGGCGGAGCGCGCCGATCAACTCGCCAGTGGCTTCGAAGAGCGCCTCGCGCGCGTCGCGGCAACACCCCGCGCCTCGCCCAAGCCAAAAGTCTATTTCGAGGAATGGGACGATCCGCTGATCTCCGGCATCGGCTGGGTGTCCGAACTGATCGAGATCGCCGGCGGCGAGGACGCGCTGCCAAAACTGCGGTTTCAGCAGGCCGCCAAGGACCGGATCATCTCGCCCGATGTCGTGCGCGACACCGCCCCCGACGTGATCCTCGCGTCCTGGTGCGGCAAGAAAGTGGTGCCGGATCGCATCCGGCAGCGGCCGGGCTGGAGCGATATCCCGGCGGTGCGCAACAACCGCATTGTCGAGATCAAGTCGGCGATCATCCTGCAGCCGGGACCGGCAGCGCTGACGGATGGGCTGGATGCGATCGTGAAGGCGCTGTGGCCGGAGTCCACGATTTAACCGTCGTCCCTGCGAACGCAGGGACCCATAACCACCGGCGCCAATTGGAGCAGAAGGTCACGACCATCTCGCGCCATTGATAGGCCGCGGCGTATGGGTCCCTGCGTTCGCAGGGACGACGTAGCTTTCTACACCCTCTCCACCCCGCACCATTCCGCAATGAACAGCGCGGTCGCCTTGGTCGACTTCCGCAGCGACTCCAGTTCGACATACTCGTTGAAGCCGTGCATCGCAGCGCCCTTCGCGCCGAAGCAGAGGCTTGGGATGTTGTAGTTCAGGCCGTAGAACCGCGTGTCCGTGAGCGCCGTGAACGCCCGGTCCGGCACTGCGCCGCCATAGACGGCTTCGAACGCCTTGGCGAACGCAGCCTCCGGCTCGGCGGAATTCGTCAGCTCATAGCCCTCCGACAGGAAGCCCGACCACTCGACCTGCGGCGGGTTGTTGGAAAGGAATCTGTGGTCGCGTGCGGCGGCGGAGACGCAGGCCAAGATCTCCTTCTGGCATTCAGCGATCGACCAGCCCGGCAGCACCGCGATGCGGCAATCGACGTCGCACCAGGCCGGCACGCTGGAGGCCCAATCGCCGCCCTTGATAATGCCGGGATTGAAGTTGAGCGGATGGGCGACCGCCTTGAAATGGCGGTCCGCCCTGGCGCGCTCGTTCCACTCTTCTTCGAGCTTCTGCAAAGAACGGATCAGATGATACGCCGCCATGATCGCGTTGGCGCCGGCGCCGGCCTCGAACACATGCACCGGGAAGCCACGCACCTTCAGGCGAAACCAGATCACGCCGACTTGCGAGCGGACCATCGTCTCGCCGGTCGGCTCCGGAATGAAGCAGGCGTCTGCACGGTAGCCACGCTGCAAGGTCGAGAGCGCGCCGACGCCGGTGCTCTCTTCTTCGATCACGGACTGGAAGTGAATGCGCGCCGTGGGCTTCAGTTCTGCGGCCTTGATCGCGTCCAGCGCATAGAGCGCGCCGATGGTGCCGGACTTCATGTCGCAGGCGCCGCGGCCGTACATCCTGCCGTCCTTGATGGTCGGCGAGAACGGTGGCGTCTCCCACATATCGAGCGGGCCTGCCGGAACGACGTCGCAGTGGCCCTGCAGGATCAGAGATTTGCCGGAAATGTTCGAAGGCCGGTAAGTGCCGACCACGGTCCGCGCTTTCGAGAAATCATGCTCGATCGGGCCGAAGCCGCGCAGATCCTTCAAATCGCCAACGTCGATATGCCAGTCGTCGACCTCATACCCGCGCTGGCGCAGAAGATCGCCGATCATGTCCTGGCATGGCCCTTCGGCGCCGCGGGTCGAAGGAATCGCAACGAAATCCCTTGTCGTCGCCAGTTGCGCGTCAAAGCTGGCATCGACGGCGTCGAGGATTTTCTGTTGCGTATCGGTCGTCATGCGGCGGCTCCAGTCGAGAATTCAAAGGGGTTAGGAACGCACCCTACCCCGATCTCAGCCGCCGGCGTAATGCGCAAAATGCGCATCCCGCAATGCATCTTCGAGCAGGCGGCCTTCCGAATAGCCGCGCAGCGACGCCGGGCGCCCGACGCCGTCAAGCAGCCGCGGACAGGGTTCCGGCCGGCCCAGCACGGTGCGCACCGGAATGCGCTCGGCATAGATGGGCAGTTCGTAGTCCTCATCGTCGTCGGCGACGCCCTTCGATCTGATCTTGGCGGATGCCTGCTCGATTTCCATCGCAATCACCGACGTCGCCTTGATCTCTTGCACCGTGCTTTGTCTTAAGGTCGCGGTCCGATCGGGAAAGAACCGGTCGACCATGGCGACCAGCGCCCGTTTCTTCTCGCCTTCATCGGTGACGAGATAGGCGGTGCCGAACGCCATCACCGCGCGGTAGTCCGCCGAATGATTGAAGCCGCAGCGCGCCAGCACCAGGCTATCGAGATGCGCGACCGTCAAACAGACCTTCTCGCCGACAGACTGATTTCGCAGCATGCGGCTGGCGCTGCTGCCGTGCCAGTACAACCTGCTCCCCTCCCGCCAGAAGAAAGTCGGCGTGCAATAGGGCTGGCCGTCGATCACATAGGAAACATGGCACAGCATCGACGCGTCCAGCAGGCCATGGACCGTGGCGTGATCGTAGAAGCCGCGATCATGCCGTCGCTTCACCTGGTTTCGCGACGAAAGCGGATACGCATCAGTGGTCACGGCAACTCCTGTCGGGATTGTGTGCGGTCGCTGAGAGTTGTATCGGCTAATTTGGTCTGCGATAGTGCCAATCCTATGCGAAAAATTCCGACCAATTCTCTGGCGTCGCGACGCAAGCCGGAGCTTGCGCTCGATCTTTCCGGTCCGCATGTGACGCCGGGCGCCTCCTCGCAGCACCGGCTCTATCAGGCGCTGTGCCACGCCATCACGGGCGGGATCGCAAAACCCGGCGAGCCGCTGCCGCCGTCGCGCACGCTGGCAAAGCAGACCGGCTTCCGTCGCAACGCCGTCACCTCGGCCTATGAGCGGCTGATCGCGGATGGTTTTGCGGTGGCCAACGTCGGCTCCGGCACCTTCGTCGCCGCCCGCATTCCCGCCCGCGTCAACGATATCAGCAAGACCAAGATCGCGATCGAGCCGCCGCAGCATGGCGCGCTGGCGCTCGGCTGCACGCATATCGATAAAAGGGCGCTGCAGCGCTTCAGATCGTTTGCCGGCCGGCGCATGCGCGCTTTCGGCACTGAGCACCTTCAGTACGGCGACCCGCGGGGCAGCCGCGAGCTCCGCGCCGCAATTGCCGATCACCTGTTGTCGGCGCGCGGGCTGCGCTGCGACCCGGATCAGATCATGCTGACGTCGGGAACGCAGCACGCATTGCGGATCGTGCTGGGCACGATTCTCAAGTCGGGCGATCAGATCTGGTGCGAGGATCCCGGCTATCCCGCCGCACGAAAGGCGATCGAACATTGCGGCCTGCGCCCCGTCTCCGTGCCGGTCGACGCCTCAGGCATGATCGTCGCCAAAGGCCGGGCGGTTGCTCCTTCGGCGGGCGCGGCCTACGTCACACCCTCGCACCAGTTTCCGCTCGGTGTGCAGATGTCGATGGCGCGGCGGCTCGAACTGCTCGACTGGGCGAAGGATGCTGACGCTTTCGTGTTCGAGGACGATTACGACAGCGAGTTCAGATATGACGGTGCGCCCTTACTATCGCTCGCCGGCATCGATCACCTTTCGCGCGTCATCTACATGGGCACGTTTGCAAAGACGCTGTTTCCGGGATTGCGCATCGGTTACTGCGCGCTGCCCGAGCGGCTGGTCGGGCCGGTGACAGCGGCCCGCGCCGCGCTCGACCGCTTCCCCGGCACGCTGCTGGAAGGCGCGGTCGCAGACATGCTGAATTCCGGCGCGTTCGCGGCAAACCTGCGCCGGGTGCGCGGGCTTTACCGCGAAGCGCGCGACGCATTGGCCTCGACGCTACTGGCCGCATCGAATGGCGAGCTGTCCGTGCCGGTACCGTCGCAGGGGCTGCATCTGGTCGCGCGGTTCGATCCGTCGACCGATCCGCTGGTGGCCGCAAAGGCAAAGGCCGAAGCGGGTGTCGCAGGCTGGCTGCTGGCGGAAACCTATCATCGCGTGCGCCCGCTGCCGGGTTTCGTGCTCGGCTTTGCCGGCCATCCGATCCCGCAACTGGTTGCATCCGCCGAAAGACTGGCGGAGGCATCGCTCGCTGCCTTGCGGACAAACCGTAAAGCAAACAGCGGAACCCGCGTCAGAAGGCTGAAGTCCGCGACATAGCTGTCGCGGCCGGCGCAGCACGGCTCGCGCTCTATGAGAATCGCCGCCGCGTCACTAAGCTCGCCCATCAACATCACGGAACCACCGGATGCCCGGCAATCGCAACGTTCTCTATCTTATCATCGGCGCATTGATCGTCGCGGTCGGTGTGCTCGGCTACAACCTCTATCAAACCAAGAAAGAGCCCGAGGGCCTGCAGATCAATGTCGGGCCCGATGGGCTGAAGATCAAGACCAAGTGAGCGAGACCGGAATGATGACGACAAAGGCTGCCCGATCGCTTGCCCTGCCCGCCGGCATCGCGCTGTGGCTCCTTACGAGTCCCGCTCTGGCCCAGGTGGTTTCGCGAGAACAGGACATTATCGACCTGCGGCTCGGCCAGCGCGTGCTGGTAGACGATGGCTCATGCCCGGCCGGTCAGATCAAGGAAGTCCAGGGCTCGCAGATGACGACGTCAGGCGTGCTGCGCACGCGAAAATGCATTCCGCGGCTCGGGACCAAGCGGAGATAACCACGCGCGCTCGCACTGACCGGCGACCTCACCGCTGCGACGAAGAATGACAGCGTCGGCAAAGAGAGCTTCGTGCGTGAGCGCGACGCGCTCACTTTATTCGTTCGTCGCCGGCTCGAACATGCACTGCAATGTCGGCTTGGCGATCTTGGTGAAGGTCGGGCCGATTTCGGATTGCTTTGATGGCGGGACCCATGCGGTCTCGATCGTCGGCACCCCGGTCTCGCTGATGCCGCGCAGCAGCGCTTCTCGCAGGTCGGCATCTTCCACGGTCGCGGCGGCGTAGTCGTGCAGGCAGCCGCAAACGCGTTCGGGATGCGCCCAGCGCCCGACCATGTGGGGCGCACAAAGGCGCACAAACTCGCCGCGCGGATCGGGCATCTTGAAAAGGGAACGGAACGTGGTCTGCGGCGGCTGAAACTGGACTTGAGCCTGCGCCGCGCCACTGAGAAGAAGAGAAGCCAGGATCGCTGCAGAACAGATACGTACGAACATACAGGGCCTTTGTCGGCGATCTTTTTGCGGAGGATCCGTTCGCTAATTGGCGGCCACGACCATCGGCTGCGACGCCGGGGTCGCAACCGGCGAACCATTATAGGCGAAGGTGCCGACACCCGGCAGAGCCTGGTCCGACGAACCAGCCATCGAGGGACCAGCCAGAATGAACGCGAAGGCGAGGATGAAGCTGATGGTCCGCATCTGACTGTCTCCGGTGATCCCTGTCCGGCGGTGTCCGCCGTCTCGTTGGCTCCTGGATAGCCATCGGCTGTTTCCGGACATCTGCGCCAAAAACGGAAAATGGTTTCATTGCGCAGGAGAATTGTTTCGTCGACGCTGCCAGACGAAACATTAGCGGGAAAAGTTCAATGAATTCAGCCGGCACCCATTCACTTCAGATGATCCGGCCGAGCATCGCAGGCCGCCAATCAGGGCCGCTTTGGCGCTCGTCCGGTCGACGAGGACAGCCTCGTTCGCTGGCTGATCGGATGAACCGAAGCTTCGGTCGGGCCGACTCACTCGAATGCCGTGCAACCTTGCGCGCGCTTGTGCGTTGTGACCCCTCCTCAACAAAGGATGGCAGTCGTGCGTAGTGGCAACAACGATGTTGGCAGTGCAACAACCGCGACCCGCAAACCCGACAAGCCGGTCGCTGAGGGCTCCGAAATGCGGATCGATCCTTCCCTGAAGACAGGCCGCCAAAGAAAGACTTCAGAGCATCCGACAAGCGTTTGTGGTGCGATGTCTCAGCAAGGCAGCGAATTTCGCGGCAATGTATCGGCGCCGCAGAAATTCGTGCAGCTAGTCGGTTGCCGCGACCGCAAGGTCGGAACCGGCCTTGAGGCCCGCCAATATTCCAATCCGGTCAAACGGTAAGCCCGAAGCCCTCATCTCGGATCCCGGATCCGATCTCAGATTCTTGCCGGCATCGCACTTACTGGATGAATTCACCGCATTTCTGAACCGCGATGTCGCCGGCTCCCCAGGGCATGATCGGCACCGAGGACGTTGAGTTTTTGGGTGAACCTTCGATCAGCTTGTCTGAATAGACCATGTAGACCAACACGTTGCGTTTGGCGTCGCAGCCGCGAACGATCTGCATCTTCTTGAAGAACAGCGAGCGGCGCTGGCGGAACATGTCATCGCCCTGCTCCAGTCTGTGCTTGAACTTGACGGGGCCGATCTGGCGGCACGCCAGCGAGATGTCCGACACCTCCGCGGCGAGGCCGAGCCAGCCCTTGAAGCCGCCCTTTTCCGGCACCGTGAAGTGACAGGCCACCCCGTCGACCTCGGGGTCATCGACAGCGTAGGTCGCGAGCTTGTCGTTGGGGCTCAGCCACTTGAACACGGTCGAGCGGCGAAAGATCAGGTCGGGCTCATCAGCGGCCGACGCCGGGCTCGCGTGCCACAATGTCAACGCCAACACCACCAAGGCCGCACTTCTCCACTTCCTGTCACACTTAACGATGGCCTTGGATGTCATTGAAATCTCCGCTGAAGGGCTCGCCGCCTATGTAGTGCCGGAAAGTGGAACAGGAAGGCCGCAGCGGACTTGAAGGCCGCAGTACCGCCTTATGGATGGCGTCAGATTGACCCAAGCGCCGTTTAACGGAATGTGAGGCTTTTTTGCTACGATCGGGGCGAAAAGCGCTGAAATAATAAGGCCTATGCTGGTGAACGCTTTTCGCCTCTGCGACAACAAATGAACAAGCAGGACAGTAGATTCGAGTAACTGGATTTGAGGATCACGCGCGTGAGCGGGCATCGGTTTTTCAGTGCGAGTATCGCGAGCGCGACTATTTCGAAGCAGCGATTTTGGCAGATTGCGATGTTGACCGCGGCAGGCTCCATTGCCGCCGCTTCCCAGGCGGATGCCGCCGCCATGTTCTACTGGCAGGATTCCGATCCCGGCTATTACCGGCCCGCGCCGATGGTGCAGCCGCGCAAGCCGAAGCTGCGCCGGCCGCCAGCCAAGACCGAGACGACCATCAAGGAAACCAACGCCAAGCCGCAGGGGCCGCTGATCATCGCGGTCTCGGTCGAACAGCAGAAGGTTCGCGTCTACGACGCCAAAGGATTGTTCGCAGAAAGCCCGGTGTCGACGGGCATGAAGGGTCATTCGACCCCGATGGGCGTGTTCAGCGTCATCCAGAAGCACAAGATGCACCGCTCCAACATCTACAGCGGCGCACCGATGCCTTACATGCAGCGCATCACCTGGTCGGGCATTGCGATGCATGCCGGTGTATTGCCGGGCTATCCGGCGTCGCATGGCTGCATCCGCATGCCGACGGCGTTTGCGATAAAAATGTGGAACTGGACCAGGATGGGCGCGCGCGTCATCATCACGCCCGGCCCGATTACGCCTGCCAGTTTCTCCCACCCGTTGCTCGCGGCGCAGAAGGTCGTGCCGCAGCCTCTCCTCGCCGACGATCCGGCAAATGACGCGCCCGCGGTAAAGAGCGACAAGGGCGCAGATGCGGGCCGCGAGATCGAGGCCGCGAATTCGCAGGCCAGCCTCGAACTTCGACCGACCGTCGGGCACGCAGCGCCGTTGCGCGAGCAGACTCACACCGCGGATGCCAGCAGCGCGCGGCCGGCGACCAACACGGTCGTATCAGATGCAACGCCGTCTGTGGCCCGCGTCCAGCCTGGCAGCGATACGTCAGACGCGGAAGCCGATGCAGACGCACCGAAGTCCGAGCCGGCAGCCGACGCGACTGGCACCCGCGAGCTCACTAGGACGGAAGTCTCCGCAAGCGAGAACGCGAAAACCGACGAGGCCCCCACGGCGGCGATTGCCAATGCCCCGCCTGCCAGGACGGAAACGCCGAAAGCCGACGAAGCCAAGACGGCTGAATCCAAGCCTACCGCCGAAAAGCCCGCCGAACCGGTCACCGGTGCACCGGCTGCTGCTCCCGACGTGAAGAAAGATCCGGCGCGTCTGCCCGGGGCGGAAAAGGCTGCCAAGGCGGAGCCGCCGCGGCGTCCCGGCCAGATTGCGGTGTTTGTGAGCCTCAAGGATTCCAAGCTCTACGTTCGCGAGAACTTCAAGCCGCAGTTCGAGGTGCCGGTGACCATAGCGCCAAGCGACCGTCCGCTGGGCACGCACGTCTTCACCGTCGCAGTCGACAAGAACGATCCCAACCTGTTGCGCTGGTCGGTGGTCTCGCTACCGGTCACGGCGCGCAATGCAGCCCGGGGCGACGAGGACAACCGCACAGCCGGCCGCCGCAAGATGGCCGCGCCCGCCGAGGCCAAGCCGCGGCTGGTGCCGAACAGCCCGGCCGAGGCGCTGGATCGCATCACCGTCGCACCTGAGGCAATGACGCGGATCGCCGAGGCGTTGACCACCGGTGGCTCGATCATCGTGTCCGATCTCGGCGTCAATCAGGGCGGCGAAACCGGCGAAGGCACTGACTTCATCGTCCCGCTGCGGTAGACCGCATAACGCCTTGTTGAGCGGCAGCGGCCTGCGCGTTGCGCTATGCTTTGCGCTGTTGAACCACGGCCGAGGCTTCCCATGATGGACCGCAGAAGCGTGATGACCGCGGCGCTGGCCGCGATCGCAGCCGCCACCTCGAACAGGCGATCCCTGGCGCAGGCTGCGATGAGCCGGATCACGGCTTATGCGTTTTCATTTCCGGGATTGGGCGGCGGCGATATCCGGCTGTCCGAATTTGCCGGCCGGCCGATCCTGATCGTCAACACCGCTTCGCTTTGTGGCTACACGCCGCAATATGGCGGGCTGCAGGAATTGTGGACCGAGTTTCACGGCCGCGGCCTGATGATCGTCGGCGTCCCCTCCAACGATTTCGGCGGCCAGGAGCCGGGCGGCGCAACCGAAATCACCGCGACCACGCAGAACCATCACGTCACCTTTCCGATCGCCGCGAAGGCCGTCGTCAAGGGACCGAACGCGCATCCGTTTTACAAATGGGCGGCGGAAGCGCGGCCGAAGGATGTTCCACGATGGAACTTCCACAAATACCTGATCGGACGTGACGGCTATATCGCCGACGTGTTCCCGCAATCCATCGACCCCGTGGATTCACGGGTAAAGACCGCCATCGCACGGGCACTCGCCGACTCCTGAATTAACCCGATCGAGGACAAATCGGCTAGGGGTCGCGACAGCCGTTGCGTTGGCGCGCCCCCTCCATCTAAGGTACGGTCCGTCAACGGATGGAGGCAGACCGGATCACGGCAAAGCCGCGACCCGGGAGCGGGATTCGAACAAGGAAAGCAAGATGCGCATTCGGGCAGGGATGATTTTTGCTGGCGCGATTTCGCTGCTGGCATCGAGCGCGGCGTGGTCACAGACACCAGCCGCCAAAGGCATGGCTGCTCCGCAGGCGGCTCCAGCACCGATCCCTGCAGCGGCGCCCGCCCCGACCCGACCGCCCTGCAACAATCCCAGCGCGCTCGGTATCGGCCGCACCGTCGAGATCGATACCACGGGCGGTCCCGGCTTCGGCTTCGAGCATTTCAAGGAACTCGATTTCCTTCGCGACAAGGAAGTGGTTCTGACGTTTGACGACGGTCCGTGGCCGGTGAACACGCCTGCGGTCTTGAAGGCGCTGGCGGAGGAATGCACCACCGGCATCTTCTTCCCGATCGGAAAGCACGCCACCTATTATCCCGAAATCCTCAAGCAGGTGATGGCGGCCGGCCATTCCATCGGATCGCACACCTGGTCACATGCAGCCCTCGTCAACAAGAAGCTGAACGAGCAGCAGCGCAAGGATGAAATCGAAAAAGGCTTCAGCGCCGTGAAATGGGCGCTCGGCGGCAAGGCGCCGGCGCCGTTCTTCCGCTTCCCCGCGCTGCAACACCCGCCGGAGATGGTGACCTATCTCGGCGACCGCAACATCGGGATCTTCTCCTGCGACCTCGATTCCTTCGACTTCAAGGCCAGCAAGGCGCAGACGATCATCGACAACGTGATGCGCAAGGTCGAGAAGAACGGCAAGGGCATCATCCTGATGCACGACTTCCAGAAGCACACGGCGGAAGCCCTGCCCGAAATTCTGAAGAAGCTGAAGGCCGGCGGCTACAAGGTGGTTGCGATGCGCGCCAAGACGCCGGTGCTGACCATCGCCCAGTATGACGAAGACATCGTCAAGGATCTGAAGCTGCCGACCGTGAGCTCGCGCCCGGTTTCCAGCGTCGTGCAGACGATCTCGGAATAACGCGGCGCGACACGGACCCGTGCCGGCGCTGCGTATCGAAGGCTATGTCATCGTCTCCGCGGACGGCATGTTGGCGGATGCGCGTAACGTTATGCCTGACGAGTTGAAGTTCGAGGGCGACAAGGCGTTCTTCACCGCCGCCCTCGACCACGCCGATCTGATCCTGCACGGCCGCAATTCCTACGAAGACCAGCCGAACTCGCCGCGGCGCAGGCGGATCATCCTGACGCGGAAAGTAGACGCGATCGCGCCCGACCCGGCCAATCCGAAATCAACCCTATGGAATCCTGCGAGCGCTTCGTTTGAAGTCGCCTGCCATCATGCCGGCGTTGACGCCGGCACCGTCGCCGTGATCGGCGGCCCCGGCGTGTTCGGCATGTTCATGGACCGCTACGACGAGTTCTGGCTCTCAGTGGCGCCGCATGTCCGCCTTCCCGGCGGCGAACCTTGCTTCCCCGGCGTGCCCGCGCGTTCGCCGCAGGACATCCTGGCCGCGCATGGGCTGCGCGCCGGCAAGCCGCAGATGCTCGACGCCGCCCACCAAGTCACCGTCACACCGTGGCGGCGCATCGCCTAGGGCGTCATCCTTTCGTACAATCAGCCTCGCCGTAAGCCAGCTCGGCCAGAGATCGCTTGACAGTACGCGGCCGCGGTTCCAACCTGAAAAGAAAAAATAAGCAAACACCACCATCGGGAGGACCACAACATGTTGAGGCGCGCTTCAACTATGATTGCAGCGGTGACCCTTGGACTTGTCACCGCCTTCGCTGCACCGGTTCACGCTCAGACTACGGAAAAGCCGTTAGTACTGAAGGGTCAGTCGACCCACCCCGCATCCTCGAACTTCCATCTCATCTTCAAATTGTGGGCGGAGACCGTCGAAAAGATGACGGCCGGACGTCTCAAGATCGAGACGCTTCCGGCGGGCGCGATCGTGCCCCCGTTTGAAGTGTTCGACGCCACCTCCAAGAACGTGCTCGACGTCGGCATGGGCCCATTCGGCTACATTCTCGGCCGCAACACCGCGACGATACCGATGTCGCACGGTCCGCTATACGGCATGGACGGCTCGGACTACTGGGCCTGGTACTATGACGGCGGCGGCATGAAGCTGCTCGACGAGTTCTACCGCGATGTCCTCAAGCTGAACGTCGTCGGCTTCCCGATCCCGACCGACTACCCGCAGGGAATGGGCTGGTTCAAGAAAGAGATCAACAGCCTCAGTGATCTCAAGGGCTTGAAGTACCGGATCTACGGCATCGGCGCGGAGACCTACGGCAGGCTCGGCGTGTCGGTCGTCACCATTCCCGGCGGCGAGATCGTGCCGGCGATGGAGCGCGGCGTGATCGAGGGCGCCGAATGGATTAACTGCGAGGAAGACAAGAAACTCGGTCTGCACCAGGTCGCCAAGCACTACTACACGCCGGGCATGCACGAGCCGGTCACCGGCGGCCAGTTGATGATCAATGGTGACGTCTGGAAGAAACTTACGCCGGACTTGCAGGAGATCATCAAGGTGGCGAGCGTTTACGCCACGACACAGCGCAACTTCGCCTTCAACCGCGAGACGGCGCACGCTTGCCAGGAACTGATCAAGATGGGCGTGCAGATGCATCGTACGCCCGATGAGATCCTGAAGAACTTCCTCGACGAGTGGGAGAAGATTCAGGCCGAGCATGCGGCGAAGAATCCGTTCTATCGGAAGGTCATCGACAGTCAGAAGGCCTATGCTGAACAGATCGTGCCGTTCAAGCTCTCCTGGTTCCCGCCATACAACTTTGCCGGCGAGTATTACTGGAAGAACAAGATCTACCTGACCAAGAAATGATCTCTCCGTAGTAGCGGAGCTGCTGGCGTCCGAACCGCCGGACGCCAGCATTGCCTGAAGAGGAGCGATCATGTCCGCGGACCCCAGTGCGTCGGTCGCCAGCAATCCGGGCGGCGAATTCCCGCACGCTTTTTACTCGATCATCCGGGCGATTGACCGCTTCACCGACGTGACCGGCAAACTCATTGCCATGTCGATGTTGTTTCTGGTGGTGACGATCTCCTACGAGGTCGTCATGCGCTACGGGTTCGGCGCGCCAACCGTTTGGGTCTACGAATCCAGCTTCATGGTCAACGGCGCGGCCTTCATGCTCGGATCGGGATACGCGCTGTTGAAGGGCGCGCATGTTCGCACCGACATCTATTGGGAGAATTACTCGGAGCGGAAGAAGGGCATCGTCGACCTGATCTCCTATCTGTTGTTTTTCTATCCGGCCATGATCACGTTCATGCTGATCAGCTATGATGATGCCTTGCACTCCTATGACACCGGCGAACGGTCGCAGGAAAGCGTTTGGCGCGCGATCATGTGGCCCTTCCGGGCAACGGTCCCGCTGGCTGCCCTTCTTCTCATGATCCAGGGCGTGTCCGAGGTCCTGAAGTGCTGGTACCAGGTCCAGTTCGGGCGCGAGTTCGAGCACAAGGAAAAGATCGAGATATGATGGGACTCGAAGTCCTCGGACTTGTCATGCTCCTCGTGATGCTGGGGGCGATCTTCATCGGCCTGCCGATCAGCTTCACGCTGCTGTTCCTGGCGCTGTCGTTCGGCTATGTCGGCATGGGCGAGCGCGTCTTCAACCTCGCCTATCTGCAGACCATCGGCCTGATGAAGCAGGACGAACTCGTCGCGGTGCCGATGTTCATCCTGATGGGGTTCGTCTGCGATCAGGCCGGATTGATGGAACGGCTGTTCAAAGCGTTCCGCGACCTTTTTGCGCCGCTCAATGGCGCGCTCTATGTGGTCGTCATTCTCACGGCGACGCTGTTCGGGATCGCCGCGGGGACTGTCGGCGCAACCGTCGCGCTGCTCGGCATCATGGCCGGGCCGATGATGATCCGCGCGGGCTATGATGTGCGGATGTCGGCCGGCTCCATTGCCGCCGGCGGCACGCTCGGCATCCTGATCCCGCCGTCAGTGATGCTGGTTGTGATGGCGCCGGTGCTCGATATCTCGATCATCGATCTCTACGCCGCAGCGTTCGGTCCGGGCTTCCTGCTGTCCGCGATGTTCATCGCCTATACTTTGATCCGTTGTTACTTCAATCCGAAGCTCGGTCCGCCGGTGCCGGTCGAGGAACGGCCCGATTCGGTGCGGATCGTGCTGTGGGAGTGCCTGGTCGGTCTGGTGCCGGTGACCATCCTGACGATCCTGACCCTCGGCGCCATCCTCGCCGGTATCACGACCGCCGCGGAAGCAGCGGCATTCGGCGCGCTGGGGGCGATCCTCCTCGTCATTGCCTATGGCCGGTTCACATGGCGCGGGCTGCTTGATGCCTGCTATGCCACACTGGCAACGACCAGCATGGTGCTGTTGCTTGCCGTCGCCTCCAACGTATTCGGCTCCGTCTTCTCATGGCTCGGCACGGCAACCTGGATGACCAACGCCCTGCTCGCTTCGCCGCTGCCTCCCTGGGGCACGATGTCCCTGCTCCTGACCCTGATATTCCTGCTCGGCTGGCCATTCGAATGGCCGGCCATCGTCTTCATCTTCCTGCCGATGCTCGCGCCGGTAGCCAAGGGCCTCGGCTACGACATGGTCTGGTTCGGCTGCATCGTCGCGGTCGTCTTGCAAACCGCCTTCCTGTCTCCACCTGTCGCCATGTCGGCCTACTATCTCAAGCAGGTCGTCAAGGAATGGAATCTGCGGCTGATCTATCGCGGTATGGCCGACTTCATGGTCCTGCAGGTCGCTTGCGTGGCGCTGGTGCTGATCTTCCCCGCCATCGCGATGTGGTTCCCGCAATGGCTGCAGGCCCGCAGGATAGCGGCGCGGACCGCGCAGATCGAGCAGGTCGCGCCGCCGCAGAGCGCGGCCGCGGCACTCGACGGTCCGCGTGTGGCGATCCGGAATTTCTGAATTGGTCTGAAGCCGCCGCTGCCGGCTTCAGATATCCCCGTAGGCCGGTTCATTCGGTCGCGGACCCTTGCCGTAGCCTGCGATCATAAACAGGGCGCCGATGAGCGACAGGTTCTTCAAGGCTTCGATCAGCGTCTTGGCATTTTCGGGCGCCGGCTGGTTCCAGAAGTCGTGGAAGTAGAAGGTCGTCGCTATGACGAAGAAGATCAGCATGATCGCGAAGAAGCGCGCGCCGAAATTGACCGCGATCATCAGGCCGGCGAGGATCTCGAAGCCGCCGACGCCAAACGCCAGCAATTGCGGCATCGGCATGCCCGCCATGGTTTCGAGCTGCGCCGTATAGGGCGCAAGCAGCGCCGGAATGGTCACCTTGGATGCAATGAAGTCCGCCGTCTGCTGAATTGCGAAGAGCTTGGTCGCTCCCGTGTACATGAAGAGCACGGCGAACAGGACTCGCCCGAAGGTGACTAACGCTGGCATGGGATCGGCCTCACTGAATTGCAAGCAAAGGTAGCAGGCGGCGCGAAACGATTATGGGCGTTTCGTCTCCGCTTTTCAAACGCTCAAATCGAAACCATCCGCGCAGGAGCCTGCGCGCGCCCCAACCTGACCTCCCGATAGAAGCAGAACCAAGGCGCTTTTTTGATCATAGCGTTTTCGAGCGAAGCGGGTAACGGCTCGCGTGAAGAAAACGCGTCAGAACAAAAGGCTAGCTCCCTGGTCTTGATTCAATCTGAACCAGAATCTATCCGAACAAGGTCGGCTGCTGACGGCCGGCGCGCTCCTGGGCTTCGACGGCGGCCACCGCCGTCATGTTGAGCACGCCGCGCGCCGTCACCCCCGGGGTCAGGATATGCGCGGGGCGCGCCGGGCCGATCAGGATCGGTCCCACCGGCAGCGCGTCCGCCAGCGTCTTGATCATCTGGTAGGCGACGTTCGCGGTGTCGAGGTTCGGCATGATCAGGATGTTGGCGTCGCCTTCCAGCTTCGAATGCGGCAGCACGAGCTTGCGCGCCGCGGCGGAGAGCGCGGTATCGCCCTGCATCTCGCCGTCGGCCTCGATCTCCGGATGCTTCTCCTTCAGAAGCGCGGTGGCGCGGCGCATCTTGCGCGAGGAGTCGCTATCATAACTGCCGAAGTCGGAATGTGACACGAACGCGACGCGCGGCTTCATGTTGAAGCGCTGCACGTGGATCGCCGCGAGCGAGGCCATCTCCGCGAGTTCCTCGGCGCTCGGACTGGGCCGCACCTGGGTATCGGCGATGAAATAGGAACCCTTGGTGGTGATCATCATCGCCAGCGCCGCGAAATCGCTGACGCCGGGCAGGAAGCCGATGATCTCGCGGACATGGCGCAGATGGCTCATGTAACGGCCTTCGACGCCGCAGATCATGGCGTCGGCTTCGCCGCGCACCACCGCAAGGGCTGCGATCACGGTGTTGTTGGTGCGAACCACCGTGCGCGCGGCCTCGGGCGTGACGCCGCGCCGGCCGGCGACGTCGATATAGGTCTGCACATAGGAGCGATAGCGCGGATCGTCCTCGGG
>NZ_LLXX01000118.1:42929-43967 GCF_001440405.1 Bradyrhizobium valentinum
CCCGGCCTTGATCGAGAGGCCGAAACGCTTGATCCTTGCTTCGACCACGGAAGGCCGCCCGACCAGGATCGGCCGCGCCAATTTCTCTTCCAGCACGACCTGCGTGGCGCGGAGCACGCGCTGGTCCTCGCCCTCGGCATAGATCACGCGAACCGGCTGGGTCTTGGCCTTGGCGAAAACCGGCTTCATGACGAGGCCGGAGCGGAAGGCGAAGCGTTCCAAGAGCGCGGTATATTCCTCGAAATTCTTGATCGGGCGCGTCGCCACGCCGGAGTCCATCGCAGCCTTCGCCACGGCCGGCGCGATACGCAGGATCAGCCGCGGATCGAACGGGCTCGGGATCAGCGAGCCTGGGCCGAACCCTTGCGCCTCACCGCTGTCAAAACCCTGGGCTACCGCGTCCGACGGCGGATCGCGCGCGAGCTGCGCGATCGCATCGACCGCTGCATGTTTCATTTCCTCGTTAATCCCGGTGGCGCCGACGTCGAGCGCGCCGCGAAAGATGAACGGAAAGCACAGGACGTTGTTGACCTGGTTCGGGAAGTCGGAACGCCCGGTGCAGATCATCGCATCGGGGCGCGCCTTGCGCGCCTCCTCCGGCATGATTTCCGGATTCGGATTGGCCAGCGCCATCACCAGCGGCTGGTCGGCCATCGACTTGACCATGTCAGGGGTCAGCACGTTGGGCGCGGAAAGCCCCAGGAAGATATCGGCGCCGCCGATCACATCGGCCAGCACGCGGGCATTGGTCTTCTGGGCATAGACCGCCTTCCAGCGGTCCATCAGCGTATTGCGTCCCTCATGCACCACGCCGTCGATGTCGCAGACCCAGATGTTCTTGCGCTGCGCGCCCATCGATACCAAAAGGTTGAGGCACGCGATCGCCGCAGCACCTGCACCCGAGCAGACGATCTTCACATCAGCCAGCTTCTTGCCGTTCAACAGCAGCCCATTGACGATGGCGGCTCCGACGATGATGGCCGTGCCATGCTGGTCGTCGTGGAACACCGGGATCTTCATGCGCTCCTTGAGCTGCGC
>NZ_LLXX01000118.1:43977-54102 GCF_001440405.1 Bradyrhizobium valentinum
GCACTCCGGTCCCTTGATGTCCTCGAGATTGATGCCGCCGAAGGTCGGCTCCAGCGCCGCGACCGTCTCGACCACGCGTTCGATGGTGTCGGCGGCGATCTCGATGTCGAAGACATCGATCCCGGCGAATTTCTTGAACAGGACCGCCTTGCCTTCCATGACGGGCTTCGAAGCCAGCGGGCCGATGTTGCCGAGCCCCAACACCGCGGTACCGTTGGAGACCACGGCGACCAGGTTGGCCCGGGAGGTCAGCGCCGCCGCTTCGGCCGGATTGTTGGCGATCTCGGTGCAGGCTGCAGCGACGCCCGGCGAATAGGCGAGCGCGAGATCGCGCTGGTTGGCGAGCGGTTTGGTGGCCTGTATCTCGAGTTTACCCGGGCGCGGCAGCCGGTGATACGCAAGCGCCGCGGAGCGGAGATCTTCAGAATAGGACGACATGCACTCCCCCACGGGCTTCCTCGACCCCGAATTACTTCCGGCGGCCGGTCTTCATTCGAACCGTCAGTTTTGCGGCAGATTGAGCCGGATGTGAAGCACGGGCAGCCACTTGGATGCAACATCCGAAAGCGTCCCCATCAACAAGGGGGCATCGACGGAAAGCGCCAAAGCCGGTAGCATAATTTCCTCTCTACCCCCCTTCCCTTGACCGATATATGGCAATTTTGCCTCCCGCAATGTCGGCGTCCGGAGCACAACTAATGGTCAAGATACTGATGGGCCTGGCCGCCGCGGTCGTGATCGCGGTGGGTGGCTTCTTCGGCTTCGAGTTTTACACGCAGCATCGGATCGAAGGCGAGGTTGCGACCGCGTTCGAGCAGATTCGCGCTACAGGCGGCAAGGCAAGCCACGGCAAGGTGTCGTTCGACCTGCGCAGCCGCACGCTCAAGATCGCCGATATCGCCACTGAATCGGCATCGCAGCCGCCGGTAAGCGTGAAGATCGCCAGCATCACAGCCTCTGGTGTCGGTCAGCCGGACGCGGCGCGATTCTCGGCCGATGCCATCGAGGCGATCGACCTCGAACTCAATGCCAGGATGGCCGCCGGGGCGGATTGGCAAGTCACCTACAAGGTGCCGCGGATCGCGGCGAAGGATTTTTCCGGCCCGGCAAGCCTGCCGCGGCCGCCGGCATCGTCGTCGATGATCGACCAATATCGGTTTCTTATCGAACAACTTGGTGCGCTCACCGCATCCTCGATCACGGTACCCAGTGTCGCCGGCGCCATGAACTCCGGAAACCCGGCGCTGGGGAGCGGAGAATTCGCCTACTCCAACGTCACGCTGCGCGACATCAAGGCCGGCAAGATCGCCGCCGTCACTGCCGACCGAATGACGTTCACAGGGACCACGCAAGCGAAGGGCAAGGCCGAGAAAGTCACCGGCGACCTTGCAAATCTCGCGGCGCAGGATGTCGATGCCGTCGCGGCCGCAACCATCCTCGATCCGCAGCGAGCCAATGACGACCAATACTACCGCGTCTACCGGCAGATTACTGCTGGTCCCTATACGATCATCTCTGGGCAAGGCCCAAAGGTGCGTATCGACGGACTGACGGTCGACGATATCGGTGCACGGCCCTCGCGGCTGCAACTGGCTGCACTCCTTGCAACGATACCGTCCGGCACAGCCCAGCTCACCCCGGCGCAGTCGCGCGAAATGATCGAGAAGATGGCCAAGATCTACGAGGGCGTGCGCATTGGAAACGCCGAGATGCGCGACTTTTCGATGGACATGCCGGAGGGCGGCTTCAAGCTCGCGTCGATGCGCTTCAGTCTGGAGAACGGAAAGACCGGCGAATTTGCAATTGAAGGTTTTGACGGCCGTACGCCGCAGGGTCCCGTCAAGCTCAGCCGCTTCGCCCTCAAGAGCCTGGATATCGCAGGCCTCTTACGCATGACCGCGCTGTTCTCGAACCCGGCGCAACCGCCACCGCCTGACCAGACGCTCGGCATGATCGCCCTGCTCGAGGGCGCCGAGCTCAAGGGCTTCACTGCGCCCTACAAGAACACCGGCAGACCGATCAACGTCGACCTCGTCAACCTCGACTGGGGACAGTTCGTCGGACCGATCCCGAGCAAGGCGCGACTGATCGCGAAGATGTCCAGCCCACTCGACACGACGCATCCCGGCCAGCGAATGCTGATCGCCGCGGGCCTGGACAAGATGGCAATCGATCTCGATCTCGGCACGGCATGGACCGAAGCATCACGCTCATTCGTGCTGGAGCCAGCGACGGTCGAGCTTGGCGGCATGCTGAAAGCGTCCGCAAGAGTTTCGCTTGGCAACGTGCCGCGCGAGGTATTCTCGATCAATCCGATTCAGGCAGCCGCCGTGGCGACGCAAATCGAGGCCGGCGAAATCGAGTTCACGGTGCGCGATTTGGGTGGCGTCGATCTCGCGGTCGCCCACTATGCAAGGATGCAGAACATCAGCCGCGACGCGGCGCGGCAGGCCATCGTCCAGGACATCAGGGCCAGTGCCGCCAAAACCGCGACCAGCAATCCCGATGCGGAGGCGATCGTGGACGCGTTGGCGCGCTTCATCGAGACGCCGAGGACAACACTCACGATCAAGCTCACGCCGCTCGGCAAGGTGCAGGCGATGCAGCTATTCCAAATGTTGCAGACCGATCCGCTGATTGCGCTGGCGCAATTCCGGATCGAGGCCTCGACGGGCCTGTGAGCTATTTCTACTCATTGCAAGTCCCTCATGGTGAGGAGCGCCAACGGGTCCGCGCGTAGCGCGGCCCGATGACAGGCTCCGCGCATCCTCCGGACGATGCTTCGCATCGCCGGGCGAACCATGAGGCCCGGTCTGTGGCCTGTATCCTTCGAGACGCCCGCTCCGCGGGGGCTCCTCAGGATGAGGGTTTGGAGCCGTTCCGACGCAGCTAACTCAGGTCCTACCCCTTGTCCGGCAGGTTGAGCCGGATGTGAAGCTCGCGGAGCTGCTTGGTTGTGACTTCCGACGGCGCGCCCATCAGGAGGTCCACGGCCTGCTGGTTCATCGGGAACAGCGAGATTTCGCGCAGGTTCGTGGTGCCGCAGAGTAGCATCACAATGCGGTCGACTCCGGCCGCCATGCCGCCATGCGGCGGGGCACCGTACTGGAACGCGCGATACATGCCGCCGAAACGCTCGACGACATCCTTCTCGCCATAGCCCGCGATCTCAAACGCCTTCACCATCGCCTCGGGGCGGTGGTTGCGGATACCGCCTGAGGCGATCTCGTAGCCGTTGCAGGTGATGTCGTACTGGAACGCCTTGATGGTCAGCGGATCCTGCGTCTGCAACGCGTTCAGGCCACCCTGCGGCATCGAGAACGGATTGTGCGAGAAGTCGACCTTCTTGTCTTCCTCGTTGTACTCGTACATCGGGAAGTCGACGATCCAGGCGAGCTCGAACCGATCCTTGTCGATCAGGTTCAATTCCTCCGCCATCTTGGTGCGGGCGAGCCCTGAAAACTTCCAGAATTTTTCCGGGTCACCGGCGACAAAGAAGGCGGCATCGCCCTCCTTTGTGCCGAGCTGTGCACGGATCGCCGCCGTCCGCTCCGCGCCGATGTTGTTGGCGAGCGGACCTGCGCCCTCGCCGCCCTCGCGCCACATGATGTAGCCGAGGCCGGGCTGGCCCTCGCCCTGCGCCCACGAATTCATGCGGTCGCAGAACGCGCGTGAACCGCCGCCCACGCCGGGGATCGCCCAGACCTGGTTCTTCGGGTCTTCCAGCATCCGCGCGAACACCTTGAAGCCGGAGCCGCGGAAGTGCTCGGACACGTCCTGCATCTCGATCGGATTCCGCAGGTCCGGCTTGTCGGTGCCGTATTTGCGCAGGGACTCCGCAAAGGGAATCCGCCGCCAGCCCTTGGTCACGGGCTTCCCCTTGGCGAAATCCTCGAACACGCCGGTGATGACAGGCTCCATCGCCGCAAAAACATCTTCTTGCGTGACAAAGCTCATTTCAACGTCGAGCTGATAGAACTCGCCCGGCAGGCGGTCGGCGCGCGGGTCCTCATCGCGGAAGCACGGCGCGATCTGGAAATAGCGGTCGAAGCCCGACATCATCAGGAGTTGCTTGTACTGCTGCGGCGCCTGCGGCAGCGCGTAAAACTTGCCGGGATGAATGCGTGACGGCACCAGAAAATCCCGCGCCCCCTCCGGCGAGGACGCCGTCAGGATCGGGGTCTGGAACTCGAAGAAGCCCTGCTCCTTCATCCGCTTGCGCATGGAATCGACGATCGCGCCGCGGGTCATGATGTTCTGGTGCAGCTTCTCGCGGCGCAGGTCGAGGAACCGGTACTTGAGCCTGATGTCTTCAGGATATTCCTGCTCGCCGAACACTGGCAGCGGCAGCTCGGCCGCAGGCCCGAGCACCTCGATCTCGCTGACATAGACTTCGACCATACCGGTCGGCAGTTCCAGATTGTCGGTGCCCTCGGGCCGACGGCGCACCTTGCCGTCGATCCGCACCACCCATTCCGAGCGGAACTTTTCCACGTCCTTGAACGCGGGCGAGTCCGGGTCGGCCACGCACTGGGTGATGCCGTAATGGTCGCGCAGATCGATGAACAGCACGCCGCCATGGTCGCGAATACGATGGCACCAGCCGGAAAGACGGGCGGTCTGGCCGATGTCGCTGTCGCGGAGCGCGCCGCATGTATGTGACCGGTAGCGATGCATGGAATTCCCAAAAAACAGATGTCGGAGGTCAGAATCGGGGCCAATGGCCGCGCGGATTGCGGGAGGGTTTACCCGACGCAGCCGGGGGCGGCAACCAATGGCGGGGCCTGTTTTGAGCCAGAAACGCGAGATTTCCGCTGCCGGCGGCCCGAACGGTTTGCCTATTCGCTGTCCGCGCCTATCTTTGGGTCATGACCGTCCATTTTCCGTTCCAGAACACCTATTCGGCCCTGCCGGCGAACTTTTTCGCCCGCGTGGCCCCGACGCCCGTCGCCGCCCCGCGGCTGATCAAGCTGAACCGGGCCTTGGCCGTCCATCTCGGGCTCGATCCCGATGTTCTGGAGAGCCCGGAAGGGGCGGAAATCCTCGCCGGAAAGCGCCTGCCCGAAGGCGCCGACCCGATTGCGATGGCCTATGCCGGCCACCAGTTCGGCCAGTTCGTACCCCAGCTCGGCGACGGCCGGGCGATCCTGCTCGGCGAGGTCATCGACAAGGACGGCGTCCGCCGCGACATCCAGCTCAAGGGATCGGGCCCGACGCCGTTCTCGCGCCGGGGCGACGGCCGCGCCGCGCTCGGCCCGGTCTTGCGCGAATACATCGTCAGCGAGGCGATGTTCGCGCTCGGCATCCCCACCACCCGATCGCTGGCCGCCGTGATCACCGGCGAGAGCGTCATGCGCGAGACCATGCTGCCGGGGGCGGTGCTTACCCGCGTGGCCGCAAGCCACATCCGCGTCGGCACCTTCCAGTTCTTCGCCGCGCGCGGCGACACCAACGGCGTGCGCGCGCTCGCCGACCACGTCATCGCCAGGCACTATCCTGATGTAGCGAAGGCCGAGCGGCCCTATCACGCGCTGCTCGAAGGCGTCGTTGCCCGCCAGGCCGATCTTGTTGCGCGTTGGCTTCTGGTCGGCTTCATCCATGGCGTAATGAACACCGACAACACCTCGATATCAGGCGAGACCATCGACTACGGGCCCTGCGCCTTCATGGACGAATACAACCCGGCGCAGGTGTTCTCCTCGATCGACGAGCTGGGCCGCTACGCCTACGCCAACCAGCCACGCATCGCGCTCTGGAACCTGACACGGCTTGCCGAATGCCTGCTGCCGCTGTTCTCCGACGACCAGGACAAGGCGATCGAACAGGCGCAATTCATCCTCGGCGAATTCGCCGAGAAATTCACCGCCGGCTATCAGGCCGGGCTGCGCAAGAAGATCGGCCTGTTCACCGCCCGCGACGGCGACGATGCGTTGGTGCAGGACCTGCTCGACGCCATGGCGAAGAACACGGCCGACTTCACCCTCACCTTCCGCCGCCTGAGCGATGCCGCTGGAGATGCCGACGACGACAGTGTCCGGGCGCAGTTCACCGATCCCGCCGCCTTCGACGAATGGGCCGCCCGATGGCGTCAGCGTCTCGCGGATGAGCCGCAATCCGCCGCGGAGCGGCAGGCCGCGATGCGCGCCGTCAATCCGGCCTTCATCCCCCGCAACCACCGCGTCGAAGCCGTGATCGCGGCCGCCGTGAACAACGACTACGCACCGTTCGAGGAATTGCTGACGGTGCTATCGAAGCCGTACGAGGATCAGCCGGAGTTCGCAGCCTATGCCGATCCGCCGCTGCCCGATCAGCGGGTGCTGCGAACGTTCTGCGGGACGTGAGGTCGCGCTGACAGCTTGTAGGATGGGTAGAGCGAAGCGAAACCCATCAATAGCTCGCGTGATGCTGATGGGTTTCGCTTCGCTCTACCCATCCTACACATTGCCGTTAACCCAACTCCTTAAGCAGCCATCCACCATCCGCCGACGCGCTTCATCTGCCGGTTCCACAAATTAAGAAGCCGTCAACGCGCTCCCTACAATTCTATCGGTTTACTGAGGGAGAATTGCCGTGGATGCCTTTGCTATCGAATTCATGGGAATGGTGATGATTGCGCTCTGTCTCGCCGTGCTCGCGATTCCGTCGGGCCGTCGTCGGTCGCGGCACATCCGCTACGAATAGTCAGGGTCGCGCCATAATCCGAAAGGCCCGCGGAGACTGGCGACGGCCGCCGGCGCCTCCGAAAACCGGCTGTCCGGGCGCCTGACCGAAAACGCCCGCAACGTGCTTGTCGTCTATGGCAATCCGCCCGCCAAACGACGCAAAAAAGCCGTGCTCAGGCTCAAATGCAAGGCTCAAATCTTCCGCGACACCCTTGACATATCAGCGTTTTCGGCAGAACGCCTGTCGGACGCGTCATGGATTGTTCATGGATCTAATTACCACCACTTCCGACCTCGCCGCCGCCTGCTCCCGGCTCGCCCAGCACAAGGTCATCACCGTCGACACCGAGTTCCTGCGGGAGACGACCTACTATCCCCTGCTCTGCGTCGTGCAGATGGCGAGCGCGGACGAGGCCGTCGTGATCGACACGCTGGCCCCCGGGATCGACCTCAAGCCGTTCTTCGAACTGATGGGGAACGAGGCGGTGCTGAAGGTGTTTCACGCCGCCCGACAGGACATCGAAATCGTCTGGCACCAGTCCGGCACCATTCCGCACCCGATCTTCGATACGCAGGTCGCGGCGATGGTGCTGGGTTATGGCGACAGTATTGCCTATGACCAGCTCGTCGAGCGCGTCACCGGGCACCGGCCGGACAAGACCCACCGCTTCACCGACTGGTCGCGCCGGCCGCTGACGCCGGAGCAGATGCATTACGCGGTGTCCGACGTCACCCATCTGCGCGACGTCTTCGCAGCCCTCGACGCCGACCTGAAGAAGCGCGGCCGCAGCGACTGGGTCAGCGAGGAGATGGAAGTCCTGACCTCGCCAAGGACCTATGATTTCCACCCCGAGCGCGCTTGGGAGCGGCTCAAGACGCGGGTGCGCAAGCCGAAGGAGCTTGCCGTGCTGATGGAAGTCGCGGCCTGGCGCGAGCAGGAAGCGCAAAGCCGCGACGTGCCGCGCTCGCGCGTGCTGAAGGACGATGCGGTCGGCGACATCGCCACCCACGCCCCGACGTCACTGGAGCGGCTCGCCAGCCTGCGCTCGCTGCCGAAGGGCTTTGACCGCTCCAAATGGGGCGCGGACATCATCGCCGCCGTGCAGCGCGGCCTTGCCCGCGATCCCCACACGCTGCCGAAGATCGAAAAGCCGCGCGGCAATTCGAATGGGGCTGCGACCGTCGAACTCCTGAAGGTGCTGCTGCGGATGACGTCGGAACGCCACGCCGTTGCGAGCAAAGTGATCGCCACCGTCGACGACCTCGACCAGATCGCCACCGACGACCACGCCGACGTCGCTGCCCTGCACGGCTGGCGGCGCGAATTGTTCGGCGAAGCGGCACTAGCGCTCAAGCATGGCCGGCTGGCGCTTGCGATCGAAAAAGGCCGCGTCGTCAGGGTCGACCGGAGCTGATCCCAGCTTGCGAACCAAGTGATCCCGTCACCCTGAGGTGGCCGCAGCGCGGCCCTCGAAGGGCGACGGCCACGGGCCTCTCATCCTTCGAGGCTCGCTACGCTCGCGCCTCAGGATGACGGGTCTAGGACCGGCGCGGTTGAAGCAAGAAGCTGCAATCAACTCTCACCACTTCAGCTCCAGCCCCACCGTTCCCTGATGCGACTGCATCGCGGCGCGGAATTTGGCGTCGTAGTTGACGTAGAGCCGCGCGGTACTGGTGAGGCTCAGCGATGCCGAGCCACCGGCATCTGCGCCGTACCGGCTCTCGCCGATACCCTGGAACGTAATACTCTGGACGCCCTGGCTGACCGTGATATCGGAGAAATTCTGCACGACATTGTCGACGAACTTGCCATAGCCCGATAGGTCGAGAATCTTGCCGTCGAATATCCAGTAGTGGCCGATCTCCGCGCCGATCAGCAGCCGCCCGCGCTGCACGGTGGCGCCCGTCGCCGTCACGGGATCGAGGCCGCCGATCTCCTGCAGCGACCCGGTCTGCGCTCGGACGTATTCGAACGCGGCCTTGGGCACAATGCGGCCCTGGTCCTTCGACCAGTAATAGCTGATCTCGCTCAGAACGCCGTCGAGCCGCGCATTGTATCCGGCGGTCGCTAGCCCAAAGCCGGTGTCGCGGCGCGAATTGATGTTGCCGAAACCGTGCACCACTGCGCTGGCCCAGGTCCACGGCCCGCTGTCGACCGAGGCCGTGAAACCGATCTGGGTCAGGTCGATCGTCGCCGATTGCAGTGCCAGCGGAATATCGATCGCAGAGCGGCTCTGGTCGATTGAAAGGCCGATATTGATGCCCGGCGCCACCCGCGCGCCGATGCCGGCCACACCTCCCCAGGTCTTCCTGCTATCGCCGACGAAATCGCCGACCGCGCCGTTCTTGGTCCAATTCCCGTAGCCTTCGAACCAGGTCCGGTAGCGCGGCGCTTCCGTGCTCTCGGAGGCGCCGCCGCCGCCCGGATTGGTCCGCTGCAGGCGACTGAAGCCATTGCTCGACTGATTACCCAGCCGCTCCAGGAAATTGCTGCCGAGATTGGTCAGCGCCACGCCGGACGACACCGTCGAATTGATCACCGTCGGCGTCGGGCTTGGAACAGGCGAAGGCGTTGGCGTCGGGGTGGGCGTCGGCGTCGGTGATTGCGCCTGTGCCGCCGACATCACTGCGACAAGAACGACCGCAATCGCGACAAGCCGCGCCAGCGCGCCACCGGTCCCGATTTTTCGTACCCACGAAAGCCGCGATGAGCAGCGCATGCAATCCATTCCCAAAGGCAAAAGCGCCGGCTCGAAAAATGCGCAAATCCCGATCAACCGGAGCGATTTGCCCCCAGTTCGCCGGAAGGGTCAATCGGTTAGCCCCCCGGCGCGCCGCCGAATACACGCTATTGTTGTCCGGTTGCCACAGCCCGCAGAAACGCCAATCGGTTTTCCAGCACTCGCCGAAACCTTGCGAACGCCCAAATTTCGTGTTGCAATCCGAGGTGCAATCGGATTCAGGCCGTTCGACTGTGCGTTTCGCGAGCAGGAAATCTAGCAGCTATCGGGGAGCCCGTTTGTGGCGTGGCACGTGGAGAACGTGGCCGCGTCTTTTTTGTATCTAGTCTAAACTTGGAGACAGGCGATGGCGATGCACAAGGGCACCGTCAAGTGGTTCAACCCCACCAAGGGGTATGGGTTCATCAAGCCGGCGGTCGGCGAGAAGGACGTGTTCGTCCACATCTCGGCCGTCGAGCGTGCGGGGCTCAGCACTCTCAACGAGAACCAGCACATCGAGTACGACCTCGTCGAAAACCGCGGCAAGACGTCAGCGGAAAACCTCAAGGTCAACTAGACTTCATCCACGTTGATTATCCCCCGGCCTCGCCGGGGGCTTTTGCCCTGCCCTGGAATTCAGGCTGCGGCCTGGCAACCGGCGATCTCGCGGAGCTCCGGATAGAATCGCGCGGTCATTCGGCCGACATACCGCCGCAAATTGTCATGGCTTGCGGCGGCCCGCT
>NZ_LLXX01000118.1:54181-191706 GCF_001440405.1 Bradyrhizobium valentinum
AATCGCGCTGACCGCGAAGGCGAACATCGTGGCATCGATGCCGGCGGGCGCGCTACCCATGAAGAACGGCTTGTCGCCGAGATAGGCCGCCATCGCATCGATCGAGCGGATTCCGATCGCGGTGATCTCGTCGGCGGAGTGACGGCCGATTCCCTGGCCGTGCAACGTTTTGCGCAGGCGGCGGCGGATCATCGAGACGACAACAGGCCGGACCGGCGCAGGCACGCTATTGAAGAAATTGACCGGCCCTTTGCGGAAATTGGCATCGATCATCCAGCGGAAGTAGACGCTGGCCCAGTACAGATTGTCCTCCGCCATTTTCTCGAACGCCCAGGCGATGGCGAGCTGCTCGGCGGTGAGGCCCTGGTCGAAATCGATGCCGTATTTCTTTTCGAGGTGCCAGCGGATCAGCGTGGAGTCGCCGAGCAACTGGCCGTCGTCCTCGATGTAGGGGATCTTCCCCTTCGGCGCCTTGGAAAAGCTCATCAGCGCCTTTTCGAACGGGAGCTTCGACATCCGCAACAAGGTCTCGGCCTTGGTCACGAATGGGCTTGCGTCGGGAAGGCCGAAATTGGGCCCGGAGCCATAGAGCGTGATCATGGAACCTCGATGGATTTTGTGGAGCGCGGTTGTCGCGCTCGGTTCGCGCACACCGGCAGATAATATCAGATCGTCCGCGGTGAAATCAGGGTTCCGTCGCGGTCGGCCCCGTCGGCAAGCTTGCAGATGTCCCCTTCGAGCCGAAGCTTGCCGCTCGCAAGCAACCGCAGCGCCTCGGGATAGATGCGATGCTCGATGCCGAGGATGCGCTGCGACAGCGTCTCGGCCGTGTCGTCATCGGCCACCGTGACCGCGCCCTGCATCACGATCGGGCCGGCGTCGGTTTCGGGAATCACGAAATGCACGGTCGCGCCCGAGATCTTCACCCCGGCCTGCAACGCCTGGCCGTGCGGATCGAGGCCCGGAAAGGACGGCAGCAGCGCGGGATGGATATTAAGCATCCTGCCGTACCAGCGCTGCACGAAATCGGCGGTGAACAGCCGCATGAATCCGCCGAGGCAGATCAGCTCGACGTTTTTTTCCTCCAGCGCCCGCTGCAGGACAACCTCGAAGCCGGCGCGATCCTTGCCGAACGGCTTGCTCTCGATGACCGTCGTCGGGATGCCGCTCGCGGCTGCCTTTTCCAGCCCGAGGGCATCGGGCCGGTTGGAGATGACGGCGACGATCTCGGCCGGAAAATCCGCAGCCTTCGCCGCATCGATCAGCGCGGCCATGTTCGATCCGCGCCCGGAGATCAGGATGGCGACACGGCGCTTCATTGCGCGAGATCGAGATGGCCGTTGTAGACCACGCGATGTTCGCCCGTAGCCGGGATCACTTCGCCGAGCACGGCGACGGTCTCGCCGCTTTCGGTCAAAACTTCCGTCACCTGCTCGATTGCGTCCGGCTTGACGATGGCGACCATGCCGATGCCGCAGTTGAAGGTGCGCAACAATTCGAGTTCGGCGATCCCGCCCAGCTCCGCCAGCCACTTGAACACCGGCAGCACCGGCAGCCGCGCCAGATCGATGCCGACGCCGAGATGCTTTGGCAGCACGCGCGGGATGTTGTCGGTGAAGCCGCCGCCGGTGATGTGGGCGAGCCCCTTGATCGCGCCGGTCTCGCGAATCGCGCGCAGGCAGGACTTCACATAGAGCCGCGTCGGCACCAGCAGCGCGCCGCCCAGCGTCATGACCGGCGAGAACGGCGCCGGCGCATCGAAGCCGAGGCGTGAGTTTTCCACGATCTTGCGGACCAGCGAGAAGCCGTTGGAGTGAACGCCCGAAGATGCCAATCCGATCACGGCGTCACCCACGGCGATATCGGCGCTCGGCAGCAGCGTGCCGCGCTCGGCAGCCCCAACCGCAAAGCCCGCGAGGTCGTAATCGCCGTCCTTGTAGAGCCCCGGCATTTCCGCGGTCTCCCCGCCGATCAAGGCGCAGCCGGACTCCCGGCACCCCTCGGCGACGCCGGCCACGATGGCCGCCGCGGCCTCGGGATCGAGCTTGCCGCAGGCAAAATAGTCGAGGAAGAACAACGGTTCCGCGCCCTGAACCACCAGATCGTTGACCGACATCGCCACCAGATCGATGCCGATGCCGCCATGCAGACCGGTCTCGATCGCGATTTTGACCTTGGTGCCGACGCCGTCGGTCGCCGCCACCAGCACGGGATCCTTGAAACCTGCCGCTTTGAGGTCGAACAGGCCGCCAAAGCCGCCTATTTCGGCGTCCGCGCCCGCCCGGGCGGTGGCGCGGACCATCGGCTTGATGAGATCAACCAGGCGGTTGCCCGCATCGATATCAACGCCCGAATCCGAGTAAGTTAGCCCGTTTTTTCGGTCGATCATGCCCAATTTCCGTATGATGACCGCTGGTTACGAGGAATTCCGCGATCCTGCAATGGCTCGCGAACGCTTCTCGCATATACTATGTAGATAAGGTCCGTAGATAAGGTCCGGCCGAACCCGCCAAGGGCCGGATCTAGGCCGGGAGCCGGGAAGCGACCGAGTTGAGCATTCCGAATATCATTACGCTGGGGCGCATCATTCTGGTGCCGGTCATCGTCTGGGCGATCGTTTCCAGCCAGATGGAAATCGCCTTTGCGATCTTCGTCATCGCAGGGGTCAGCGACGCCGTCGACGGCTTTCTCGCCAAGCGCTTCAACATGTCGAGTGAGCTGGGCGCCCTGCTCGACCCGCTCGCCGACAAGGCGCTCTTGGTTTCGATCTTCGTGGCCCTCGGCATCTGGGGTGCGGTGCCGCGCTGGCTCGTCATCCTCGTGGTGTCGCGCGATATCATGATCGTCACGGCCGTGATCGTGTCATGGCTGTTCGACAAGCCCATTCCGATGAAACCGCTGATGGTCTCGAAGCTCAACACGGTGGCACAGGTGGCGTTCGCGGCGCTGGTGCTGGCTTCGCTCGGTTTCAACTTCAAGCCGGCGCCATATGACGTAATCCTGATGGGTTTCGTAACGGTCTTTACTTTGGTTTCCGTCTCGCTCTATCTCGTCGAGTGGGTGCGGCACATGAGCACGATCGAAGCGCGCTAGATCGTTCTTTTTGTTTTGACGCGTTTTCTTCACGCGAACCGGTACCCACTTCGCTTGAAAACGCTATAAAAGATCCCGGCCTGGAGATTTGCGTGGCAGTCCGCGTTCAACCTCGTCAGCTTGCCTTTGCGCTGCCGCATGCGGAAAGCCTGACCCGCGACAATTTCCTCGAAGGGCCGGCCAATGAAGCCGCTCTCTCGCTGATCGAAAGCTGGCCGGACTGGCCGAACCGCATCATGCTGCTGGTAGGACCGGAGGGCTCCGGCAAGAGCCATCTCGCCGCGATCTGGTCCGAACAGGCTGGCGCGCGCTCGACATCGGCGCATGCGCTTAACCCCGCTGCCGTGCCCGGCGCGCTCGCCACCGGGGCGCTAGTGGTTGAAGACCTGAGGCCGGGCGACTTCGACGAACGCGCGATGTTTCACCTCCTGAACCTGGCGCGCGAGGACGGGGCCTTCGTCCTGATCACGGGGCGGGTTCCGCCGGCGGCGTTCGAGGTCGAACTGCGCGATCTCAGGTCGCGGCTGCGCGCTGCACCCCTCGTATCGCTATCGCCGCCCGACGACCTCTTGTTTCGCGGCCTGATCGTCAAATTCTGCGCGGATCGCCAGTTGAGCATCGACGAGACGGTCGTGAGCTACCTCGCAACCCGGATCGAGCGCTCCTATGCTGCGGCCCGGCGCGCGATCGACCTTCTGGATGCCGAGGCGCTGCGGCTTGGCCGGCCGGTGACCCGGGCACTGGCCGCGGAACTGCTGCGCAACGCCTGATCGGTCGGTGCGTGCTGCTTCCTGCCGCCTTGACGGCGGCCGTGGGCGGACCATCAATGTCATTGAAACGTCATGGGCGTATCACATGCTGTGGGCCGCATTCCCATAAAGTCAGCCCGCACCGCCAGAGATGGATCAAAGCCTTATGGAATTGGTACAAGCTGTTGAAATAAAAGAAAAAGAACCGATTGCCGAGGCTCCGCCCACGATTACCGCGAGTCCGGAGCGATTCATCAATCGGGAACTTTCCTGGCTGCATTTCAACCGCCGGGTGCTCGAAGAATCGGTCAATCCCGGCCATCCGGTGCTGGAACGGGTGCGGTTTCTGTCGATTTCCGCCAATAACCTTGATGAGTTCTTCATGGTCCGCGTCGCCGGCATCAAGGCGCAGGTCCGTGAAGGCATCGCCGAACGTAGCCCCGATGGCCTGACGCCGTCCGAACAGCTCACCTTGATCAACAGGTCGGTTTCGGAACTCGCGTCCGACCAGCAGGCGATCTGGCGCGATCTACGCAATATCCTGTCCGACACCGGCATCATACTGGTCGACGGCCACGACTTCACCAAGGCGGAGCGCGGCTGGCTCGAGGATCACTTCCTCCGCAACATCTTCCCGCTGCTGACGCCGCTGGCGATCGATCCGGCGCACCCGTTCCCGTTCATTCCGAGCCTCGGCTTCACCATCGCCCTGCAATTGTTGCGGACATCGGACGGCAAGGCGATGAACGCGCTGATCCGCATGCCTGGCAAGATCGACCGGTTCATCCGCATGCCCGCGGGCAAGGACGGCGCGGTGCACCTGATTCCGCTGGAACAGGCCACCGGCCTGTTCATCGGCCGTCTGTTCCCCGGCTACACCGTCAAGGGCCAGGGCGCCTTCCGCATCATCAGGGACTCCGAACTCGAAATCGAGGAAGAGGCCGAAGATCTGGTCCGCCTGTTCGAGACCGCGCTGAAGCGACGGCGGCGGGGTTCGGTGATCCGGCTGGAGATGGAAGCCAAGATGCCGGAGGAGCTGCGCGCCTTCGTGCAGCAGGCGCTTTCGGCTGCCGATGACGAGGTGTTTTTGGTCGACGGCGTGCTGGCGATGAACGAGCTCTCACAGCTCACGCGGCTCGACCGGCCCGACCTTGAATTCATGCCCTATGTGCCGCGCCATCCCGAGCGGGTGCGCGACCATGGCGGCGACATCTTCGCCGCGATCCGGCAGAAGGACCTCATCGTCCATCACCCCTACGAATCCTTCGACGTCGTCGTGCAGTTCCTGCAGCAGGCCGCGCGCGATCCCGACGTCGTCGCCATCAAGCAAACGCTCTACCGCACCTCGAACAACTCGCCGATCGTGCGCGCGCTTGCCGAGGCTGCAGAGGCCGGCAAATCGGTGACGGCCCTGATCGAACTGAAAGCGCGATTCGACGAAGAAGCCAATATCCGCTGGGCGCGCGACCTCGAACGCGCCGGCGTGCAGGTCGTGTATGGTTTTCTCGAACTGAAGACGCACGCCAAGCTGTCAATGGTGGTACGGCGCGAGGGCGGTAGCCTGACGACCTATGTGCATACCGGCACCGGCAATTATCATCCGGTCACCGCGCGCATCTATACCGACCTATCCTACTTCACGTCGGACCCGATCATCGGCCGCGATGCGGCACGGGTATTCAACTACATTACCGGCTATGCCGAGCCGAGCGACATCGAGCGGATGGCGGTGTCGCCGCTGACGCTGCGCAAGCGCATCATCGAACATATCAAGGGCGAGAGCAATCACAGCAGGCACGGCAAGCCGGGCGTGATCTGGATGAAGATGAACTCGCTGGTTGACCCCGATGTCATCGACGCGCTGTACGAGGCCTCGCAGGCCGGCGTGTCGATCGAACTGGTGGTGCGCGGCATCTGCTGTCTGCGCCCGGGCATTCCAGGACTTTCCGAGAACATCCGCGTCAAATCCATCATCGGCCGCTTCCTGGAGCACGGCCGTGTCTACTGCTTTGGTATGGGTCAGGGCCTGCCCGGCCCGAAAGCGGCTGTGTATATCTCGTCCGCCGACATGATGCCGCGGAACCTCGACCGCCGCGTCGAAATCCTTTGTCCATTGCAAAATCCCACGGTACATCAGCAGGTTCTCGAACAGATCATGGTCGCGAACCTGAAGGATACCGAGCAGAGCTGGCAGTTATTGCCGGACGGATCGTCAACGCGTATGAAGGCCGCGAAAGGCGAAGAGCCGTTCAATCTGCACAACTATTTCATGACGAATCCGAGTCTGTCAGGCCGTGGAAAGTCTCTCAAGGAATCTTCGCCGCGCCGCCTTACGCGCCGTACCGAACGTCAGCAATCGTCATAAGGGGTTTTGGCTGTGAAGCGGCCGCGCAAGCGCGCTTCCAGCGTCGCCGTCATCGACATCGGTTCGAACTCGGTTCGTCTCGTCGTCTATGAGACGATGGCGCGCAGCCTCGTCACCATCTTCAACGAGAAGGCGCTGTGCGGGCTCGGCCGCGAGGTGCAGAGCACCGGCCTGCTGGCCGAGGACGCGGTTGCCAAGGCGCTGACGGCGCTGCGGCGATTCCGGGCGCTGTGCCGCATCCAGCAAGTGGGGCGCGTCTTCGCCATCGCCACCGCCGCCTGCCGCGACGCCAAGAACGGTCCCGACTTCATCGCCAAGGCCGAGCGCATCTGCGGCGCGCACATTGAAATCCTCTCGGGGCCGCGCGAGGCAAAACTTTCCGCGCTCGGCGTCGTCTCCGGCATCCACAATCCCGACGGCATTGTCGGCGATCTCGGCGGCGGTTCGCTCGAACTGATCGACGTGCAGAAAAACCGGATCCATAGCGGCGTCACCCTGCCGCTGGGAAGCCTGGCGCTGCAGGATCTCTCGGACAAATCGCTGAAGCGCGCCGAGCGCATCGTTCGCGACGATCTATCCGACGTCGCCCAGCTCAAGGCCGGCCGTGGCCGCACCTTCTATGCGGTCGGCGGCACCTGGCGCGCGCTGGCGCGTATCCACATCGTCCAGAGCGGCTATCCACTGCGCGTGATGCACGGCTATTCGATACCTGCCGCCGACGCGCTCGATTTCGCCCGGCGGCTGCGCCGGCTGGCGGCCGCCAACATGCTCGCCGATATCGAGATGGTCGCGGATGCACGGCGTCCGCTCCTGACCTATGCGGCGCTGGTGCTCGAATACATCATCCGCGTCGGCCAGCCAAAGACGATCGTGTTCTCGACCTTTGGCGTGCGCGAAGGCCTGCTCTACGAAATGCTGCCGCCGCAGGAGCGCGCCAAGGACGGCTTCATCTGCGCCGCCCAAACCCTGAATGGGCTGCTGTCGCGGTCCGCGCGCCATGCCGAAGAATTGGTGGCATGGACCGATCGGTTAATGCGAGTCGTGAAGCTGCGCGAGACCGAGGAAGACCGCCGCCTGCGCCACGCCGCCTGCCTGCTGTCCGATATCGGCTGGCGCGTGCATCCCGACCACCGCGGCGAGGAAACGCTGAGCCTGATCACCAACGGCAATTTCGGCTCGATCAGCCACCAGGGCCGCGCCTTTGTCGCGCTGTCGGTATTCTATCGCTACGCAGGCCTCAGCGAAGAAAACGAACCGCCGACGCAGATCCGCGAACTGGTGCCGCCCGCGATGAACGAGCGCGCCCGCATCCTCGGCGCGGCGTTCCGCGTCGCGCATCTGATTTCGGCGGCGCGCACCGGCGTGCTGCCCGCGACGCATTTCCGCACCGGCAGCCGCAAGCTGATGCTGGTGTTCGAGCATCGCATGGTCGATCTCGTCGCCGACCGCGTCGGCAGCCGCTTCAAGCAACTGGCACGGCTGGTCGGGCGCGCCGGCTCGATCGTGCGAAGTTGATCTCATCGAATTGCGGCAAATTCGAACGAGGTATTGACGCCCCAGAACGGGCCAAAACCGTTTTGTAAGGGCCAGCGGACCATGGTTTGGCCGGCCAGTTCAACCTTGCCAACTTCCAGCATTGTGCAAATATGCAACCGTTTGGCGAAACCGGTTGCACTTGCCCGGCTGGCCAGTGCGGCGCACACCTCGCATTCGAAGTGGAGTTCGTCGTGAACAAGTCACTTCATCCAAGCGCGCCCCATCATCTGCCTGGTTTCGTCACCGCTCCCGGTGACACCGATATCCTGATGGTCGTGGTCGGCAATCGTCCTGACCGCTGCCGTTCTGATCGTCGGTAATCTCTGGTGCTGAGCGGAAACTAGACTTCGTGCTTTTGACGATGCAATTCCCAAAAGGGAGAGCGACATGCGTCAGGAATCCGGACATCCTCTCGATTGCAATTGCCTGGGCCGCAGAAATTTCCTCAAGGCGGCGGGCGGAGCGATGGCGATCGGAGTGAGCGGAAGCAGCATCTTCCTTGCAGATCGGGCACGCGCAGACGCTCTTACGAAGGAGTTGCGCGACAAGATGACACCCGAGCAAATCGTCCAGGCGATGAAGAACGGGAACAAGCGCTTTCGTATGGGCGAGAGGAAGGAGCGCAATTACCTTCGCGAGCAAAAAGCGAGCGCCAGGGGACAATATCCCGCGGCCGTTTTGCTGACATGCATCGATTCACGCGCGCCGGCGGAGGTCATCATGGACCTTGGAATCGGCGATATCTTTAACTGCCGGGTTGCGGGTAACGTCAGAAATGCTGACATCGTCGGTAGCATGGAGTTCGCATGTAAATTGGCAGGAGCCAAGGTGGTGCTTGTAATGGGCCACACGGCATGCGGCGCCATCAAGGGCGCAATCGATAATGCCGAGTTGGGCAATCTGACGGGATTGCTGGCCAAGATCAGACCCGCGATCGAGGCGACGGCCTATACGGGCGAGCGCTCGGCGAAGAACTACGGCTTCGTAGATGCTGTCGCGCGAAAGAACGTTGAGATGACCGTTGCCGATATCCGAAAGGACAGCCCCGTACTTGCTGAACTCGAAGCAAAGGGCGGCATCAAGATGGCCGGCGCGATGTACAACCTGGAGACAGGTGCGGTGGAGTTCTTCGACTGACGGCTCCGGTAGGCTGAACTGTGGATACTAGCCGTGTTGCTCTTCTCGATCGTGCGAAGGCGAGACGGACAGGTAGCGCGCCGGTTTTCAACATTGCTGGCCTGGTAGCGAGCGCCCGCGTGAACTCGGCGCTCCTCGAGCTCTCGCCCTCACCGCGTTGCCGGTCATATCAGCGACATCACGCGCGCCGCCAGTAGTGGCTCTCGCAGCGCCGCCTGCGGCTTGAGTAGCTGGGAGACTTCCACAGTCAGCCGATGCACCTCGGGATCCTGCGCGGCGAGCTTGGTCAAGGCCATGCCGTATTCCAGGCGCTGGGCGAGATCGGCAGGCCGAACACCGCGCGTGGCAGGGTAGACGAAATCGTTGACGGCAACGCCCCACGGCGTCGCGATAGTGTCCTGGATGGCAGCGAAGAAGTCGCGCGCCAGCCGCTCCATGGGAACACCTTCCATCAGCAAGCGGTCCAGAATCACGGCTTCCTGCGCGGCCACGCTCATGCCCTGGCCGAACACTGGATTAAAGCGGCAGAGGGCATCGCCTGTCGCGACCAGCCCCGCCGGAAAAAATTCAAGGCGCTCGAAATGCCGCCGTGTGCTGCAAGGCAGTTGGTAGCGGACGATATCAGTCAGCGGTCGGGCGTCCCTGACCGCGTCATAGATGGTCGGGGTGCGTAGGCTCCTGACGAAATCCATGAATCCCGCGCGGTCGCCCGGAGGCGCGTCGCCATGATTGCCTCCGATGGAAAGCAGCCATCGCTGCTTCTCGATCGGAAACAGGAACGCCCCGCGGCTGCTGGCGGGTGCGGACGGCAGCATGATATTGCCCAGCCAGTCGGCATCGTGATCGAGCGGCCGCTCGACGATGGTGCTCGCATATGCCTGATCAATGCCGATCTCGGTTTCTTCAGGCTTCTGCAAAGAAAGCTCTTCGAGCAGTTGTAGCGTCAGGCCGCAGCGGCCGGAGGCTTCAACAACTAGGTCGGCTTCCACCGTGACAGCAGGACCATCCTCGCTCTCATAACGGACCGCCTCGATCCGCATTGTATCGCGCGATGCGACAAGCCTGGTCACGCGGGAGCGCATGCAAATGCCGATATTCGGGGTTTGGAGAACGCGTCCTCGAGTAACGGCTTCGAGCAGCGGGCGCGACATGCTGAAAATATCGAAGCCGAGATCGCGAATTGGGAATGGGTCGAACCCGGGGCGCTCGAACCGGATGTCCTTCCCCGTACGGACCTTCACGGCGCCCGCTTCCGCCAGATCGTTCTCAAATCCCGGAAACAGCGTTTGCAGAGCCTTCAACCCGCCCGCGAGCAGCATGTGGGCATGCTGGGCCTGCGGCGTGCCGCTTCGTGGCGCGGCCTCGGCGGGAAGCATGTCCCGCTCGATGATCGTGACTTTCCCGAAATGCCTGGAGATAGCCTGAGCGGCCGTAAGGCCGGCCATGCCGGCACCAATAACCACGGCATGATTTCTTGCAATATCTGGCACAGCTTCCTCCTGGAAGGGAGTACGTCAAAGGATCGAAAATGAACCAACGGACACGTACGCCGACGGAGCTGCTCCCGGCAAACCAAGCTTATCTGATCTTTTTTGGGGCGTTAGTGAACGGCGTCACAGGTTTGGGTTGGGAGTGACCGGGCCGATCTAGCCCGGCCGAGCGCTGCCCTCGTACATGAACGTCATCGCCTTGGGTCCAGGCATATAGCCGGTCTCCACCCGATCAATCCTGAAGCCGGCACTTTCGATCATCGCGCCGATGGGTCGATTGAGATGACAACCGCCACTGATGCGTTTCCAAGCAGGCGTCAGCCAGTCCTGCCATCGCCGTACATTCTTGTCCGGCGCCATGCCATGCTCCACGAACAGGAGCTTGCCGCTCGGCCGAAGCACGCGCCGCATTTCGGTGAGCGCTATGGCGGCATCTGGAATGCTGCACAAGGTCCAAGTGGTCACAACGGTATCAACGCTGCGATCTTCAAGTGGAATGGCTTCTGCTGACGCTTCGACGAAGTTGACCTGCATGCCCGGATGCAGAGCATGACGAGCCATTGCCGTGAGTTGAGGAGACGGCTCCAGCGCCAGCAATTCGGTTACTTGTGGCCGATAGAAAGGCAGGTTCCGGCCCGAACCGATCCCGATCTCGAGCACGCGGCCTTCGGCCGCGCCGATCACCCTCTCGCGATACGGCCGAAGTTGCTTGTTCCGCATCGCGAGATCGCAAACCCTCGGCAGGATGACGTCGTTGTAGAAGCCCATGGCCCGCTTCCTTCAGCCGAGATTTGTTACTTTCGGAGTGATCGGCGGATGATGTTCACGAAACTCACCATCGCGCCAGCGATCACCACGCGGCTGATCGGCGGCACCGGCTCGATCGTAGAAGCTGAGAATTTTCATCCGCACGCCGCACCTCTTCATCCGCCTGCGCCGGCAACTTATAGTCTACGGCGCGCCCGTACAGATATCAGAAAATGTTGAAAGGGCTTTCAAAACAGAGCCTTGGCGCCACAACCCGACGCCACGATTAGCGGCTTGGTAACGGCGGGCTGGTAGGAACAAAGAGGCCGTCGTCAGGGGCCACCACTGGAAGGTATCCCCATGCATCCGAAGCGCGAGGCCCTTTCGGGCATCCTCACCGTCAAGACCACCCTCGCCCTCATCGTTGGCGTGCTCGCGGCATTGGTCCTGATCTCCTGCGCCATTGCCGGAACAGATGCCTGGCGCAGCTACGCGGCCGCCGTACGCGTCGCCGAGGTGAATGCAAACGCCGATCAACTGCTCAAGGGACTTGAGAGCATTCAGCTTGAGCGCGGCCAGACCAATACTGCGCTGCAGGCCCCTGCCCCGACAAATGCCGAGACGCGCGAGTTGATTCAGAAGCGCCGTTCGCAGGGCGATGCTGTGCTGGCTCCGGCGCTCAGGCAAATTGCCGCCACCGCGACGCCGGAAGGCAAGAAGCTGATTGCCGATCTCGAGCAGGCCTATGAACGTGTGAAGCAGCTTCGCCGCAGCGCGGATTCCGCCCTTCAGTCTCCGAAGGAGCAGCGCGATGCCGAACTGCTGAAGTCCTGGTATCCGACCGTCTCGGAGTTCTTGACCCAAATTCAATCGCTCTGGACCGTAGCCTCGCGCGAGATCAGCAAGGAAGACGCCATCGTCGGCGAGCTTACGATGGTCAAGCAAAGCGCGTTCCTGATGCGCGAATATGCCGGCCGCGAACGCGCCGTCCACGCCGGCAACATCTCGGCGAGCCGCGCGCTATCGACCGAGCAGCAGCGTGACATCGCCAACTGGCGGGGACATGCCCAGTCGAACTGGCAGACCATGCGCGATCTCACCGCCGGCGCGGCGTCGCCGCTGGTATCTGCGGTGGCCGCCGCGGAGCAAAACTTCCTCGGCAATTTCAAGGCTCAAACCGATACGGTCTACAAAGCCGGTGCGGCGGGCACGGCCTATCCGATGACGGTCCAGCAGTGGTACGACGCGTCGAATCCGGCGCTCGGATCCATCGTCCGGATCAAGGACGCCGCGGTCGATATCACCAACGGCCACGCGGGGGCCAAGGCTGCAGCGGCATGGACGCAGCTCATTCTCGTCGCCCTCGTCACGCTGTTTGGTATCGCTGTCGGCGTCGGTTCGATCTGGATCCTGTCGCGCCGCATCATCCGTCCCTTGACCGCGATGACGGCTGCCATGCGGCGCCTGGCCGGCGGCGACATGTCGATCGACGTACCGGCGCTTGCGCGCGCCGACGAGGTCGGCGAGATGGCGCGATCCGTCGCCGTGTTCCGCGACAACGCGATCAGAGCGAACGCACTGACGACCGAGCAACGGGCCGAACAAGAGAAGAAGGAGCATCGCCAGCAGGCGATGGAAACGCTGACGCAAGGCTTCGACCGGAATGCCACAAGCGTGCTCGATGCGGTTGCCGCCTCGATCGTCGAGATGCGCGCCACCGCCGAAAGAATGGCAGCTGTCGCGACCGAGAACACCAACAAAGCGTCGGCCGTGGCGTCGGGCGCGCAGGAAACGTCAAGCAACGTGCAGACGGTGGCAACAGCCACGGAAGAACTGTCCGCTTCCGTCAGCGAAATCAGCCGGCAGGTTACCCAGTCGGCGGCGATCGCGGCAAAAGCCGTGCAGGAAGCGCAAGGCACCAACGCCGAGATTCAGGGACTTGCAGCGATGGCTCAGCGGATCGGCGACATCGTCAAGCTGATCAACAACATCGCTTCGCAGACCAATCTGCTGGCGCTCAACGCAACCATCGAAGCGGCGCGTGCCGGCGACAGCGGCAGGGGCTTTGCCGTCGTCGCGGCCGAGGTCAAGAGCCTGGCCGAGCAGACGTCAAATGCCACGGACGAAATCGCCTCCCAGATCGCCGCGATCCAGGGGGCCACGCAAAAATCCGTCGTCTCGATCGAGGCGATCGGCAAGACGATCGGCGAAATCAGCGAGATCGCAACGACCATCGCGTCGGCCATCGAGCAGCAAGGCGCGGCGACCCAGGAGATCGCGCGCAATGTGCAGCAGGCTGCGGCAGGCACCCAGGAAGTGTCCGCCAATGTCGGCGGTGTGACCGAGGGCGCCGCAGCCACCGGTATCGCGGCAAACCAGGTCGAGGCCGCCGCCGGCAATTTGTCGCGGCAATCGCAGCAATTGCGTGAGCAGGTCGACGCGTTTCTCAGTCAGGTGCGCGCGGCATAACCCGGCTTCGCCGCCGGCACCGATTTCCCGAGTTCCGCGCCCTTCACCAGCGCGTAGATCGCCGGGATCACGATCAGCGTCAGCAGCGTCGAAGAGACCATGCCGCCGATCATCGGCACCGCGATGCGCTGCATGATCTCCGAGCCAGTGCCGGTGCTCCACATGATCGGCAGCAGTCCGGCCATGATGGCGACCACCGTCATCATCTTCGGACGTACGCGCTCGACCGCGCCCTCCATGATGGCATCGTAGAGGTCGCTGCGCGTCAGGGCGCGGCCCTCGGCTTCCCGCCTGCCTTTGATCTCAGCCAATGCATGGTTGAGGTAGATCAGCATCACCACGCCGGTCTCGGCGGCTACTCCAGCCAGCGCAATGAAGCCGACGGCGACCGCCACCGAAAGGTTGAAGCCGAGCCACCACATCAGCCAGAGCCCACCAACCAGCGCGAACGGCAGTGACAGCATCACGATCACCGTCTCGGTGACGGACCGGAAGTTGAGGTACAACAGCAGGAAGATAATGAGCAGCGTCGCGGGAACGACGATCTTCAGCCTTGCAGTGGCGCGCTCGAGGTATTCGTACTGGCCGCTCCACATCACGTAATAGCCAGGCGGGAACTGGATGCTGGCTTGCACGGCGCGTTGGGCGTCCGCGACATAGCCGCCGAGATCGCGGTCGCGGATGTCGACATAGATGTAGGTCGCCAACTGGCCGTTCTCGGTGCGAATCGAGGACGGCCCGCGCGCCGGCGCGACCTTTGCGACTTCGCCGAGCGGGACGGCGCCGCCGGCCGGCATCGGCACCAGCACGTCGCTAGCAATCGCCTCCGGACTGTCGCGCAAATCCCGGGGGTAGCGCATGTTGACGGAGAAGCGCTGGCGTCCCTCAACCGTCGTCGTGACCGTCTGCCCGCCAAGCGCCGTTGCGATGGTATCCTGGACGTCCTGGACCATGATGCCGTAGCGCGCCATCGCTTCGCGGTCCGGCGTGATCTCCAGATAATAGCCGCCGATGCCGCGCTCGGCGTAAGCGGACGAGGTGCCCGGGACCGCCTTCAGGACCTGCTCGATCTGCTTGGCGAGCTTGTCGATCTCGACCAGATCGGTGCCGATCACCTTGACCCCGATCGGGGTGCGGATGCCGGTCGACAGCATGTCGATGCGGGCCTTGATCGGCATGGTCCAGGCGTTGGAGACGCCAGGGAACTGCAATGCCTTGTCCATTTCCGCGATCAGGCTGTCGATCGTTACGCCGGGTCGCCACTCCTGCTTCGGCTTGAGATTGACGATGGTCTCGTACATTTCCGACGGCGCCGGATCGGTTGCGGTCGCGGCGCGGCCTGCCTTGCCGTAGACGGATTCGACTTCCGGAAAAGAACGGATGATCCGATCCTGGGTCTGCATCAGTTCAGCGGACTTGGTGACAGAGATGCCCGGCAATGTCGTCGGCATGTAGAGCAGCGTGCCCTCGTTCAGATTGGGCATGAACTCGGTGCCGAGCTGGCGCGCCGGCCAGACGCTCACGGCCAGAATCGCGAGTGCGAGCAGGACGACCAGTGTTTTGGCGCGCAAAACGCCCTTGATGACGGGACGGTAGATCCAGATCAAGAAGCGGTTGATCGGGTTCCTGTGCTCGGGAACAATTCTGCCGCGGACGAAGATCACCATCAGCGCCGGCACCAGCGTCACCGAAAGCAGTGCCGCGGCCGCCATCGCGAACGTCTTGGTGAAGGCGAGCGGGCTGAACAGCCGTCCCTCCTGCTGCTCCAGCGTGAAGATCGGCATGAACGATACGGTGATGATCAGCAGGCTAAAGAACAGCGCGGGCCCGACCTGCGCGGCGGCCTCGATCAGGATGTCCACCCGAGACTTTCCGGGCTCCGCCCGTTCAAGATGCTTGTGCGCGTTCTCGATCATGACAATCGCCGCATCCACCATGGCGCCGATCGCGATGGCGATGCCGCCGAGGCTCATGATGTTGGAGCCGATGTTGAGCAGCTTCATCGCGCCGAACGCCATCAAGATGCCGACCGGCAGCATCAGAATCGCAACCAGCGCACTGCGAACGTGCAGCAGAAACACGATGCAGACCAATGCTACGACGATGCTCTCCTCGAACAGCGTATGCTTGAGCGTGTCGATGGCGGCGTATATCAGGTTCGAGCGGTCGTAAACCGGCACGATCTCGACCGATTTCGGCAGGCTGCTGGCGATTTCCTTGAAACGCTTCTTGACGTTCTCGATGACGTCGAGCGCGTTGACGCCAAAGCGCTGCAGCACGATACCGCTCGCGACCTCGCCCTCCCCATTCAGTTCAGTGATGCCGCGCCGCTCGTCGGGGCCGAGCTCGACTCTCGCGACGTCGCGCAGCAGAACGGGCGTGCCATTGCTCACCTTGAGCACGACGTTGCCGAGGTCGTTGATGCCTTTCAGATAGCCCTTGCCACGAATGACATATTCGAACTCGGACAGCTCGACGGTTCTGCCGCCGACGTCGGCGTTGCTGGCGCGGATTGCATCGCGCATCTTCTGCATGGTGATGCCGCGGTCGCGCATGCGCTGCGGATCGAGAATCACGTTGTATTGCTTGACGAAGCCGCCGACGCTCGCCACTTCGGCGACGCCTTCGGCCTTGGCGAGCGCGAACTTCAGATTCCAGTCCTGAATCGTGCGCGTGTCGGAAAGGTTCAGCTCTTTCGACACGATAGCGTATTGGTAAACCCAGCCGACGCCGGTCGCATCCGGGCCGATGGTCGGCGTCACACCGGCGGGAATACGCGAGGCCGCGGCGTTTAGGAATTCAAGCACCCGCGAGCGCGCCCAATAGATGTCGGTACCGTCCTCGAAGATCACGTAGACGAACGAGACGCCGAAGAACGAGAAGCCGCGAACGACTTTCGACTTCGGTACCGTCAGCATTGCCGTCGTCAGCGGATAAGTGACCTGGTCCTCGATGACCTGCGGCGCCTGCCCCGGATACTCCGTGTAGACGATCACCTGCGTGTCAGAGAGGTCCGGGATGGCGTCCAACGGCAGATGGATGAGTGCATAGAGGCCGGCCGCGGCAGCGAATCCGGTGCCGAACAGCACCAGCAGCAGATTGCGGGCCGACCAGGCGATCAGGCGGGCGATCATTGCGGCGCTCCCTCGGCAAAGCCTTTGAGAGCCGCCTTCAGGTTACTCTCCGCATCGATCAGAAAATTGGCGGCAACGACGACGGGCTCGCCGTCTTTCAGCCCGCTGCGGATTTCGATTAGCCCGCCTCCCCGGCGGCCGACCTTGACGTCGCGAGGCTCGAACCGGCCCTCGCCCTTGTCGACCAGAACGACCTGCCGGGAGCCGGTATCGAGCACTGAGCTGTCGGGAACCGACACAACGGGCTCCGACCCGCCAATATCGATGTCGGCATCTATGTACATGTCCGGCAGCAACGCGAGGTCTGGATTGTCGAGTTCGACCCGAACGCGGGCTGTCCGTGTCTCGCGGTTGACTTGGGGGTAGATCACCGAGATTTTTCCGGAGAAGTCCCGCATAGGGAAGCTGCGTGCCCGAACGGTCACGCGCTGCCCGACCGCAAGCGAGCCGAGGTCGCGCTCGGCCACGTCGATCATCGCCCAGACAAGCGAGGTGTCGGCGACGCGGAAGAGCACGTCGCCTGGCTGGGCTCGCATGCCCTGGACCGCGTTGCGTTCCAGCACGATGCCGTCGCGCGGGGCCGACCACTCGACGGTCACAGGAACGACCCGCGTCCGCTCGATCGCAGTGATCACCGCGTCGGGCACGTCGAGGTTCATCAACCGTTGCCGCGAGCCACGTCCGTAGGAGGGCTCGCCCGCCGTGGTCCTGGACGTTAGTGTCGTCACATATTCGGCGGCTGCACTGGAAACTGCGGGACTGTAGATCTCCATCAAAGGCTGCCCCTTCTTGACGAAGGTGCCGGTCGTAACGTCGGCGACCGACTGCAGGTAGGTTTCCGCACGCATCGCGATGACGGAGACTCGGCGCTCGTCGAGCTGGATCGCGCCTGGCGCCCGCACGACCGTCCGGATCGGACGGAGGGCCGCTGGCTCTGATTTGACGCCGGTGCGTTGGATTTTTCCGGGCGAGACCTTGACCGAGCCGTCGTCGCTGTCCTCGCCCTCGTAGACGGGGATGTAATCCATCCCCATCGAGTCCTTCTTGGGCGTCGGCGAAACGTCCGGCAGGCCCATCGGATTGCGGTAATACTTGATCTTGCGATCGGCGGATGGCGCAGCCGCCGCATCCGTCGCAGGTTCGTCAAAACTGATGTCGGCGCCTGCGGGGACGGCGCGGTAGTCGCGGCCATCAGGCGTCTTCTTCGGTGTCAGCGAATAGAACGGCTTGCCGTCGGGGTCCTGATAATAGATTGCGGCGGCAGCCGGTTCGGCTTGTGCGACGACGTGAGCGTGCTTGGTCTCTCCACTCGACAGGATGAATGGACGCGCGACAATTCCGGCCACCACCGCAGCCCCGATAGCGGCCGCCGCAATGGCGATCTGGACTGACCGTTTCATTTGTCGGCCTGAATGATGAGTTTGTTTTCGACCGTGCCGGTTTCACCCTGTACCTTGGCGCCGAGCGACAATTGCCACCGGCCGGCCATGCTGAAATTTGCCTTGAACCGGTAGGTGCCCGGCTCCGATGCTGGCAGCGGGGTGAGTTTGGTCGCCATCTCCTGCATGCCATCGGGCGCCATATCGAGGCGGGTGGAGAAGATGACCGCGTCCGGAACGGGCTTGCCTGTCGTCTTGTCGACGAGCTTCACGGCGATGGTCTTATCGGGGCCGGTCTTGACGGTCGGTTCGACAAGTTTGAATTCGTAATTCTTGATATCCGCGAACGCGACGGTTGGACCGCACGTCAAGGCAGCGCCGATCAGCGCGAGCCGCAGACTGCGCGAAAATTGATTGAACTTCATAGTGATAACCTCGATCTCTGGTCAGCCGCCATGGCAGCATGGAGCGGACGCCACAAAGCGCCGCGCGATTTTGGCGTTACGCCAAAAGGTCCAGGGATCGGGGGGGTCTAGGAGGGGGTGAATAGTCGAGGCTTTCCACCTCGGGATCGCTGCCGGGACGTAGCGTTCGCAGAATGACCGGCTGGAGTTCGGCAACGCTCGCCGGCAGCGGCGCCTGCACTGTCGTCGACACGCAGAGCGCCATCAACGGGCAATCGGCGCAATCCACCGGCGCGGATTTCTCCGGGCAGCACGGCATGTCGTCGGACATGGAGGCTGCGTCACCGGCCATGGAGGTCAGCGCCATCGATGCCGACGGATTCGCATTCGCGCGCTGGGCAAGCGGGGCGAACACAAGGCCCGCGATCAAAAAGACCGCCAGCAGCCGGCAAAGGTGGATCGAACGTTTCACGAGGCCAGTCTCGCATAATCCCGCCCGTGATGGGAAGCCAAGTTCCATCACGAAACCGCGGGTTTCGTTAACATAATCCGGTTGCGATAAGTCCCTTTGCGTTGGATCAGCCAAGTCTCTCGGGGACCCGCCCTCATTATTGCGGAAGACCAGAACATTTTCGGCCGCTGCGGCTTGAAATAGCGGCCGCCGCGTTTGCGGCCGGCCGTCAAGCAAGGAGCCCGCCATGCACGCCCGCGAAATGATTGGCACCCACCCGGCCGTCCAGGGGCAGATCAATGATGCCCTGATCCGCTGCATCGAGGAATGCTATTCCTGCGCACAGACCTGCACCTCCTGTGCCGACGCCTGCCTGTCGGAGCGCATGGTGCAGGAGCTGACCCAGTGTATCCGCCTGGACCTTGATTGCGCCGACATCTGCAACATCACCGGCCGTATCATGACCCGCCGGACAGGTTCCGATGACGAAGTGATGCGCCGCATGCTCAGCGTATGCGCTGCCGCCTGCCGGCTTTGCGCGGAGGAGTGCCAGAAGCACGCCGCCATGCATGAACATTGCCGCATCTGTGCGGAAAGCTGCCGCCGCTGCATGGACGCCTGTTACGAAGTGGCACGCGGCATGGCGCACTAGCCGTCCGCAGTGATCGCGGACCCGATCAGCCCTCGCGCCTGAATACGCTGAACTGGAAGTTCTGCCGGGAATCCCAGGGCGTTGTGTGCTCATGCCGCTGCGTGTGGACCAGCTTGAACGTGGCGCCGAGCGTGCGTCCGAGGCTCGCACTGTCATAGCGTGCGACCGGCAGGCCGCTGCACTTTTCAGGGCCGTCGGGCGCGAAGGTGGCGATGATGGCGTGCCCGCCGATTTTCAGGCCGCGCTCGAGGCGGGCGATATAGGCGGCGCGATCGCTTGCGTCTGTGAGAAAGTGAAACGCCGCCCGGTCATGCCAGATGTCGTAAGCCCTGCCCGGCTCCCAGGTGGTGGCGTCCGCGACGATCCAGCTAACCCGTTCGGCGCCGGCACCAAGGCGGCTCTCAAGGCGGCTTTTGGCGGCAGCCAGCGCCGCGCCCGACAGATCGAGCACGGTGACATCCTCAAACCCCTGCTCGATGAGATTGTCGACCAGCCGCGAAGCGCCGCCGCCGATGTCGATGATCGCCGACGCGTGGGTGGCGCCCGCCTGCACGATCAATTCGAGCGAAGGCGCCGGGCTTTGCTGAAACCAGCTAACCTCGTTCTCGCCCTTCGTCGTGTAGACGTTCTCCCAATGGGCCTGACGGCCGGCATCTTCCATGAGCCTCACCCTCCCGGTCTGTACATGGTCATGCCGCCCGTCTTCGACAACGAGCCAACGATCATGGCCCCGGCGTTCGCGCCTGCAGTCCTGCTTCACGGGCGGCCACGGGACTAGATGATGCAACCGGCGGTTCCGTCGATGAGACCCCTTGTTGCGCCTCTTTTCCGGCTTGACTAACCCATATCTTCGCGGTTATGCGTCAATCAATAACCCACTGGTTATGGATTCAGATGCCGAACGCCCACGACATGCTCTTCAGAACACTCGCCGATCCGACCCGTCGGGCGATCTTCGAGCGCCTTTGCCGCGAAGGCGAGCAGACGGTCGGGGCCCTGACGGCCCGGGCCGGAATCTCGCAACCGGCCGTCTCAAAGCACCTTGGCGTTCTGAAGCAGGCCGGGCTGGTGCGCGACCGTCACCAAGGCCGGCAGACGCACTATAGCGCGCAGCTCGGCGCCCTGGCCCCGCTGATCGACTGGACGAGCCAAATGCACGGCTTCTGGCAGAACCGGTTCGATCACCTCGAAGATCTGCTCAAACGGATGGACCAATGACCAATACAGCAACTGAAACACGCACTGTTGTCGTCGAACGCGAGATGTCGCATCCGCCGGAAAAGCTCTGGCGCGCGCTCACGCAACCACACTTGATGGAGGAATGGCTGATGAAGAACGACTTCAAGCCTGTCGTGGGTCACCATTTCAATCTTCGCGGCGACTGGGGCGGCGTGCTGGATTGCGAGGTCCTTGCGATCGAGCCGAACAAAGAGCTGTCCTACACCTGGAATTTCAAGCATGAGGATGCGGCCTTCAATCTGCAGAGCGTGGTTACGTTTACGCTCACGCCAACGCGCACGGGGACCCTCCTGCGCATGGAGCAGTCGGGCTTCCGGCCGGATCAGAAGCAGGCCTATGGCGGCGCCCACGCCGGATGGCAGCAATTCTTCGCGAAGCTGGAAGAGCTCGTGGCGCGGGCGGATTGAACCGCCGCGTTACGCTCCGGCTCGTCTGCAAAAGTCTGCAAAGGAGGAACTGGAGCATGTGGATTCGGCAGATTCACCGCTGGCTGTCGATTGCCTTCACGGTGACCGTCGTCGCCAATTTCATTGCCATGGGACTGGGGGAGCCTTCCCCGTGGGTGGTATACTCCCCATTGCCGCCGCTCTTTTTACTGATGTTCACCGGCCTGTACATGTTCGTGCTGCCCTACGCCGCCAAATGGCGCAGCGGCTGACGTACCGGCGACAGGAGCGAACACAATGGCGCAAACGACGTCGAGAAGGCCGGCGAAGATCGCAAAGAAGGCCGCCGCCAAGCAGGCTACCGCAAAGCCTGTCCTGCTCTCAGGCGGCAATCCGCAGATCGCGAAAGGGTACGGCGACGCCCCCGTGCAGGCCTACATCACGGCCATGCCGGGCTGGAAGCGCGACGTCGGGCGCCACCTCGATGCGCTGATCGTGCGCACCGTTCCTGGCGTATACAAGGCCGTCAAATGGAACACGCCGTTCTATGGCCTTGAGGGTCAGGGCTGGTTCCTCGGTTTTCATTGCTTCACGAAGTACGTTAAAGTGACGTTCTTCCGCGGTACATCGCTGCACCCTATTCCGCCTGGCGAGTCCAAGCACAAGGAAGTGCGCTACCTCGACATTTACGAGGACGTCCCGCTCGACGAAGCACAATTCGTCGCCTGGGTGAAACAAGCCAGCCAGTTGCCCGGCGAACGATTGTGACTGAAATTACAACAGCCACGAAGAAAGCGACGACAAGCATGAAGAAGGCCGACGCAAAGGAAGCAAAAGAAGCGAGCTCTCCCTCTCAGCACATCGATGCGAGAATCAAGGAGCTGGGCGATTGGCGCGGTGAGATGCTCGCGCGCATCCGAAGCATCATCAAGCAGGCCGACCCTGAAGTGGTCGAGGAATGGAAGTGGCGCGGCGTTCCGGTGTGGGAGCACGACGGCATCATCTGCACCGGCGAGACATATAAGGCTGTGGTGAAGATGACCTTCGCCAGGGGCGCCGCGCTGGACGACCCAACAGACCTGTTCAACTCCAGCCTCGAAGGCAACACCAGGCGCGCCATCGATTTCCATCAGGGCGACAAGATCGATGAAAAGGCGTTGAAGGCGCTCATTCGCGAGGCCGTGGCACTGAATACGTCGAAGCGAGCGGCCCGCGCCCAGAAGAGACCGAAGAGCGCATGAAGCATCGGCGGACTTCGTGTCAGCGCACCGAGGCCGTTGTTATTGTGATCGCGATCTCGCCGCCTCAATCGCGTGCCAGATGCGCGAGGGCGTTGCGGGCATGTCGAGATGCCGCACGCCCAGCGGCGTCAGCGCGTTCATCACGGCATTCATGATGGTGGCGGGTGCTGCGATGGCGCCGGCCTGACCGCTTCCCTTGACGCCGAGCCGGTTGGCGCGGCTTGGGAAGTCAGCCGTCAGGCTGCCCTCGAACGCGGGAAGATCGTCAGCCCGCGGCAGCGCATAATCCATCAGCGAGCCCGAGAGGATCTGGCCTGTCTGCGCATCGAACAGCGCCTGCTCGAACAACGCCTGGCCGATGCCTTGCGCGACGCCGCCATGGACCTGCCCCAGCGTCAGGCGCGGATCGAGCAGACGGCCGTAATCATCTGATATCACGTAACGGTCGAGCCTCACCTCACCGGTCTCGGGATCAATCTCGACCTCGGCGATATGGCAGCCGTTGGGAAAGGTGTAGCGGTCGCACAAATGGGTCGCCTTGTGCGCAAGGCCGGGCGCAACATCGTCGCCGGGCGTCTGATAGGAGGCACGCGCCACCTCCTCGAGGCTGATCTCCTGCCCGGTCGCGGCCACGCGCAACATGCCGGCTTCATAGCTGACGGCATCGACACTGGCCTGCAGCAGGCGCGCGGCAAGCCGCCGCGCATTCTCGATCACCCCTTCGGCCGCCATCAGCAGCGCGGTGCCGCCCTGGTGCATGGAGCGCGCCCCGCCATGGCCGCCGCCAGAATCGAGATCGTCGGTGTCGCCCTGCCGAAACCGGAAGCGCGCGAGCGGCAAGCCAAGCGCATCGGCAGCGATCTGGGCGAACGTAGTCTCGTGGCCCTGACCGCTGGAATGCGTGCCGACCTTCAGATCGATCAGGCCGTCCTCGCTGAACTGCACCTCCGCCACTTCATTGGGCTGGCCGCGCGCCGTTTCGAGAAAGCAGGCAAGCCCAAGGCCACGCAGCCTGCCTCGCGCGCGTGAACTTTTTTGGCGCGCCTTGAATCCTTCCGCAGCCTCGACGGCGCAATCGATCGAGTGTGCAAAGCTGCCCTGCTCGACCGAGAGTCCCATCGCGCTCTGATGCGGAAAACGGCGAAAGATGTTCTTGCGCCGCAGCTTCAGCGCATCCATTCCGAGTTCGGTAGCGGCGATATCGATGCAGCGCTCGATCAGATAATTCGCTTCCGGCTTGCCGGCGCCGCGATAGGCGTCGATCGGCGTGGTGTTGCTGAACACACCTTTCGTCTCGAACGCAATCAGCGGGATATCGTAGACGCCGCCCATCGCGCTCCCCATCGCCATGGTCGGCACAGCCGGCGCCACCGTCGAGACATAGGCGCCCAGATTGGCGAAAACTTTCGTGTCGAGCGCCAGGAAGCGGCCATCGCGATCGAGCGCCAGGCGGGCCCGCACGAGACTGTCGCGACCATGCGCAGAGCCGGTGAAATCCTCGCTGCGGTCCCCGATCCATTTGACCGGGCGGCCGAGCCGGCGCGCCGCCCACAGCACCAGCACCCATTCCGGATAGAGAACGTTCTTCATTCCGAAGCCGCCGCCGACGTCGGGAATGCTGACGCGAAGTTTTTCTCTGCCGACGCGGAAAACACCGTCGGCGAGCAGGTCGCGGATCATATGCGCTCCGGCGGCCGAGGCGGTCAGGTGCAGGCGGCCGCTCGAAGCGTCGAACTCGCCGAGCGCACCGCGTGTTTCCAGCGGTGCGGCGACGACGCGGTTGTTGACGAGCTCGCATTCCACCACGTGGGCGGCGTCGCGGATCGCCGCTTCCACCGGGCCGATCTCGCCACGGTTGAACTGGAACGCGATGTTGCCCCTCGCCTCCGGCCAGATCGAGGGGGCGTCCGGCAGAGTTGCATCTGCGATCGAAACGACCGGCGGCAGCGGCTCATAGTCGACGACGATGGCCTCGGCGGCCTCGCGCGCGGCTTCGGCGCTTTCGGCGACCACGAATGCGACCGGTTCGCCGACATAACGAACGACGTCGCGCGCCAGTGCATGATAGGCCGGCACCACGAGCGGCGTAGTCATCGGGATACTGGTCACCGCGCACGGCAGCGGACCAATATTGTCGGATGCCAGTTCGGTTCCCGTGAGCACGGCGGCGACGCCGGGCATCTTGCGCGCCGCATCGACGCCGATCGCTGCGATCCGCGCGTGCGCATGCGGCGAGCGAACGACGACGCCATGAAGCGCGTTGGATGCCACGAGATCTGCGATGTAGCGCCCGCGTCCCCGCACGAAGCGCTCGTCTTCGATGCGATCGATGCTGCGCCCCAATAACGGTTCGGTCATGTGAAACTGTATGGAACCGGCCGCCGGCAAAGGCAATACCGTGTGCTTACCGCTGGTGCACGGACCACCAAAGCGGCGGGCACCTGGCACCGAGGCCTGCTGTTTCCTAACGTTGCCTCAGCTGTAATTCCATCAGAGCGAGTCTTTGCAGCACGACAGGATCGCGCTCGCCTTCATGGGCCGCGCGCAAGATCGCTTCGGCGAGAGCTTGAACGTGACTGGAATGGACCGGCTCGGGAAGCGACGCCACCGCGGCATCAAGCGCCACCTCCATCACCGAGATCACCTCGGGCGGAAAGGACGCATTGGAAAAATCCTTCATGGTGGTCGCGACCAAAAGGAGCGGCTGCCAAGATGCCTTGGTAGCGGGAATGCAAATCGGCAGGCCGCTTGAAGTTTGATGTGTCTATCCCTGGACACACATTGCATAATTTTCCCGAAATTGAATCGTTCCAAAAGATGAGCAAAATCGTCGTTCATAGGTCCGACACCCCGACGTGGCCTCACCACGCGCCGGCAAGCGTCAAAGCCGCAACCACCGTTTTCCGGCGTGCGCGACTACAGGGAAGCATCCTGGTGAAGATAGCGATCGTCAAACTGCGCCAATTCCGCAAGCTTCGCCTCGTCAAGCACCGCCACGCGCCCCCTGCTGATATCGATGATCCTTTCGTCGCGCAGTTGCCTGATGATCCGGTTCGCGTGAACCGGCGTGATACCCAGGGCCTCGCCAATTTGCTCCTGCGTCAGCGGCATTTCGAATGTGTCACCCGCCGCTCGGCCCGTGATGGCAAGGCGTCTGCGAAGTTCAACAACAGTGTGGGCAAGCCGGCTCGGCGCCGGCCGCTGGCCCACGTTGACGATCCACTCCCGAAATATCGCGGCGTCAATCAGCGTGTCGCGCCACAGCACTTCGGTGATGTTCGGCCTTGCCCGCGTCAGGGCGCGCAAGGACGCGTGACTAATAAAGCCGAGCGTGGAAGCGACCACCGCGATGAGATCGTGATCCATCCTGTGCAGATGCAGGTTCTGGAGGTCGGGAATTTCCCCGGCAATATGGATCGAGAGAATTTGCCGCTGGCCGCTGACAGTCGTTTTGGCGCGGACGCAAAACCCTTCGATAACAAGACAGCATTCCGTCGGGCGACTGCCGTCAGCTACGATCGCCCGTCCGGCTTCCCACTGGCGAACGGCAATCGGAAGCGCGCGGATTGCAGCAATGTCCGCGTCATCTAGTCCTGAGACGGTATTGAGCCGCCGCAACAGGGCCGCCAAAACCAGCTCCCGGTCCAAGTCTGTGTCTCCTCCAAATTTGAACGAATTCCGTGACCTGAACGAAACGGGCCGACGCGTTGCCGGTTCCCAACAAAGGTTAAGGAGGCGCCTCTCCCGACATGAAAGGATCAGGGCAACAGGGAGATCTGCCATGACGAAAAAGCGCAATCGCAGCCGCCCAGCGCTGCCGCTTCAAGAACGGCTCAGGCAAATTGCACTTAGCGCACGCGAAAAGGCCGCCGGCCTGCCGCCAGGGCATGAACGCGATCGTCTGTTGGAGACAGCGGTCGCAAACGAGGCCGCGGCCGCCATCGATCGTTGGCTGTCACCCGGTTTGCAGAGCCAAATAGACCGACCGTCCTCGGGCTGGTCCTCCACACGCTCACGGCCCCGTCCGGCTTCATCTGGCTCGCCCGGCGATGACGTGAATGATGTATAACGGATTTGCGAACTCGTCGGTGACCTCCAGCCGCCAGTCCTTGCCGCCGGGGCGCAGCTTGCCGTCGAGGTCCTGGATGATCTGTCCAGCGGTTACCGTTGCTTCCCGCCACGCGGCTTGCATGTCGGGCAGTTCTTCGCCTTCATGGTCCAGTTCTGCCTTGTCGTGATAGACGTTGAAAAAGTAACGCGGCATGAGGGATTCCTTACCGCATGGCGGCCCTCTTCCTCTCGGCCCGCACGCCTTTGAATTCCTATCGGCCGTATACAGTAAGAAGTCAGGACCTTGCGAAATGTTCCTTTACAGGAACCGGGCGCATTGCTGCGGCGTTACGCCGGCGACCGACGAAGGGGGAGCCAGTCCGTTCCTTGCGCGGAACGAATCAAAATTCCCGCACTTGAATCCTGGTTCTGTGGCGTGAGAGTTCGTTGATGCGTACGTCTTTCGGAACTCCATCGATCGTGCCCGACGGCGGGGAGCCTGACGTCTATGTCGTCGAGCATGATCCGGGCATACCCGGACGGGTTTGGGGCGGGGTGGATTCCAGGACAACCGGGTTCGAGACTGTTGTCACCGACCTCTTGGCCGGACAGTACACCAAGCCGATCCGCGTCGTCGCCTTCAACGTTGCAGGAGGCTGGTGCTGTGACGCGTCTGTCGAGATCGCGCATGAGCTGCGGCGACGCTGCGACCTGCAGCTTCGCGACATTCCGTTTTTCCTGCAGGACTTCGTAGACCGTTACGAAGGCCGCTATCGCGACGTTCAACTGCCGTTGCCGATGCGCCTGTTCTAGCGCCCGCGAACGGCGGCGGTCTCCCCCTCGCCGCCGGCGGGCTGGGAATTGCTTCGCTATGCAGTGGCGGAGTGCTCGGCGCCTTCCAGCCTTCGCCTGCGCCAGATCGATCCCGCCACGAGCACCACGGCAATGCCGATCAGCCCTAGCAGCACCTCGCCGCCGTGGCCGCCATTGGCAAAACGCAGCCCAAGACCAAGCGAGCTCAGCACGCCATCGAGGCCGACACCAACCGGGCCGTTGAAGAACGCATGCATCGCCGGCTGTATCGCGGGGTCGGTCGCCATCACCTCGCCGGCGACCCAGCCGAGCAGGCCCGCACCGGCCCACACCAAAGCGGGCAGGCGCGTGAGCAGCGCCATGATCAGCGCTGCGCCGGCGACGATCAGGGGAACGCTGATGGCAAGGCCGATGACCAGCAGCGGAATGCTGCCATTAGCGGCGGCGGCAACCGCGATGACGTTGTCGAGGCTCATGACGATGTCGGCGATCGCCACGATCTGCACGGCCGCCCACAGATGCGCAGCCGCATCCACGTCGCCCTCGCCCTCGTGTTCAGGCACCAGCAGCTTCGCTGCGATGAAGAGCAGTGCGAGGCCTCCGACCAGCTTGAGGAACGGCAGCGCCATCAACGTCACGACGATACCGGTGAAGATGATGCGCAGGAGAACGGCGACGCCGGCGCCAAGGATCATGCCCCAGAACCGCTGGCGCGGCGGCAGCCCGCGGCACGCCATCGCGATGACAAGCGCGTTGTCACCCGACAGCAGGATGTTGATCCACATGATCTTGCCGAGCGCGACCCAGAACGCCGGGTGCTGCATCTCGGCCTGGAACTGGGTGAAGAACGCCGAGATCGTTGCAGGATCGAAAATTTGCCACAGCCAGTTCACAGCGTTCCCCCCTCGGCTCTTCAGCCGTTACTGCGCGGCTATTGCTCGCCGCTATCCAAATTGTTCAGCCGACGATTTCGTTGCCCGAAAAGAATTGCGCGATTTCGATCGCGGCGGTCTCCGGCGCGTCCGAACCGTGCACCGAATTCTCGCCGATCGACTTCGCATGGACCTTGCGGATCGTGCCTTCCGCGGCCTTCGAGGGATCGGTGGCGCCCATCACGTCACGGTATTTGAGCACGGCGCCCTCGCCCTCCAACACCTGTACCACGACCGGGCCCGAGGTCATGAACTCGACCAGCTCGCCGAAGAAAGGACGTGCCTTGTGAACGGCGTAAAAGGTTTCCGCCTGTTCGCGGGTCATGCGAATGCGCTTCTGGGCCACGATCCGCAGCCCTGCCTTCTCGATCAACGCGTTGACGGCGCCGGTCAGATTGCGCGCGGTCGCGTCCGGTTTGATGATCGAGAAAGTGCGTTCAATCGCCATTGTGTTTACGTCCTTACAAAACGCTGGGTGGAGAGTTGCGGGGCTTATATCGGCGCCACCTCACGACGGCAAGCGGCCCGGTGACGCGGCCACCACCCATTTTTGGGGTGTTTTCGTGCGGTGGGCGCGCCGCGGGTGCGAAAGATTACTGCAATTTCACGGAGATGAACCCAGTCTGAAACTGCCGTGCCGCCTTCATTCAGCTTCGCGGCCGTAGACTTAGGGACGATCGAACGCAGGGCACGCGCGTCCGCCGGCCCAGGGCGTCACGGGACCCGATCTCACTGATGGTGCCAACTGGCGCCGAAACTTTGAGGAGACGATCATGTTACGCAAACTCTCGCTCGTTGCAGTGGCCGCAGCTTCGCTGGGTGCCGCCGCGCTGGCGCCGACAGCGGCTTCGGCCGGCGGCTGGCACCATGGCGGCTGGCATCATGGCGGCTGGCATCGTCACCACCATCATCATGGCTGGGGTGGCCCCCGCGTCTTCATCGGCGGCCCGGCCTATTACGGCGGCGGTTATGGCGGCTGCTACGTACGGCGCTTGGTCCCAACTCCCTGGGGCCCACGCTGGCGGCTGGTGAACCGCTGCTACTGACCTGATTTGAGCTTCCCCCTGACTGATGCCCCGGCCGCCGCGCCGGGGCTTTTTTTCAAAAAACCAATTTTGGAAGGTGATTCGACTACTTGCAGGCGAATGCATGCAGCCATGCACGGGAAACAAATCGCGCTGTTGTGACTTGATTCATCGACACCCTCAACCTTGCGAGTGCTGCGAGGTGGAACTCGTCAAGTGAGAGAGAGAGACTGCCCATGGATTCTCGAATCAACGGTGATTTCGTGCAACTCGACCACAAGACCTGCCAGTACATCTGCGACGCCGTGGGCGAACGGCTGCAGCAAAGCATGCGCCCGGAAACAGAACTTTCACCCCGGCTGCAAGAGCTGATGAATGAACTGCGTCGGCACGATGACGAGCTGCATTGAATGATGCTTCGCCGATAGAATTTGCCGATCAGTCGATAGATTTCTTCGATAATAAATAGGTTGCGTTTGCCCGCCGCTCCGGTGACAACCCCGCATGCTTTCAATAACAGACATTTCGGTCCGCATCGCCGGGCGGCTTTTGATCGACGACAGCACGGTGCAGATCGTGCCCGGCGCGCGCGTCGGCTTCGTCGGCCGCAACGGCGTCGGCAAATCGACGCTGTTTCATGCGATCCGCGGTGACCTGCCGGTCGAGTCGGGCAGCATCACGCTGCCGCCGCGCTGGCGCATCGGCAGCCTGGCGCAAGAGGCGCCGGACGGCCCGGAGAGCCTCATCAATGTCGTGCTGAAGGCCGATCTGGAGCGTGACGCGCTGCTCCGTGAAGCCGAAACCGCCGCCGATCCGCACCGGATCGCCGAAATCCAGACCCGGCTGGTCGACATCGACGCGCACTCCGCGCCGGCGCGCGCGGCGGCGATCTTGAGCGGCCTCGGATTTTCCACCGCGGACCAGGCTCGGCCGTGCTCGGAATTCTCCGGCGGCTGGCGCATGCGGGTGGCGCTGGCGGCGACGCTGTTCGCAGCGCCCGATCTGCTGCTGCTGGACGAGCCGACCAACTATCTCGACCTCGAAGGCACGCTGTGGCTGGAAGACCATCTGGCAAACTATCCGCGCACCGTCATCGTCATCAGCCACGACCGCGACCTGCTCGACACCTCGGTCGACCAGATCCTGCACCTCGATCGCGGCAAGCTGACCCTCTACAAGGGCACCTATTCCTCGTTCGAGGAGCAGCGCGCTACGCGGGAAATGCTGGACGCCAAGCACGCCAAGCGCCAGGCCGACGAGCGCAAGCGGCTGCAGGCCTTTGTCGATCGCTTCAAGGCGAAAGCCTCGAAAGCCCGCCAGGCTCAGTCGCGCGTCAAGATGCTGGAACGGATGAAGCCGGTCACCGCGCTGGTGACGCAGGACGTGCGCGAAATCACGTTCCCGACGCCGGAGAAAATGCTGTCGCCGCCGATCATCGCGGTGGATGACGTCTCGGTCGGCTACGATCCGAAAAAGCCGGTGCTCGACCGCGTCACGCTGCGCATCGATACCGACGACCGCATCGCCCTGCTCGGCTCCAACGGCAACGGCAAATCGACGCTGGTCAAGCTTCTGGCCAACAAGCTGGCGCCGTTCTCTGGTCGGATCACGCGGGCGGAGAAATTGTCGGTCGGATATTTCGCGCAGCATCAGGTCGACGAGCTCAACCTCGACGCATCGCCCTATGACCATATCCGCAAGCTGATGCCCGATGCGCCGGAAACCAAGGTGCGCGGCCGTACCGGCGCGATCGGATTTTCCGGAAAAGCCGGCGACACCCTGGTCCAGAGCCTGTCAGGCGGCGAGAAAGCGCGGCTGTTGCTCGGGCTCGCCACATTCTTCGGCCCGAATATGATCATCCTCGACGAGCCGACCAACCATCTCGACATCGACAGCCGTGCGGCGCTGGCCGAAGCGATCAACGATTTTCCCGGCGCCGTCATCATGGTCTCGCACGACCGCTATTTGATCGAAGCCTGCGCCGATCAATTGTGGGTGGTCGCCAACCAGACGGTGACGAGCTACGACGGTGACCTCGACGATTACAGGCGAATGGTATTGTCGATCGGCGACACGCGCAGCCCCTCGCGCGAGCGGCCCAAAGGGACCGCAAGACCGGAGCGAGGGAAGAGCGAAAGGCGAACACCGCTGAAGCAGCGGATCGCCGATGCGGAAGCCGAGATCGAGCGCATCAACGGCATCATCGCCAAGATCGACACCGCGCTTGCGTTGCCCGACCTGTTCACGCGCGATCCCAAGCAGGCCGCGCAGCTCAGCAAGGCGCGTGCCGGTGCGGAAAGCGCGCTGCTGCGTGCGGAGGAAGTCTGGCTGGAAGCCAATTCACAATACGACGAAGCGGCGGGCTAGGCCGTGGCTTCCTCGCCTAGGATCCTGCGTCCGCGGGCGACAACGCTTGCGCCACAAGGGCGCCCGGCCGGGCCCTCGCCTGCAGGCGGGACACCGCCTCGGCCAGCGGAACGTCGGCCTGTGAGCCCTCGCGCTCGCGCAGGTTCACTCGGCCGTCCCTCATCTCGCGCCCGCCGACGATGGCCATCACCGGCACCGCCATTTCATGCGCCGCCACGATGCGCCGCGAAAGGGTGTCGGCGCCGTCATAGGCAACGGCCCGGATCCCGGCATCCGCGAATGCCGCCAGCACGTCGGCGCCGTATCCGGCCTGGTCTTTCGAGATCGGCGCAACCGCGACCTGGTCCGGCGACAGCCAGAACGGAAGCACGCCGCCATGGTGCTCGAGCAGGATCGCGATCATGCGACTGAGCGATCCGAAGATGGCGTGGTGGATCATCAGGGGCCTGGCGCGGCTGCCGTCGGGAGCGACGTAGGACGCCTCGAGCCGCTGCGGCAGCACGCCGTCGAGCTGCACCGTGCCGCACTGCCAGGATCGTCCCAGCCGGTCGCGCAGCGCGAATTCCAGCTTCGGTCCGTAGAAAGCACCTTCGCCTGGATTGATTTGAGGCGCGAGGCCGCAGCGACGCGCGGCATCGCCGAGCTTCGCCTCCGACCAGTCCCAGGTCGCGTCGTCACCGGCGCGCACCGCCGGCCGCGTCGCTAGCGCCACCTCGTAGTCGGGAAAACCGAGGTCGCAATAAACCTCGTCAAGCAGGGCGATGAAGCGCGCGACTTCGCCCTCCACGTCCTGCTCGCGGCAGAACACATGCGCGTCGTCCTGCTCGAAGGCGCGCGTCCGCATGATGCCGTGGAGCGAACCGGAAGGCTCATTGCGGTGGCAGGCGCCGAACTCGGCATAGCGGATCGGAAGCTCCCGCCACGAGCGCAGCCCCTTGTTGAAGATCTGCACGTGGCACGGGCACGACATCGGTTTCAGCGCCATCGCCAGCTCGCCGTCGTCGATCCGGAACATGTGCTCGCCGAACTTGTCCCAGTGGCCGCTGCGGCCCCAGAACTCCCGCGGCAGCAGTTGTGGCGTCCGGACCTCGGCATAGCCAGCGCGGCACATCTTGCGCCGGAGATAGTCCTCCAGCACCCGGTAGACCGCGTAGCCGCGCGGATGCCAGAACACCATGCCCGGCGCATCTTCCTGAAGGTGCCAGAGCTTGAGCTGCACGCCGAGATTTCTGTGGTCGAGATCGTCCATGGCTATGTTCCTTGTGATGGGAAAAAGCGCGGACGGGGACCATCAAAAACCAGAAAGGCCCCGTCCGTCGCCGGCGGGGCCTTTTCTGGGTGAAGTACGCTTGTCTCTAGCGCGCGCAACCAGCAGGCGATCCGCCGTAAGCGGTCGCCGTGGTGGTCAATGCGGCTGATCGAAGCTTGTTCATGCTCTGTATATGGTCGTAAAACGCTCAGCCGTCAACGCCAGCCGCTTGGCTCACAGCATCAGTCTGGCGGGCTTGCACGCGTTTTCTTAACGCGAACCGGCATCCAGTTCGCTCGAAAACGCTATAGCCAACGCGAGCGCGCAAGCACAGGGTTACGTCGCGGCCGGCTTCTTCTTCGGCTTTGCGCCCTTGGCCGGCGCCACCGACTCCGGTGCACGCTCGATCGACGTCAGGCGTCCCGCGGTGAACGTGTAGATGCCGGCCCGCTGGCCGCGCGAATAGCTGACGACCGCCACGCGATCACCGCGCGGGTTGTTGGAGAGGCCGACATTGTCGGGCGCACCGATGCCGCGCACGACGTCGCATTCGGTATGACCGAGCGCCACCGTTCCGGTCGTCGAGGGCGGCGGGCTGCCGGCAGCACCGTCCGCCAACGCGTTGGCACCGGCGCCCGGCGCCCCCATGCCGGGACAGGCTCCGTCGGCACTGACGAGTTCATCCGGCGTGACCGGCTTGGTCGGGGACAGCGGAGGCGTTTCGATCGACACGTTTTTGATGAACACGCGTCCGGTGCGCGAAAACCAGTCCGCGTCCCTCGACATCAGGTCCGACGCACCCGAGCAACCCGCAAGCGCGGGCCCGAGCAACAACAACGTCAGCAGTGGCTTTCGATCGATCGTTCCGCGTCGCACGCTAGACCCAGGCTCCCACCCCTTACTGCAACCACTTGTCCGACCATCACTTTGCGGCACGACCATGGCTGCCCGCAAGGTCCGGCGCAGAAACCGCAGATTATCATTGATTCCCAGGGATCGCTAATTTCATCGCTAATTTCCAAGCATCGCTATTGCCGCCGTTGCCACCGACCCCGCTCGTCGGCCTGCCAATAAGTCACTTCGAACCCGCGCGCCTTGCAGTCGGCCCAGGTGCCACGCGCCGCGGTCAGCGCATCGGCATCATCACCGTTGAAGACCAGCACCACCCGCTCGTAGCTGTTGCAATCGACCGGCAACGCCGCGTTGTCGATCAGGAACCTGACATTGGCCCGATTCGGGTTGCCCTCCTCGATCGAGAGAATGATGGGTTGGTCCTGCGCATCGCCGGCGCGCCAGGTAGCGTGCGGCAGGAACGAATCGTCGCTGTAGGTCCACAAATGCGCATCGAGCGCCTCGGTGCGCTCCGGCGAGGTCGATTGCACGACCACGCGCCAGCCTCGCTCGAGCGATTTTTCCAACAACGGCGGCAATACACTCTCGAGCGACATGCCCTGCAAATGATAGAACAGGATTTCCGTCATCCACCTGCAACCGAATTACTTCGTGGCTTCGTAATATTCCGCGACCAGCCGGTCGAGCAAGCGAACGCCATAACCGGAACCCCAACTGTGGTTGATGTCGGTTTTCGGCGCGCCCATCGCGGTTCCCGCGACGTCGAGATGTGCCCACGGCGTGTTGTCGACGAAACGCTGCAGGAACTGCGCAGCGGTGATCGAACCGCCGTGGCGCCCGCCGGTATTCTTCATGTCGGCAAATTGCGAATCGATCAGCTTGTCGTATTCCGCGCCGAGCGGCATGCGCCAGACGCGCTCGCCGGTTTCGGTTCCGATCTTGCTCAACCTATCAGCCAGTTCGTCGTTGTTGGAGAACATTCCGGAATATTCGGTACCGAGCGCGACCATGATCGCGCCGGTGAGCGTTGCGAGATCGACCATGAATTTGGGCTTGAACTTCTTCGCCACGTACCAGAGCACGTCGGCCAGCACGAGCCGGCCTTCGGCATCGGTGTTGATGATCTCGATCGTCTGCCCCGACATCGAGGTGACGATATCGCCGGGGCGCTGGGCGTTGCCGTCGGGCATGTTCTCGACCAGGCCGATGGCGCCGACCGCGTTGACCTTAGCTTTACGGGCAGCCAGCGCATGCATCAGCCCGACCACGCAGGCGGCGCCGCCCATGTCGCCCTTCATGTCTTCCATACTGGCGGCGCCCTTGATCGAAATGCCGCCGGTATCGAAGCAGACGCCCTTGCCGACGAAAGCGACCGGCTGATCGCCCTTCTTGCCGCCGTTCCAGCGCATGATCACCGTGCGGCCGGGCTGCGTTGAGCCTTGTGCGACGCCGAGCAAGGCGCCCATGCCGAGCTTCTTCATCGCCTTGACGTCGAGCACCTCGACGTCGATCCCGAGCTTCCCAAGCTGGCTCGCACGCCGCGCGAATTCGACCGGGTACAGCACGTTCGGCGGCTCGTTGACGAGCTCGCGCGCGATAATCACGCCGTCCACGACGTGGGACGCCGGCGCGAAGGCCTTTCGCGCAGCGGCGACATCCTCGACGGCGATCGAAACGTCGGCACGAAGCGTCCCATTCTCGCCGTCTTTCTTCTTGGTCTTGTAGCGGTCGAATTTATACGCGCGCAGCCGGATGCCCGACGCGATCGCGGCGGCAGCATCGCCCTGCATCGCGCCATCAGGCAGTTCGGCGATCACGGTGACCGCTTGGCTGGCGCTGTTGAGCTTGCCCGCCGTCACGCCGCCGAACTTTAGAAAATCCTTCTCCTTGATGTCGGACGCCTTGCCGACGCCGACCACGATCAGGCGCTCTGCCTTGATTCCCTCCGGCGCCGGAATATCGAGCGTCGACCCGCTTTTGCCCTTGAACTGGTTGGCGGCCGCCGCCCGCTTGACGGTGTTGGCGGCCGTCCCCAGCGCCTTCCGCGTGGCTTCGCCGAATTTCAATGTGTCATCGCAAAACACCACGAGAACGCCACGGGGCGCTGCGGAAAAAGCGACAAAGCCGACCTTGACGGCGTCGGACATAGGTAAATCCTCCAGAATTCAGGGCGTCTTGCGGGTCCGGAATCGGCCCGTACGATGGAATATTCTCTTCGGTAGCGGCCCCAAATCGCTGGGGACCTGATGTTTTCGGCACTATGACCCGCAAGCCGCGGCGCTGCCAAGCGCCGCAGTGACCGGAAGGCCACATGGGTCAATTATTAACCGTGTCGAGGGCACGCCACGGCCCGGCCATTTTGTTGACGGATCAAAGGGATGGTAGTGAGAATGTAGACTGCTGGTATTGGCGGCCCGACCAAAGGGGAACCCTAAAAGCAGGGTTGGTCGGAAGCCGCTCTTCGGGTGCGCAAGGTGGGATCGTGCGGTAACGATGGGGTCGATCGACAGGTACATTTTCCGCACGACGCTCGCGTCGTTTGCGCTGATCCTGGTCAGCCTCACCGGCGTGATCTGGATTACGCAGGCGCTGCGCGGGATCGACCTGATGACGAGCCAGGGCCAGACCATCATCACGTTCCTCGGCATCACCAGCCTGGTGATTCCGGCGCTTGTTCTGGTCATCGCGCCGATCGCGCTGATGATTGCGATCTCGCACACGTTGAACAAGCTCGCCACCGATTCCGAAATCATCGTAATGAATGCCGCCGGGTTTTCCCCATTCCGGCTGTTCCGTCCGTTTTTCTTCGCCACTTGTGTGGTGGCGATCCTGGTCACCTTTATCGGTGCCTATCTCGCTCCCGACGGCCTGCGCCGGATCAAGCAATGGGACGCTGAGATCACGGCCGATGTGCTGACCAACATCCTGCAGCCCGGTCGTTTCGCCCAGCTCGATCAGAACCTGACGATTCGCATCCGGGAACGGCAGCCGGGCGGCGTGCTCGCCGGCATCTTCGTCGACGACCGCCGCGATCCCAAGGAGCGCGTCACCATCATTGCCGACCATGGCACGGTGCTGAAGAACGAGAACGGCTCCTACCTGGTGCTGGAGGACGGCAACCTCGAACGTTTCGAGGCGGGAAAGCGCGATCCGGCGCTGGTGGCTTTCGCCCGCTATGCCTTTGACATGTCGAAATTCTCCAATCGCGGCCGCGACGTCGCGCTGGGAATTCGCGAACGCTATCTCTGGGAGCTGGTTTCGCCATCGGAGGACGATCCGGTTTTCAAGCAGCTTTCCGGGCAGTTTCGCGCCGAGTTGCATGATCGCTTCCTGGCGCCGATCTATCCCTTCGTGTTCGCAGTCCTGACCTTTGCATTCCTCGGCACGCCGCGCACCACGCGCCAGAGCCGCAATTTTTCGATCGGCGGATCGATCCTGGCAGTGTTTGGCCTGCGCATGGCGGGATTCGCCTGCTCGGTGATGACGGTGAAGACGCCGGGCATGGCTCTCGTCCAGTACGCGATGCTGTTCGCCGCGATCGGCGGCGGGCTGTGGATGATCATCGGCGGCGTCGTGGTGGAGCCGCCGGCTGCGTTGATGGAGGCCATCAACAAGTCGAACGCGCGCCTTGCGCGGTTCTTTGGACGGCCCGCCACAGCATGAGCATGATGACCAACACGCTCGGGCGATACTTTGCCGGCCGCTTCCTGGTCGCGGCGGTGGGCGTGTTTGCGAGCATTTTCGTGCTGCTCGTGCTGGTCGACTACATCGAAATGGTCCGCAAGACCTCCGGGCTGGTATCGGCCTCCGCGATTACGGTGGCGCAGACGTCGCTTTACCGGGTGCCGCAACTGCTGGAAAAGCTGATGCCGTTCTGCGTCCTGATCGGCGCGATGACCTGCTATCTGGCGCTGTCGCGGCGGCTCGAACTGGTGGTCGCACGTGCGGCCGGCGTATCCGCCTGGCAGTTCATCTCGCCTGCGCTGGCAAGCGCGATCATCCTCGGCACCGTGGCGACGGTCGCCTACAATCCGATGTCGGCCAACCTGCGCGAGCTTTCCAAGCGGATGGAGGCTGAGCTGTTCGGCTCGGCGCCCGGCGCCGGCATCCAGGATGCATCCGGCTTCTGGCTCAACCAGATCAACAGCGATGGCCAATCGATCATCAATGCGGCGCGCAGCGAGCAGCAGGGTGTCCGGCTGACCGGACTGACCGTGTTCCGGTTCGACACCGATCTCCAGTTCAAGGAGCGAATCGAAGCGCGCGAAGCCTCCCTTGAGGAAGGCCGCTGGGCGTTCAAATCGGTACGTAGATACTCCTTAGATAAACCTCCGGTTGATCAGGAGAACTATTACCTCTCGACCACCCTCACCCCGGCCCAGGTTCGCAACAGTTTCTCGACCCCCGAAACCGTGTCTTTTTGGCAACTGCCCGGCTATATCCGCTCTTCCGAAAGCTCCGGCTTCGCGACCGCAGGCTACCGTCTGCAGTACCATAAGCTCATCGCACAGCCGTTTTTGCTGGCTGCAATGGTGATGTTGGCGGCTTCCGTCAGCCTTCGCTTCTTCCGGATGGGCGGCGTGCAAAAGATGGTTTTGAGTGGCGTGGGCGCAGGCTTTCTGCTCTACGTTCTATCGAAAGTTACTGAGGATTTGAGCAAGGCTGAGTTGATGCATCCCATCGCTGCGGCGTGGTTGCCCGTCTGTGTGGGTGGCCTCACCGGCTTTTTGGCCTTGTTGTACCAGGAGGACGGGTAGTGGCCGTTGTCGCCGCCCGCCAATTGAGGTCGCCTGCGTTCAGGCGGCGCACCAATGTGCGCCGCTATCGAGCCCGCTTGGCTGCCTTTGGCGTCCCTATGATTGCGCTGCTCGCCGGATTCGTTTTCGCGGGCTCGATCGAGCTTGCCCTGACGGTGCCGGCCTCGGCGCAAAGCTTCACGTACAATCCACGGCCGCCCAAGCCGCCGCCGCGCCCCGTCAACAATGACGGCAAGATGCTCGTGCAAGCGGTCGAGGTAGACTACGATTACAACAACCAGCGCGTGTCGGCGGTCGGCAATGTGCAGATGTTCTACAACGGCACCAGCGTGGAGGCCGACAAGGTCATTTACGACCAGAAGACCAAGCGGCTGCACGCGGAAGGCAACATCCGCCTGACCGACGCGGAAGGCAAAGTCACCTACGCCAACATTATGGATCTGAGCGACGACTACCGGGATGGTTTCGTCGACTCGCTGCGCGTCGATACGGCGGATGACACGCGCATGGCGGCGACGCGCGCCGACCGTTCCGCGGGCAATTACACCGTGTTCGAAAACGGCGTGTATACCGCGTGCGCGCCGTGCAAGGACAATCCGAAGAAGCCGCCGCTGTGGCAGGTCAAGGGTGCCCGCATCATCCACGACCAGACCGACAAGATGTTGTACTTCGAGAACGCGCAGCTCGAATTCTTCGGCGTGCCGATGGCGTATCTGCCGTATTTCTCGACGCCCGATCCGACCGTCAAGCGCAAGACGGGCTTCCTGATGCCCGCCTACAGCTCCAACTCGACCTATGGCTACGCGGTCGAAACCCCGTTCTACTGGGCGATCGCGCCGGACTACGACGCGACCTTCAATCCGCGCTTCACCACAAGGCAGGGCGTGCTGTTCCAGGGCGAATTCCGTCAGCGGCTGATCAATGGCTCCTACCAGATCCGCGGCTACGGCATTAATCAGCTCGATCCCGGCGCCTTCGCCGGACAGCCGGGCGACCGTGACTTCCGCGGCGGTATCGACACCAAGGGCCAGTTCGCGCTCAACGACAAATGGGTCTGGGGCTGGGACGGCGTCCTGCTGTCGGACTACCTCTTCTTCTCGGACTACCGGCTGGCCCAATACAGGGATCCGCTCGGCTCGTTCCTGAGCCTGCCGACGGAAGCGATCTCGCAGCTTTACTTGACCGGCGTCGGCAACCGCAGCTTCTTCGATGCGCGCACGATCCATTACCTCTCGTTCTCCGGCAGCCAGGACAAGGTGCCGGTGATCCATCCGGTGATTGACTACAACAACGTCATCAACCACCCGGTCCTCGGCGGCGAGGTCAGCTACAAGACGAACTTCACCAGCCTGTCGCGCACGACCGCGGCCTTCGACCCGATCACGACGTTGGCGAACACCAACGGCCTGTGCCTGAACGCATCGGCCGATCCGCTGGCCCGTATCCCCTCGCAGTGCCTGTTGCGCGGCATGCCCGGCACCTATACGCGGCTGACGGCTGAAGCGCAGTGGCGGCGCTCGTACACCGATCCCATCGGCCAGATCTGGACGCCGTTTGCGATCATGCGCGCCGACGCCATCAGCGCCTCGATCTCGAACCAGCCCGGCGTTTCGAACTTCCTTCCGGTCGGCGACACCGAGGCGGTCCGCCTGATGCCGGCGGTCGGCCTCGAATACCGCTACCCCTTCATCAACGTTCAGCCCTGGGGCACCACCACGATCGAGCCGATCGCGCAAGTTATCGCGCGTCCCAACGAGACCTTCGCCGGCAGACTGCCGAACGAAGACGCGCAGAGCATGGTGTTCGACGCCAGCAACCTGTTCGCCGTCGACAAGTTCTCGGGCTATGACCGTGTCGAAGGCGGCGGCCGCGCCAATGTCGGCGTCCAGGCGACCACGCAGTTTGACCGCGGCGGCAGCATCAACGTGCTGTTCGGCCAGTCCTACCAGTTGTTCGGCCTGAACTCGTTCGCGGTGCACGATGCCACCAACACGGGGCTGGAATCCGGCCTGCAGAACACCCGGTCGGACTACGTCGCCCGCGTCAATTATTCGCCGAACCGGACCTATACGTTCAGCGTGCGCTCGCGCGTGGATGAGGCGACGCTGAACGTCAATCGTTTCGAAGCCGAGGGACGCGCCTCGTTCGATCGCTGGTCGGTCAGCATGTTGTACGGCAACTATGCCGCCCAGCCGGAACTCGGATACCTGACCCGGCGCGAAGGCCTGCTCGGCACCGCCTCGATCAAGGTGGCTTCGAACTGGGTGGTGTCGGGAGCGGCGCGCTGGGATCTTGAAGCCAACAAGTTGAACCAGTACATCATCGGCGCCGGCTATGTGGACGATTGCTTCGTGCTGGCAGCCAACTACGTCACGTCCTATACCTATCAGGCTGGGACGACGCCGCCGGTGCTCAACCACGCTTTCATGCTGCAGATCGGCCTGCGAACCATTGCGAATTCGTCCTCGTCGTCCGGCAGCAGCGGCATTCAGTAGCGTGAGGCCCGACCTTGCCGGACAGTACCCAGCGCATCGCGGTACGAATTGGTTGATACGGCTGACATGACCATGACGATCATTGCGCTTCCCACTCGCCGACTTTGGTCCCTGATCGCCGGCTGTGCCGTCGCGATTGCCGTGCTCGCCGGCGGCGTTTCACCGCTGCGGGCACAGTCCGTGGTCGTGATGGTCAATGGCGAGCCCATCACCAGCCTCGACATCGAGCAGCGCACCAAGCTCAACTTCCTGACCACGCGGAAGCAGATGCCCCGGCAGGAAGTGATCGACGAGCTGATCAACGAAAAGGTGAAGATCAAGGAAGCCAAGAGATTCGGTGTCGATCCTACCGCGAGCGATATCGATCAAGCCTATGCGCAAATGAGCCAGCGGATGCGTCTGTCGCCCGAACAACTGACCAAATCCCTGGAGGGCGGCGGTGTCCGGCCGGAAACGCTGAAGGCCCGCCTCAAGGCCGAGATGGTCTGGGGCAGTCTGGTGCGCGGCCGCTTCAAGGAGAGCCTGCAGGTCGGCGAAAAGGAAGTTGCCGCCGCCGCCCAGGAAGGCGGCGAACCGACCCAAACCGAGGCATTCGAATACAAGCTGCAGCCGATTGTCCTGATTGTGCCGCGCGGCTCGGCACAAAGCGCGGTCGACTTGCGGCGCAAGGAAGCCGAAACCCTGCGCGAGCGCGTTCAGACCTGCGAACAGGCCAACTCCTACTTCAAGTCGATGCAGAATGCCGCGATCCGCGGCCTCGTCACCAAAACGTCGGCCGACATCCCCGGCCCGCTTCGCGAACTCCTGGACAAGACGCCGGTCGGCCGTTTGACCCCGCCCGAAATCACCAAACAGGGCGTGGAGATGGTGGCGCTGTGCGACAGGAAGCCGACCAAGATCGACACGCCGAAGAAGCGGGAAATTCGCGAAAAGATGTACACCCAGAAATACGAGGCAAAGTCGAAGTCTTACCTGGCCGACATCCGCAAAGCCGCGATGATCGAATATCGTTGATGGCCAAGGATCTGAAGGCGACGCCCCTTGCGCTGACATCCGGTGAACCTGCGGGCATCGGCCCCGACATCGCCCTCGCCGCCTGGCTGCGGCGCAGCGAATTGGACCTCCCGCCGTTCTATCTGCTCGGCGATCGCGCGTTCTTTGCCGACCGCGCCAAAATTCTGGGACTGCAGCTCGAACTCGCCGATGCCGTCCCTGAGGAAGCCAGCGCGGCATTCGCGAAAGCCTTGCCCGTGGTGGCAACGGGCGAAACAGCCACGGCGCGCCCCGGACAACCCGACGATACCAGCGCGAACGCCGCCCTCGCCTCCATTCGCCAGGCCGTCGACCATGTCCGGACGGGGCGAGCCGGCGCCGTCGTCACCAACCCGATCGCCAAGAGCGTGCTCTACCGCGCCGGATTCCGTCATCCCGGCCACACCGAGTTTCTCGCCGAGCTTGCCGCCAATGGCGGCAGCGTGCCCCAGCCCGTGATGATGCTGTGGTCGCCGGCGCTCGCCGTCGTTCCCGTGACCATCCACCTCTCGCTGCGCGAGGCGCTGACCCAGCTATCGAGCGAGCTGATCGTGACGACCGCCCGGATTGCGGTCGCGGATCTGAAAGCGCATTTCGGGCTGGCCCAGCCGCGGCTCGCAATATCGGGCCTCAATCCGCATGCCGGCGAAGACGGCTCGCTCGGCAGCGAAGACATCGACATCGTCGCGCCTGCCGTCGAAACGCTGCGTGCGGAAGGTATCGACGCCAGGGGTCCCTTGCCGGCGGATACGATGTTTCACGCCGCGGCGCGCAAGACCTACGACTGCGCCGTCTGCATGTATCACGACCAGGCGCTCATCCCGATCAAGACGATTGCGTTCGAGGACGCCGTCAACGTCACGCTAGGCCTGCCGTTCATTCGCACCTCGCCGGACCACGGCACGGCCTTCGACATTGCCGGCACCGGCAAGGCCAACCCGTCCAGTCTCGCCGCGGCACTGCGGCTCGCCGCGCGCATGGCGACGACCAAGCCTTTATGAGCGCGATCGACGATCTGCCGCCGCTGCGCGAGGTCATCCGCGAACATTCCCTGTCGGCACGCAAATCCCTCGGCCAGAACTTCCTGCTCGACCTCAACCTCACGGCGCGGATTGCACGCGCCGCGGGCCCGCTCGAAGGCTTAACCGTCATCGAGGTCGGCCCCGGTCCCGGCGGACTGACGCGCGCGCTGCTGGCGCTGGGCGCCAAGCGCGTCATTGCGGTCGAACGCGACGAGCGCGCGCTGGCCCCGCTCGACTATATTGCCAAGCGCTATCCCGGGCGGCTCGAAATCGTGCATGCCGACGCCCAGCGTTTCGATCCGCGCCCGATGCTGGGCGGCGAGCGGGCCAGGATCGTCGCCAACCTGCCCTATAATATCGCGACCGCGCTCTTGGTGGACTGGCTCTCGATCGAGCCGTGGCCGCCCTGGTACGACATGATGGTGCTGATGTTTCAGCGCGAGGTCGCCGAGCGGATCGTAGCAAGAGAGAATGACGAGGCCTATGGCCGGCTCGCGGTGCTCGCCAACTGGCGTACTGAAACCAAAATCCTGTTCGACATTTCTCCGGCCGCTTTCGTGCCGCAGCCCAAGGTGACCTCCTCGGTGGTGCGGCTGGTGCCGCGCAGCGCCCCTGAAACCTGCGACCGCCGTGCGCTTGAACAGGTGGCGGCCGCGGCCTTCGGCCAGCGCCGGAAAATGCTTCGGCAGAGCCTGAAATCGCTGTCGGTCGATCCGGCCAGGCTGGCCGGGGCTGCACATATCGAAGCAACGAGGCGCGCCGAAACCATTCCGGTCTCGGGCTTTGTTGCCATGGCCCGTGAATTGACCGATATACGAAGCACAAAATCGTAAACGTCCTGAAGAAACGTGCTCAAGGAGAAACGCCATGGCGCGAATGGTCCGCCAGTCCCTCGTCAAATTCGATGCGCCATTATGCGAAACTATCGTCGACACGCCGAAGCCGATTGGACGCGAGGTCCTCGTCCGCATCGAACGTTGTGGTCTCTGCCATTCCGACCTGCACATCCAGGACGGCTATGCCGATCTCGGGGGCGGCAAGCGGCTCGACACCACGCGCGGCATGACGCTGCCGTTCACGCTCGGGCACGAGATCGCAGGTGTCGTCGATGAAGTGGGTCCCGATGCCTCGAAGGACCTGATCGGAAAGAAGCAGGCGGTATTCCCCTGGATCGGCTGCGGCCAGTGTCGCGACTGCGCCAATGGCGACGAGAACCTCTGCGTCAAGCAGCGCTTTCTCGGAGTCTCGATCGATGGTGGCTTTGCCACCCACGTACTGGTGCCCGACGCCAAATATCTCTTGGATTACGATCCGCTGCCGGTCAATCAGGCGGCGACACTGATGTGCTCGGGGGTAACGGCCTATGGCGCGCTGAAGCGGCTGGCCGATCGTCCGCGGCAGCGCAATCTGTTGCTGATCGGGCTCGGCGGCGTCGGCATGATGGGGCTTTCGTTCGCGCAGGCGATGTTCAAGCAGAACATTACGGTCGCCGATCTCTCCCCTGCCGCGCGCGAAACCGCGCTGCAGAACGGTGCTGCCGTCGCCTACGATCCGGCCGAGCCCGAAATCGTCAGGCGCATCCTGAAAGAAACCGAGGGCGGCTTCGACGGCGTCGTTGATTTTGCGGGTAATGAGAAATCAATGGCGTTCGCCGTGGCGACCATTGCGCGCGGCGGAAAGATCGTGGTCTCCGGCCTGATGGGCGGCAATTTCAGCCTGCCGATGGTGCAATGGGTCTACAAGCGCATGACCATCGAGGGCTTCATGGTCGGCACGCTCGCCGAGGCCAAGGAGTTGATGGCGCTCGCCCGCGCCGGCAAGATCAAGCCGACGCCGATGAAGGAAGAGCCGATGGCCGACGTCCAGAAATGGATCGACGAGCTGCGGGCCGGCAAGGTCGTCGGGCGTATCGTGCTGAAGAACTGAGAGCCGGTTCGCCCGCCTCATTGAGATGACGGTGCGTTCGTCCCGCGCCGTCACTTTGGCTTGAGCATGATCTCCGCGCGCGTGCGCAGAAAGCACGAGCCTAACCGGCGAGCGCCGCGCGTTCCAAGTTATCGTCCGCGCTCCAGCTCCTGCACAAAGCGGGTGTCGGTGTGCCGGCCCTCATACGCGTCATCGATGCGCTTGAGCAGCTCATCGCCTTTCTTTGGCTCGACGGCCAGCAGGATCGCGTCGATCTTCGCCTCCATCCGGTCGTCGCCTTCCTTTGATTGCGGCGAGCCTACGTGCAGGAGGATGGCGAGCCCGGCAACCTGCCACATCAGTTGCAAGAATTCGGATTGCCAGTTTTCCAAGGTGTCTCGCATCATCTGCATCGTATAGGCGCCAATCTCGATCGGCTGCTGGTGCGCCTGCTGCTCGTCGACGTAGGCAAACCAGCCGAAGATCCAGTGGCCGGAGAGCGTGATGACGAACAAGGCGCCCGTCACCCAGGCGAATCCAAAGCGTTTCCAGATTGAATGTCGGGTCATGATCAAGGACATCCTTTACTTAAGGTTAGCCCTTCAATGGCGGCGACGTGGTCGTGTTCCGAAGACAACCGCGGCATCAGCGAAGTATTCACCGCCGCGGTCCGCGATGCAGCCGGCCTTGTTCTCCAGGCCAAGTTTCACCTTCGCAATAGATCGGCCAAAGCACTAAGCTGCACTGCGAACGGCCTCAGCGCGGGGGAAGAGCTGAGGCCGTCTTCGCCGGATCTGTGCCGGGGCAACCCGGCACCAAAACTCAATTTTTCCCGGCCAGTTTAGTTCCAAAGCGCTCAGCTTGCTGCACGGTCGATCGTAGCCAAGGCTTCGAATTCGGCTGCTCTCTCCAGGTGCTCTGAGACGCTGCGCATCTCATCCTCGTCATTTCGGAGGCTGCAGACCCGGTGATTTCAGCCACTGGCTCATATGCGCTGCGGTTTCAGCGAGCCGGGCCCGCCTCAATAGCAGTTCCTGAGCGGTCCCGACGGGAACTTCTCGGTTTTGGCTCAGGTGGCGGCATTTGAGTTGAGGGACCGGCAGCGGCTTCATTGAAGCCGCTCATCGCAAATAAATTGTCGGGTACCGTGTCATGCGGCACGGGCGGCTCGACCTTTACCGCGTTTCCGTCTTTCGCGCTGAGACCAGGAGCATCATCGGCCGCTCCAGCTCTTCCGCCAATTCGGGCGAGCGCTCGATCTGTTCGCGCGTCGGGGCGAATTCCTCGACCCGGCGCAACTCGAAGCCCGCATCAATCAGCGTGTTGAGCGTCGTGCCAAGGGTCCGGTGATACTTCAGCACATCGTTGGCGAACCAGTCCGTGCGGCGCTCGCCCTCGACCGAGTAGCCGTTAACCGGCCAGGTCTTGCGGCCGTCTTCGTCGGCGATCCAATGCGGATGCGCCGCAGCCATGAAGATCGGATGCTCGATCGTGAAGACCAGATCTCCGCCGCCGACCAGCGCCTTGTGGATCATGCGCGTGAGGCGCCGGAAATCCTCGACATAGTGAAAGGTCAAGGCGCTGTAGACGAGGTCGAAAGCCGCTTCGGGCAGTTCGAGTCTCTCGAGATCGGCGAGCAGATATTCGATGGCCGGGTCCGAGGTATCGAGCTTGGCGCGCGCGATCATGTTCTGCGACAGATCGAGGCCAAGCACCGAGACCGCGCCCTGCGCGCGCATCCAGCGCGAGACCCAGCCGAAGCCGCAGCCCAGATCGGCCGCGCGCTTGCCGGCTAGCGCGGGCAGCATGGCCTGGACAGCCGGCCATTCAGGCGCGCCACCCAGCCCATGCACTTGGCGAGGCAACTGGCTGTAGCCCGCGAAGAAATCGGGATTGTCGTAGATATTCTGTGCCACGTTTATCTCCATGATGGAGGTCGGCATTGGCGATGATGTCCGTAGACCTTCTCGGTCCAGTCCGACGGGCGCGCCAGCGTCTTTCGTCCTATCCGACTTATCCTCGGAAGCGAAGCGCATCCACAATCAATGAGAACGCCGGGGAAACTTGTCGCCGGCTGGGATAGTACAGGTGATACCCGGAGAATGGCGGGCACCAATCCGAAAGAACGCGGACAAGTTGCCCCCTCGAAATATACGGCTGCACGTGGCCTTCGGTGAGGTAGGCTAGCCCGAAGCCCCGCAGAGCTCCTTCCAGGAGGAGGCCCGCGCTGTTGAACACAAGCTGGCCTTCAACACGAACGTTGACCTCTCGCCCGTTCTTCTCGAATTCCCAGGCGTAAAGGCTGCCGCCATGGGTCGGCAGGCGAAGGTTGAGGCAGTTGTGGCCTGTCAGGTCCTGTGGTGTCCGGGGCCGCTTGCGATCAGCGAAATAAGACGGCGAGCCTACGACGGCCATTCGCAAATCGGGACTGACCCGAACCGCGATCATATCCTTTGCAACAAGTTCGCCTGGCCGGATACCTGCATCTACCTGCTGCGCCACGATGTTGGTGAGCCCGTAGTCGATAATCACCTCGACGTGAATCTCAGGATACTTCGGTAGGATCTTGCGCAAGGCAGGCAGCAAAATTTCTGTGGCAGCATACTCTGTCGCGGTAAGGCGGATGGTCCCGGCCGGCCTTTCGCGGAGTTCGCTCAGTGCAGCAAGCTCTGCGTCCATCTCGTTGAACTTGGGACCGATACTTAGGAACAGCCGTTCTCCGGCCTGCGTTGGTGTCACGCTGCGCGTCGTCCGGTTCAACAGCCTGAGGCCTAATCGGTCCTCCAGGCTGCGAATGATCTGGCTGAGCGCCGATTGGGTCATTCCGAGCTTCGCGGCAGCCCGGGTGAAACTGCGCTCCCGCGCCACCGCAAGGAAGGCGAGGAGGTCGCTCGCGTCTTCGCGTTTCATTGATAAGCCTGATTAATGATTGCAGTTAGCTTCTATCACCTAATCAAGGAACGACGGAAGGCTTAGGTTCGGATCAGCAATCGGGCCCGGCGGCGTTTCGGTAAGGAGACAGGGTCAATGTGGACTCCAATGAATTCCTCGATCCGCCTACTCGCCAGGAGCTGTGAACACGTTCGTATCGCTCCCGTCTCTGCGCGCATCCACCAACGAGGAGAGTGTCCATGAGAGTGCTTGCCGCTGCGGCCCTATTCTGCCTGTTTGGTCAAGCGATGGCGCAGACACCGACAACCCCGGAAGGAGCAAAGCCGATGCTCACATCCCAGGACATTCGGGCCGTCGCGCCCGCGCTCGAAAGATACGCGCAAGGTATCGTGCTGGGTGACCTCTGGAAGCGGCCCGGTCTTTCTCCCCGGGATCGTAGTATCGTCACCGTCGCCGCGCTCATTGCCCGCGACCAGACGGTCGAGTTGCCAAACTATCTCAATCTCGCGATCGACAATGGCGTAAAGCCCGCGGAGATCTCGGAGATCATCACGCACTTGGCCTTTTATACCGGTTGGGCGAACGCAATGAACGCGATTCCGCCCGCGAGGGAGGTTTTCGCGAACCGCAACATCGGAGCGGACCAGGTCCCGCCGGCTTCCGGGCCGCAACTTCCCCTGGACGAGGCGGCGGAGTCACAGCGCGCGTCGCGCGTCGAACAGCAGTTCGGCCAGATCACTCCGAGCCTCGTCCAATACACGACCGACGTGCTGTTCCGCGATCTCTGGCTGAGGCCGGGCCTGGCTCCGCGGGACCGCAGTCTGGTCACGGTCAGCGCTCTCGTCGCAACCGGACAAGTCGCTCAAATCACGTACCACCTCAATCGCGCGATGGATAACGGATTGAAGCGGGAAGAAGCCGGGGAGCTGCTCGGCCATCTCGCCTTCTATACCGGCTGGCCGAACGCGTTCTCCGCCGCGCCGGTCGTCAAGGACGTGATCGAGAAGCGGCCTCGCTAGGATGACGGTCAGCACATACTCGCGCCGGGGAGCAGTCGCCGCTGTCGCGGCCGGTCCGTTCGCGTGGACCCGCTGTTTCAGGCGCGCGGGCGACGGAGAGTGAAATGGAGATCCGGCAACTTCTCGCCCTCGGTGCCGCTATACTGGCGCTAGGATGTGCGCCAGCTATCGCTCAGGATAGCAAAGAGCCTTACGTGCGAGTGGCGGAAATCGAGATCGATCCGGCTCGTCTCGAGGTCTACAGGGCGGCAGTGAAAGAGCAGATTGAAGCGGCTCTCCGGCTCGAACCCGGAGTGCTGGCTTTGTATGCCGTGACCGACAAGGAGAATCCAGCTCGCGTCTTTGTCTTCGAGATGTACGCTGATGTGGAAGCGTACAACGCACACCTCGAAACCGATCATTTCAAGAAATACAAGGGCACCACTCAGGACATAGTGAAGTCACTCAAGCTTCGCGACACGGTGCCAATCCTGCTCGGCGCCAAGCCCAGATAAGGAGGTCAATGTGGCTATGGCCTTCATCGGCGCGTTTCAACGCCCGAACTAATGTTACCTTGCCGGACAGGCAAATCACTTGCGTGTTTTCCGGACTCCTCTGTCCAGAATTGCGGTCCAGTACGCTTAACTTGCCGGTGATGGTCGCGAAGGCATGGCTACCGATGACCGTGCCTTGTCGACGCCGCCGACGATCGCGAGCCTCATCGCCCACGCCACACGATGCGTGACCCAGTCGCTGTCGTGCAGCCTGTGCTCATCCGTCGGGTCGACCATCCGGTCGAACGAGACCTGCTCAACCTGATACAAGCCCTTCATGAATGCGAACCGGCGGAACACATTGACGCCGGCGTCCCGCGCCAGTTCGCTGATCGCCCCGACCATCGCGATCGCCTTGTCCTTCTTGGCCGGGGTCAGCACGGCCGGCACATATTGGAGGTCCATCAGGATGACGTCGGCCTGTGTCTGGCTGCGCAGTTTGACCAGTCCATCGCGGATAGCGCTGGTGGTTTCGTCGAAGGACGGAGGTGGAGGATTGGAGTTCGGGCTTTGCCAGACCGCATTCGTTCCAACCTGCCAGATCACCAGATCGGGCTTCTCGGCGATGACGTCGGTATCGAACCGCTCAAACTCGATCGGCGCTTCCTGACCGCCGATCCCCTTGTTGACCATGGCGATGTTAGCCTTCGGATATCCGTTCTGGAGGAACGACAGCAGGCGCCCCGGATAGGCCGCGATATCGCCTCTACCCGCCGTCGTCGACGATCCGATCGCGACGATCTTGGCCTGTCCTCGGGCGAGACTCTGCGCAAAGTGGGTCAGGCCGTGCTCGAATGGAATTGGCTCAACCGGAATCTGTGAGGGATCGCCGTCCATGGGTCACCAGTTTGTTGCAGCCGAGACAACGTGGAGTAGAAGAATAGCGCGCCACCGCGAGATCGCCTAGCCAGCGCGGAACTACGGTGACAGTCCAGAACTGTCACCGTAATCTTGCTTCCACTGATATTGCTGCTTCAGCGCCTTCCCTTCCGACGTCACGTAGCGCTAGGCAAACCGGCCACGGCACGCGAGACCGTAGATGTGCTGGGTGGACTTAGGCTCGCCCGAGAGTAGTATGGATAAATTCACTCATTCATTGTACCAAGGATACGATTAGAGATGTCGAAAGCGCTCTTCATTTTCATAGTACCGACTCTCGGCGGGCTGTTCTTCATCGGTGTTCTTGCCTTGGTGGTGAATTTCTTTGCGTCGATGCTCGGCCGTACGCCGTATCAGAAAAGCGTGACCAGAATAACTAAGGAGCGTGACGAAGCTCAGCGAGAGAATGCGATTAGATCGGATATCTCTGAAAAGGAAAAGGTGGCGTACGAGGTACGAATTGATCAAGAGTTTGCGCGATCGTTGGATGCAGTAGAAAGGCTCACGTCAGTTGCAAACCAGACCGCACGGTGGGCGTTTGCAGCCAGTGGGACAGCGGGTCTCATATTGCTCGCTATGCATTACTTCGATGTACTGAAATGGATGTTGGCCTCGGCTAGCTTTCTGACGACAGCAGCTTTTGCGGCGGAGACTCCGAAGCCTGAGCTTACCGGCTTGCTGCCGTACGTTGCCGCGGGTGTCATTGCGCTTATGGCAGTGTCATTTCTCATCGCGTTGGGTACTCTCATGATCCTCAAAGACACAAAGGAAAATCAAGCGCGTATAAAGGCAGCCGATAATCTTGTGAAGACGTTCGGTGGCTTTTTCACCGGGCTAGCGACAACTCTTCTTCGTTGAAGAAGAAGGCACCCGTCGAGACTGGTGCTAGTTTTAATGCGGCAAAACAGGTTGCCGCGATTTGATTTGAGCCGAGCGTCTCAATTGGTGCACTAAACTTGCCAATGATGCCCACGAAGCCACAACGTCTCAATTGAATGCACCATAACAACAAATTCTTCAAGAAGGCGGCCTCGAAGATTATGCGAGCAGCGCTGCCTTGAGATCTATGTCTGTCGGATACGACCTTTACCGATAACTCTCGGAGACGCCAGAATCGCACGCAGAGCGTTTACAAACACGCCCGTATCCAAGAAGTAATTCGGGTAAGCTTGACGAAGGGAATTCATTGAATCCACGGACACCAACACGGCATCAGAATTTGGACTGGTATCCTTTATCTTTTTCTCGACTTCCAAATACTTTGCGGTCGCCTTTTCCGATTCGCTCTGTTTAAAGAAATCTCGACTAAGTAATAGTGGGTATTCTTGGATTGTTTCGATTCATAATACTGAAGCGCCGCGCCGAAGGCCTGTAGCCTGCTTGCTACTTCCAAAGATTTCGCATGCTCGCGGATTTCTTTGACAAGCTCTGAGTATCCGCTTGGAGTGCCGGGGACCGGCGCAGTGTTTTCTCGGAACGCCAACGCCGCTCCCATCAGGGCAAAGAATCTAAGCCACTCTTGCTCGCCAACACTTGACTTCAAAGCTTGACGAACAAATGCGCCGACGGTCTCAACAGCCGTCGCCCACGCGTGTTGCAATTGCGACCGCAGCTGCATCTCGATCTTCAGCGAGTTGTAGTCCTGCCTTCTGTCGGAATGATATCGATAAATTAGGTGCACGCCGCGGTACCCGGAATCCTTTGGCGTGTCGATGTAGTTGTCAGTCTCATGCAGGATATGTTTTAGGTCGCTCTCTGCGTAGCTCTCGCATAATTTTGCAACGCCCTGCGCGGTTGCAACGATAGCGCGACAACCTCCAATGTCCTGCATTTGAGAGAGGGTCATGGTCGGAAAGCGACGAAGCTTGGCTTCGATTGAGGCTAGACGCTTAATCCTCTGTGCGGTGATCGCTTTGGGATCAATAATCTTTGCTCGGCGCTTGAGACCGATATGAAAGGTGTTGAGCGGAAAGTTATGCGATGAGCGCCAGTTGTTGATTATGTCCAGCGCCGCAAAATAGTCCTTCGCCCACGCGTGATGTGCGTCATTCCCGGTATGCTCTTCGCCCCTCTCTGCCGCAGACCAATCAAAGGGCGGCACCTCGGCAAGGAGCATTTTCCCACCCCAGTTAACGCGCTTCTTGGCGTGCTTTGGAACAGCCCAATCCATTTCCGGAAGCCATAAATCGTCATCGCACCCATCCCAACGATCGGCGCACAATGCAACGGACGGCCATAGCGAATCGACCGCGCCACCCACGGTAGCACCGGCTGGCTGGGTACTGCTCGGATTACGGTGACAGTGAAATTACGGTGACAGTGCTGGACTGCACTTAACTTGCCATGAACCCCCATCCGCAACGTTTCAATTGAGTGCACTCAACAGTCTGCACCCTCACGCGATTTTCTCCCGCGCCCCAATCACTGATTTGCCCGACATGGCAAGAAACTTATTTCGCGCCTCGTGAAGTTTTTCTCTTAACGCGGTACCCAAATCAAATCTACAACTCCCGCTATCCCGTCCCGAGAAGAGGGGCGTTGGCCATCGTCACGAACGTTGGGACGGGTTGCGGTGGACGCGGCAGCGTCGGGCGCGAGAGGTGTTCGCAGGGCGGTTCTTCCGTGAGCGGGCACACCGCGTAGACGACCGACGCTTAAACGCCTCAGTCGAAACTTCTTCCGGCAGCATGCGGGCCGGTCGAGGCGTATGGCGCGAGGAAGCTGCGGACGGCAAAACCGTGTGGTCCTGGCACCCGTTGCTGGTGTCAAGCCGGCGGAGGTTTGCAAAGCCCAACCGGGCGATGCGAGCCGCCAATTCGCCGGCGACGGAGGCAAGAGGAATTCGTCTCCGGGGAGAGCACGGCATAAGCCGTAAAACCATCGCGCAGGGAAGGCCGGGTGTTCCGGCGCACCTGCGGTCCGCCGTGTGCATTTTTGCGCACGACTGCGGGTGCTGAGGGCACCCGGCTTTCCCTGCGCCCTCTGCTTTCAAGAGGGCATCGCAGATCGCACAACTTCGGGCGCAGCGCGCCGCGAGATCGCAATGTCGTATCCAGCGTCGGCCGCCTCTATCGAAAACATCGCTCCAGGGTTTGAACTGGGCCAGTACCGGCCGTTTTTCGGGCCGCAGTGGCTCCGGTTCGTTCGTGCGATCGGACGGCTGTACCGGACGCTGGACCGCTTCTAAACAGTAGACCGCCCGAGCGGCAGAAAGGCCCCTATTTTCCACCGATTTTTCATGGCTTTAGCCTGCCCCAATTGCGGCAGCGCGCGAGCCCCAATTATACCCCATCCGCTCCGGATTTGTGGCGCATTGCCACCCAAGTCTCTGACCAGATTGGCGGCAATCAAGCGTCGCGTAGCGTAGCGTTGCCGGGGATACAGATGTCGAACCGTTCCGTGAAATTCGTCCCGGCCCTCTTTGCCGGTATTGTGGCAGGAGCCAATCTGGCCACCGTGACGGATCTCTCGGCCCAAGTCATAGCAACGGCAGCGGAAGCCGCCACGCCAGCGACCCAGGCCGCCGCCGACGGTTGCCTCGCCGCGCCGAAGGGCGCGACCCCCTCGGGCAGTCATTGGTACTATCGCATCGACCGCGTCACCAAACGGCAATGCTGGTATCTCCGGGAGGAGAGCGAGAAGGCCGACGACAAGTTCGCGCGCGCCGCCCCGCCGGCCTCGTCCCAGGCGCCGTCGTCGGCAGCCGCAGAACCGGCTCCGGCGCAGGCGCCAGCGATCACAAGCAAGTCGGTCGCCGACGCGCGTGCCGAATGGATCTCCCAGCAAAACCGCACTGATCCAAATTCGCCCGCCAAGGTCGAGCGAACGGTGGGTGCAGCCCCGGCGCCGACCGCTCAGAATGTCCAGCGCGCGAACGTGCCGAACGTGCTCGCGCCGGCACCGCTGGCGACGATGCGCTGGAACGACGCTCCCACCGCGCGTGCTTCAAGCAATCCAGCCGATCTCCAGGTCGCCGCCGCCAACGCGCCCGCAGACCAGCCGCCGCAGGCCGTGGAAGCGCAGCAGCCCGCAACAGATCAGGTTACCGCTGCCTCAGCGGAGCCGGCGACGGCAAAGCCGACCGCATCGTTGCAGATGCTGCTTCTGGTGATGGCGGCTGCCCTCGCGCTGGCAGGTCTCACGGTTAGCGCGATCGTCAGGATCGGCCGCATGCGGGCACGCCGTGCTATGCGCCGCAAACGGCGCGCGATGTGGGACTCTGCAAAGATCATGCGGCGTTCGCCGCCACCGATGTTCCATGACGAGGAGGCCCGGCTGCAGCGAACCGAAGGCGTGCACCATCCGCGCGTGCCCCAGGAAAGGACAACACGCGTGCCCAAAGAGCGGCCACGCGTACCTCAGGAGCGGCCACGCGCACCTCAAGAGCGGCCGCGCGTACCTCAAGAACGGCCGCGAGCACCCCAGGAGCGGCGACACGCGCCCCAGGATCGGGAGCGGGAACGGCAGGTTACGGAAATGCTGTCCCGGCTTGCCCGCAGCGCGCAGACTTAACTGAGACGAAAGCGGCGGCTATTTTTCCAACTGGCGCCGCAATCCGAGAACGAAGTCTGAAAGGCCTACTTGCCGTTCTCGCTTCAACTGTTCCGCGCGCAGGATTGATTTCACGGCTTCGAAGGCAATTCCGATATTGTCATTGACCACAATGTAATCGTAGGCATCGAAATGGCTCATCTCGTCGCCGGCCTTTCTCATACGGCCGCGGATGATCTCTTCGGAATCTTGCGCGCGTGTGTGCAGTCGTTGTTCGAGTGCGGATACTGACGGCGGAAGAATGAAAACACTGACCACATCTTTCGGCGACCGGTCGCGCAGTTGTTGAGTGCCCTGCCAGTCGATATCGAACAGCACGTCCTGCCCGGACGATAATGCCGCTTCGACCGGCGCGCGCGGCGTACCGTAGCGGTTGTCAAATACGGTTGCCCACTCCAGCAGTTCGCCGTTGGCGACCATCGTCTCAAATCGTGTATGATCGACAAAGAAGTAGTCCTTGCCGTGAACCTCACCGGGCCGCTTCGGCCTCGTGGTAGCCGACACTGACATCTGCAGCGCAGGTGTCTCGGCAATCAGCATGCGCGACAACGTGGTCTTGCCCGCGCCCGAAGGCGATGACAACACGAACATCAGCCCGCGCCGCTCAACCCCGTCGAAACCAGAAGCCACCATCCATCACTCCAGATTCTGGACCTGCTCGCGGAATTGCTCGACCACGTTCTTCATCTCGAGCCCGGTCTGGGTCAATTCCAGATCGTTCGATTTGGAGCAGCAGGTATTGACCTCGCGGTTGAATTCCTGGGCGAGGAAGTCGAGCCGCCGTCCGACCGGCCCGCCCTTGCCGATCATTTCGCGGGCCTGCGCGACGTGCGAGGCGATGCGGTCGAGCTCTTCGCGAATGTCGGCCTTGGTCGCGATCAGAATCGCTTCCTGATTGAGCCTATCAGGGTCGAAGCGCTCGGAAGTCTCCAGCAGCGCCGCCACCTGCTCGGCCAGGCGCGCCCTGATCGCCTCCGGCTTGCGGCCGGGCGCGGCCTCGGCCTTTTTCGCCAGTCTCTCGATCTCGTCCATGCGCTGGATGAGAATCTGTCCAAGCGTCACGCCCTCGCGGCGCCGCATCTCGACCAGATGAGCGAGCGCCTGCTCGAAGGCGGCGGCCGCCGCATCCCTTGCCGCCTTGTCTTCCGCCTCGTCACTTTCGGGATCGACGACCTCGATGACGCCCTTGATGCCGAGCAGCCCGTCGATGCTGGGCGCCACCGCGTCGATTTTTCCGGCGAGTTCGCCTGCAACCCTTACAATCGCGGACAGCACGTCTTCATTGATGCGCACGGTGGAGACCGCATTGGCGCGTTTGACGCTCAGGTTGGCGTACACCGTGCCCCGCGACAGCACCTCCGCGGCGCGCTTTTTGGCAAAGGCTTCCAGTTCATCCCAGCCGGGCGGCAGCCGCAAGCGCAGGTCAAAGCCCTTGGCGTTGACGGACTTCAACTCCCATTCGAACGTATAGGGGCCGCTGGCGCCGTGGCTCCGGGCAAAACCGGTCATGCTCGATAGCGCCATCGCGTAATACTCTCCAAAAGACAGGGATTTCGAGACTCGAAAGGAACGGCGAGACCTTAAGCCGATTTCCGCCAAAGTGGAATTACGTTCCGGCGATGGCGGGAACGCCGACTGAGCCGGCCGGGGGTCAGCGCTGAACCACCGGCGGCGTCGTGGTCGACTGCTCAGCACCCTGGCGGGCCGGTGCCGCCGCAGGACGGGGCGGCTTTTTCGCTGGCGCCGCTGGCCGTGGCGTCGTCGCGGTTGGATTGGTGTCGGCCGGTGCTCCCCCCGCAGTTGGCGGCGGTGCATCCTCTGATGGTTCGACGGTATCGTTCTGAATCTGTTTTTCGAGCGCCCGCAGCTTGACGACGTTCTTCTGGTGCTGGTCGTAGGTTTCGGTGAAGGCGTGCCCGCCGGTCCCGTCGGCCACGAAGAACAGGTCGCGCGTGCGCGCCGGGTTGGCCGCCGCTTCGAGCGAGGCGCGGCCCGGATTGGCGATCGGCCCAGGCGGTAGACCCTCGATCACATAGGTGTTGTAGGGCGATGGCTGCGTGATCTCGGAGCGCTTGATCGGCCGGCCCAGCGTCCCCTTGCCGCCGACCAGCCCGTAGATGATGGTCGGGTCGGACTGCAGCTTGATCCTCTGCCGCAGGCGATTGGTGAATACGGCGGCCACGCGGCTGCGCTCGTCGGCCCGGCCGGTTTCCTTCTCGATGATCGAGGCCAGCGTGATGAGCTGCTCTGGCGACCTGACCGGAACGTCCGGATTACGGCGCTCCCAGATTTCGGCGAGCACCCGCTTCTGGGTCTGCTGCATGCGCTGGATCACCTGCTCGCGCATAGTGCCGCGCGGGAATTTGTAGGTTTCCGGCAGCAGCGTGCCTTCGCGCGGCAATTCCCGCACCGAGCCAGCGAAGATGTCGTTGTCGGTGAGTCGCGCCACGATCTGCTCGGACGTCAGGCCTTCGGGAATGGTGACGGCGTGCTGCACCACCTTGCCCTCGACGATGGTGGCGATGACTTCGCGCAGACTTGCATTCTTCTGGAAGGAATATTCGCCCGGCTTGAGGTCGGAACTCGCCTTCAGCGCAAACACGCCGCCGATGAATACCCAGGGATTGACGTTGATCACGCCTTCGCGCAGCAGCGCATCGGCGATATCGCGCTTGCCGGCGCGCGAGGGAATGTTGACGATCTTGTCTTCCTGAAGCGGGCCCGGCGTTTCCAGAATTTGTCTGCCGTAATAGTACACTGTTCCCGCCCCGATCATCAGAATGATCAGGATGGTGAAGATGGCATTGCCAACCACGACGAACGGATTGCGGGCGCGCTCCGACCGTTTCGGCGGCGGCGGCACCTGCTCGGGCTCCAGCGCAGCGCGCGGGCTTCGTGGTGAAATGGGCGGCCTCTCACTCATCGATGCAACCTGAATCCTGTCGGTTCAATCGCGGCCGGGCAATCCTCTGCCCAGCCGATAGCATACGCCCGCAATGTAGAAGTCATCGCCGAATACGGCAAAACGGTGGAGTAGTTCTAAACACTTGTTAGTCAGCCACGCGCTGCAGGATCACGGACGCGTTGGTCCCCCCGAAACCGAAGGAATTCGACAGCGCGACGTCAATGTCGCGCTTGCGCGCCGTCTGCGGCACCAGGTCGATCGCCGTTACCACCGACGGATTTTCCAGATTGATGGTGGGCGGAGCGATGTTGTCGCGAATCGCAAGGATGCTGAAAATGGCCTCGATCGCACCGGCAGCACCGAGCAGGTGCCCGGTCGACGATTTCGTCGACGACATCGACACTTTGGAGGCGGCGTTGCCGAGCAGCCGCTCGACGGCGCCGAGTTCGATTTCGTCGCCGATCTGCGTCGAGGTTCCGTGCGCATTGATGTAGTCGATGTCGGACGCTGAGATTCCGGCACGCTTCAGCGCGGCGGTCATGCTGCGGAAGCCGCCATCGCCATCCGGCGCTGGCGAAGTGATGTGATAGGCATCGCCCGACAGGCCATAGCCCAGCACTTCCGCATAGATCTTCGCACCGCGCTTTTTCGCGTGCTCATATTCCTCGAGCACCACGATGCCGGCGCCCTCGCCCATCACGAATCCATCGCGATCCTTGTCATAGGGTCGCGAGGCTTTTTGCGGTGCGTCGTTGTAGCCGGTCGAGAGCGCGCGCGCGGCGCAAAAACCCGCCATCGCCAGCCGGCAGATCGGCGATTCCGTTCCGCCCGCGACCATCACGTCGGCGTCGCCGAGTGCAATGAGGCGGGCACCGTCGCCGATCGCATGCGCGCCGGTCGAACACGCCGTCACGACGGAATGATTGGGACCCTTGAGGCCGTGCTCGATCGAGACATAGCCGGAAGCGAGATTGATCAGTCGCCCCGGAATGAAGAATGGCGAAACCCTGCGCGGCCCGCGCTCCTTCAGCAGCAGCGAGGTTTCGGCGATGCCGGACAGGCCGCCGATCCCCGAGCCGATCAGGGTGCCGCTGGCGCATTTGTCTTCCTCGGTCGAGGGATGCCAGTCGGCGTCGTCGAGCGCCTGGCGCGCCGCAGCCATCGCATAGATGATGAAGTCATCGACCTTGCGCTGTTCCTTCGGCTCCATCCACTGGTCGGGATTGAAGGTGCCATTGCTGCCGTCGCCGCGCGGAATCACACAGGCGATCTGGCTGGCGAGATCGGCGACTTCGAACGTATCGATCTTCTTGGCGCCGCTCTGGCCGCTCAGGATACGCGTCCACGTTGCGTCAACGCCGCAGCCGAGTGGCGTAACCATGCCCAGCCCCGTGACGACAACCCGCCTCATATCAAAACTCCAACCCGAAAACGGCGGCCCAAAACAAGAAACCGGGGGACCGTTCGACAACGGCCCGTCCGGCTCTGTCTCTACCCGCCCGGGACGTCAGCTCTTCGCGTTCTTCTCGAGAAACTTCGTGGCGTCGCCGACAGTCAAAATCGTCTCGGCGGCGTCATCGGGAATTTCGCAACCGAACTCTTCTTCAAATGCCATCACAAGCTCGACGGTGTCGAGGCTGTCGGCGCCGAGGTCGTCGATGAAACTTGCGTTGTCGACAACCTTATCGGGTTCAACACCGAGGTGTTCGACCACAATCTTCTTAACCCGCTCGCCAATCTCACTCATCGTTCAACCTCGTGCTTGTTCCAATGGACCCGACCCCAAGACGCTACAGAGACGCTACGAGCTATCGTGGTCGTTAAACTTCCTTCGCTATCGCGCATAGTCTTGATTCGGCCCGGTGGTAGCCGACAAAGCCCCGGCGAACGGCAGGCGTCGCCACGCCAATATACAGGGTTTCAAAATCCTGCAATGGCCTTGTTTGCCCATCCGTCGAGGGTTCGGTTATCATACTTCCCAAGCCTTGACTACAAGCCTCGCCCGCCCCGGAAAACGGCCTTTTGGCCGCATCGATCGGGGCAATAACTCGCTCAAATCATGGCCATTCCGCCGTTGACGTGAATCGTCTGGCCGGTGACATAGGCCGCTTCGTTCGAGGCGAGATAGACCGCTGCCGCCGCGATGTCCTCCGGCGTCCCCAGCCGCGCCGCAGGAACCTTCGTCAGGATCGTCTCGCGCTGCTTGTCATTGAGCGCGTCGGTCATCGGCGTCTTGATAAATCCCGGCGCGATGCAATTGGCGGTCACGTTGCGCTTGGCGTATTCCGCGCCCAGTGTCTTGATCAGGCCGATGATTCCGGCCTTCGACGCGGTGTAGTTGGCCTGGCCGGGGTTGCCGGTCACGCCGACGATCGAGGTGATCGCAATGATCCGGCCGAAGCGTTTGCGCATCATCAGCTTGGTTGCCGCGCGGGCGAGACGGAAGGTCGCGGTCAAATTGACCTGGATGACGTCGTCCCAGTCCTCGTCACGCAATTGCACGAAAAGATTGTCGCGCGTGATGCCGGCATTGGCGATCAGAATATCGACCTGCCCCATCGCGGCTTCCGCCGCCGGCACCAGCGCCTCGACATCTGCGCTGTCGGAGAGGTTGCACGGCAGCACGTGGACGCGATCGCCAAGCTTGCCGGCAAACGAATCCAGCACCTCGCGGCGCGTTCCGGAAATCGCCACCGTCGCGCCCTGCCCATGCAGCGCTTGCGCGATCGCCCCGCCAATGCCGCCCGTCGCGCCGGTCACCAGCGCCGTTCTACCCGTCAAATCGAACATCAATGTCTCCTTCCGGGAGCTTTAGGCTGAAGCCGCCAATGCGTCCTTGGCGGCGGCAATGTCGTTGGGTCCCCCGACCGGCACGCCGACCGCGCCGTCGGCGATGCGTTTGACCAGACCGCTCAGCACCTTGCCGGCGCCGATTTCGAAGAACCGCGTGACACCATGCGCGGCCATGTAGGCCACCGACTCGCGCCAGCGGACGGTGCCGGTGACCTGCTCGATCAGGCGGCGGCGAATCTCGTCGGGATCAGTGATCGGCGCAGCCAACACGTTCGACACCAGCGGCGAGGCCGGCGCCTTGATCGTCACCCCGGCCAGCGCCTCCGCCATCGCATCGGCCGCGGGCTGCATCAGCTTGCAATGAAACGGCGCGGACACCGGCAGCAACATCGCGCGCTTGGCGCCCTTGGCCTTGGCGATTTCCACCGCACGGTCGACGGCCGCCTTGTCACCGGATACCACCACCTGCCCGCCGCCATTGTCGTTGGCGGCCTGGCAGACTTGCCCCTGCGCGGCTTCGTCGGCAACCGCCATCGCCGCCTCATAGTCGAGCCCGAGAAGTGCCGCCATGGCGCCGACGCCAACCGGCACCGCCTTTTGCATCGCAAGGCCGCGGGTACGCAGCAGGCGCGCGGTATCGCTGACGCTGAGGCTGCCGGCCGCAGCCAGCGCGGAATATTCGCCAAGCGAATGGCCGGCGACGAAGGCCGCATCCCGCCCGACGGAAAAGCCCGCCTCGGTCTCCAGCACCCGCAGTGTGGCGATCGAGACGGCCATCAGGGCCGGCTGGGCATTTTCGGTGAGCTGGAGGGTTTCGGCCGGGCCGTCCCAGATAATGGCGGTCAGCTTCTCGCCGAGCGCCGAATCAACCTCGTCGAACACCGCCCGCGCGGCCGGAAAGGCTTCCGCCAGGGCCGTGCCCATACCGACCGCCTGGGAACCCTGCCCCGGAAAAGTAAATGCAGCCGTCATCGGCGCTCCCTCATTCGAATGGGGCCGTAAGACACTGACCAAGGCGGGGATGTCAAGCCGCGGTGCGGGATGACATGCCGTGGGGAAGGTTGGGAATCGGGGGCGGCCAGGTTTAGCGTTCTTGCAGCGCTAATCGGACGCCTAGAGCGCAATAGATGCCGCCAACTACCTTGCCCTGCCATTTTAGCACGGCGGGATTTCGACGGAGAAAATTTCCCAGTCCTCCCGCGCACACCGCAAACACCACAGTACTGCCGAGCCCCAACAGGACAAAAAGGATCCCCAGCATCGTCAATTGAAGCATGACCGATCCGTTTTCGGGCACCACAAACTGGGGGAGGAACGCGAGAAAAAAGAGCGCGGTTTTTGGGTTTAGCACCTCTGCCAGAATAGCCTGCCTGAATGCCTTGCCGGCCGAGATTGGTAGCGCGCCGGCCGTCAGATTTGCCGGCGTTCTCTCAAGGATTGCGCGAATGCCGAGGTAAACGAGATACGCTGCGCCAATGTATTTGATGATGCTGAACAGCAAAGCCGACGTGGCAATGATCGCCGAGATGCCGACGATCGCCATAAAGGTATGAATCACGTCGCCAGCGGCGATCCCGACGCCGGTAGCTATGCCCACCTTGGTGCCCGAACTCGTTGCCCGTGCAATGGTGAGGAGCGTGGCGGGACCCGGAATGAATACAAAGCCGAGCACAACCGCCGCATAAGCAGCCAAGGTGGTCAGATCGATCATACGCTCGCTCCTTCACGGCTATTGTCGCCCAGGGAAGCACCCTATGGGCGAAAGGAGATGTCCACCTCTAGAAGCCACCTGCGGCCTGATCACCGCCGACCTCCTTCCCGGCTCGTGCGCGGCGTGCACCGCTCACCAGCTTGCCCGGGCGGTCCTCGTGGTCTGGCTTGGCGGTCGCGAGCCGCAGCACGGCGGCGTAGTTCGGCTGCACCTCCATGCTAACAGCATACCGGCTTTCACTGAGTATGCGGTGGACGCGTGGCAGGTTGTAGCAGGGCACGTAGAACAACAGATGATGTTCGAGGTGATAGTTGACGTAATAGGGTGCGATGAACAGCCGCTCGAGGAAATTCGCGCGCGTAGTGCGGGTGTTGCGCAAGGGATCGCTGGAATCCGGAACAACCGCATGCTCGGCAATGTTGCGGATGCGCGTGATCACCATCTGCCAGGTGAGCAACGGCAACAGCCATAGCAGCGGATAGGCCCACCACACGCCGGCGGCGGCGAGACCTGCAAACAGCAGGCCGTTGACGACAAGCTGCGGGCCAAGTTTTTCCCAGAAATGCGCGGCGCGCTGCGCGTGTGGCCATTCCTTAGGACCGAGCGCATTCAAGAATTGCGCCTTGCGCTGCTGATAGCCGGTCTGGCCGGTAATATCGCGCACGAACTTGCGGCGATAGCTCATTCCTGTGATCGGAAACGGCGCCGACAGCACCAGATCGGGATCGTCTTCCTGCTGCGTGCGCGCGTGATGCTGCAGGTGATAGCGCCGATAGGCGCGGGTCTCGGCGAAGATCGGATAGGCGCAGAACCATTGGCTGAGCGTGAGGTTGACCTTCTCGTCCGCCGACAGACATCCATGCGCGCCGTCATGCATCAGGATCGCGAGCCCGAGCTGGCGCGAGCCGATGATGCCCACCGCCAGCAGAAAGGTGAGAGGGTTGGGCCACCATGCGACAAGAGCGATCGATCCCAATATCAGCGCCCACGCATGCGCGATCAGGGCAACCCCCTTCCACGTCACGCGCTGGCGGACGGCAATCAGTTGATCCTCGTTCAGAAAGTCGCGGGCACGCATCCGGAGCGCGGTCATGATGAGTTCTCCCCGTCGGGTGAAACTGAATCGGAAGCGTCGCCGTCGCCGACAAGGCGCAGTCGCGTATTGTCGTCGGCGATCTTTGTCGTCGCCTGATCGCCCAGCACGCGCAGCATCTCGCTGCACATTTCTTCCGCCGAACGGCCCATGGCATGGCCCTCGACCATCACGCCGATCGCAAGCGCCCAGAACCGACGTGAGCTGGCGTCGGGATCGCGCAAGCTTTTCCAGCCGTGCCGCTCGATCTGGCCGGCATAGGCGCGCATCCCCTCGCCGTGCAGCCGCTCGATGGTGCGCTCCACCAAAGGCGCGAGGTCCTGGCGGCGGCGCGTGAGCGTCAGCGCTTCTGTAAAGAAGGCGACCGAATCCGTTGCCGTTACGGTCTCGACCAGTGCGCGGGTGTATGCCCGCGGCGTTTGCGCCTGCAGCGCCGCCTGTTCGGCCGCGCGCGCCAGATACAGCATGTCGCGGCAGGCAGCTTCGACGAACAGGGCTTCCTTGGTGCGGAAGTAATAGGTGATCTGGCTTGGGAAGGCGTCCGCGGCCGCAGCGATGTCCGAGATCGAGGCTCCGGCGAGGCCCCGCTCCTTGAACAGCCGGCTGGCGCCGTCGAGCAGCCGGGAGCGCATCTGGCGCCCGGCCGAGCGCGTCGCACGGGCGGCGTGCTTGGGATCGCCGGTCGGCGTTTCAGAAGCAGTCTGGACGGACTTGTCGGCCATTTTGCCCTCTCGTCCATTGTTTGTATGATATACAAACAAATAAGTCAACGAGTCCTTCGGACCCGTGGCGAGGCCAAGAACCCCGGCAAGCGTGCAAGAAGCCTTGCCAGCGCGCTGAAAATCCTTATAAACCGCGCCATCCGTGGATCCCGGCCGGGAGCTGAACGGACGGTCTCAGCAATCTCACCTTTCCAGGCGTTATTGATGTGGCAGGGCCAGTCGGCCCGTCGTCCCGTGCTTCCGCCTTCTGAGCTTATCCCGAGTCCTTTCCGAAGGCCTCGAAGGGCTTGCCGCCGGGAAACGCGCCAACACCAGGAAAGGACACCCATGCCTCTTTACGAGCATGTTTTTCTCGCGCGTCAGGATGCGAGCACCCAGCAGGTCGAAGAACTGACCACCCAGATGACGGGCATCGTCGAAGGGCTCGGCGGCAAGGTCACCAAGACCGAGAACTGGGGCGTACGCTCCCTCACCTACCGCATGAACAAGAATCGCAAAGCGCATTTCGTGCTGATGAATATCGAAGCGCCCTCCGCTGCGGTCACCGAGATCGAGCGCCAGGAGCGGATCTCTGAAGACGTCATTCGTTACCTCACCGTCCGCGTCGAAGAGCACGAGGAAGGTCCCTCGGCGATGATGCGCAAGGCCGATCGTGACCGCGAGCGCGACGATCGCGGCGGCGGTTTCCGCGGCGACCGCGAAGGCGGCTTCCGTGGCGATCGTGAAGGCGGTGGCTTCCGCGGCGACCGTGGTCCGCGCCGTCCGCGCGAAGACGCCGCTGTTGAAGCGGCGGAAGAGGAGTAAGAATCATGGCTGAAGCTGGTGCACGCCGTCCGTTTTTCCGTCGCCGCAAGACCTGCCCGTTCACGGGTCCGAACGCGCCGAAGATCGACTACAAGGATTCCAAGCTGCTGATGCGTTACGTCTCCGAGCGCGGCAAGATCGTGCCGAGCCGCATCACGGCCGTGTCCGCCAAGAAGCAGCGCGAACTCGCGCGCGCCATCAAGCGCTCGCGTTTCCTCGGTCTGCTGCCCTACGTCATTCGCTAAGACATCTTCGACCGGCGGCGTCCGCGCCGCCGGTCGTTATTATTCGTTTCCGGGTGGGATGGTTGGCCGAAGCGACCTCTGACCGCTCGTTGGCCCCGCAAGTCTCCTCCCTGCTTTTCAATGCATCCGATGCCGCCTATTGGCATCCTCTGTCCCGGGCTCACCTCTTCCAATGATTGGTGAGCCGTCATCGCTATGACTGATCGCGTGATGCCCGCGCTGCGGTAGCCGGGAACGCGCGTCGTTGACAATCGCTGCGGCGAGCACGTACGCTGCCGGCAGCAGGACGGATGTCAAATTCCCGCATGCTACGGGTGTCGAAGTCGCCGCCGATCACGTGCGGACACGAGCCCCAATAAGCGGCGCCAACGAGCGCAACCGCCAAAGGGAGTGCAAACGATGCCAGTCCACATCCGTGGTCTACGGCAAGTCGTACGCCTGGCCGCCATTGCAGCGTTGTCCGTCGCCGCAGCAGGCGCTGCCCATGCCCAACAGAAGACCGATGTCATCTTCAGCGCCGGCCCGACCGGTGGCAGCTGGACGCCGATGGCCGCGGCAGCGTCGCAGGTCGTCAACAAGCGATATCCCGAGCTAAACGTGCAGGTTGAGCCGGGCGCGGCCCTCGTCAACATGGAGAAGATCCGCAACGACAAGGCCGATATCGGCTGGTCCATGACGACCGTCATGTCCGATGCGCAGAAGGGCGAGGGTCAGTTCGCCGGCAAGCAGACTGACAAGGGCCTTTTCGTGGCCAACTTCTACCCCAACGTCTGGCAGTTGGTGGTTCCTGCGAACAGCGACATCAAGAGTGTCAAGGATTTGAAGGGTCAGCCGGTGGCGCTGCCGTCACGCGGCAACACGAGCCTGGCGGCCGGCTGGGAGTACCTGCTCAAGGTCAACGGCATGACGCTGAACGACCTGGGCGCAAAGAGTTACGGGCCGGTATCCTCCAATGCCGAGGCTGTGAAGAACCGGCAAGCGATGGCGGTCGGATGGTTCACGGTGGTGCCAGCGTCCTTCATCATGGACATGGGCTCGGCGATGCAGGTGCGGGTGCTTGGGGTCACCGACGAGGAGCTCGCCGCACTGCGCAAGCTCAATCCGGGCTTTGTGCCCTACACCCTCAAGGCCGGAATCTACAAGGATCAGGGCGTGACCGAGGCAGTTCAGACCTTCCAGTCGCCCACTGTGCTTATTGCATCCTCCAAGACGTCTCCCGACGTGATCTACAAGATCACCAAGGCCATCGTCGAAGAGCGCGAGGAGTTCGGCAACGTCACCAGTGTCATGAAAGGCGTGACGGCGTCGGACATGGCAGAGAACTTCGACATGCCTATTCATCCCGGCGCGGAGAAATACTACCGCGAAGCGGGATTGCTCAAGAAGTAGGGAGCGCGCCGTGCGCAAGCTCACCGGCTACGCGGGCCTGGTCGTCGGCGTGGTGGCGGTCGCAATGTCCGTGTACCACGTCTACGCCCGGCTGACGGTATACGCTCCCGATCAGCAAGCCCTGCTCTATATCACGCTCGCCTTCAGCCTGGTGCTGTCGTTCCTGTTGTGGCCTCGCAGCAAGGACGCGACACTCGGCGGCGTGCCGTGGGAGGATCTCGCTTTGGCGGGTCTTTCGCTGGCGTGCATCGGCTACATGTTTGTGAATTACGACTACATCGTAAACCGTTTCCCCACTGCCGATGCGCTGACCCGAATGGACATGGCGGTGGGAATTACCGCCACCGTGCTGGTGCTGGAGGCGACGCGACGCACGATCGGCGCGGCGCTGCCGATCGTGGCGCTTGTCTTCCTCTTCTACGGGTTCGCCGGCCCCTGGCTGTACGGTTGGCTTTACCATAGAGGTCTCACGCTCGAGATCGCGGTCGACCAGACCTATTTCACCACCGAGGGCATTTTCGGCGTGCCGATGACGGTGGCCGCTACCTACGTCATTCTTTTCATTATCTTCGGCACGTTTCTGGAGAAATCCGGAGCAGGTCAGTTCTTCATGAACTTCGCCAACGCGATCGCGGGCGGCGCGCGCGGCGGTCCCGGCAAGGTGGCGGTCGTTTCCTCAAGCCTGTTCGGTACGATCTCCGGCTCCGCGGTCGCCAATGTCATGGTCGACGGCTGGCTGACGATTCCGATGATGAAGAAGACCGGCTTCAAGCCGGAGGCGGCAGCCGCCATCGAGGCGGTGGCTTCCACCGGCGGGCAGATCATGCCCCCGATCATGGGGGCGGCGGCCTTCGTCATGGCCGAGTTTCAGGGCGTCAGCTACACGCAGGTGATGATCGCCGCGGCGATCCCCGCGTTCTTCTATTACGGCGCGCTGTTCGCCGCGATCCACTTCAACGCCGTGCGTTCGGGGCTCAAGGGCTTGCCGCGCGAGGAGCTGCCGATCTTCGGTTACATCATGCTGCGCCAAGGCCACCTGTTCCTGCCGGTCATCGTGCTGCTGGCGCTGCTGCTCTACGGATTCACGCCGACCTATGGCGCGATCATCGCGACCGTCGCGCTGGTTGGCATTTCATGGCTGCGGCCTTCGACCGGGCTTACCTGGCGCGCGTGCCTTGAAGGCCTGCGCGACGGGGCGGTGCAGACCGTGCCGGTGGCGATGGCGTGCGCATCCGCCGGCATCGTGATCGGCATCGTGCTGCAAACCGGGCTGGCGCTGCGGTTCACGGCGTTTCTGATCGACTTCACCTACGGCTCGCTGCTGCCCGCCCTGCTCATCACCATGGTCGCCGGGGTCATTCTCGGCATGGGCATGCCGACCACGCCCGCCTACATCATGCAGGCGGCGCTGTTGGTGCCCGCAATCATGAAGCTCGGCGTGGAGCCGATGGCGGCGCACATGTTCGCGTTCTACTTCTCATGCCTGTCGGCGGTAACGCCGCCGGTGGCACTTGCCGTGTATGCTGCTGCATCGATCGGTGGGGCCGGCCTGTGGGCCTCGGGCGTGCAGGCGATGAAATTCGCCGCCGCCGGCTTCATCGTTCCGTTCTTCTTCGTCTACAACCCCGCGCTGCTATTCCAGGGGCCATGGCCCGATATCCTGCGCGCCGTGCTGACCGGCACGATGGGAGTGATTGCGCTTGCAGCCAGTCTTGAAGGCTATTTCCTGCGTAGAACAACGTGGTTCGAGCGGATACTTTTCTTTGCGGCCGCAATGCTGCTGATCGATCCCAATGCCGTCACCGATGTCATCGGCGCGGGCCTGCTTGCCATCATCCTGCTGTTGCAGAAGCTGTGGACTCCACAATCCACCATAACGCGGAAAGCGAGCACGTGACCCGCGCACAGTCCATCGCCCTGACGCTGATCGCAGCAGCCCTCATAGTTGGCACTGTGCTCTACGGTGTTCTGCGCATATACGCCTCCTGAGCCGCGACATCTCGCAGGAATGGGAATTTCCATTGTGCCCGCCGGTCGCCGGCTAAACGCCGGGAACCTTTTCTGAAATCGTCTCGGCTGACACTCTTGATCGGCTGGGGCTACTGCTCTAAAAGGCGCACCAAGTCATCTCGGCCCCCCGGTGGGGCCGTGAATGTTTAAGGGGTACCGCGGTACAGACGTCTCCCTTAACTCTCTAACTAGTTGGTAAGGCGGCATAATTTGCTGACCTCTATCTAACCGCTCGAAAGGAGCGGGACAGCTTATGATCGCGATTGTCCTCATTGGTCTTGCAGCCGGCTGCGCGTCGGCGCTGATGTTCGCCTCGATCATCTCGGGCGCGCTCATCTCATTGCTGCTGTTCTATCTGGCGCCGCTGCCGCTGATGGTGGCGGCACTCGGGTGGGGTCCGCTCGCGGCAACGATCGGCGGCATTGCCGCCGCCTCCGGCCTCGGCGCGATCTTCGGCCTGCCCTATTGCATCGCCTTTGCGATCACCGTGGCGGTGCCGGCGTGGTGGCTCGGCCATCTCGCCCTGTTGGGACGGCCGCTGCCCGCCACCGCTCCCGAAGACGGTTCAGCACCCGCTACAGTTCAGCTCGAATGGTATCCGATCGGCCGCGTCCTGCTCTGGATCGCCGGCTTTGCCGCACTGACCACGATCGCGGCCATGCTGACGCTTGGCGGCGACGCCGATGCCATCACCGGTGTGCTGCGCCGAGGCCTTACGCGAATTCTGGCGCGTGAGGCCGCGCCGTCGGCAGATGTCGAGCGCGTGGTAGCCGCTCTCGCCATCATCGCTCCTGCGGCCGCAACGATCATCGCCATGATGACGCTGACACTCAATCTCTGGCTTGCCGGGAAGATCACGGCGACCTCGGGCCGGTTGCAGCGGCCGTGGCCTGACCTGAAGAGCGCGGAATTGCCGCCGATGACGCTGGTGGCGCTGTCGGTCGCGCTGGCCTTTTGCTTTATCGGCGGGCTCGTCGCGATGTTCGCGCAGATCATCACGACCGCGCTGATGATGGCCTATGCCCTCACCGGCTTTGCCGTGCTGCACACGCTGACACTGGCGTTCAAGAGCCGTGTCTTCTGGCTCTGCTGCACCTACGCGATCGTCGTCACGTTCGGCTGGCCGGTGCTCGCGATGATCGCGCTCGGTCTCGCCGATGCCGTCTTCGGACTTCGCCAACGCTATCTGCGCGGCAAGCCTCCACCACTGCCCGCATCCTGAACCCTCACCATTCACGTCAACCGCATATCGAACACTCAAAAGGAGAATTAGAATGGAAGTCATCTTGCTGGAACGTGTCGTCAAGCTCGGTCAGATGGGCGAAGTCGTCCGCGTCAAGGACGGGTTTGCCCGCAACTTTCTGCTCAAGCGCGGCAAGGCGCTGCGCGCCACCGCCGACAATCGCGCCAAGTTCGACAGCATGAAGGCCGAGCTCGAGGCCAACAACCTCAAGGCCAAGGGCGAGGCGACCAAGGTCGCGGAGAAGATCGACGGCCGCAACGTGATCGTGCTGCGTCAAGCCTCCGAATCCGGCCAGTTGTTCGGATCGGTGAGCATACGCGACATCGTCGCCTCGTTCGAGGCCGATGGCGTCACCATCGACCGCAGCCAAGTGCTGCTGGATGCGCCGATCAAGAACATCGGCAAGCACCAGGTCGCAATTGCCGTGCATCCGGAAGTCGAAGTCAACGTCAGCGTCACCGTGGCGCGCAGCGCCGATGAAGCCGAGCGCATCAACCGCGGTGAAGACATCTCGACCCGTCAGGAAGACCAGGACGCTGCCGCCGAGGCGCTGGCCGCCGCCGGCGAGTTCTTCGATCCGGAAGCCCAGCACGACGAGGTCGCGCCGGCACCCGCTTCGACCGAGAAGTAACGCGCTTCCGGCTCAAACTTCTCCATGACGACCTCAAGCCCGGCCCCTCAGGCCGGGCTTGGGATTCTAGCTGCTGCTTTCTCGTCGAGCATGGCAATCGACGCTAACGCGGTCGCAGTGTGCTTCTCGACGCCATCGGTCACGCAGAACACGTCGGCCGCGACCACGGCGACCTGACGTCCGGGCTTGATCACGCGCGCCCGGCAGATCAATCGCTCGCCGGTCGCCGGCGACAGCAGATTCAATTTGTATTCCGCAGTCAGCGCCGGCTGGCCGCGCGAGGTCGCGGCCGCGATCGTGGTCGCATTGTCGACAAGGAACGCGGTCACGCCGCCATGGAACAGACCGTGTTGCTGCAACAGCTCCGGCCGGCGGTCGACCGCGAGCGTGCAGGTACCGCGCGTCAGCTCGGATAATTCGGCGCCGATATGGGTCATAAAGCCCTGGCGGCCGACATTGTCGCGGATGCGGGTCGCGATCGGCGCGAAGTCGGGATCGTTATTCGCACTCATACGGTTTCTCCCGGTGTGCGGATCGCATCAGGTGCGACCACCGCGCGGATGGCACAGGCGATCAGGATTTCGGCTTGCTCTCTTGGATCGGTGCGGTCGCGGCCTGACAGCCATGCGCGGCAGAAGATCTGCGCCGGTCCGATGATCTGGCTGAAGAACACTGACGACGTCATCGGCAGCAATTCGCCGCGCGCAACCAGCGGCGCACGCCAACGCTCCACGGCTTCCGCAAGACGCGAGTTTTGCGCACGCTGCGCGCCGCGGATCTCCTCCATCCATTCGCTGCGGGAAATCTCGAACAGATAGCGGGCCTCGCGCCTGCAGTTGAAGACCCATTCGAGATGTGCGCGGATCAGCCGCGCCACGCCTTCCCGCGCACCGCGGGATTCGTCGACCGCCGCCATGACGGCTGCGTGATAACGGGCAAGGATTTCCAGGAACAGCGTGCCGGCCAGTTCCTTCTTCGATCCAAAGAAATGGAAGAAGCTTCCGTTGGACGCCCGCGCGCGGGTTCTGATGGCGGCCACGGTAGCGCCCTCAAAACCGTCGCGGTCGAATACCGCCAATCCCGCCGCCAGCAGATCCTCGCGTGCCGTACTCACTCGCGCTCGCCTTATGATGCGATTAGATCATCACTCTAGAGTATTACTCTAGAGCCGGTCAAGCAACGCCACCCGCTGACCGGCGTCGGGAAATCTGAAAATTGAAATCTGAAAATCTTAGCGCGAGATGGGCGGCTCAGGCTGGCCGGCGGGCGGAACCGGCGGCAATGCGGGCGCCGTAGCCTCTACCGGCGGAGGCGCCGCGGGTGCTGGCGCTGCTGCGGAGGAACTCGCGGCCTGCTCAGGCGCGGTCGTTGCGGAAGCTGGCGGCACTGGCGTGACCGGCGGCACCGGATCGGGCCGGAGCGGCGTCGGCTCGCTGGGGGCGCTCTCCTTGGGAGCATCGACCTTGGCGGTGTCGGATCTGCCCTCGCGTTCCGGCTTTTCCGACTCGCCGGCGGGCTTCGCTGCCTCGCCGGCCTGCTTGTCGTCCTCGCCCTTGATGGCGTCGGTCTTGACCGGATCGGCCTTGACTGGATCGGCCTTGGCAGAATCGCTCGCGGCCGTTTCAGCCTTGGCGGCATCCCGAGATGCATCTTCCTTCGCGGCGTCGTCGCGCGCCGCCGGCTCGGTTTTCGGCGGCTCTTCGGCGGCAGGCCTGCTACGCCTGCCCTGCTTCTGCCTAACGCCCGATTTGCTGTCGGTAGCGGCCTGCACCGGCGCCTGCCCATCCGCAGGTTTAGCGGCTTCGGGCGCCGGCTGCGGCCGTGCGAGCCGCTTCGCGTCTCGGCCAGGACGCACTCCCTCGCCTTGCGGCGTAGCTCCGTCGGCGCCCGGCCGGGAAACCTCCTGAGCAGGTGCTGCAGATGGCTGCCGGCGACCGAGCCGGTCAGGTTGATCCGACCTTCCGTCCTGCTTGGCATCCTTCTTCGCCTGATCCTTGCCCTGATACCGGGGATCGGCAGCGCCGTTGGATAGCAGGTAGGAAGAAAGCACCGAGGCCATGTCGGTACCGGTCGTATAGTGCTGGCGCAGGAACCCCGGCAACGACGAAGCCGACGTGTTCTTCAACAGGCCACGGGGGCTCCTGTGGCACGCGCTGCAGGTGCTTGAGAATATCTGGGAGGGGCTCTTGCCGGCGTCGAGATTTTCCACCGCCTGCGTCACCCCTGCGGTGAGGCAGCCGATCAGGAGCGTCACCGTCGCCAAACTGAGCGCTCGGCTCAACATTCCCTGCTTCTCCAGACGTCGAATCGCTGCCCGCGACGAGTAATGTTGCCGGCGGCGGGGTCACCTTTTAGCCGATTATGACGCGAATGGAAGCGTGCATCTGCGTGATCGCCGCATTCGGGAATATCCACTTTCACTCCAACGGATTAGGACTAGGGCATTCGTACTTGTGACAATATTGATCCATCCCTGGAACCAACCTTTCCGTGGCGCGTCGGTATAAGGGTAGCTCGTTCCATTGGTGCTTCGATGGACCGGTTGTTGCGTTATTTTTTGAGCCAGTTCATTCGCCGCGGCACGATGATATTTACGGCCGCGAATGGGGCCAGATTTACCTGCGGTGACGGAACCGGCCGCCCAGTGTCAGCGCGATTCCTGAGCGAGCGGACGCAGCTCCGGATCCTTCTCAATCCCGAACTGGCGCTTGGCGAAGCCTATATGGACGGCACGTTCGTGGTCGAGGACGGCTCGATCGCGGACGCGCTGGAGATCCTGCTCGGCCAGCCCGAAATGCTCCCACGTTGGGCCAAGCTGCAATGGTGGCTGCGCTATTTCAGCCGGCACGCCAGGCAATTCAATTGGCGCGGCCGGGCGAAAAACAACGTCGCTCATCACTACGATCTCGACGGGCGGCTCTATTCCCTCTTCCTCGATGCCGACAAGCAATACAGTTGCGCCTATTTCGAAACGCCGGATACGACGCTCGACGATGCCCAGCTTGCCAAGAAACGCCACCTAGCCGCCAAGCTCCTGATCGGACGCGGCAACCGCGTGCTCGATATCGGCTCGGGCTGGGGCGGCCTTGGCCTTTATCTCGCCGAAATGACCGGCGCCGACGTCACCGGCATCACGCTGTCGTCGGAGCAGTTGCGGGCCTCGAATGCCCGCGCCGCCGAGAAGAACCTGACGGGATCGGCAAGATTCCTGCCGAGTGATTACCGCGATATTGCGGGCCCGTTCGACCGTATCGTGTCGGTCGGGATGTTCGAACATGTCGGCATCGACTTCTATGAAACTTACTTCCGGCGCTGCGCCGAACTTCTCAGCGACGACGGCGTCATGGTGCTGCACTCGATCGGCCGCTCTACCGGGCCCGATGTGACAAGCCCATGGATTACGAAATACATCTTCCCGGGCGGCTATATTCCCGCCCTTTCCGAAGTCATCCCCGCGATCGAGAAGGCGGGCCTTCTGGTCTGCGACATCGAAATCCTGCGGCTGCATTATGCGGAAACGCTGAAGGCCTGGCGCGACCGCTTTATGGCCCGGCGCGAAGAGGCAGTACGCCTCTATGACGAGCGTTTTGCCCGCATGTGGGAATTTTATCTGGCGGCGTCGGAAATGTCGTTCCGGAAGCAAAACCTGATGAATTTCCAGATCCAGCTCACCAAGCGCCAGGGAATCGTGCCGATGACGCGCGATTACATCACGCGGGAAGAAGCGAGACTGCGCGGGGTGGAACTCGGAAGGCAGCCGCGGCTGCAGTTGGCGGGCGAATAGGCAATGGCGGCGCCGTCAGTTTCGCAGGCTGTAGGAGGAGGCATAGGGCGCGCGAGCCGAAGCCGGACGGGCGAGCTGGGCTCGCAACGCAGCAAGCGCTTGACCATCGCAGGGCACGGCACGCCGTTCCGGGCGCGAAATCTCTTCCATGGTGTCGATCAGCATCGACAGCCACAAACGCTGGGCGCTTGCCGTTCGCCATCCCTTGAGTTGCTGACCCATCGTCCGTCCTTTGATCCGATACGGCTGGCAACCCGAAAATCGCCGGTCCGTTCCCGATTTCGTAACCAATCCGTTCTGCCGCGAAGAAAATCGCACGCGATGTGATCTACTTCACAGAAGCCCGCGGCGGTCCGTCGTACATCACCGCCATGAACCGGCAGACCTACCCAGCCCCGTTCGATTCCGACATCCGGATCGACTACGCCTTGATCGCAATCGGGGTGGCTGCTGCCCTGCTCGCGTTCATCTACCTGGTCCTGGTTTGATCAACGCTTAAGATCGCGGCTCGAAAACACCTCTCGCCTTCGGATACGTCTGTCGAAGTCGCGACAAGGTTCAGGCTCTCCTAAGATTTTGCTTGGCATTTTCGCGGAAAACGCTCCCGCACCGCCTGGTTTTGGCTGAAAGCCCGTCAAGCGGAATGCGCCACGCGATCCGGATTCACACCCCGCATGTGGGAATCGTGCATAAGGCACCTTCGTGCTTTCACCGGACGCGTGAGTGGCGCTTTATCGCCGCCCGCTTTCGGGAATTCCGACTATCCCGGAATCCAAACAACGCCAAGAATCTGAGCATAATCCGACCCCATGGCACTGACTGATTCGAACGTCCTCAAGCTTGCTCCCGACGCGGGAACTCCGGTCTACCGGAGCGCGCCGCACAATATCGAGGCGGAACAGAGCCTGCTGGGCGCGATCCTGGTCAACAACGACGCGTTCTACCGGGTTTCGGACTTTCTGGAGCCGAAGCACTTCTTCGAGCCGCTCCACCAGACTATTTTCGAGACCGCCAGCAGCCTGATCCGGATGGGCAAGGTTGCTACCCCCGTCACGCTGAAGACGTTCCTGCCCGCCGACACCGATATCGGCGGCATGACGGTTGGCCAATACCTCGCTCGCGTGGCGGCCGAAGCCACCACGATCATCAACGCGCAGGATTACGGCCGTACGATCTACGATATGTCGCTGCGCCGCGACCTGATTCGGATCGGCGAGGACATGGTCAACGTCGCCTTCGACGCACCAGTGGATTTTGCGCCGCGCGCCCAGATCGAGGATGCCGAGCGCCAGCTTTATGAGCTCGCCGAGTCCGGCCGCTATGAAGGCGGCTTCCAGCGCTTCTCGCAGGCGCTGACCACCGCCGTCGACATGGCGGCCAAGGCTTTCCAGCGTGACGGAAGCCTGTCGGGCGTCGCTACCGGCTTGCGCGACCTCGACACCAAGATGGGCGGGCTGCAGGCTTCCGACTTGATCATCGTCGCCGGCCGCCCCGGCATGGGCAAGACGGCGCTCGCCACCAACATCGCCTACAACATCGCCAAGGCGCATCGCGCCGAGGTGCAAGCCGATGGCACCATGAAGACCGTCAATGGCGGCATCGTCGGCTTCTTCTCTTGCGAAATGTCGGCCGAACAGCTCGCCACCCGTATTCTGGCCGAACAGACCAGCATCGCCTCCAGCATGATCCGCCGCGGCGGTATCAGCGAGGCCGATTTCGAGAAGATCCGCGACTACTCGATCGAATTGCAGTCGCTGCCGCTTTATGTCGACGAAACCGGCGGCCTGTCGATCTCGCAGCTCACGGCGCGTGCGCGCCGGCTGAAGCGGCAGAAGGGCCTCGACCTCATCGTGATCGACTACATCCAGCTTCTGCAAGGCTCGGGCAAGAAGTCTGATAATCGCGTACAGGAAGTGACTGAAATTACCACCAACCTCAAGGCGCTCGCCAAGGAACTCAACGTTCCGATCATCGCCTTGTCCCAGCTCTCGCGTCAGGTCGAAAACCGCGACGACAAGCGCCCGCAACTGGCCGACTTGCGTGAATCCGGTTCGATCGAGCAGGACGCCGACGTCGTGATCTTCGTGTACCGCGAGGAATACTACCTCGCCAACAAGGAGCCGCGTATCGGCACCCCCGAATACGAAAAATGGCAGCTCGACATGTCGCTGGTGCACGGCAAGGCCGAAATCATCATCGGCAAGCAGCGCCACGGCCCCACCGGAACGGTGGAGGTGCAGTTCGAGGGTCAGTTCACCCGGTTCAGCGATCTTGCGCAGGACGGCAATCTGCCGGATCGGGGCTATTGAGCGCAGTTGAACCGCCGCGTTCCGCCGCGTAAAACTATGGCATGAACGTGGCCCCCGATCCCAAGTCCATCCCGCAAGGCACCCTGCTGTCGCCCGAGGCGAACCAGGCTGCCTCGCTCGCAACCGCAACCGGCGTGCTGACGGTCGATCTCGACGCTATCGTCGCCAACTGGCGCAAGCTCGAGAAGACGGCGGTGCCGGCCGAATGCGCAGGCGTCGTCAAGGCGAACGCCTATGGCTGCGGCGCCGAGCAGGTCGCGCGCGCCCTCTCTGCCGCCGGCTGCAAGACGTTTTTCGTCGCCACCCTCGATGAGGCCCGCGTGGTTCGCGCCGCGGCACCTGCGGCCGCGATCTACGTGCTCGACGGCTTCTTTCAGAACACCGGCGACGCCTACGCCAAGTTCGACTGCAAGCCCGTGATCGGCGACCTCAATGAACTGGCCGAATGGGACGTGTTCTGCCGCCGCTCGGGTTGGTCGGGCGGCGCGGCCATACACATCGATACCGGCATGAACCGGCTCGGCCTGACCGTCACCGAGGCGCAGGGCATCATCCCGCGTATCAACGCCGGAGACCACGGCATTACGCTTGTGATGAGCCACCTCGCCTCCGCCGAACTGCTCAACAATCCCGCCAACGCCAGGCAGCTCACGGCCTTTCGCGAAATCGCGAGTCTGTTTTCCGGTGTGCCGGCGTCGCTTGCTAATTCCTCCGGCATTTTCTTGGGCGCCCAATTCCAGTTCGACCTGGCCCGCCCGGGCTGTGCCCTTTACGGCATCAATCCGACGCCCGAAACCGACAATCCGATGCGGCCGGTCGTCGAATTGAAGGCGCGCATCGTGCAGATCCGCAACGTCGAACGCGGCGATACCGTCGGCTATGGCGGGACCTGGACGGCGCGGCGTCCGACCCGAATAGCGATCGTCTCCGCGGGCTATGCCGACGGATATTTCCGCGCGGCCAGCGCCAATGACGGCACCCGTGGCGCCGAGGTGGTGGTCGCCGGCAAGCGCTGCCCGATCGCGGGGCGGATTTCGATGGACCTGACAGCGGTCGACGTCACCGATCTCGACAAGACTGCGGTGCGGCGCGGCCATATGGTGACGTTGATCGGCGAAGGCATTACGGTTGACGAACTCGCCCACCATTTCGGTACTATCGGCTACGAAGTGCTGACCAGCCTCGGCAAGCGCTATACACGGATCTACAAGGGCGGAAATGCCACTGTAGAACCCCCTGCTCCACCGCCAGTGGAGCCGGCAGCCGCTTCCACCTAGTTCTTCGTTCCAAGGCTTCCTTCGCGGCACCTCATGGCGAGGTGTGTCTTACTGCGCCTTCCGGCTGGCCAACACTTTCTTGCAGGCGTCGCTGAGCTGGGGAAGCTGCTTGTTCAGACATGCGACGACACGGCCGCCGCCGGGCAGCGTACCGGCGCAATATTTGTCATAGTCCGCCTTGCAGGCACCGCGCTGGTCGGCGACTTGAGCAACCGCGGATCCGGAGCATCCGATTGCGAGCACGAGAACGGCGAAGCGCAGTTTCGACATGGAATCTCCAAGCGTCAGGCGAAGCACAGTGATGCCAGTTAGCTCTACATGAAGATCGCGACCTTCAACATTAATAATGTCAATCGCCGCCTGCCTAACCTGTTGCGCTGGCTGCATGCGGCGAAGCCCGACGTCGTCGCTTTGCAGGAACTGAAATCGACCGATGCGGAGTTCCCGATTCTGGCGATCAACAAGGCCGGCTACGGCGCGGTGTGGCGCGGACAAAAAACCTGGAACGGCGTTGCCATCCTGGCGCGGAACGCCGAGCCGGTATTGACCCGGACCGCGCTTCCCGGCGATCGCAATGATGACGACGCGCGGTATATCGAAGCCGCCGTCAACGGTGTCATCGTGACCAGCCTCTATCTGCCGAACGGCAATCCGCAGCCCGGACCGAAATTCGACTACAAGCTCGACTGGTTCAGACGGCTCCGGTCGCATGCCGGCAAGCTGCTCAAGCAGGACATTCCGGTCGTGCTGGCCGGCGACTACAACGTCGCGCCAACGGTGTCGGATATCTATCCGACGAAATCCTGGGACAAGGACGCGCTGGTCCAGCCGAAGAGCCGCGCTGCGTTCAAGGCGCTGGTGGACCAGGGCTGGACGGACGCGATCCGGACACTTCATCCGTCGAAACCGATGTTCACGTTCTGGGACTACAAGCGCAACCGCTGGCCACGCGATGCCGGGCTACGGCTCGATCATTTGTTGCTGAGCCCGGCAGTAGCGCCGCGCCTGATCAAGGCCGACGTCGATCGCGAGATACGCGGCGAGGAAGGGGCCAGCGACCATGCGCCAGCCTGGATCGTGCTGAGCTAATCAGCGCCGAATGGTTGGGTCGAATAGCCGCTTGCGAAGCAGCAACGCCCTTTTCCGCAGCACAAGTAGGACCGAGATACAAATCGCGAAAACAACCCCATGCAAAGTAGAAATGGGCTCGGCTCGCAACACTCACGCCCAGCGTCCGCCGGCACGACGTAATCAGTCCCGTCCAGTCTGATCAGATCCCAAGCCGGCGGGAGACCTGACGGCAGTCAACCCTTTCGCGTATGCCCCCACGCAGCGTCCCAGTCCTCGCCTGCGGCGTCGATGACGCGGCCATCGGCCTCGAAGAACTTGTTCGGGACCTGGAAAATCGCGAGCATCAGCCCGCCCTCGGGGCACCAGGCGACATGACGGCTGCCTTCCTCGCGCCAGATGAATTCACCGGCCTTGCATTCGATGCCCTTCGCCGGACCTTCCTTGTCGACGAGCGATCCTTCGAGCACGTAGGTCTGCTCGATGTTGACGTGCTCGTGGTCGGGCAGCACCGCGCCCGGTTCGAACCGCATCAGCGCGGTCATCAAGCCGGTCTTGCGATCGAACAGCAGCGTCTTGGCTTCGCAACCGGGGAAACGCGTCTGCTGCCATTCCATGCTGTCGGGGCGAACCAGATGGGAATGCGTGTCTGCGGTCTCCGCGCCCTTCAGCGTTACGGCGTCCATGGCGATCCTCCGTTCTGCTTGTTTTGGGGCGATCCTAGCAGCTTTGCCTTGGGCCGCCAGCCGGCTGGTGTGCGCTGCGGTGGCGCTGTCTTGCTCGCGCCTGTTCCGGACTGTAGGATCAACCGATCTGCCGCTCGCGTGGATCAAGGTCGAAAATGGCGGCTTTGCAACATTCGCTTATCTGCAAGGGGTGCTGGGAGCAGATGCATGTGCCGGTGCTGATTCGCGGCGTGGCATCGGCGCCGTTTCGTGCATTCGGCATTCGTCCGAGCCGGATGAATCCCAACACCTGCACCATCTGCGAACTGATGTTCACGAAGGTGATGCGGGCCCGCAAGATCACCATCGACGCGACCATCATGTTTGCCGATCTGCGCGGCTATACCAGCCTGTCGCAGTCGCAATCGCCGGATGCGGTCTCGGGCCTGCTGGACGCGTTCTACGATGAATGCGCCAACGCGATCTGGGAGCACGACGGGCTCCTCAACAAGACCATCGGCGACGCCGTGATGGCGGTCTTCAATTTTCCCCTGAAGCGGGAAGCCCACGCCAGAAACGCCGTGCTCGCTGCGCGCGAAATCCAGGCGAACTGGCGCGACCGGCGCGAAGGCCTTGTCGAAGCGCACGGCCTCACCGCAGACGAATTGGGGATCGGCATCGGCATCCATACGGGCGAACTCAGCTTTGGCGAGTTCGGTCGCTCGCACCGGGATCTGACGGCGATCGGCACCGTCGTCAACACCGCCTCGCGGGCCCAGTCGGTCGCCGAAGCCGACCAGATCCTCGTGACGAAGGCCGTGTTCGACCGCGCCCAACCTGATTTGAAGGACAGCCCTTCGAAGGCATTTCAGCTCAAGGGATTCGACGTCCCGATCGAGCTTTACACGGCCTGACGCAAGCCACCGCCTCTCTTCCCTTGATTGGCACGATCAGCTCCTTTCCCAGTAGTATTTAGACCTCGTAACCTGAGCCTGCTGCCACCATGATGTCAGCATCAGGGAATCGCGAAAGACTGCATGGGCTTCCTCTTTGTCCTCATCGTCGGCCTGCTCGCCGGCACCATCTCAGGCATTGTCGGCACGGGCTCGTCGATCATGCTGATGCCGGTATTGGTTTATCAATACGGTCCGAAGGAGGCCGTGCCGATCATGGCGGTGGCGGCCGTGATGGCGAACTTCTCGCGCATTCTCGCCTGGTGGCGCGAGGTCGACTGGCGCGCCTGCCTTGCCTATTCGGCAACTGGGATTCCGGCCGCCGCGCTTGGCGCGCGGACGCTGCTGGCGCTGCCCTCGCACGCCGTCGATGTCGCGATCGGCCTGTTTCTGATCGCGATGGTGCCGGTGCGGCACTGGCTCGCCCGTCACCAGCTCAAGGCGCAACTTTGGCACCTTGCGGTGGGTGGCGCCGTCATCGGCTATCTCACGGGCATCGTGGTTTCGACCGGGCCGCTCAGCGTGCCGCTGTTTCTGTTCTACGGGTTGACCAAAGGCGCCTTCCTCGCCACGGAAGCCGCAAGCTCGCTCGGGCTCTATCTGAGCAAGTCGGTCACGTTCGAACGCTTCGGCGCGCTGACGCCTGATATCGCGTTGAAAGGCCTGATTGCCGGCTCTTCGCTGATGTTAGGCGCCTTCATCGCCAAACGCTTCGTGCTCCGTCTCAAGCCCGACGTCTTTCGGCTGTTAATGGATGGCATCATGCTGGCCGCCGGTCTCACCCTGCTGTGGACGGCATTTTCTTAAGGATTCGGCGGAACCCGTCATTCCCCAACGCAGCGTTAATCAAATATGACGCCGTCGATCGGTGGTAGCAGGTTCTCAGACGTGCCATCTTGATCGACGATACCGTGCAAGTTGCACGGCCTGACTATCGACTGGGGAGAATGTGTCTTGAGCGTGATGGCGGAAGCGGCTGACGTCCCGTATCTGGGCGACCAGCGAACCGGACGAACCGACGCCCGGCAGGATGCGCTGAAATTCGCGGAAGCTGCCCTTGTCGACAGCAAGCGTGAAGGACTGCTGCTCGCCGTCCGGGCCCGCTGGGTCGCGCTGGCAATCACTGCCGTTACCCTGCCGATCATCAACCCGAACTGGGACGTGATCTATTACGTCCTGATGCTTGGCTTCTTTGCTCTGATCGGCTGGGCCCAACTCAAGGTCGGCAAGGTCGGCCGTTCGCCGCTCGAGGTTTTCCTGATCATTTGCGACCTTGCGCTGCTGACCTTCCTCAGCGTCGTACCCAATCCATGGAGCGATGTTCACTGGCCAATCGGAATGCAGTTCCGGTTCGACAGTTTCATCTATTTCTTCATCTTCCTTTCGACCGCCACCCTCGCCTATTCGTGGCGAACGGTTGTCGCTATGGGCGGATGGACTGCTGCCCTGTGGGCCATTGCCGTCGGTTGGGCGTACCTGCAGCCCGAAAGCCATGCCGCGCTGTCGGAGCGCGTCAGGGAAGCGGTCGGCGCTGATATTCGCCTGTTCGAGATCATCGACCCCTCGTCGATCGGCTTCGGCGCACGCTTCCAGCAAGTCATCGTATTCATCATCGTCGCCGCGATCCTGGCGCTGGCGGTGCGCCGTTCGAATGCGCTTCTGATCAGCCACGCCGGAATCGAACGTGAGCGCGCCAACCTGGCGCGTTATTTTTCGCCCAATGTCGTCAATGAATTGTCTGGCAATGACGAGCCGCTGACGCGGGTTCGCACGCAGGACGTCGCGGTATTGTTTGCCGATATCGTGGGATTCACCGCCTACGCCGACGGACGAGACCCGAAAGAGGTCATCGATACGCTGCGACAATTCCATGAACGAATGGAAAGAGAAGTGTTCCGGCACGGCGGAACGCTCGACAAGTATCTCGGCGATGGCCTGATGGCGACGTTCGGCACGCCGTTCGCCGGCGATTCCGACGCGCTGAACGCCTTACGTTGCGCGAGGGGCATGATCGGCTCGATCGCCGAGTTGAACAGAGAACGCAGCGGTCGCAACGAGCCGCCGATCCAGGTCAGCGTCGGATTGCACTATGGCCAGGTCGTGCTGGGAGATATCGGCCTTAACCGGCTCGAATTTGCTGTGATCGGCACCACCGTGAATGCGGCGAGCCGGCTTGAGTCACTTACCCGCGAATTCGGATGCGCCATCGTGGTCAGCGACGCGCTAGTGCGGCAGGCCCAGACGGAGTCGAACCATTCGAGCGCCGACTTCGCGTTGCTCGTCGAGCAGCCGGCACAGATCATTCGCGGTCTCGAGCAACCGGTCGGCATCTGGACATGTGCCAATGTCGCTTCCTGATGCTCTGAAGCGCGCGATGGATGCATCCGTAAGGTTCGGGCTACTTTTTCTTGGCTTGATCGTTGAAAAACATCGGAAAGAAGCTCCGCTGGTTCTTCATGCGCAGTGTATCACTAATCCTAATCGTGCTGGCCTTGCGACGCTCCCCGCCATCTTCAGTGATAACCTCCAAGTCTGGGTTATCAATAATTGCCGAATTGATGTCGAGCATGTGCGCAGGCGTCGCGTTGTAGATGCCCGCGTAGAAATCACCAACCCCGATCGTATCGCCGTAATTTGCAATAAACCGTGGAATGTCGTCGTGGAGCTGCGCCTTCGCTTCAGCGCGTCCCGCCTCATCGAAGACATATAACATACTATCCGCTTCGCTCGGATCGTAGGCTAGCATGTGAAGTCCAGAGCGACCGAAGTGCGCCTGAGAGCTGCTATTTTGATGGAGTATATTGTTATACTCTTGGCGAGCGCGTACCGAATTAGCGAAATGAATAAGCCAATACCGCCAACCCTGTGGATTGTGAATTGAGAAAGGGCTGACATAGTCCGCGCATCCGCGGAATGCATCGAATACAATTTTCTCTGCTGCGCCTAGCCAAGCATGCTTACTCATCAAGCCGTCTAGTTCCGCAAGCTCTGTGGCTGTAACACCAAACGGCGCGAGTTTCTTGGCCAAAGCTTGAGGGTCAGATTTGTTTAAGAATGTTACAAGCGTCTCAATACCAAAGGTATAAAAGATTTCTGCTGACGTGAAGGAGGCAATGACGTCTCCAATCGTGTCGATATCAACTTTGCTCGTGCCACACTGATCTAAATTGAACAGCACATTTTGGTAATTTCCGCTCTCAATCAACGTCTTGATTTCAGGATAAACAACCTCAAACTTCTTTTTGAAGTATTCAACGCGCACGTGCAACCTCGGCACGCTTTGCGAAATATGCGCAATGAGCGGAGCGACATTATATTTGAGTAGCTCGACCGTCTCAGGGTCGTAGTCATTGAGAATGAGTAAGCACTCGATGTCTATGGGGGACATCCCTTCGGCCGAACGCTTTACGTTGAAGGCCTCGGCGGCTGCGCGAAGCTCCTCTAAAAAGATCAAGGGCGAGCCAGGGCTGCCACACTTGTACCTACCACCACCTGCAAAACCATCTACAATCGCGAGCCTAAAGCGAGATTGCTGAGGAAGTTGGCAACGGACAGCCAGATACTGTGCGATATACTCGCCTACGACCTTGTGCTTTCGCTTCGAATGCTCTTCGAGCGCTGCGCCAGTCGTCCACGAGATTGGCTTTAGTGACATTCGCCCCTACCCTCATCTGAATGCAGGTTAGACAACATGATCAGAGAGCCAAACCGCTAATCGGCATCTGGTCCCAAACCTGGTCGCGATAAACACGGCCGTTGGCTTTTTTGGAACGCCGCTTGTTGTCTTTCCCCCACGTCCCCCATTGCTTAAAGAAGAACGCCGTGCGCTGCCGCACGCATTGATCAAAGATTTCGTCAATCCACACTTCGCGTATTGGACGAGCTGACCTGCCGCTCTCTCCTCCAACTATAGCCCAATGAATATTGCTCAAGTTGACCTTGCCGACGGCGCCAATCAACGGCTCAAATGAAATGAAGCGTATCGCAGCAGGAACGACGCGCAGATGGTCCGCGCGTTCAACAACCTCTTCATTTTCGATGCTCGTTCCGAGCCAGACATTGGGAAGCACGTCTGCGATCTTTTTTTTAACGAGCGCGCCCATTCGCTCCGGGCGCTTCGTCAGAATTTGATAGTGATGATGGGGCGTTGAACGCATGACATCCCATACTTTGAGAATGAATGCATCACTGACGCGCTCGTGGAAAAGGTCGCTCATCGAATTAACGAAGATCTTTTTCGGCTTTTTCCATCGCAATGGGATGTCGAGTGCACTCTGGTCTTCGCGAACCATACCGTTCCAAATTGTGCGCTTGCCGCTGCGACGAGTGAGACCTTTGTATTTTTCGACGTCCATAGCCTGCAATCGTCTCGCCATCTCCATGGCGTAACAATTGGTGCAACCGGCGCTCACAATCGTGCATCCCGCAACGGGATTCCAGGTGGCATCAGTCCATTCGATCTGTGTTTCGGCCATTGGAGTCTCCGCCTAAGCCTCGTTACGCTGGCGCACAAAATAGCGAAAAGTCCTTACAAAGGATTCAGATCGACTTCCTTGCCTTTGACGCGGTCGCCAAGAAACGCTATAGAACAAAGTAGGAACACTAAAGTCAAGCCGCCACTCTACTTAAAGATGCATGATTTGAGTCGGCCAACTATCCGATATCAGATCGCCCTCAGTGACCGAATCTCCATGGCCAAATCCCCCCTCTCCTTCGTCTGCCAAAACTGCGGTGCGGCTTATAATCGTTGGCAGGGGAAGTGCGATTCCTGCGGCGAATGGAACACGCTCAGCGAGGAAGACACGACCGGCGCGACCTCGATGCCGGTCTCGATTCGCTCCCGCCGCAGGGGCCGGACGTTTGCCCTGGAGAGCCTCACCGGCAAGAGCAACGACGCCCCGCGCCTGTCCTCCGGCATGACCGAGCTCGATCGCGTCACCGGCGGCGGCTTTGTTCGTGGCTCGGTGCTGTTGGTCGGCGGCGACCCTGGCATCGGCAAGTCGACGCTGCTGACACAGGCCACCAGCATGCTGGCCCGTGCCGGGCATCGCGCGGTCTATATTTCGGGCGAAGAGGCCGTGGCGCAGGTGCGGCTGCGCGCCGAACGGCTGGGATTGGCGGATGCACCGGTACAGCTCGCCGCTGAAACCTCGGTCGAGGACATCGTCTCGACCCTGTCGGAGGGCGCGGTGCCGCGCCTGATCGTGATCGATTCGATCCAGACCATGTGGACCGACACGGTGGAATCGGCGCCGGGAACGGTGACGCAGGTCCGTGCCTCGGCGCAGGCGCTCATCCGTTTCGCCAAGAAATCCGGTGCCGCGATCATTCTGGTCGGGCACGTGACAAAGGACGGCCAGATCGCGGGTCCTCGCGTCGTCGAGCATATGGTCGACGCTGTGCTGTCGTTCGAGGGCGAAGGCTCGCAGCAATTCCGCATTCTGCGCGCGGTCAAGAATCGCTTCGGCCCGACCGATGAAATCGGCGTGTTCGAGATGACGGGCCTTGGCCTTCGCGAGGTCTCCAACCCTTCCGAATTGTTCCTTTCTGAACGAGACCTGGGTAGCCCGGGCACCGCGGTTTTTGCCGGGATCGAAGGCACCCGCCCCGTTCTGGTGGAATTGCAGGCGTTGGTGGCGCCGACCACGCTCGGCACCCCGAGGCGGGCCGTGGTGGGCTGGGACCCTAGCCGGCTGTCGATGGTGCTGGCGGTGCTGGAGGCCCATTGTGGGGTCAAACTGTCCGGCTACGACGTCTATCTGAACGTGGCGGGAGGCTTGCGGATCCAGGAGCCCGCGGCCGACCTTGCGGCTGCCGCCGCCCTGGTCTCCTCGTTGGTAAATGCTCCGTTACCGACAGATGCGGTCTATTTCGGCGAGATTTCGCTATCGGGCGCGGTCCGGCCAGTGGCGCAGACCTCGGCGCGGCTCAAAGAGGCCGCCAAACTCGGGTTTGGCCGTGCAGTTCTGCCCGAATCGGCCCGTGGCGAGGTCGGCGGCGATGGCGGCCTCGTGCTCAACAGCGTCGGCGGGCTTACCAGCCTGGTCGCCGAAATCGCGGCGCGCGGCAGTCCCAGAGGCAACCGGGACACCAATCGCGAGGGTGCGCCGGAGAAAAATGCCACACCGGCGCGATTCCGTCGTGAAAACAGCTAAAGCGGCGTGACGCGCCCCGCCCTCGCCGCTATACAACGCGCGCGAAAGGCGGGCGGGATGGCGCGATATCCGGCCTTGCGGGATACGCCGTCTGGCCCTCACTTGGGGTGACCCTGACCCGCCGATTCGCTGCTTGAGAACTTACGAGCGGACCCTGACCAGCCGATGCCGATAACGATACTCGATCTCGTCCTGCTCTCGGTGATGCTGATTTCGGGCCTGCTCGCCATGGTGCGCGGCTTCATGCGCGAAATCCTGTCGATCGCAGCATGGGGCGCGGCGGCGCTGGTGACGCTTTATGCTTTCTCCAAGCTGCTGCCGACCGCCAAGACTTATTTCAATAACGACACGGTCGCGGCCGTGGTGGTGGTGGCCGGCACGTTCATCGGTACCTTGGTCGTGGTGTCCGTCATCACGGTGCGGATTTCCGACATGATCCTGGATTCCCGGATCGGCGCGCTGGATCGCACGCTCGGCTTCCTGTTTGGCCTCGGCCGCGGCCTCCTGATCGTGGTGGTCGCCTTCCTGTTCTTTAGCTGGCTTGTCCCTGACAAGCAGCGGCCGGACTGGATCACCGGCGCGAAGTCCCGGGTGGTGCTGCAGGGAACCGGGGATTGGTTAATGTCGCTCTTGCCGGATGACCCCGAGAACACCATCTTAAAGAGATTCAAGAAGAATAAACCGGAAGACGAGCAAACTGACGCCGAGCAGGCAGCTCCTGCGTCCGGCGATGGCTACAGCAAACCTGCCCGCGACAGCCTTAAAAAGCTGATCGAGAAACCCGCGGGCCGCTAATTCTGGCCAAAGAAGAGAGGCGATGGACGCGATGCAAAACCCTTCCGATCCCGCCGGCAATCTCGACCCAAACTCCGGCATCGAGTTGCAGGACGATCTAGAAGGCGACACGCTACGCGAGGAATGCGGCGTGTTCGGCATTTTCGGCCATCCCGAGGCCGCCGCCATCACCGCGCTCGGACTACACGCCCTCCAGCATCGCGGCCAGGAAGCCGCCGGCATCGTCTCCTTTGACGGTAGCCGCTTCCATTCCGAACGCCGCCTCGGCCTCGTCGGCGATACTTTCTCCCGCCGCGAAGTGATCGAGCGCCTGCCCGGCAGCATGGCGGTCGGCCATGTGCGCTATTCCACCACCGGCGCGACCATCCTGCGCAACGTGCAGCCGCTGTTCGCCGAGCTCAATGCCGGCGGTTTCGCAGTCGGCCATAACGGCAACCTCACCAACGGGCTCACGCTCCGCCGCGAACTGGTGAAGGGCGGCGCCATGATGCAGTCGACCACCGACACCGAGGTCATCCTGCACCTGGTCGCGCAGTCCAAGCGTGGCCGTTTCATCGACCGGTTCATCGAGGCGCTGCGCGCGATCGAGGGCGCCTATTCGCTGGTGTCCCTGACCAACAAGAAGCTGATCGGCGCCCGCGATCCGCTCGGCATCCGCCCGCTGGTGCTCGGCGACCTCGACGGCCATCCGATCCTGACCTCGGAGACCTGCGCGCTCGACATGATCGGCGCCAAATATGTTCGCGACGTCGAGCCCGGCGAGATCATCGTGTTCGACGAGAAAGGCGCCAACAGCCACAAGCCGTTCCCGCCAAAGCCGCCGCGGCCCTGCATCTTCGAGTACATCTATTTCTCGCGGCCGGACTCCATCGTCGGCGGCCGCTCGGTTTACGAGGTTCGAAAAGCCTTTGGCGCGCAGCTCGCGCGTGAAAGCCATGTCGAAGTCGACGTCGTGGTGCCGGTGCCGGATTCCGGCGTGCCTGCCGCCGTCGGTTACAGCCAGCATTCCGGCGTGCCGTTCGAACTCGGCATCATCCGGAACCACTACGTCGGCCGCACCTTCATACAGCCGACGCAGAGCGTGCGCGAACTCGGCGTGCGCATGAAGCATTCGGCCAACCGCGCCGCGATCGAAGGCAAGCGCATCATCCTGATCGACGACTCGCTGGTGCGCGGCACCACGTCGAAAAAGATCGTGCGCATGATGCGCGACGCCGGCGCCCGCGAAGTGCATTTCCGCCTTGCCTCGCCGCCGATCCTGTATCCCGACTATTACGGCATCGACCTGCCGGACCGCGGCGGACTTCTCGCTGCCACCCATTCGCTGGAAGAGATGCGCGACATCATCGGCGCGGATTCGCTGGCGTTCCTGTCGATCGACGGCTTGTACCGCGCGATGGGCGAACCGGGGCGAGATCCCGCCAATCCGAAATTCTCCGACCACTGCTTCACCGGCGCCTATCCGACCCATCTCACCGACCAGACCCAGGTCGAACCGCAGCCCCGGCAATTGTCGCTGCTGGCCGAAGCGAGCTGACAACACCTAACGGTGTCGTCCCTGCGAAAGCAGGGACCCATAACCACAGGCCTTCGTTTTTCCGGATGCCATCAGTTATTGACACCTCCTCACCTCATGAGCGCCGCGGCGTATGGGTCCCTGCTTTCGCAGGGACGACGATGATCGAGCTAGTTCAATGACCAAACTCCTCGCCTCCCGCATCGCCCTCGTCACCGGCGCCTCGCGCGGCATCGGCTACGCCACCGCCCGCGCGCTTGCCCGTGCAGGTGCGCATGTTGTGGCCGTCGCTCGCACGCAAGGCGGTCTTGAGGAACTCGACGACGAGATCCGGAAAGATGGCGGCAGCGCCACGCTGGTGCCGCTGAACCTCACCGATTTCGACGGCATCGCGCGGCTCGGCGCGGCGCTGCATGAACGACACGGCAAGATCGACATTCTCGTCGGCAATGCCGGTATCGCCGGTCCTTCCTCGCCGCTAGGGCATATCGAATTGAAGTCGTGGAACGACGTGATGGCGCTCAACGTCACCGCGAACTTCCAGCTCATCCGCTGCATGGACCCGCTGCTACGAGTCTCCGATGCCGGCCGCGCCGTGTTCGTAACCTCGGGCGCAGCCAGCAAAGCGAACGCCTATCAGGGTCCCTACGCAGCCTCGAAGGCCGCGCTGGACACGCTGGTGCGTTCCTGGGCCAACGAGACCGTGAGCACCAAACTGCGTGTCAACCTGTTCAGCCCCGGCCCGATCCGCACCCGCATGCGCGCCAGCGTATTTCCCGGCGAAGATCCGATGACGTTGGATACGCCGGAACAGGCAGCGGAATTTATCGTCCCGATGTGCGCGCCCGACTGGAACGAGACCGGCAAGCTCTATGACTACAAGACCCGCACGCTGATGAGCTTCCGCGCGCCGGAGTAAGCGCGCTGGCGGACTTCTCACCGTCATTGCTCTAGATGCGTTCGCTAGATGCGTTCGCTCAACAACCCCGTGCATTGCGCGATGATCGCTAACGACGGGTTGCTCTATGTCCGCGATCACATGAACAACCGCATTCAAGAAAGATGGAACCTTCGCTAAGGAATAGTTTTACGAAAAGGGTAACAATTATACCCCGAAGTAGATACCGGACCAGAAGTTCAAGCTGATCTCGGACGCGCTACGATAAGTGCATTGCCCGTCCCAGCGAGAAGGACTATCGCAGGACCGCTGGCAGGTTCCGAAAAGAGAGCCGGCAGAACAACCATTTCTGGAGGAATACCATGACGACTGGAATTGCGCGGCGCCTCGCCGCCTCCGTGGCACTTGCTGCATTCGGCCTCGCGACGCCAGCATTGGCCCAAGACAAGATCTCGGACAAGACCGTCAAGATCGGCGTGCTAAACGACATGTCGAGCCTCTATGCCGACATCGGCGGACCCAATTCGGTGGCTGCAGCGAAGATGGCGATTGACGATTCCGGCCTCGCCGCCAAGGGTTGGAAGATCGATCTGGTCAGTGGCGATCACCAGAACAAGCCCGACGTCGGCGTCAACATCGCCAGGCAGTGGATCGACAACGACAAAGTCGACGTCATCGCCGACACACCAAACTCCGGCGTCGCGCTCGCGGTGAGCAACCTCGTCAAGGACAAAAATGTCGTCCTGCTCAATTCGGGCGCAGCCACAGCCGATCTCACCGGCAAGGCCTGCACGCCGAACACGATTTCCTTCACCTACGACACCTACATGCTAGCCAACGGAACCGGCAAGGCGCTGACCAAGGCCGGTGGCGATAGCTGGTACTTCCTGACCGCAGACTACGCGTTCGGACATGCGCTGGAACGCGACACCTCGGCGGTCGTCACCACCAGCGGCGGCAAGGTGCTGGGCGGCGTCAGGCACCCGCTGAATACGTCGGACTTCTCGTCGTTCCTGTTGCAAGCGCAGTCCTCGAAGGCAAAGGTGGTTGGCCTTGCCAACGCTGGCGGCGACACCACCAATGCGATCAAGCAGGCGTCCGAATTTGGCATCGTTGCGGGCGGTCAGAAGCTTGCGGCGCTCCTGCTCTTCATTAACGACGTTCACTCGTTGGGCTTGAAGACCGCGCAAGGTCTGACGTTCACGGAATCGTTTTACTGGGACCTGAACGACAAGACGCGCGAATGGTCCAAGCGCTTCCAGAAAGTATCACCGAAAGGCACGATGCCCTCGATGACGGTGGCCGGGGTTTATGCAGTGGTGCTGCACTATCTCAGGACGCTCGACACGATGGGCGGCAATCCGCATGACGGCGCCAAGGTCGTCGCCAAGATGAAGGAATTGCCGACCGACGATCCGCTGTTCGGCAAGGGCCCGCTGCGCGCCGACGGCCGCCGTCTCATTCCGGCCTATCTGTTCGAAGTGAAGAAGCCGGAAGAGTCGAAGGGCCCGTGGGATTACTACAAGCAGATCGCCACGATCTCGGCGGAAGACGCCGCCAAGCCGCTCGAAGCCAGCGAGTGTCCGCTGGTGAAGAAATAAGAATTGTGGGTTAGCGAAGCGTAACCCACCTCTTTTCACGCAAGCGATCGGTGGGTTACGCCTTCGGCTAACCCACCCTACTTTTTGAGCGTGCGCCAGGCGATCACCAGCGCCGCTCCCAACAGTGCCGCCGCCAGCAGGAACGGCGCCCCCGGCATTTTGAACGGCGCCTGGTCGCTGATGGAATAGGCAAATGTCAGCGTAAACAGAAACGGTCCCGCCATCTGCGCGATGCTGTTGACGCTGTTGGTCGCGCCCTGCAACTGGCCCTGCTGATCGGGTGCGACCAGTTGCGTGGTCAGCGCCTGGATCGCCGCCCCTGCCACGCCCCATAGCGCCATCACGGGAATGCCGATCCAGAACAGCGGTCCGGTCGGGGCTGCACCATAGATGAAAAATCCCAGCGCACCGCAGGCGAGTCCGAGTAACAGCGCCCGGCGCTCGCCGAGGCGCTTGACAATCGGCCCGACACCCGCGCCCTGCACCACCATCGCGCAGACGCCGACCAAGGCCAGCGTGAGCCCTACCGTCGTCGTGTCCCAGCCGTAGCGGTAAGTGGCGTAGAGCACGAAGGTCGACGGCAGCACCACATGCGCGACCTGCCCGAAGAAATTTGCCAGCGACAGGCCGGCGAGAATCCGGTTCGAGCGCAACAGATGCAGCGCACCGATCGGGCTGGCGCTTTTCCAGTGGAACGGTGCGCGGCGTTGCAGCGGCAGCGACTCGGGGAGGATCAGCCAGCCGTAGAGCGTATTCGCAAAGCTCAAGCCTGCCGCAACCCAGAACGGCAGGCGCGGGTCCATGCCGCCGAGCAGGCCGCCGATCGCGGGGCCGAGAATGAAGCCGGCACCGAAGGCCGCGCCGATCTTGCCGAACACCGCGGCTCGCCGTTCCGGCGGCGTCACGTCGGCGATATAGGCAAAAGCGGTCGAGATACTCGCCGAGGTGATGCCTGAGATCACCCGCCCGATAAACAGCCAGGTCAGCGACGGCGCCAGCGCCATCAACACGTAATCCAGCGCCAGCCCGAAATTCGACAACAGCACCACCGGCCGCCGGCCGAAGCGGTCCGAGAGCGCGCCGAGGATCGGCGAGAACAGGAACTGCATCAGCGCCCAGGCGGTGCCGAACAGGCCGAAGATGCGTGCGGCGGTCGCCGTGTCGTTGTCGACAAAACTTTCCACGAGCTTGGGCAGGATCGGCAGGATCAGACCGAGCGCAAGCATGTCGAGCAGGATGGTGACGAAGATGAAGGCCGCCGCGCCGCTGCGCACCGGCGGCTTGTCGTCGGCAACAGCGGTGGACGCCTGTTCGCTCATGACGGCCGCCTGCGCTTGTGGGCGAACGGATTGGCCTTTTCGCGGAGCGTGATTCGGATCGGCGTGCCCGGCAGGTCGAAGGCCTCGCGCAGGCTGTTGGTGAGATAGCGCAGATAGGATTGCGGCACGGCATCCGCGCGCGAGCAGAACAGCACGAAACTCGGCGGACGCCCCTTGGTTTGCGTGATGTAGTTCAGCTTCAGCCGGCGGCCCGACACCGCGGGCGGCGGGTTGGCATCGACCGCCTGCTCGAACCAGCGATTGAGCGCGGCCGTAGGCACGCGCTTATTCCACACGGCATAGGCGTCCTGGATCGCGGTCATCAGGCGGTCGATGCCCTCGCCCATCAGGCCGGACACCGCGACGATGGGGGCGCCCTTGACCTGCGGCAGCCAGTGATCGGCATCGCTGCGCAGCGCTGAAATCAGGTGGGGCTTGCGCTCCATCAGATCCCACTTATTGACGGCGAGCACGATCGCCCGCCCTTCGCGCTCGATCAGATCGGCGATACGCAGATCCTGCTCCTCAAACCGGTTCTGCGCATCCATCATCATCACGACGACTTCGGCAAAACGTATCGCGCGCAGCGCGTCCGCCACCGACAGCTTCTCCAGCTTCTCCTCGATCCGCGAGCGCCGACGCAGGCCTGCGGTGTCGAACACGCGGAAATCGCGTCCCTGCCAAGTGATCTCAACCGAAATGGAATCGCGCGTCGTGCCGGCCTCGGCGCTGGTCAGCAGTCGTTCCTCGCCGAGCAGATGATTGATCAGCGTCGATTTTCCCGCATTGGGACGGCCGACGATGGCGACGCGAATCGGACGTTGCGCGAGTTCCTCGTCGGACACGATGACGTCGTCATCGTCGAACTCTTCGGGCTCTTCGACCGGCTCCGGCATCAGCACCCGTAGCGCGTCGTAGAGATCGCTCATGCCCTCGCCGTGCTCAGCCGAAATCTGGATGGGGTCGCCGAGGCCCAGCGCGTAGGATTCCATCGCGCCGATTTCGCCGTGCTTGCCCTCGCTCTTGTTTGCGACCAGCACCACCGGCTTGTTGGCGCGGCGCGCGAAATCGGCAAAGGCGCGATCGTTCGGCGTTAGCCCAGCGCGCGCGTCAATCACGAACATCAGCGCATCGGCCAGGCCGATCGCGGTTTCGGTCTGCTCCTGCATCCGCGCCGTGAGCGAGCCCTTGGCGCCCTCGTCGAGGCCGGCGGTGTCGATCACGGTGAATTCTAGATCGCCGAGACGCGCATTGCCCTCACGGCGATCGCGGGTGACGCCGGGCTCGTCATCCACCAGCGCGAGCTTCTGCCCGACCAGCCGGTTGAACAGCGTCGACTTACCGACATTGGGGCGGCCGATGATGGCGATCGTAAAGGACATAAATGATCCAAACGCCCTTTTTGAAGGGCGTGTCAATCGAACGAAAAGTTGAGCGCCTCTGTTCAGTTCTGATGAATCAGAATTGAAGTGAGGCTTTGATCTCTTTTTGACGCGTTTTCTTCACGCGAACCGGCTTCCACTTCGCTTGAAAACGCTATGGATCAACGCGTGAAAGTGCCGCTCGGCACCGGCGCCGGGAACGGCGAGGCCGATTGCTGCGAAGATTGCGCCGGCGCCGACGATTGATCCGGTGGCGGCGCTGTAGTGCGCTTGCGCACGATCTTGGCCGGCTTGGGCGCCGGCGGCGCAGCGGCGGTGCTGCCGTCTTCCTCGGGTGCGGCGTCGGGGTCTGCAGCGGCGGGGGCAGCGGCCTGTTTTCCCTTGGCTTTCGTGCCACGCTTCGATTTCGGCTCTTCCGGCGGAGGCGCTGCAGCGGCAGCCTGCGCGTTCGGATCATCGACCTGCTGACGAGAGCCCTTATAGAGATCCTTTGGCACGCCCTGCTCGAGGCCCGGCACGCCTTCGGGGAACACCGGCTTGCGCTCACCGGGCAGCTTCTTCTTGGTATCGAGGAAGTCGAGCAGGTCGGTCGGATCGAAACCGCCCGTGCTGCCACAGCCTGCCAGCGCGCCCGAAAGCGCGATGAGGACGGTAGCGGCGATCAAACGTTGCGGGCGGCGCATGGTCGGTTTTCCACTCAGCTCGTTTTGCGTCAGCTCTTGGCGACCGGCGGCAGCAAGGCTTCCAGCGCTTCGGCACGCGAGCGCAGGCTCGGCGGCGTTGCGCCGTCATTGGCGATCAGGTCCAGCCATTGCCGCGTCGCCGCAGCGTCGTTGGCGCGCCAGGCCGACAGTGCCAGCAACTCGCGCGCGGTATGGCGAAAGGTGGCGCCCGGCGCAGCGGCGGCTTCGAGGCGCTCTTTCATGTTGGGATAGCTGGTGCTTTCCAACAGCAACTGGGCGGCGCGAATCCGCGCCAGGTCCTGCTGGGCAACGCCGACGCTGCGGTCGGCGGCGATCTCATCGAACATTTTTGCGGCGGCCTGCACATCGCGATGGGCGACCTCCGCCGCCAGACGCAACCGCGACAGCACGCGATATCCGAACGGTGCCTTCGCGGCCAGATCGGCAAAGGCCGCTTCGGCCTCCGTATGCTTGCTCGCTTCCGCAAGCTCCACGGCCCTGTCGAACGCAGCGCCCGCCTCGGCCGCCTTCTTGGCCTCCAGATACTGGTAGCCGCGCCAGCCGCCCACGGCGGCGATGATCAAAATCACGCCGGCAATGATGTAGAGCGAATATCGGTCCCACAGCTTTCTGAGCTGATCGCGACGGACCTCCTCGTCTACTTCATCAAATAATTCAGACACTTAAAGATATCCCATCCCCGAGGAACCGCGGCTTGGACGGCAGTATCGCACGCCCGATCCCCGCATGGCGCGACGTAGCCTATCGATATGGCGGTGGCAAGGCAAAGCGAGGTGGATCAAAGCGTTAACAGCGGCTCCAACCCACCTCCGAAACCGGCTGACAATGTTGACATCGCGGTTCAAAGTTTGGCGTAATCCGCCCGCTGCTATTGACCTGCTCTTACCCGATTTTTCAGGTGTTTCATGCCTCGCCATGCGCTTGTTTTGATGCTCGCCATGGGACTGGCATCCCTGTCCACAGCAGCGTCGCTGGCCGACGACATCAAGCCGAAGGCGCCCGAGACGGCATTTTCGGGAAAGCTGCGCCCGGACATTCTGGGTATCTCGACCGAATCGAACGCCGAATCCGCGCGCGCCATTTTTGATTCCCTGTTCAAGAGCCGTACCGACACCAAGACCGACATCCAGCAGCAGAAATTCGGCAACGGCGGCGCCAGCTACGTCGCTGCGCTGAATTTCAGCCTCCCTGCCGGTTCGAAACAGAACGGCGAGATGCTCTCGACCAGCTTCTCCTCGCCGGCGAGCGCCAACCGCGCCTATTTCGTGGCGCGCAACCTCACCTTCGCGCCGGACCAACAGCCGTCGAAGGCGGACATGATCAGGGAAGTCATGGGCAAATACGGCGTGCCCACCATCGTCGGCGACCAGCACCTGTATTACATCTACCGCAAGGGCTCGATCATGTCCGTCGGCGGCAAGTACAAGGAAACGACCGCGCTGGAAGCCATCGACAAGCCGCTTGACCCGAGGGCCGCGGTCAAGCTCAACGGCGACACCGTCCGCGGCAGTTGCGTGGCTGTCGTCAAGCGCGCGCAGTCCAAAGCCAAGGAACCGAGCGCTATGCTGACCGAGGCCAAGGGCGCGAATTGCGATGGCGTGTTGAGCGTGCAGCTCGTTCCGGGCACGGCGGCCGACCGCGTCGGCATCGCGCAATTCACTCTGCTGGACGTCAAGCAACTCGTCAGCGCCGCCGCGATCGACAGTGCGGCGCTCGTCTCCGGGCAGAACGAGGGCGCGATGCCGAAGGGCAGCGCTCCGAAGCTCTAGCTGCCGCTTGGCGCAAGCCTGCGCGGCCGCTCAGGCCGCTGCGAAAGCCTCGCGGAGCTGCCGTTTCATCACCTTGCCATTGGCGTTGCGCGGCAACGGGTCCGTCCGTACGTCCATGGTTTCCGGCACCTTGTAATCGGACAGCCGCTCGGCGCACCAGGCGCGCAGCACCTCACCGCCGACGGCATTCCGCGTCACGACGACCGCGTGCACGCGCTCGCCCAGCACCGGACACGGCTTGGCGATGATCGCGCTCTCCACCACATCGGGATGGCTCGCCAGCACCGACTCGACCTCGGCTGAATAGATCTTCAAGCCCCCGCGGTTGATCATGTCTTTCTGCCTGTCGAACACGCGAACGAAATTCTCTTGGTCGATCGAGCCGAGATCACCGGAATGCCAGAAGCCGGCCGTAAAGCTCTCCGCCGTCGCCTTCGGATTGTTCCAATAGCCCTTGATGACGGATCCGCCATGGATCCAGATTTCGCCGATCTCGCCCCGCGGCAGTTCGCGCCCTTCGGGATCCACCACGACGATCTGCGCGCCGGGACAGGGCAAGCCGACACTGTCGATATGGCTGGCGGTCAATTCGCCGGGCATCATGGTCGATGGCGACGTGGTCTCGGTCGCGCCGTAGCAGTTCATCAGCTTCAGACCGGGAATCTTGGCATCCAGCCGTTCGATCGTGGCGATCGGCATCGGCGCGCCGCCAAAGCCGCCGATCCGCCAACTCGACAGATCGTAGCTGTCGAAATCCGGCTGCAGCAGGCAGAGATTGTACATCGCCGGCACCATCACGGTGTAGGTGACCCGCTCGCGCGCCGCCATCTTCAAATATTCCGCCGCCTTGAACTCCGCCATGATGATCAGCGCGCCGGCGCAACGGACCATGGTCATGATGTTGGCGACCACGCCGGTGACATGCCCGAGCGGCACTGCTGCAATCGATCGATCCGCGGCGGTGAGCTTCAGGCACGACACGAATACCATGGCCGAATGAATGATGGTGCAATGGGCCAGCATCGCGCCTTTCGGCCGCCCCGTGGTGCCCGAGGTGTAGAGGATCATAGCGGTGTCTTCTTCGCCGACCTCGACCGGCGCTGCCAGCGGCGCGTTATCGGCCAGATCGGAAAAGCGCGAGAGCCGCGGATCATCATCGATGGCGATCCGGTGCGTGACTTCAGGAATGTCAGCCGCATCGGGCACGCGGTCGGCCAGCGTGGCCTCGTGGATCAGGAGCCGCGCGCCGCAATCGGTCAGCACATAGGCGATCTCAGGCTTCTGCTGGCGGGTCGAAAGCAGCACCGTCACCAGCCCGGCATGCGCCGCGCCCAGCATCGTCAGTACGAATTCGATCCGGTTGCCGAGCAGCAGCGCGACGCGGTCGCCGCGCTGCAGGCCGAGTTTTTGAAGCCCCGCTGCGATTTGCGCCGATTGCTGCGCGACTTCGCGCCATGTCATTCGGGTGGTGCCGCAGACCAGCGCCTCGCCGTCGCCGTTTCGTTCCACGGCTTCGGCCACCATGGCCGGGATACTTGTGGGCCGTTCGCAAAAAGCCGGAACGATACGATCGCCGAAGCGCGGTTCGAGCCGCATCGCCGGAATGGAGTGCTGCGACCAGTCCATGGCGCGCCTCGTCAGCTCTTCTTCATCTCGTAGACGTGTTCTGGTCCGGGGAAAGCGCGCGAGCGCACGTCGCTGGCGTAGCCCTCAATCGCCGCTTCGATCGCGGGGCCGAGATTTCCGTAGCGACGAACGAATTTCGGCGTCCGCGGCGACAGGCCCAGCATGTCCTCCAGCACCAGCACCTGCCCGTCACAGGCCGCACTGGCGCCGATGCCGATAGTCGGAATGGAGATGGTCTCGGTGATCTTTCGCGCCAGCGGCTCGGCAACCGCCTCGATCACGACCGAGAACGCTCCGGCATCCGAAATCGCCTGGGCATCCTTCAGAATCGGATCCCAACTGCCCTCGTCGCGGCCCTGCGCGCGGAACGAGCCGAGCGTATTGATCGATTGCGGCGTCAACCCGATATGACCCATGACCGGCACGCCGCGCTCGGACAGGAACGCGACGGTCTCCGCCATCCGCGCACCGCCCTCGAGCTTCACCGCGCCGCAATGGGTTTCTTTCAATATCCGCACCGCGGAATGAAACGCCTGCTCCTTCGAGGCCTCATAGGAGCCGAACGGCATATCCACCACGACCAGGGCGTGCTTCGAACCCCGCATCACCGCATGTCCCTGCAGGATCATCATGTCGAGCGTTACCGGCACGGTGGTCTCGAAACCATGCATGACATTGCCGAGGGAATCGCCGACCAGGATGACGTCGCAGTAACGGTCCACCAGCGCGGCGGTGTGCGCATGGTAGGACGTCAGCATCACGATCGGCTCGCCGTTCTTGCGCGCGCGGATATCCGGCGCGGTTTTGCGCTTGATGGCAGACTGAACCGACATGCTAGGCTCCAACCACGGGGACGCCGATCACGACCGGATGGAACGCGAATGCAAGCGCCAGATAGGCGACGAGACCGACCGCGATCGCGATCAGATCGTTGCCGGGACCACCGACGGGAATCGGCGGCGCGCCGGCGTCGGAACGATATTTCAGCGAAATGCGGTCATATACCGCCCATGCGAGAAACGAGCCGAACAGGATGATCGAGCCGAGATCGCCGTTGGCGAGCAGGTGCGTCGCAGCCCACAGCTTGATGCCCGCCAGCATCGGATGCTTCAGCGTCGTATAGATCCGGCCCCGGATGTAGGAGGCGACGACCATGATCACCGCGGGCAGCATCAGGGCGACCGCGATGTGCTTGAGGGAGGTCGGTGGATCCCAAATTGGCCGCATCCCCGTCGCACGATATTGGGCAAAGCCCCAGATGATCAGGGCAAGCCCAATGAACGAGGCCAGCGCATAGCCGATCTTGTAGCCGCCCTCGCCCGTCGCCGCGATCACCTGCGCGCGCAGCTTGCGCTGAGTGGTGAGCGTGTGCACGCCGAGGAATAGGATCAGGCCCAGGATCAACACCAGCAGTCCCATGATGTTCTCCCGTTCCGCGGCTGGTCTTCCGGATTATCCGCGTAACATTTTAGGGGCTCGGAGTGCAATGCGCCACACGGCCGCCGTTACGGCTTCTCCGCCTGCTTTCCCAAATCGCGGTTGTCGACATAACGGATCGCAATCGGTCGCCCGGCGAGTGCGCCGCCCAATCCGGACGTGAACTTGAGCGGCGTGCAGCCGGCAAGCGACGCGTTGATGGCCTTGAGATAGGTGGCGCGGGTGTCGGCCGGGACGCCGGCCGTGGCATACGTCACACGCGGCGTAGCAATGATCTCGCCCGATCGCTTGAAGCTGAAACGAACCGACATCTGCATGCCCGCGCGCGCGATATCGGAAGGCGGCGGCGACCAGCAGGACCGCAGCGCGGCAAACAGGTCGCCGATCGTATCGAGATCATGGTCGGGCTTGCGGTATTTCGCGGTCTGACCCTGCGGCGGCGCGCTTTCGATCGTGAGTTGCAGGTTTTGGCCGTACGGATAATCGATCTCGGGAATGCAGGGGCCGTCGTTGAACACGCTGCAAAACGACGGCGTGCACGGCTGGCCGTCGAGCACGCTGCAGGGCGCATGTGAAAACGGCGTGGCATCGATCTGACGCCGCCGCTGGGCATCGGCAGCGCCTATCCCGACGAGCAGGCCGATCAGGCAGACAACGGCAAGTCGAAACATGCAGCGGGGTCCTCACGGGCGACCCCACTAAGCTGATGCGTGCTGCAGGCGCTATCAAGGCCGATAGCGTTCACATCCCTGCGTTCATGGCGGACAGTTCCGCAATCAGGGCCTTCTCGCTGGGCTGGTCGAGGACGCCGGCCGTATAGAGCGAGATGCCGCCATACAGCGTGATGTAGACCTTCATCACCGCGCGGCGACGTTCGACCGGGCTCTCGATATCCTGGCAGAATATCCGCATGGCCTGAGCGATGACCTTATGAACCGCAACCTGCAGCGGCGGATTGAGTTTCATGGTGGCGTGCGGGCGGCTGGTCATCAGCGCATAGAGCGCGCGATTGGCGAGCGCGAAGCGGACATATTTCGCGGTGTAATCCTGCGGCGTCTCCGCCTTGACCAGGATGGCGGCAAGCCGCGTGTAGGCCTCGGTCGCGACCGCATCCAAGAGCGCCTCCCGGTCGGCGAAATGATTGTACAGCGAGCGATGCGCGACGCCGACGGCATCGGCGACCTCCCGCAGGCTCAACTGCTCATGGCCGGCCGTGGCCACCAGACGGGTGGCGGCCTTCAGCGCTGCGGATTTCAGATTGCCATGGCGATAGGTCGCCCGGCGCGGCTTTGCGGTCATGTCTCCTTCATACAAAGGCATGCGACGCAACGCTACTCCGGGCCGCCGAAGTTTTCAGTCAGGCAGACGCCCGCCTGACAACACGGTCCTCGCCATATTGCGGCGTAATGTCCTCGTCGATCATGTCGCGGATCATCCTGATCACCGCCCCGCGCGCTCGCGCCTTGGTGGCGGCGTGGGCGGCCATGTTGAGGGTGGCGAGCGCCTGCGCGGCCTCCTCGGCGCTGCGCTCCAGCGCGTCGGGCGGAACGACGCGGTCAAAGAAGCCGGCGGTGACCGCTTCGGTGGGACCGAACATTTCCGCCGTCATGACCACCCTGCTGAAATAGGCCGGCGTCAGCCGCTGCCGCGCGATCTCGATCGCAAAGCGCGGTACGGTGAGCCCGATCGCGACCTCGTTCATGCCGATCCGGTAATCGCCCTCCGCGGCAATGCGATGGTCGCTGGACATGATGAGGAAGGCGCCCATCGGATAGGCGTTGCCCTGGCAGGCCGCCACGACCGGCGTCGGGAACGAGAGGATACGTAGCGCCAGCTCCGCGCCCGCCTTCACCATCAGATATTGGTCCTCGGCGCTTCCCTTGGCGAAGACACCGAGATCGAAGCCGCCGGAAAAATGCTTGCCGCGGGCCTTCAGGATCACGACGGCCTTGTCTTTCTCCGCCTGATCGAACGCCGCATGCAGGGCATTCAGCATGGCAAGCGACATCACATTGGCCTTGCCGTCGTCGATCACGATGGTGCCGACGGGGCCGGAACGGGAATAGGTCGCGAGATCAGTCATGGTCGGTCTCCCTTTTGTTGAAAGCATCCGGTGGATACTTTAACGGAAGCCCGTGAGGCGCAAGGACTTTATCCCAGTCCAGAATGCATGCATGCATCCAATGGATGCATAAGTGGTGAGCGACCAACCTCAGCCCCAACTGTCATCGTCCGGCTCGACCGGACGATCCAGTATTCCAGAGACGTCAGTGATTTACGGATAAGCCGCGGCGTACTGGGTCCCCCGCCTTCGCGGGGGACGACAATGGGAGGCTGGGCGGCGGCCGATCGCCCCTTACACCTTCTTCACGTCCTTGACGTTGGAAAAATTGATGCCCTCGGCCCGTTCGCGGGTATAGCCGAGGTAAAACTCGTTCTTGGCCATGAATACTGGATCGCCGTCGACATCGTCGGCGATGCCGGAGCCGTTGGCAGCGATGAAGGCGTCCAGTTTCTTGCGGTCGTCGGACGAGACCCAGCGCGCGAGCTGGAATTCCGAGACTTCGAATTCCACCGGCAGCGAATATTCGGCATCGAGCCGCGCCTTCAACACGTCGAGCTGCAGCGGACCGACGACGCCGACGAGCGCCGGCGCGCCGTCGCGCGGCCGGAACACCTGCACCACGCCTTCTTCCGACATCTGCTGCAGCGCCTCTTTCAGCTTCTTCGCCTTCATCGCGTCCGTCAGGCGCACGCGGCGGACAATTTCCGGCGCGAAGCTGGGAACGCCGACGAAGGTAATGTCCTCGCCTTCCGTCAGCGTATCGCCGATCCGAAGCGTACCGTGGTTCGGAATGCCGACGACATCGCCGGCAAAGGCTTCGTCCGCCACCGAACGGTCCTGGGCGAAGAAGAACTGCGGCGACGACAACGACATGTTCTTGCCGGTGCGCACCAGTTTTGCCTTCATGCCGCGGCTGAGTTTGCCTGAACACAGCCGCGCGAAGGCGATGCGGTCGCGGTGGTTCGGATCCATGTTGGCCTGGATCTTGAACACGAAGGCGCTCATGCGCGGCTCGGCGGCCTCGACCTTGCGAAGGTTCGAGTCCTGCGCGCGCGGCGCAGGCGCAAACTTGCCGAGGCCTTCCAGCAAGTCGCCGACGCCGAAATTGCGTAGCGCGCTGCCGAAATAGACCGGCGTCAGATGTCCTTCGCGAAACGCCTCCAGCTCGAACGGCTTGCAGGCCTCAGATACCAGCGCGAGCTCATCCTTGATCTCGGCGACGTCGAGATTGGCATTGCGCCCGGCGAGATCGGCAATATCGATCTGCTCGGTCGCACCGGTCTTGGCGCCGCCGCCCTCGAGCAGGCGCACGCCGCCATTGACGACGTCGTAGGTGCCGAGGAAGTCGCGGCCGCGGCCAACCGGCCAGGTCATCGGCGTGGTATCGAGCGCCAGCGTCTTTTCGATCTCGTCCAGCAGTTCGAACGTATCGCGGCTCTCGCGATCCATCTTGTTGATGAAGGTGATGATCGGAATGTCGCGCAGCCGGCACACCTCGAACAGCTTTCGCGTCCGCGCCTCGATGCCTTTGGCGGCGTCGATCACCATCACGGCGGAATCGACCGCGGTCAGCGTGCGGTAGGTATCTTCGGAAAAGTCCTCGTGGCCTGGCGTATCCAAGAGGTTGAAGACCAGGTCCTGGAATTCGAACGTCATCACCGAGGTCACGACCGAGATGCCGCGCTCGCGCTCGATCTTCATCCAGTCGGACCGGGTATTGCGCCGCTCGCCCTTGGCCTTGACCTGTCCCGCCAGATTGATGGCGCCGCCGAACAGCAAGAGCTTTTCGGTCAGCGTGGTCTTGCCGGCGTCCGGGTGGGAGATGATCGCAAACGTGCGCCGCCGTGCCACTTCATCTGCAAGCGGCGAGCGGGAGGGCGATTCGGTTGTAGCGGCAATGTCGGACATGAGGATCGAGCGTTTGGCAGGGAAAACCGGGCTAATCAAGCCTCATTTGGTGGTTGCGGAGGCCGCTGGCCAGTCCCATATCGGCAGCGGAAGGACGGCCTTCCATCTCACAGCTCATCCGCGGGGACGACCCTGCTTGGTTCGGAGGGTTGTCATGGCCTGGATCGTGTTGTTCGTCGCCGGCCTCATGGAAGTTGGCTGGGCGATCGGCCTCAAATATACCGAGGGCTTCACGCGGCTCGTTCCATCCGTCCTGACGCTCGCCTGCATGGCAGGCAGCATCCTCCTGCTCGGTCTTGCCTTGAAAGTGCTGCCGATCGGAACCGCCTACGCGGTATGGACCGGCATTGGCGCAGTCGGAACCGCAATCCTGGGCATCGCACTGTTCGGCGAGCCTGCGACCGCCGCCCGCCTCGCCTGCATCGGCCTGATCGTGGCCGGCATTGTCGGGCTCAAACTCGTCACTGGATCAGCGTAGCAACAGCACGGCCCAATAGGTCAGCGCCGCGATAATCGCCGACGCCGGAATGGTGATCACCCAGGCATAGACGATCGAACTCGCCACGTTCCAGCGCACCGCCGAGACCCGCCGCGCCGCGCCGACCCCGACGATGGAGCCGGTAATGGTGTGGGTGGTGGATACCGGAACCCCGAGATAGGTCGCCATGAAGAGGGTCGCAGCGCCGCCGGTTTCAGCGCAAAAGCCCTGCATCGGCGTGAGCTTCGTGATCCGTAGCCCCATGGTGCGAACGATCCGCCAGCCCCCCATCAGCGTGCCGAGGCCCATGGCCGCCTGGCAGGAAATCACGACCCAGAACGGGATTGCGAAATCCGCCCCGAGGTAACCCTGCGAATACAAAAGCACTGCAATGATGCCCATGGTCTTTTGCGCATCATTGCCGCCATGGCCGAGCGAGTAGAACGATGCCGAGACGAATTGCAGGATGCGGAAGGCGCGGTCGACCGCAAACGGCGTCGAGCGCACTGACAGCCAGGACACGATCGCGACCAGTACCAGCGCCAGCAGAAATCCGACCAGCGGCGACAACACGATCGCCAGTAGCGTTTTTGACAGGCCGCTCCAGACCGCCGCGGAAATCCCGGCCTTGGCCATGCCCGCACCGACTAGTCCTCCGATCAGCGCGTGCGAACTCGATGATGGAATGCCGAGCCCCCAGGTAATCAGGTTCCAGACAATGGCGCCGACCAGCGCGGCGAAGATCACGGCCGCATCGACGACGTCAGGCTCGATGATTCCCTTGCCGATCGTGTTGGCGACGTGCAGCCCGAACACGAGGAAGGCGATGAAATTGAAGAAAGCCGCCCAGAACACCGCATAATGCGGGCGCAGCACGCGGGTCGAGACGATCGTGGCGATCGAATTGGCGGCGTCGTGCAATCCGTTGAGGAAGTCGAACAGCAGCGCGACCGCGATCAAAAAGATCAGAATCGGAAGACCAAGCGTGGCGTCCACTGAATTGGCCCTGTCCTATACCTGTTCGATCACGATCGAGTTGATTTCGTTGGCGACGTCGTCGAAGCGGTCGGACACTTTTTCGAGATGCTTGTAGATCTCGGCGCCGACGACGAAATCCATCGAGTTGCCGTTGCGGTGCTTGAGGAACAATTCCTTCAACCCGATGTCGTGGAGATCGTCGATGCGGCCCTCCAACTTGCCGATTTCCTCGGTGATGGCGGTCAGCAGCGCGACGTTGCTCCCGATCGACTGCATCAAGGGAAGCGCGCGGCTGACAAGATTGGCGCATTCGACCAGAAGCGTTGCTATTTCGCGCATCGGGGGTTCGAACGTCCGCACTTCGAACAGCACGACCGCCTTCGCGGTCTGCTGCATCTGGTCGATGGCGTCGTCCATCGCCGTGATCAGGTTCTTGATGTCACCGCGGTCGAACGGGGTGATGAAGGTGCGGCGGACCGCGGTCAGCACCTCGCGGGTGATGCCATCGGCATCGTTCTCGAACTGATTGACGCGCTGGCAGAATACCGGCGTCTCATCGCCGCCGCGCAGCATGTCCTGCAACGCCAGCGCCCCCTGCTCGACCGTCTGGGCATGCCGGGCAAAGAGGTCAAAAAACCGCTCCTCCTTGGGCAAAAAGGCACGAAACCAGCGCAGCATGGGCATTTTTCCGTCTTCAGAAACGGCCGCCCGGGCGGCCTGTCACAAAACTGTCATAGAGCATTCGAGGGAAAAGCGCGCCGTGGCTCGACCCGGGAACGGGGTCATCCACCGCTTTGTGTAGCCGAAAACTGCGCCAAAACCGGCGGTTTTACAGGGATCGGCGGAAATAATGCGCGATCTCACCGATCACGCCGCGTCGGAACGTCAGCACGCAGGCGACGAAGATGACGCCCTGGATCACCGTCACCCACTGGCCGAACCCGGCCAGATATTGCTGCATGGCGATGATGACGAAGGCGCCAACCACCGGGCCAAATATGGTGCCGAGGCCGCCGACCAGCGTCATCAGCACGATTTCACCCGACATCGTCCAGTGCACATCGGTGAGCGAGGCGTTTTGCGCCACGAACACTTTCAGCGAACCGGCAAAGCCTGCAATGGTCCCCGAGAGGATGAAGGCGAGCAGCTTGTACTGATCGGTTTTGTAGCCCAGCGAGATCGCGCGCGGCTCGTTCTCGCGGATCGCCTTCAGCACCTCGCCGAACGGCGAATTGATGGTGCGGTAGATCAAAAGGAAGCCGCCGAGGAAGCCGGCCAGCACGACGTAGTAAAGCACCGTGGGCTTGGCAAGGTTGAAAATCCCGAACAGATAGCCCTGTGGAATACCCTGGATGCCGTCTTCACCATGGGTAAACGGCGCCTGCAGATAGATGAAATAAAGCAGTTGCGAGAGCGCCAGCGTAATCATCGAGAAGTAGATGCCCTGCCGGCGGATAGAGATGAAGCCGGTGACGACCGAAAGCGCGGCGGCGCCAGCGACGCCGACCACAATTCCGATTTCCGGCGACACGCCCCACACCTTGAGTGCGTGCGCGGAGCAGTAGCCTGCCGTCCCTAAGAACATCGCGTGCCCGAACGACAGCAGGCCGCCATAGCCGATCAGCAGGTTGAACGCGCAGGCGAGCAGCGCGAAGCACAGGGCCTGCATCACGAAGAATGGATAGATGCCGGTCAGCGGCACGAGCCCCAGCAGCACCGCCATCGCGGCGAATACGATCATCTCGTCGCGCATTGCGCGCGGCGTTACGGGGATTGAATCGTCAGTTAATGCGCTCATGTCAGGCCGCCCGTCCCGTCAGTCCCGTTGGCTTCACCAGCAACACCAGCACCATCAGGACGAACACCACGGTGTTGGAGGCCTCGGGATAAAAATACTTCGTCAGCCCCTCGATCACGCCGAGCGCAAAGCCGGTGATGATCGATCCCAAGATCGATCCCATGCCGCCGATCACCACCACCGCGAACACGACGATGATCAGGTCGGCGCCCATCAGCGGCCGCACCTGGTTGATCGGGGCGGACAACACGCCGGCCAGCGCGGCGAGACCAACGCCGAGCCCGTAGGTCAACGTGATCATCCTGGGCACGTTGATGCCGAAAGCGCGCACCAGCGTCGGATTTTCGGTCGCAGCCCTCAGATAGGCCCCGAGCCGCGTCTTTTCGATCAGGAACCAGGTGGCGAGGCAGACGACGAGCGAGAAAATGACCACCCAGCCGCGATAGACCGGCAGGAACATGAAGCCGAGATTCATGCCGCCCTGCAGCCCGCGCCATTCGCCGATCTGTGGGTAATCGGGAATCGCGTAGGGCAGCCCGGACGAGCCAAAATAATTCTGGAAAACGCCCTGCACGATCAGCGCAATGCCGAAGGTAAGCAGCAGGCCGTAGAGATGGTCGAGGCCGGCCAGCCATTGCAGCATGGTCCGCTCCAGGATCATGCCGAAGATGCCGACCACGATCGGGGCGATGAGCAGCGCCCACCAATATCCGATGCCGGTCAGGTGCAGGAGGAAATACGCGGTGAACGCCCCCATCATGTAGAGCGCGCCATGGGCGAAATTGATGATGTTGAGCATGCCGAAGATCACGGCGAGCCCGAGACTGAGCAGCGCGTAGAACGATCCGTTGATCAATCCCACCAAAAGCTGTGCGTAAAGAGCTTGCATCGGTCTCGCACTCAATCTCGTTGTGACACGGAAGTTCGCCCGCCGGCGTGTTGCCGGCGGGCGATCTTGTTTACTTCTTTACCAGCGGACAGGCGCTCTCCGAAAGCGGCCGGAATGCCTGATCGCCCGGGGTGGTCCCGACCAGCTTGTAATAGTCCCACGGCCCCTTCGATTCGGCGGGCTTTTTCACCTCAAACAGGTAGGCCGGATGAAGCTTGCGGCCGTCGGCGCGGATCGTGCCTTTGCCGAACAACGGATCGTCGGTCGGCGCTTCCTTCATCTTCGCCACCACCTTGACGCCGTCATGCGGATTGCCGCCCATCGCATCGATCGTCTTGAAATAGTGGATCAGGCCTGAATACACGCCGGCCTGCACCATTGACGGCATCGCCTTGTTCTTCATGCGCTCGGAGAAGCGCTTCGAAAACGCACGGGTACCGTCGTTCAGGTCCCAGTAGAAGGTTTCGGTGAAGTTCAGGCCTTGCGCCACCTTCAGCCCGAGCGAGTGAACGTCGTTGATGAACAGCAGCAGACCCGCAAGCTTCTGGCCGCCCGAGACGATGCCGAACTCCGCGGCCTGCTTGATGGTGTTGGTGGTGTCGCCGCCGGCGTTCGCCATGCCGACGATCTTGGCCTTGGAAGCCTGCGCCTGCAGCAGGAACGAGGAGAAGTCCGACGAATTCAGGGGGTGCCTGACGGTGCCGATAACCTTGCCGCCCGACTTGACCACGACCGCGGCGGTATCGCGCTCCAGCGCGTGGCCGAAGGCGTAGTCCGCGGTCAGGAAGTACCAGGTGTCGCCGCCGGCTTTCACCAGCGCCTGTCCGGTGCTGTTGGCGAGCATGTAAGTGTCGTAGACCCAGTGAATCGTGTTGGGCGAGCACTGGGTATTGGTGAGGTCCGACGTCGCCGCGCCGGTATTGATCATGACGGCGTTCTTTTCCTTCACCAGATTGTTGACCGCCAGCGCGACGCCGGAGTTCAACACGTCCACGAAGATGTCGACCTTCTCGACGTCGATCCACTGACGCGCGATGGTGGTGCCGATGTCGGGCTTGTTCTGGTGATCGGCGGAGACGATGTCGATCTTCCAGCCCTTGGCCGCGAGGCCCGAATCCTCGACCGCCATCTGAGCGGCAAGCGTGGAGCCCGCGCCGCCGAGGTCCGAGTAAAGTCCGGAGTTGTCGGTAAGTACGCCGATCTTGACGGTCTTGTCCTGCGCCATGGCGCCGCCCGCGGCAAGCGCCAGGGCGGTACCGAGCAAGAGAGCTGAAATGCGCTGTTTCATAGTATCTCCATTAATCCAGAGTGAAGCCAAAGTGCCGATTAAACGCCGAGATAGGTGTGGAGCTTGTCCATATTGGCCGACAGCTCCGAATTCGCGAACCCGTCGATGACCTTACCGTGCTCGACGATGTAGTAGCGGTCGGCCACCGTGGAAGCGAAGCGGAAATTCTGCTCGACCAGCAGGATGGTGAAGCCTTCCGACTTCAGCCGCGCGATGGTGTGGCCAATCTGCTGGATGATGACCGGCGCGAGGCCCTCGGTCGGTTCGTCCAGCATCAGGAAGCGCGCGCCGGTGCGCAGGATTCTGGCGATCGCCAGCATCTGCTGCTCGCCGCCGGAAAGCTTAGTGCCCTGGCTGTTGAGGCGCTCCTTCAGGTTCGGAAACAATTCGAAGATCTGATCGAGCGACAGGCCACCGGGTCGGACGATCGGCGGCAGCAGCAGGTTTTCGCGCACGTCGAGGCTTGCGAAGATCCCCCGCTCCTCGGGACAGAACGCGACGCCCAGCCGCGCGATCCTGTCGGAGGAGGCGCGTATGATGTCTTCGTTGTTGAAGCGGATCGAGCCGGTGCGCTTGCCGATAATTCCCATCACCGACTTCAGCGTCGTGGTCTTGCCGGCGCCGTTGCGGCCGAGCAGCGTGACGACTTCGCCGGCCTTCACATTGAAGTTGATGCCGTGAAGGATGTGGGACTCGCCGTACCACGCCTGCAGGTCCGAAACGGAAAGAACCTCCGCGCCGGCCGGTTTGGTGGCGGCTTCGGCCATTTTCGGATCAGGCATGACCGGCCCCCAGATAGGCTTCCTTGACGCGCTCGTCCCTGGAAAGCTCGGCATAATCGCCTTGCGCCAGCACCTGACCGCGCGTCAGCACCGTAATGATATCGGACAGGTTGGCCACGACCGACAGATTATGTTCGACCATCAGGATGGTGTGCTTGGCCGAGATGCGCTTGATCAGCGCCGCGATCTTGTCGATGTCTTCATGGCCCATGCCGGCCATCGGCTCGTCGAGCAGCATCATTTCCGGGTCGAGCGCCAGCGTCGTCGCTATCTCGAGGGCGCGCTTGCGCCCGTAGGGCATCTCGACCGCCGGCGTCTCGGCGAACTCGCTCAAGCCGACGTCGTTCAGCAGTTCATGGGCGCGGCTGTTGAAGCGGTCGAGCACGCTCTTGGAGCGCCAGAAATCGAACGAGCTTCCATGCTGGCGCTGTAACGCGACACGGACGTTCTCCAGCGCCGTCAGGTGCGGAAACACCGCCGAGATCTGGAACGAGCGCACCAGGCCAAGACGGGCCACATCGGCCGGCGCCATCGCGGTGATGTCCTGTCCCTTGTACAGGATCTGGCCTGCCGAAGGGCTCAAGAACTTGGTCAACAGGTTGAAGCATGTCGTCTTGCCGGCACCGTTAGGCCCGATCAGCGCATGAATGCTGCCACGGCGCACCTTGAGGGCGACATCGCGAACGGCGAAGAAACCCGCGAATTCCTTGGTCAATCCGTGGGTTTCGAGAATGAACTCATCAGCCAAACAAATTCCCCCGTCAGCCGTCTGCGCGAAGTCGCTCGCGCGCGGCCATTTTTTCCCTTTTTCGGGCGGGCTCTGCCGGACGTCCTGGAAATCGTCCCGAGCCCACCGCCTCCGGGTCGGAATATGCCGTCAACGGGATGGATTAGGCAAGGCGGAAAGCTATCGAAGGTAAAGCACGCGCGGCGGTTCCAAATGCGCCATAAGTCGAATGGCGCCGCCCGCCAAGCTCGGCCGGCTCATGTTTGCGCTCCGCCGCGACCTTCGCGCCGGCAAGCCATCATTAACGGTGTTTTGCGGGAATTTAGCTTTTTCACACAATATTTCCGCCGAGAGCGCATCGTCACGCAATTTAGATCGCCAGGAATGCCGCCCTTTGGAATTTAATAGCGCCCAACCGTCCGTCGTCAAATCGATCAAGCAGCGCGACCTGCTCAATACTTGGCTGCGACTATACGCCCGCGACCAATCGATCCCGCTTATATCGGAGTACCAGCCGGCGCGGATCGAAGATGAACTGCCGGACCTGGTATTCTACAACGTCGATGCCCATGCGCAGCCGCCACGCCTGACGATCGACAGCGACGGCACGCGGATGTCGCGCGCCTATGGGCATACCGGCAAGGGCCGCTATCTTGACGAGTATCTTGGCGCAAGGCTCGCTCCGATCGTGATGCCGGTCTACTATGAATGCATCGCACGCCGACTTCCCGCCTACACCATCGCCAATATCGACGACGTCTACGGACGAATCGTCGCTTACGAGCGGCTGTTGTTGCCGTTCTCGGACGGCGGCAGCGTTACCCACATCATCGCTTCGCTGAAGACCATCAGCGAGGATGGTGGCTTCGAGATCAAGAACCTGATACGTGGAAACGACAAGCTGCCGGTGCCGAAGCTGCGCACCATCATCGACCGCGATCTCTTCCACCGCGCGCCCGGCCGCATTCCGTCTGGCGACGTCCTGGAATTCGGTTAGGCCGCAATGGAATTCGCAAGTGCCGATCCCTCGGTCGTCAAATCGATCAGGCAGCGCTATCTCCTGAATGAATGGCTGCGCGCGGCCGGCAGGCAGCGAACCATGCCTCCGCCTGGCGATTTTCAGCCGGAGCAGGTCGCCGACGAACTGGTCGACATGATGCACTATGAAGTCGTCGGCCAGGGTGATGGCGCGCGCTTTCTGATCACGCATGAGGGCGCCAGGCTCGCCACCACTTATGGCAGCGACCATATCGAGCCCGCGCAGCGAACCAACCGCTATCTCGACGATGCAATCGGCCCCGAACGATATGCCAACGTCGTTACCTCGTACCGGACTTGTGTGGTCCGTCAGCGGCCGACCTATTCCATTTCGACGGTGCAGGATGCCGACGGCAAGGACGTATCCTACGAACGGCTGCTGATGCCGCTCGGCGACGGCAATGTGGTCCGGCAGATCGTCGGATCCTTCAAGTGCATCAGCATCGAAGGCGGGCTCAAGATCAGCAACCTCATGGGCCTCCAACCAAAGGGCAAGCCGGAAGTTCTGGTCAGGGCGGTCATCGATCGCCAGTTCGTGCCGGCTGCGGCACCGGCGGACGCGCCCGCGGCCGACGAGATAGTCGAGCTCGACTAGGCCTTGCGCCCGCGCGATTTGGACGCCACCTCCTTGCCGTAGAGGTCCGGCTTGAAGCCGACCAGCAATTTGCCGCCGAGATCGAGCACCGGGCGCTTGATCATCGAGGGCTGCGCCAACATCAGCGCCAGCGCCTTGCGCTCGTTCAGGTCTTCCTTGTCGCCATCGGGCAGCTTCTTGAATGTCGTGCCCGCGCGGTTGAGCAGCGTTTCCCAGCCAACTTCGTCGGACCATTGCTTGAGCTTGTCCTTGGCGACACCAGCAAGCTTGTAGTCGTGAAAGTCGTAAGCCACGCCGTGATCGTCGAGCCAGGCGCGGGCCTTCTTCATGGTGTCGCAGTTCTTGATGCCGTAGATGGTGATGGGCATTTTCGATGCATTCCGGAAATGACGTTATTGGTCCTGCCAGGCAGTTTTTATACAAAGCGGAACGGCGAATCTATCATAGACTGGCCTATCATTCGCGAAGTTGGGACCGGCGATGGAATTCACCCTGTTGTTTCTGGCCACAGCCATCGTGATGGTGATCGCCTGGCGCGGTCCGCGCCCGCTGGCACTCGGGCTGTTTGGGGCCGTCCTGATCGCGTGCGTCGCCACCTATCTGCACCACGCGACCGATACGCTCAAACTGTCGTTCTGAGATACGCATGACGCAAGCGCGCGCCATTACGCTGAATGCACTCAGCCTGTATGCGGTGGCGCTGGTGCTGGCGGCAGCCTATGCGGCACAGTTCATCGTTCATGAACTGCCCTGCCCGCTCTGTCTCCTGCAGCGCATCCTGTTCGCGGCGCTGGCCGTCGGGCCGATCCTCAATATCCGCTTCGGGCCGCGCCCCAGTCATTATGCGATGTCGCTGCTGGCAGCGGTTGCAGGCGCCGCCGCATCGACCCGGCAGGTGTTATTGCACATCCTGCCCGGCGACGCCGGTTATGGTTCGGCCCTGCTCGGTTACCATTACTATACCTGGGCTTTGATCGGCTTCATTGCCGCGATCATTCTGATTGCCGCCGTGATGCTGTTCGACCGCCAGTTCGAGGATGACGGCGCCGTACTGCCGGCCACCGGCGGCATTTTTGCGCAAATCGCCGTGTGGCTTGTAATCATGCTGACGGTCGCGAACGTGGTGACAACGCTGCTGGAGTGCGGCTTCGGCGCCTGCGCCGACAATCCCCTCGTCTACGAAATGCTCGAGCGCGCCGCCTAAGGACGCTTCGGAATATCGAGCCCGCGCTGCACCGCCGGCCGGGCCAGCCCGCGTTTCAGCCATGCCGGCACCTGCTTCAGCGTATCGAACGCAACGAGATCGCGCGCACCGTAGAAGCCGATCAGGTTGCGTACCCAGCCGAGCATGGAAATGTCAGCGATGGTGTATTCATCGTCCATGATCCATTGCCGTCCGGCAAGCTGCGTCTCGACCACATCGAGCAGGCGTTTCGATTCGGCCACATAGCGCTCGAGCGGCCGCTTGTCGGCAAACTCCTTGCCGGCGAATTTGTGGAAGAAGCCGACCTGGCCGAACATCGGCCCGATCCCGCCCATCTGAAAGTGCAGCCACTGGATAGTCTGGTATCGCCGCGTTGGATCGGCTGGCAGAAGCTTGCCGGTCTTGTCCGCAAGATATTGCAGGATCGCTCCTGACTCGAATAGCGGCAGCGGCTTGCCGCCGGGCCCGCCCGGATCGAGGATGGCTGGAATTTTGCCGTTCGGATTAAGAGACAGCAATTCCGGCGTCTTCTGGTCGTCCTTGCTGAAGTCGACCAGATGCACCTCGTAAGGCAATCCGATCTCTTCGAGCATGATCGAGACCTTGACGCCGTTCGGCGTCGGCAGCGAATAGAGCTGAAGGCGGTCGGGGTGTTTGGCGGGCCAGCGTTTGGTGATCGGGAAGGCGGAGAGATCGGGCATCGAAACTCGTTTTGCATGGTTATTGTTGCGCGGCTAATGTACGGCCGATGCCGCATATAACAAGGTCCGCGACGTTCATGACCGATCAACCGTCTCTGGCCAAACTCGGCCTCACCGATGAGGAGCTTGCGGCTCATCCGACCATGTTCGCGGCCGATGCACTCAAGGATCAGGTCGTCGTTGTAACGGGCGGCGCCGGCGGGATCGGGCGGGCGATCGCCTGGCTGTTCGCGCGGCTGGGCGCGCATGTCGCCGTGGTCGGGCGCGACGGAGGCAAGCTCGATGCGCTTGTGGCCCAATTGGCGGGCCGCGGCCTCAAGGCCTCCGCGCATATTGCCGACATCAGGGAGCCCGATGCGGTCAACGCCCTGTTCGATACGATCTGGGCTGCAGACGGCCGCGTCGACAGCCTCATCAACAGCGCCGGCGGGCAGTTTCCGCAAGCTGCAATCGATTTTTCCGTGAAGGGCTGGAACGCCGTCATCAACACCAACCTGAACGGCACCTGGTACATGATGCAGGCGGCCGCGCAGCGCTGGCGCGACCACAAGCATCCCGGCAGCATCGTCAACATCGTGGTTGTCACGACACACGGCCTCTATGGCATCGCCCACACCATTGCCGCGCGCAGCGGTGTGATCGGGCTCTCGCGCGCCGTCGCGGTCGAATGGGCGCCCTTGAACATACGGGTCAACTGCATAGCGCCCGGCGCGATCGAAACCGAAGGCTGGAACGTCTACACGCCGGAAGCGCGCGCCGCCTACCCGCGCTCGAACCCGATGATGCGCGTCGGCTCGCCCTGGGACGTCGCGGAAGCCAGTGTTTTCCTTGCCGGACCGTCCGCGAAATTCGTGACCGGCGAAACGCTGACGGTCGATGGCGGCGGCCAGCTCTGGGGCGAGACCTGGACTACGGGCAGGCCGGCGTATTTCGGCGGCGACGACAAGTGACGCGCTGAAATTGCCCATGACAGGCCTGCCCACGACGCGCTATCGCCTCGCCATCTTCGATTTCGACGGCACACTGGCCGATTCGCTTCCCTGGTTTCGCTCGTCCTTTCACGACATGGTCGCGCGGTTCAATCTTACGCCCGTGCCCGCTGAGGAAATGGAGGGGCTACGCGGCCTGACCGCCCGCGAGATCATGGCGCGGCTCAACGTATCCACGTGGCAACTGCCGGCCATCGTCAGCGACATGAGAAAGCGCAAGCTCGCCGCGGCGAGCGAAATATCGCTGTTCTCTGGCATTCCGGCCATGCTGACCGAATTGCAGCGCTTAGGGATCAAGACCGCCATCGTCAGTTCCGACGGCGAAGCATCCGTCCGCCAGGTGCTTGGGCCCAGCACTGCCCTGATCACCCGCTTCGACTGTGGCGCCGCGGTGTTCGGCAAGCACCGAAAATTTCGACGGGTCGCACGAACGCTTGGCGCGAAGCCTTCACAGACGATCTGCATTGGCGACGAGATCCGCGATATCGAAGCTGCGAAAGTCGCCGAAATGGATTCGGGCGCCGTGACCTGGGGCTATGCCCTTCCCACCGCATTGCAGGCGGCGGGACCAACCTATCTGTTCAACTCCATCGACGAGATGACTGAGCGGCTCGCTGTGCCAAGATAGTGTCGCCGATCACTTCCGATCTTCTCGTGCCAATTTCCGGTCATTCCCGCAAAGGCCAACGTGCAAGATAATCGTGGCCCTTCATGCTGTGGATGAGCACGAACTCCGTCACTGTCCAGAAGATTGGCTGAATCGGATGCTCATCGACACTGCGCGCGTCGTACAAGAGCGTGACGTGCGGCGTAAAATTCGTGCTCGCCGCCCGCCTCACCCCTCTTCGCGTCAGTGCAGCGCCGAGCATCTGCCGAAATGCTTCCAGCCGGCGCAACCCATTTTCTCCGATCAGGACAAGCGGCCGATTGCCCGGCCTGCCCCTAAAACTCACGGTGCGGTCGAACGAAACCTCGAACGGCTCGGCTCGCAATTCCGTCGCGGCCTCGCATGCGGAGCGAAGCTGCCGATCCGGCAAACCGTTGAGAGAAAACAATGAAATGTGCAGACGCTCTGGCGCGATGAGTTTGCCATCGAATTTGTGAGCGCGTTTGAGCACGCTGGCCAGCCGGTGAATTCGCTCTGCTGTGGCCGCGTCGGGAACAGCTGCGAGGAAAATCCGGGCACTACTACTGCTTGCAAACTTGTCCATGATGGACTAGAACAAATCATGAACTTAAGGTCATCGCAAGGCTAGAATGCAACTGCCGTTTTCGCAGATTCCTGCAATCTCACAACACACACCCATGGTGCGCCGAGGATACCAGCCGGATGTACTTGTCGTGCACCGATCCCGGCCGCACCGCCGACAATGAAGGCGGTGCGCGCCAGTCGGCCATGCGGCGGGCGATCTCTTCGGCTGGCACTTCGAGGTTCACGGTGCGGGCGCCGGGATCGATGACAATGGTGTCGCCGTCGCGCACCGCGGCGATCGGGCCGCCGCGCGCGGCTTCTGGCGAGACGTGGCCGATCAAGATGCCGTGCGAGACGCCGGAAAAACGGCCGTCGGTGATCAGCGCGACGTCTTCGCCAAGACCCCGCCCCTGCAACTGGATCGTCAGCATCACCATTTCGGGCATGCCGGGGCCGCCAACCGGGCCGACATTGCGCACCACGATGACGTTGCCCGCCATGATCTCGCCGGCGCGGATCGCGGCCATCGTATCGGCCTCGGATTCGAACACGCGCGCGGTGCCGCGAAACTGGCCCTTCTCCAGCGTCTTGCCCGACAGTTTGAGCAGGCAGCTTTCCGGCGCCAGATTGCCTTTGAGAACGCTGATGTGATTGTCTGCCGGCGCGATCGGTTTCGACACCGGGAAGACGATCTCCTGCGGCGGCATCTGCTCCAGCTTCGGCACATCGGCGAGATTTTCCGCCAGCGTCTTGCCGGTCACTGTCATGACATCGCCGTGCAAAAGACCTGCGCGCAGCAGTTCTTTCATGACAACGGGCCCGCCGCCGATCGCATGCAGGCTGCCCATCGCGAACGGGCCGTGCGGTTGCAGGTTGGCCAGTAGCGGGATCCGTTCGCCGACCTTCTGGATGCGCTCGATCGTGATCGGCACCTGCGCCTCGCGCGCGACCGCGAGCAAATGCAGATACATGTTGGTCGAGCCGCCCATCGCATAGACGGTCGTGATCGCATTCTCAAACGCGCGCTCGGTCATGATGTCGCGCGGCCGGATGCCGGCTAACATCAGCCGGTACAAGGCATCGACCGAGGCGCGCGCCTGCGCGCGGACGTCGGCATGAATGTCGCTGCCGGCGTCGTAATCGGCTGGATGCGAAGCGCCGCGTGGCAGCATCATGCCGATTGATTCCGCGATCGTGCTCATGGTGTTGGCCGTGAACATCGCGCCGCAAGTGCCGCTGCCGGGCATGACATTGCGCTCGACCTCCAACAGCTCCTCGCCGGACAATCGGCCTGATTCATTGGCGGCGCGCGCTTCGGCGTAATCCATGACCGTGAGGTTGTTGCCCTTGTCGGCCCATGCCCCGAACGAAACGCGGCCCGGCGTGCTGGTGCCGGGATAGAGCACGAGCCCGAAGGCATTGGTGCGCGCCAGCGGCATCAGCGCGGCGGCGCCGGTCTTGTCGCAGCCGGAAATCACGATCATGGCATCGCCATGATGGGCGTAGTGGCCGATCTCAAAGCAGTCGGCGACAACATCGCGGGATACGAGACTATAGCCCGCTGTCGGCGTTCCCTGCGTCAGGGCATCCGACACCGCCGGCGCGCCGACGATCAGGCCCTGCCCGCCGTGCTCGGCCAGGATTTCCACCAGGAGATCGGTGATGGCGCGTACGCGATTGTTGCAGCGATGGGCGTTGGTGTAGGCGCTCGCGATCGTCACCACCGCGCTTGTCTTCGCCGCGCGGTCCGGCTCGAAGCCGGCAGCACGCAACTCGACGCGAGCGTTCTTCCAATAAGTGCTGCTGTCCTCGACCATAGTCCGGTCATTTCCCTCTTGCGTGCTGATCGAATGCGCTGAGCACGGCGAGCGTCATGGCCGTAATGCCGGTCTGTAGCGTCGGCTTCGGCACCGGCGCGAATTGCGGCGAATGATTGCCCGCCAAGGGCGTTCCGCTCTTGTTGGCCGCCACCCACTTCTCCACATCGTAGACGCCGATATTGAACATCATCGACGGCACGCCGGCTCCGGCGAATTCGGAAAAATCCTCGCTCGTCGTATTCGCCGGTGTCAGCCTCAGCTTCTCGCCAAACGCAGCCTTCAGCGTCTTCTCGGCGGTCGCGACCACAGCCGGATCGTTGATGACGGCCTTGGTGCCCTCTTCGAGCCTGATGTCCGGCGCGGGTGCATCCGACATCGCGGCCACCGCCTTCGCCGTCCGTTCGATCCCCGCCAGCATTTTGGCGCGCACCTCCGGCTTGAAGCTGCGGATCGTACCCAGCACCGACGCATCGTCGGGAATGATATTGCCGACGGTGCCGGAATGGACCGCACCGATACTCACGATGCCGAATTCGGTCGGGTCCTTTTCGCGGCTGATCACGGTTTGCACGTCAACGATAAAGCGCGCCGCCATCATGACGGGATCGATCGTCCGCTGCGGCATCGCGCCGTGACCGCCGCGGCCGCGGAATTTGATGTAGAGGCCGTCGACATGGGATGAGCCGACGCCGACGCGATAGCTGATACTGCCGTAGGGGAAGCCGCCGGCATGCAGGGCAAAGGCGAAATCGGGTTTCTTGAATCGCGTGAACAGGCCGTCGGCCAGCATGGCCCTGGCGCCCTGCACGATTTCTTCGGCCGGTTGCGCGATGAACATTAGCGTGCCGCGCCACTGGTCCTTCAGGCCGATGAGCGTCTTTGCCGTCCCGACCCAGTTCGCCATATGGATGTCGTGGCCGCAGCTATGGGCCACGAATGTCTCCCGGCCGTTCCAGACTGTCTTGGCGCGGCTGGCATAATCGAGGCCGGTCTTCTCCTCCATCGGCAACGCGTCGAGCTCGGTGCGCACCATGATGGTGGGCCCCTCGCCGTTCTTGTAGATGGCGACCAGCCCGGTCTTACCGACCTTCTCGGTCACCTCAAAACCGAGCGTACGCATCTCCGTGGCAAGCCGTGCGGCCGTCTTCACCTCCTCAAAGGCAAGTTCCGGGTGAGCGTGCAGCTCCTTGTAGAGCACGTCGAGTCTTGGATAGTCGGCCTCGAACGAAGTCTCGATCGCGGCCTTGAGGCGCGCGACGTCCATTTCCGCACAGGCCGGTGAGAGAGCGGCGACGCACAACGCGGCAGAGGCGATAAGGGATTTTGCAAGGCGCTTCACGGTGGCACTCCCCCTTTTTGCCCATTGCGGACTTCATCGCCGCATGCGGGACAGAGCCGGCAGCTTGAACGACGTCAGAAACGGAGTCTAGCCGGGCTTGCCATCGTCAAAGCTCACAATCACGGCAGCATTGGCGATCAGGATGGAATCGTTGCCATGCTCGGCCGGAATTTCCAGCCCGCCCTTCACCGCGGTGACCGTCTTGGTGCCGTAAGGCAGCTCTTTCGCCACCGCCGCCGTGTCGACCGCCTCGGGATTGGGCACGGCGACCATGACATCGACGAACATGTCGTTGGCGGTCTTCCCCAGCATCCGGAAGAAGCCGAGGCTGGAGTGGCGGATGGCGCGCTTGGCAGCCTTGGTGGCATCGCGTCCGTGAACGTCGACGCCCATGCCCATTTCGGTGATACAGCGCACGCGTGCCATGGTGTTTCCTGCCATCGTTGAGTGGATTTACATACGTATCAGTCGTCCGCGATTAATGCGAGCGAGTACTCATCTGCCGGCTCTGGTCTGCGTCTATCAGCGCCAGGATGAAATGACGGCAGGAACCGAACGGTGGCGACCAGCGTTCTCCGCCGGGGTTGGATTCAATTCGAGGAAGCACATGCAGGGTGAGCCCGAAATCCTGTTCTGGCGACGCACCGACGTGACCGGCTTGGAGCGTCTGAAACTCAGCATTTCCGCTGACGCCGTGGTGGCGGAATCTACCGTGATCTGCGTTGAGGACCGTGGCTTTCGGCTCGACCATAGGTGGAGGCTGACGCCCGACTGGCGAGCTCAATCGCTGGACGTCGAGCGATGGGGACCGACCGGGCGAACCCATCTCAACCTCGAGCGAACGGACGGCGGCTGGTGTGTCAATGGCCGACGACGTACTGACCTCGACGGCGCGGAGGAACCGGACCTCTCGGTCACTCCTTTTTGCAATACGTTCCCGATCCGTCGAATGCCTGACGGCGCAGGAGAGAGTTACACGCTCGACACCTGCTTCGTGGACGGGGCGGCTATGACGGTGCAGCGTTCCCGTCAAAGGTACGACCGCATCGGCCCGAACCGGGTACGCTACGTGGACCTCGGAGTCTCCGCGGGCTTTGAGGCGGACCTCGAGGTGGATGATCTGGGTTTGGTGCTTCGCTACCAGCACCTTTTCGAACGAGTATCGCCCGTCTGAAGAAGAGTCCCGAGCATTCCCCAGCATCCGGAAGAAGCCGAGGCTGGAGTGGCGGATGGCGTCCGATACGGCGCGCTTGGCAGCCTTGGTGGCATCGCGTCCGTGAACGTCGACGCCCATGCCCATTTCGGTGATACAGCGCACACGTGCCGCGGCTTCCTCTTGTCGTTGGCGTGGGAAAGTTATCGATCGGCGAGGGCCTGCTCTCTCCATCGTCGCTCGCAGCCGCGACGTCAAGTCAAACGCCCAACGGCGCAGCATACGAGCCTTGCGCCGTCCGTCGCGCTGTCATGAGCCCGAACAAGCTTCTATTTCGCGCGTAGCGGCGGCCGCACGATCCGAACCATAGAGAACCTCCTTCGGATCGCCCGGCTGGACGAGGTGGATGCGCGTGCCGGTCTCGCCTGCGCCCAGACCAGGTTTCAAGACCTGCTGGCCGTCATAATGTCCGCCATTCTGGGTGCGGTACGCGATCGGCCGGTCGCTGAAGATTCCCGTGATGCGGCGCCGATAGGCTTCGGCGACGGCGGGCCATTCGGCCTCGGACAGCCTGTCGCTCTGATAGACGGCGAAGGGCGGCAGGACTTGTATGCCCGGATAGAAGAGCATGCCGTGCTGGATCGGCCACAGCAGGTCGTCGAGATGGCCATTCACGCCGCGCTCGCCATAGTGCGGCGCGCGTCCGCCGATCGTGACGGACAGCATCGCACGACGTCCGCTCAAGGTGCCTTCGCCGTAGCGGTCGCCCCATCTTTCGCCGCCATGGGTTCCGACGCCGTAGGCAAAACCGTAAGCGAAGACGCGATCGACCCAGCCCTTCAGGATGGCCGGCATGCCGAACCACCACATCGGAAAACTCAGGAGAACGGCGTCAGCCCGCAAGAGCTTCCGCTGTTCGGCCTCAACGTCGGGCGATTGGGTGCCTGTGGCGAACGCGTGGCGCGACTCCGCGACGTAGCTGAGGCGGTCCGGTTGCGTTTGCTCGAGAAAATCGGCGCGATCGGCGACCGCCTTCCAGTTGGCTGCATAGAGATCGGAGATCTGTACCGTGTGTCCCTGCGCGGAGAGAGTTTCGACCGCCAGATCCTTCAGGGCGCTGGTGAGGGATCTCGGTTCTGGATGCGCATGAACGATAAGGACGTTGCTCAAAGACGTTGCTCCTGTTGAGGCTCGGGACGCGCAGGTGGCGCGATGGCTTCAACATGGTGGGCAAAATCACAAGCGCGAACGATCAACCTCCGGAAACGTCATATGTTCAGCAATGCTGAACTCAGGCGCGCTCGACCTCCTTCATCATCATCCAGGCTATGTCCGTCAACGCCTGCGGCGGCAAGCGCGCCGATGGCCCGCTCAGCCCGATGCTGGCACGTACCTCGCCGGCCTCACGCCAGGGAATGGCAACGCAGTGGAGGCCCGGCTGGTAATTCTCGAGATCGAGCGCGAAGCCGCGCGTGGCCACCGTCTTGATCTCGGATAGGATGTGCGGGCTGAGCGCGTTGGCACGGTTGGCCAGGACGCGTTTGCCGAGCCCGGGCATGAAGGCGAGGAACACGAGGCCAACCGCCGATCCCTCCAGGGGCTCGCGCACGCCAATGGGGCAGGCGCCCGCCGTCAATGCGTGGGCTGATTCGATCGCGTCGAGGTAATAGACCTCATCACCACTCGGCACGGCGAGATAGACCATCTCTCCGGTGCGCTTTGCGACGGACTCGAGCGCTGGCCGCAAGCGGCTGCGAAGCGCGCCATCGTCTCCGGCGATCCGCGCCAGATTGAGAATGCGGCCGCCGAGATGATAGCGCGCATCTCCGGCGCGGCGGTGCACGTAGCCAAGCTCGTCCAGCGTCTTCAGAAGATTGTGCGCGGTCGTCTTGCCGAGCTTTGCCTGCGCGGCAATGTGCTGCAGCCGTGCGGCGCCGCCTTCTTGTGCAATGATTTCGAGGATCGCGGCTGCGCGCTCGATCGATTGAATCAACCTGACTTCCGACATCGCGCATACATTGGCGTGGCGCTGCCCGACGACAAGTCCATCCATGTTGAATATTTGTGCTCGCTTCTGTCGAAGCGTGTCCCGTTGCGCGGAAGCGAGGCGCTAAGAGCTACCCGGTTGGAGCAGCGGCGCCTCCGCATCAGCAACGGATGGCAGGATCGCACGACTTCTCCGTACGCGAGCGATCCCAACCATCTCACACCTACCACCTCTCACCTCGGCGGCATTTTGTCGAATTTTTGCGCGGATGGATCAAGACGGTCCCAGGCATGGCCGGCGGCCGTCCAGAGGACCCTTTGCGGCTTGTATCGGCCGGGATCGTCGAGGCTCCCCGCGTGGACGATGAAGATCTCGGGAATACCAGGGAATGTCAGATAGACCGGTGAGCCGCATGTTGGGCAGAAGGCGCGGGACTTGATCGTTCCGCCGTCACCGACCATGTCCCAATGTTTCGCTTCGCCCTCGGCCCTCACGGCCGGTCGCGGAAACGTCAAATAGGAGCCGTGGCCGGTGCCGCTCTTGCGCTGGCACTGGCGGCACTGGCAGTCGTTCATCTCGATCGGTTCGGCGGTGATTTCATATCGGATCGCGCCGCAGGCGCATCCACCGGTATAGGCCTCGCTCAAGTTTTTTCTCCTTCGATAAAACAACACGGGTGAACCACGACCCATTCGAATGCGCTGCCGTGCGTCTCACACTCGGCTTATGCCGATCTGCGACGTCCGCGAGCGGCTGGAAATCAGCTTCAGCCACGGTGCCAAATGGAACGCGCTCATCAACAAGTACATCGGGACCATTCCACCGAGAGGTGACGCACTCGCGGTCGAACACAACGCATCCGCCGATCCGCCGCCGAACGCGCCCGTCAGTATCGCCATTGTCGCGAAGGTCGGCGCGGCCGCGAGATAGAGCCCATTGGCTACCCTGCGCGCCGCGGCGTTCCGGCGGGGAGCGCCGCCGCCGGAACAGCCTTGGCTCATGGCTTCCCGCTCGCCTGCTTGTTCCGGAATGCGGCCTCTCCGGCGTCCGACACCTCGACCCACCTCTTGTCGGGCGCGGCGCCTGGGACGTAGCTGTCGTGCCAATTCCACCACTTGTAAGTCGGCGTCTGCGGATAGCCTTCGGGAGAATCCTCCCACTCCTCCTGGCGTCCGAGCGGCGTGATGTCGAGGTAGTTCCAGGTGCTCCCCATCTGCTCGTCGCCGCGGTTGTTGATGAAGTAGGTCCGGTAAATTTTGTCGCCGTCGCGGAAGAACACGTTGGTGCCGTGCCATTCGCCAACGTCGAAGTCGGCATCGAAGCTGTCCGTGATGGTGTACCAGGGGATCATCTCCCATCCCATGCGCGCCTTGAGGCGCGCGATGTCCGCCTGCGGCGCGCGCGATGCGAACACGAGCGTGGTGTCGCGTGCGTTCAGATGGGCGAGATGGGCGACCTGGTCGGCCACCATGGAGCAGCCACGGCAGGCGTGTTCCGGCCAGCCGAATACGCCGGGCTCGTAGAAGGCGCGGTAGACGATCAGTTGACGGCGGCCTTCGAACAGATCGCTCAAGCTCGCCTTGCCTTTAGGCCCTTCGAACTCATACTTCTTCTCGACCGCCACCCACGGCATCCGCCGACGCTCGGCGGCCAGTGCGTCACGGGCGTGAGTTAGCTCCTTCTCCTTCAGGAGCAACTTTTGCCGCGCGGCCTCCCATTCCTGCGCTGAGACGGCATGAATCTGCATAGCTAACCTCCTGTTTGTTGAGACGCTTGTTGCGCAGACGCCGACCCGTTCAGGCCGGCAGCCGGCGATCGTATTCCTGCTGCAGGCGGGCCCAGCCGTCCCAGAACGGTGCCGGTTCCTTGTCGTTGGCGCGGGCGACCAGGACATCGAGATGCATGTGCCAGCCGGCGCTGACCTTGAGCATGGTCGAGCGATCGGGCAGACGGCGATGGATCACGGTGAGCAGCACTCCCGTGCCCTTCGGCTCCAATTCGAACGTGACGTCGCCGCTGTTGTTCCAGGCGATGGAAAGCTTGCGCATCGGATCGAGTTCGGTGATCCGGCTCTGCATACGGTGCTCTTCGGGAAAATCCGCCGGCCGCTTGCTTGGGGGATCGTTGAGTTCGTCGTTGCGCCAGACGAACTCGACGGGCGCGCCGACCTTCATCTCCATCGCGCCCGCCGCCAGCCACTTGCTGCGCAGGTCGCTGTCGGTGAGATAGGCCCAGATCCGCTCGATCGGACCGGGCAGAAGCCGCTGAATCCTAAGCGTGGTCGGCTCGATGAGCGCGCCATAGCCGTCGGGCTTTGTCGTTGCATTCATTGTCTACTCCTTCACCTTTTTTGCTTTCGCTTCGTCTTCTGCACGCAGCAGCGCTTCCAGCGAGTCGAGCTTTGCGTTCCAGAACCGCTCGTAACGGCGGAGCCACGCGTCGGCTTCCGCAAGCCGCGCCGCCTCGAGGCGGCACAGATGGGTGCGGCCGCGGATCGTGCGCGTCACAAGCCCGGCGTTCTCCAGCACCCGCACATGTTTCGACGCGCCGGCGAAGCTCATGTGGAACGGGGTCGCCAGTTCCCCGATCGTGAGTTCGCGTTCGGCCAATTGTCCAAGCATCGCCCGGCGCGTGGGGTCCGCGAGGGCATGGAAAACAGCGTCGAGATGTGCCGAATGTTCAACCATGTGGTTTAGTATAGGCATGCAACTCGAATAGTCAACCGATCGGTTTAACGTTTTCGTGATGGGTCCCCGACCGCCCTAGCCGTCCGGCAAAGTGTAGACGGCGCAGCGAGTTGCGATACCGCGCAACGCGTGCGTTCCCAGGGGGACCAGCGCTGCGCTTGTTTCAGCAGCGACCGCGCCGGAGATGAGGACCGTTCGCCCGAGCGGCCGGCAAAGGCCTTCCAGCCGGCTGGCGAGATTCACCGCGGGCCCGATCGCGGTGAAATCCAGCCGATCGGCCGCGCCGACATTGCCCCATAGAATTTCGCCGAGATGCAGGGCCACGCCGAACGACAGCGACGGCAACCCCTGCTCTCGCCGCGTCGTATCGAGATGCGCCATTCCGGATTTCGCGGAAGCAACGGCGCGCAGCGCGGCGTCGCAGGCTTCGCGCGGCTTGTCGCTGACCGGGAAGATGGCGAGCACGCCGTCGCCGATGAATTTCAACACCTCGCCGCCGAAGGCATGGACGGCACCGCCGATGCAATCGAACCAGCCACCAAGCGCGGCGATAACGGCGGCCGGAGGCTCGGCCTCGGACAGCGCGGTGAAGCTGCGCAGATCGGCATAGAGCAACACCGCACGAATGGTCTCGCCGACTTCGCGCCGCAGCGGCCCTGCCAGCACGCGCGCCGCACTGCGCCGGCCGAGATAGGCCTCGAGGGCGGCCGAGAGTGTTGCGCGCGCCGAGAGTGCGGCGAGCGGCGAGGCGGCAAAGCGGGCGGCATCACGCAGCCGGTTTGTTTCCGCTTCCGTGAACCGGCGTGGCCCGATCCAGCCGAGCACCGGCCGACCTTCTCCCGGGCCAACGGTGTCTTCATGCACCGCACCACTCGAAAGTCCGGTCAACCAGCTCCGGCCGCTACCGCCTGACGAATTTCCTGCGCTTGCGAATCCCGCCGGAGCAAATCCTACCGCCTCGATCACCTCGCCATTTTCCGCCCGCCACAGCCAAGTGCGGCGGGCGATGAGCGGATGCGGCACGGCGAGCGTCAGCGCGCCGCCGGCAAGCGGCACATCATCCGCAATCAAGCGTGTGCCGAGTTCGGCGAGGAACCGGTCCGCGCCCGGCGAAGCGCTGGCGGCATCGACCAGCCATGTCAGCGTCGAACTCAGTTGCATCGGCCGGCTGGGACTACTCATTGCCATCATCAGCCCTTGGTAAATCCCCGCGCAGGCATATACATGCTTGCAGCCACCGTCATGACAACGAGCAGCGAGGTTTTCGATGCCTGAAACATTTGTCGTCCAACGCGAGACCCAGATCGCCGCGCCGCGCGCCAGTGTATTCGCTTTCCTGACGGACCCGGAGAAGATCGTGCAGTGGATGGGCAGCGAGGCCGTGACGGAGATGCATCCGGGCGGGCTGTACCTCTTGAAGGGCGTTGGCAGCGCCACTGCGCGCGGCGCGTTTCGCGAGGTCGTGCCGGTGCATCGTCTCGCCTACAGTTTTGGCTGGGACGGCAACGAGGAAGTGCCGCCGGGATCAAGCCTGATCGAGATCGACCTGATTGAGCACGATGGTGGCACGCTGCTGCGCATGACCCACAGCGGCCTGCCCAATGCGGCGGTGCAAGCCAGCCATGCCAAGGGTTGGGCTCATTATATCGACAGGCTGACCAAGGCGGCCGCTGGCCAGGATCCCGGGCCGGATCGGGGGCCGAACGGCACCCGCAATGCGTAAGGATCATATCGGTCAAGGCGCGCATCGCCGGGCTATCCATCCTGTTTCTTCAGCACCGTCACGTGGAGACGGCGCCGGATTTCCATCCCTTGCCGCCGGTAGAGCGCGATGGCCGAGTGATTGCTGGTGAAGACGTGCAGGAAGGGAATCTCGCCGCGCGATACGATCTGCCGGGAAATGGCGGATAGCAGTATCTGCCCGTAGCCGCGGCCGCGATGGGATGGATGCACGCAGACGGCGGTGATCTCGGTGTATTCAGCAGGCTTCATCCGCTCGCCGGCCATCGCCACGAGCTGCCCGTCGACGCGGATGCCGAGAAAAATGCCGAGTTCATGGGTCCGTGCGCTGAACGGACCCGGCTTGGTGAGCGCGGTCAATTCGATCATCGCTGGAACGTCGTCGACACCGAGGGTCACGATATCGACGCCGTTGGCTGGCGTTTCAACCGGCGTTCCGATCATCTGCTCGCCAGTATCCGCGAGCACGATCTTGAATTCGGAAGGCGGCTTCACGGCATCCGGCGTGAACAGCACGGCAATGTCCTGCGGCGACATCAGCGCGCCACGTGCTGCGAAGTTTTCGGGCGACATGTCCGCCGTCGCGGCGAACGGCGTGATCTCTGTCGGAAAGCGCCGCGCGCGGGTATCGCCTTCGGCCAGCGCCTGCTGCGTGGTCGTCAGCGCGGTCCAGATCGGATAATCGAGCGGATGGTTTGCGTCGCGGACAGACATCAGACTGCTTTCATTCCTAATTGTACGATCACGCTAACGGTAGTCAGCCAGGTCCGCCACCTTGCCGCCCTCGCGGACCTCGGCCGTGTAGCGCCAGATGTCGGGCCGCGAGCCGTCGGTATCCGTAAAGCTATAGTGGCGCGCGAGTTCGCCGGAGCTGACCGACTTCTGATTCCATTTGCCGCGATCAGGATCGGCGGCAAGCGCGACGACAGCGCGGCCGACATAGCGCGGCGATTCCGACAGCGCGAAGTCCGGCGGCGCCCGGTGCCGGTCGCCTCCCCTCTCCGTCAGCGCCTCGCGCCAATTCGTTTCGGTGACGCCGAAATTCTCCAGCATCATCTCCGAACGCAGCCAGCCGGGCGTGATCGCAACCGCCGTCGCCCCGTGCGGCGCGAGTTCGTGGCCTTGCGAGAAGGCGAGACGGTTTACGCTCTGCTTGACGAGGTCGTAGAATACCGAGATCCGGTAGTGCTGCGCGTTGTGGTCGGCGGTACCGTCGGTGACTTCCACCAATAGGCCGCCGGGCTGCGCGACTAGCAGCGGCAACAGATAGTGCGACGTCACCAGATGCGTCTCGATGCCGAGCCGCAGAATCCGCAAGCCTTTCTTCAGGTCGAGCTTCCAGATCGGCGTATTCCATTCGGCCGGCCCGCCCTTGAGCCGTTCGGCGCCCCAGATATCGTTCACCAGCACATCGATGCGGCCATAGTCGACGCGCAGACGGTCGGCGAGCGCCGCCACCTGCGCCGGTTCGAGGTGGTCGACAGCGATCGGAACGCCGACACCGCCTAGACTGCAGACAAGCTCCGCCGTCTCTTCGATCGTCTCAGGCCGATCATAGTCCGACCGCGTCGATGCATCTGCACGAGCGCTGCTGCGTCCCGTGCAGATCACCGTCGCGCCTGCCTCTCCGAGCGCAGTAGCAATGCCGCGGCCGGCGCCGCGCGTCGCGCCCGCCACAACGGCGATACGTCCGGCAAGCGCGCCTTGGTGTGATGCCTCACTCATCGTAACCTCACCTTCACGTGCTGCCGGAGCCCGATCGTGTCGAAGCGTCGATTGCGCGCATCGTCACGCTTCCTCCGCCGTCGCCTTGATCAGATTGTCACGGAGCGTGACGACGTTTTCCTGCAGCCGTACGAATTCGTCGGGCTTCAGTCCGGTCGACGCCACCAGATTCATGTGCATGCCCTTTTCGCGCAACCGGCGGCCAGCCTCGGTGAGGTTGATGCGCACCTGCCGCTCGTCCGCGGGATCGCGCTGGCGGCGCAGATAGCCCATCTGTTCCAGCTTCTTCAGGATCGGCGTCAGCGTGTTGGATTCAAGGAACATCTTGTCGCCAAGCTCGCTCACCGTCTGCCCATCCTGCTCCCACAGCGCCACGATCGCGATCCATTGCGGGTAAGTCAGGCCGAGTTCATCGAGGCCCTTTTTGTAGGCTCGCCCGAAGGCGAGGTTGGCCGAGTAGATCGCGAAGCACAGGAAGTCGCCAAGCCGCCGCTCGCCTGCCGGCGACCTTGGCTTCTGGCTGCCCTTTGAATTGTCTCTGGAATTGTCCCTGGAACCGGTACTTGAACCGGACTTGGGACCGTCATTCGGTCTCATGGGTCGTCCTTTCCGACACGAACATGTGAAGTCTCGCATCCATATATATCGTATCCGATTAAATCGGAAGGGTTGACAGTCGGGCCGCCGAGGTATTTATAGCGCGCACACGAATATATCGCACACGATCTAAGGAGAGCGCCATGACCACCACCACTGCAAACCAGACCTCGAAAGCGACGGCCGTCGACCTGAAACTCGAAATCGTCGTCATCCCCGTTTCCGACGTCGAACGCGCGAAGCAATTCTACGCCAAGCTCGGCTGGCGGCTCGACGCCGATTTCGCCGGCCCTGACGACTATCGCGTGATCCAGTTCACCCCGCCCGGCTCCAACGCCTCGGTGATCTTCGGCAAGAACGTCACCTCCGCGGCGCCCGGCTCCGCGCAGGGCCTGTACCTGATCGTCTCCGACATCGAGGCCGCCCGTAACGAATTGCTCGGCCGTGGCGTTGCGATCAGTGAAGCGTTTCACGCCGGCGGCGACGTGCATGTTGGCTCCGACGAGCCCTATCTGTTCGGGCGGGTCCGGCTGAGCGGCCCGGATCCGGAACGCGGCAGCTACCGTTCGTATGCCTCGTTCAGCGATCCCGACGGTAATGGCTGGCTGCTGCAGGAAGTCACCGCGCGATTGCCCGGCCGCATCGACGCTGACGGCACCTCGTTCAACTCGTCGGCCGATCTCGCAAGCGCGCTGCGCCGTGCGGCCGCCGCCCATGGCGAGTACGAGAAGCGCAACGGCGGCCAGCACGATGTGAACTGGCCGGACTGGTACGCCGAATACATCGTCCGCGAACAGAGCGGCCAGCAGCAGGCCGCATGACCAGGCGAAGCGATCCCGGCATCGGCGGCTCGCCCGCCGCCGGTGACCGGCGCAGCCCAACACAGGAGATTCACCATGCGTACGCTATCCAAGAGCCTCTCATTCATTTCGCTTCCCGCGCTCGCGCTGGCCATGACGCTTTCGACTGGAACGGCACTGGCCCATGACGCCGCGGCGGGTGCCGCCGGCGACAAGAGCGTGACGGCATCCGAACGGCCGCGCGACGATCTTGCCGGCAAGCTCACCCGGCGCGTGATCCAGCGTGCCCCCTCGTCGATACCCGGCCGCGAGATCGTGCAGGTGGAGACGGAGATTCCCGCAGGCGTCGAGTCCGGATGGCACGTCCATCCCGGCGAAGAGGTCGGCTACATCATCGCGGGCGAAGTCGAGATGAAGGTCGAGGGACGTCCCACCGTCATCCTGCGCGCCGGCGATGGTTTCCTCATCCCGCCGCGGACACCGCATAATGCGCGCGACATCGGTCCGGAGACGGGACGGATGCTGTCGACCTATATCGTCGAGACCGGCCAGCCGCTCGCGTCGTTCGTCGGGCAGCATGTCGACAAGGCTTCCCAGTGAAACAGGGATGAACCGGGGCTGCCGGACGTGCAGCCCCGTCCTCCACTCCGATCGTCGCCCCGCCGTCTTGCTGTTCACGCCGTAAGCCATGAACGACATCGCTAGCGGCCCTCAGCCGTTTGGCTTGCGTAGGAATGTGGACAGCGCCTCGGTCGTCTCCTTCGGTCTTTCTTCCGGAAAGAAATGACCGCCTTCGACCGGCCGTCCTCTCACATCCGCAGACCAGCGCCGCCAGATTGCCAGCGGCCCTCCCTCGCTTTCGTACCATTTCGAGAGCGGGCCGGCCGCGCTCCACAGCGCAAGTGTGGGACAGGCGATTTTCCGTCCGGCTTCCTGGTCCAGCCGGTCGTGATCACGATCGATCGAGGCGGCTGCACGGTATTCTTCGCAAATGGCGTGCGCGTGCGCGGCGTCATGCAACATGTCAGCATATTCTCGCTGCAACTCCGCCGCGAATGCGTTCCCGGAACCCCAGTTTGCCGCCGCGTCCGCGACAATCGCGTCGCCGCAACGGATGAGGATGGTTTCCGGAAGCGGCGACGGCTGCGCCAACAGCGACCACGGCCAGAACGCAAGCGCAAGCCGATCATCGGCGTGGTCCCACACCTCGGAAACGGGGATGACATCAAGGACGGCCAGCGCATCGACCTTGCCGGGCGCGTCCAGCGCCATGCGCTGCGCGACCCGGCCTCCCCTGTCATGGCCTACAACCGCGAAGCTCGCAAAGCCGAGCTGGTCCATCAGCGCCAGCATATCCGCCGCGAGCGCCCGTTTTGAATAAGGCGCATGGTCGGCTGTGCTCGCGGGACAGCCGCTTCGCCCATAGCCGCGCAGGTCGGCGCAGACCACCGTGTTGGTCGCGGCGAGACGCGGGGCGATCTCCCGCCACATCGCATGCGTCTCGGGAAAGCCGTGCAGCAGAAGAACCGGCGGTCCGGATCCCGCGCGACGCGCGAATATCTGCGTCGCTCCGGTTTCGATCTCTAGGGATGTGAAATTCTCAAACATTGCTGGCTCAATTCGACAACGCGGCGATGATGACGGTGCCATTTTTTCGAAGCATCAAGCGGCCGCCTTTCATCTGCTGTGTGACAAGATCCATCGCTGCCTTCTGCGGGAGAGCCCCGTTGTGATCGATCCAATCTTAAAACCCGACAGTGCGAAAATGGTTCGCCTCAAGACTCCGGATATGGGTCTGCGTTCTCGCGGCACGAAGCGCCCGAGCTTTGCGTCATCCGGGACGGGCGTCGCGGACGCCCCTCGCAAAACTGGAGCAATCGTCTCTCTCCATCTTGGGATGGTGCGTTCCCTCTCCCCTTGCGGGGAGGGTTAGGGAGAGGGGTAAGCCACGCGCACCGCCGTTGCCGCTTACCCCTCTCCCTAAGCCTCCCCGCAAGGCGGAAGTGAGTGCAGCGTGCGTGGGATGTGCAATTGCACATCAGGGTTCTCGCTTCGCGAGCCCCGAATGACAGCGGCGGCTTGACCTGCCGCACATCATGCAATATCAATAGTTACATGAAACGAGATAGTAGACTTTCAGGCGTGCTCCATGTGCTGCTGCACATGGCCGAGCGGAAGGAGCCGGTGACTTCCGACGTGCTCGCACGGGCCATGAATACCAATCCCGTGGTGATCCGGCGGATCATGTCCGGACTGCGCGATCAGGGCTATGTGCGATCGGAGAAAGGCCATGGCGGCGGGTGGACCCTCGCCTGCGACCTCGCGACGATATCGCTGTGCGATGTCTATCAGGCGCTCGGCCAACCTTCGCTGTTCGCCATGGGAAACAGAACAGAAGCCCCCGGCTGTCTTGTCGAGCAGGCCGTGAATGCCGCGCTCGACCGGGCGTTCGACGAGGCGGAGGCGCTGTTGTTCTCGCGTCTTAAGGATGTGACGCTTGCAATGTTGAGCGCCGATTTTCAGAAGCGCCTCGGCGACCGGCGCAACCGCCACCGCCTGGAGATCGCTCATGCATCATGACGCAGCGGCCAAAGCCATGCTGGACCACTTCTCCGATCCCGAGGCGGTCTCGCGATATGCGGATGGACCGCCGCGCTTCGTGCCCGGCTTTGCGGACCTCCACCGCATGACCCGTATCCTGCTGGCGGAGCAGGCCGCGCAAGACGCGCGGGTGCTGGTGCTCGGCGCGGGTGGCGGCCTGGAGTTGAAGGCGTTGGCGGAGGCAGAGCCGCACTGGAGGTTCGTTGGCGTCGATCCGGCCTCCGCGATGCTGAAGCTGGCCGAGCAGATGCTGGGGCCATTCAATGCGCGCGTGCAGTTGCAACAGGGCTATATCGACGATGCGCCCGATGGGCCGTTCGATGCCGCCACCTGTCTGCTCACACTGCATTTCCTGGATGTCGACGAACGGCGACGGACGGCCAGGGAAATCCATCGCCGTCTCAGACCCGGAGCGCCGTTCGTGGCTGCCCATTCCAGTTTTCCGCAGCAGGATAGCCAGCGTGCGCGATGGCTATCGCGCTATGCCGCCTATGCGATCGACTCCGGCGCCGATCCGAACCAGGCCAACACTGCGCGTGCGGCGATCGAGGCGCGCTTGCCCCTGGTCAGTCCGGAGCAGGACGCACAAATTCTGCGGGAGGCCGGATTCCGGGATGTGGAATTGTTCTACGCCGCCTTTACCTGGCGCGGCTGGATTGCGTATGCGTGAAGCGTGATAGTCTGAATCTTGGTTCCGTTGCGCAACAACCAATCATGACCATCCGTCCGATTGTCCGATATCCCGACCCTCGGCTTGCGCTCGCAGCGTTGCCAGTAACGGTGTTTGACGACGCGCTGCGCGAGCTGGCCAGCGATCTGCTCGAGACGATGCACGCCGCGCCCGGCATCGGGATCACCGCACCGCATATCGGCGTTTCCTTACGAGTCGTCGTGCTCGACCTCGATCCCATCGAGGGTGCACGGACCTACGTCAATCCCGAAATCATTTGGGCCTCGCCCGAAATGATCGTGCATCAGGAAGGCAGCGTCTCGATGCCGGGGGTTAATGACGAAGTGCGGCGTCATGCGCGCGTTCGGATCAGCTATCACGACATCGACGGCCTCTCACACACCGAAGAATCCGATGGACTGCGCGCCGTTTGCCACCAGCACGAGATCGATCAGCTCAATGGCCTGTTCTGGATTCAGCGACTCTCCCGCCTGAAGCGCGAGCGGTTGATCAAACGTTTCGAGAAGCTCTCACGAGGCTGAGATTGCAAGAAACATCCCGTTCATTCCGGGTGATGCGAAGCATCGAACTCTGATGTGCAATTGCACATCAGAGAACCTATTAGGCCGCATTCTCTGCCGAGAAATGGATTCCGGGTTCTCGCTCCGCGAGCCCCGGAATGACAGGGAGACTCACGCGGGCACCGGCGCAGCGGCCCGCGCCACGGGCATCGGCCGGAACGTCAGTATGATCAGGAACGCGCCGATCCCCATGATCCACGAACCGATATAGAGCCAGGCGTAGCTGGCGAACGTGTCGTAGATCAAACCGCCGGCGAGCGGCCCCGTCGCCATGCCGAGGCTACCGGCCATGGCGGTGCCGCCGATCACGGTGCCCATCATCCGCAGCGGAAAGTTTTCGCGCACCAGAACGGCGTAGAGCGGCATGGTGCCGGCATAGATGAAGCCGAACAGCGCTGCGATTGCATAGAACGCGGCGAGGTCGCGCACGAAGACATAACCGAGTGCGCCGAACGCCTGCGCCAGCAAGCCGAACACGAGCACACGCTTGGCGCCGAAGCGATCGCCGAGCAGGCCGAAAGCGATGCGGCCGCCCATCCCGGCGAGGCCTTCCACGCTGTAGATGGTAACGGCGGCGATCATCGGAATGCCGCAACTGATGGCGTAGCTCACGGTATGGATGATCGGGCCCGAATGCGTGGCGCAGCAGAAGAAATTCGTCAGCAACAGGATGATGAATTGCGGCGAGCGCAGCGCCTGCGCAAGCGTCATGTCCGGTTCCGCCGACGCATTCGACGGTGCGGCAGCCACGCTCTCCAGCGCGGGCGCGCGGCGCACCAGGAGCGAGACCGGAATCATGATCGCGGCCACGACGAGCGCCACGATCTGCATCGAGGTCCGCCAGTCATGGTTCGAGACCAGCCAGGCGGCGAGCGGCGACATGGTCATCGGCGCCATGCCCATGCCCGCCGAGACCAGCGACACGGCGAGGCTGCGATGGGTATCGAACCAGCCGGTGACGCAAGCCATCATCGGCGCGAAGATCGCGGCCGTAGCGCCGCCGACCAGCAGCCCGAAGATGAACTGGAAGATGACCAAGGATGTCGCCAGGCTCGCCAGCCCCAGGCTCACCGCCAGCACGACCGAGCCCGTCAACACCACCGGCAACGGCCCCAGCCGGTCCGACAAGGTGCCCCAGATCATGCTGGTGAAGGCCATGGCGAGAAAGCCGATGGTCATGGCGCTGGATATGCCCGTGACCGACCAGCCGGTATCCCGCGCGATCGGCTGCAAAAACACCGGCAGCGAAAACATGCCCCCGATCGCGACGCAGCCGAGCAGGCCCCCGGCCGCGACAATGACCCAGCGATAGTGAGAATTGGACATTCCTGGTCTCCACTTTGTCTGTCTTTGGGTGCAAGACGAACGGGATGGGTCAAAAGCTACAGACCGACGACCATGCCGCCTCACTTTTTTGCGATGGATGGGTGAAGCAGCAAGGCGTTCCCTACTCTTGCTTGCGAACGAGGGTTCGCGACCCTTGACCAGACCTCATATGAGGCATATATTTGCCTCACTTGACCGGAGGCCAAATGAGCTACCAGGCTGCAACCGCCGCCGAACTTCTCGGCGTCAAACCGAAGAAGACCGAGACGACGCTCACGCTGGCCTACTCCGTCGAGAAGGGCCTGCCGGTCTCGGCGCTGGACAAATTCGCGGGCCGTGTCAGCCCGAACGATGTCCGCCGCTTCACCTATAGGGTCGTGCCCAAGCCGACGCTCGAACGCCGGCGCAAGCAGAAGCAGCTTTTGACGATCGAGGAAAGCGACCGCCTCGCTCGCGTCGCCAAGGTGTTCGCCTTCGGAATCGATGTCTTCCGTGACGAAGCCAAGGTCCGTGCTTTTCTCGAGCGGCCGCACCCGATGCTGGACGACAAGGCTCCGCTCGAAGTAGCCTTGGCGACCGGCCCCGGCGCCGATGCTGTGATCAACCTGATGGGTCGCGCGGCGTATAGCGGCGGCGTCTGAACGTGCAGAAGAGCGATCGCGTTCTGAGATGCTATCGCATCGGGGACCCGGACGGCGCCTACGCGGTGTATGATGCCGAGGGCGCGCGGCTCTATCCGGGCCGGTGGAATACGCACACGAGCCCGATGATCTACGCATCCGAGCACTATTCCACCGCCATGCTCGAGAAGCTTGTCCACGCCAATCTGGTGATGCCCGCCAATCAGCACTTCATCGAGATCACGATTCCAAACGGCATCTCGTATGAGATTTTCCAGACCGCGGCGCATCCCGGCTGGGATTTTCGAAACGAGACGATCTGCAAGACCTTCGGCCAGCAATGGTACGAGGAGAAGCGTTCGGCGCTCTTGATCGTCCCCTCACTCCCGGCGCGGCTGGAGCGCAATTTTCTGATCAACCCGGCCCACCCCGATGCCAAGGGAATCGAGCACACCCTGCCCGAGCCGGTGTGGTGGGATGAACGGCTTTACGGGCAGTGACCCGCTGCCGGCGTCGTCGGGCGGTTTAGCGAAAGCGCAACCCGCCATCACGAACACGACTCGATGATGATACGGTGGATTACAGCCTGTCATCGGGCCGCGCTTCGCGGACCGTTGGGCTAATTCACCCCCACGCTCTCGATCTGCAATCTGGAGGTGTCATCATCCTCACATCGCCTGCGGCAGATTGACCACGCTCACAACATGTCAGTTTTGCTTTGACACCTCATTAATTCTTCTCGGGCAGAAAATACCGGACAATACCAGAGGTTGTATATCCAGAAGGGAGTAAATAGTCATGCAGATCGGAAGCCCGGGCTCTTGGGATTTGACGCTGAGGATACTTCAACCGCCGTCACCGCCTCGATTCCCCTGGTCCAGTCCGACCGTAGAGCAGAATACGGTCGCCACGAACGCGCCTGCCATCGATCCCGCAGCGGAGAAGACGACAAGCAGCATCGGCCTCTCCCCGGTCGTGCAGGCGTTCCTGCTCCGTCTTCAGGAACTCGGCATGACCCACGTCAGTGGAACCGACGGCCATGACAGGCTTTCAGGGTGGAGCAAGAGCCTTGTCGATGGCGGTGACGGCAACGACACGGTCGATGTCTGGTCGGGCAGCGTGGTGGACGGCGGCGCCGGCGACGACGCGATCCGGGCCTGGTCCGAATCCGCCGTCTACGGCGGGGCTGGAAGCGACCAGATTGATGTCTGGTCGGACAGCGCCGCGCACGGCGACGATGGCGACGACACGATACGAGCCTGGTCCAATACCGTCGTCCTTGGCGGCAACGGCAACGATTCCATCGATGCGTGGTCCGAAAGTCAGGTCGACGGCGGCGCCGGCAACGATGTGATCAGCGTATGGTCCAATAGCCGCGCGAGCGGTGGCGAAGGCGATGACCGGATCTCCGCATCAAGCGAGGGCTTCGTCGACGGTGGTTCGGGCAACGACACGCTTAGGGTCGATAACGGCTCCGTCGCGTCTGGCGGCACGGGAGATGACACGATCTTCGCCAACCGCGGCTCCACGGTTTTGTTCTCAGCCGGAGACGGCAAGGACACGGTTTACGCCGGGTTCGACACCACCCTCAGACTGGG
>NZ_LLXX01000118.1:191766-207252 GCF_001440405.1 Bradyrhizobium valentinum
GAGGGGTTGACGGCCGACAACATGCAGGTCGCGGTTTCCGGCAGCACGGCCACGATTTCCTTCGGCGATGGATCAGATCAGATCACGCTCCATCTCGGCCCGTACTCTCCCGTGACATTGGCATTTGCCGACGGAACGACGGCCGAGATCAAAGGCGAAAGCCCCATGATCGGTCTGGCCCGGGCTCCCGAGGTGCGCCGACTGGCATAGGCTGCGCAACGCCCTTCTCAATATCGAATGGCAGGACGGCCATTGCCGCGGTTGAACGCGCCACACAGCTCGACTTGATGAGAGCATGTGGTGGGATTACGCCCATCGGGCCGCGCTTCGCGCGGACCCGTTGGGCTAATCCACCCGCCGAACTGAGATCAAAAGATGAGGGATCGATGGGCGGCCACGCCGGCCATGGTTCCGTCTGATACCGCCAGCGCTATCGATCCGGCGGCACGCGCAACGTCGCCACAGGCAAATACTTTGGGAATTGACGTTTGCTGCTGCTCATCAACCCCGATGAATTTCCCGAGCGGTCCATCCTTCAAATCGCAGCCAAGCTGTTCGGCAATCGGCCCTCCCACGGTCCGGCCAAGCGTGAAGATGCCGGCGAATTCAATGGTGCGGCCATTTGCGAGTTCAACGGTCGGGCGCTGACCGAATATCTGCCGGACGCGCCCCTCCTCCACCGAGACGCCCCGCCCGGCCAGAGCTGACAATTGCGCTTCGTCGGGAATAAAGCTGTCGTTGGTCAGAAGCGTGGTTGGACCCCAGTCGGGCAGCATCATGGCATGATGCATGGAGAACGCACCGGTGGCCAGGACGCCGATCGGGCCGCGTTCGAGTTCGTAACCGTGGCAATAAGGGCAGTGGAAGATCGACCTGCCCCATCGATCAGCGAGGCCCGGGATATCGGGCAGGATATCGACGACGCCACCGGCAAGTATCAGGCGCTTGCCATGGAAGGTGTCGCTGTGCGTCTCGACGTAAAACCCCTCCTCCGCTCGTCCCGCCTTTGACGCGGAGCCCTTCAGGGTTGCGACGGTGACATAGCGCGCCAACTGGCGTGTCGCTTCGGCGATGATCTCGCCCGGCGCAACGCCATCGCGCCCCAGAAAACCGTGAGAGGCCGATGCAAAGCGGTTGCGTCGCTCCCCCGCGTCGATGACGAGCACGGTCCGGCGCGCCCGGCCCAGTTGAAGCGCCGCCGACAGTCCGGCGAAACTGCCGCCAATAATGATGACATCAAAGTGCATGCTGATCTCCCGTCCTACTCGTAACTCGTAACTGTTACTAGTACGATATGCTGGGAGACGTCAACGATTTTGTCACTGTGTCTGTTGCGATAACGGGCGAAGCGATCTAGGCTGCGATGCATCAAGCGAGGTACCGACGTGAGCAAGGACACAAGGCTCGCCCGCGTTGCTCATGTGCTGGTCCACATGAGCTTCAACGAGGGCACAGCAACATCCGAGACGATCGCTGCGATGCTCGACACCAACCCGGTCGTCGTCCGACGTATCATGGGCGCGCTCCGTGAAGGCGGCTATGTCTCTTCCGAGCGGGGGCCGAAAGGCGGATGGCAGCTCGAGCGGCCGCTTCACGAGATCACGTTCCTGAATATCTACAAGGCGTTCGAGCCGGGATCGCCGTTCACTATCGCCACCAGCGACGATCATCCCAAATGCGCTGTCGAACGTTCCGCCAACCGCGCCTTGTCGCGCGCATTGTCCGAAGCCGCAGCCCGCTTTGAGCAAGCGCTTTCGAAAATTACGCTCGACCAGTTGCTGCCGGGAAAGGGCTAGGCTGCGGCGGCGCGTTCCAGGCAACCGGCGTTACCAGCGCTTTGCATGGCCTCAACTGTCCTGGCAGCCGCAGGGAACAGCATTTTCAACGCGGGCTCCGCCAGCGTCATCAAATCCCGCGTCCAACTTTCGTCGCTGGAACGATATGGCTTGCGACCTGGTTAAATCAGCTTCACGCCGCAGAACGATGAAACCCTTCCGTTTCGGGAGATCGCCATGGCCATCCACTTCAACCACACGATACTTTCCACCCACGATAGCAAGGCATCGGCAACATTCCTGGCCGAGATGCTCGGTCTCCCGGCCCCACGGCGATGGGGGCCATTTTATATGGTCACCACCGAAAACGGCGCCAACCTCGACTACATGAATATCGATGGCGACATTACTCCGCAGCACTATGCATTCCTGACCAGTGAAAGCGAGTTCGACGAGATCTTCGGCAGGATCCGGGAACGAGAGCTTCCCTACTGGGCCGACCCTGGACAAACTCAACCGGGCAAGATCAACCATCACGACGGCGGGCGTGGCGTATACTTCAAGGAGCGGAACGGGCATCTTCTTGAAATTATTACCCGCGAGTACGGCAGCGGCGGCTGGAATCCATAATCTCCTGACAACCAGAACTTCCGAGCGTTCACGCGCGAGCTGACGTGACGAAGAAACGCCAGATGCCGCACAAGTGACCCAAAGCGGTGTGTCGTGGTCGGCGAACGGCGGTATGATCCAGAGGGCGTCGCTCCATTAAGATTACGCCTTAACTAAAAATTAAGTATGCCTTTGCGGGCACGAAAGGCACGGCTTAGCGTCTTAGGAAATGCTGCCCGGTAACCTACGAGTGGGTGAGTGCCATGACCTATAGAACGACGTTTATCGCCTCTCTCAGTGCGGTCGCGCTTGTCCTTGGTGCGAACGAGACATTTGCCGATCCGGGAGTAGCGCGCGGTCCGGGAGTTGCTCCGCCGCGCCCGGCTTTCCCAACGTTCAACCGATCGATGCATCATCCCCATCACCATCACCGGGGAGTTTCCGGCTTCTGGCCGGCAGGCGGCGGCGTCTTCTATGGTCTGCCGAATGAGGTCGACCGACCGGTCGTGGAGGCTCCGCCACCAAAAACGTCAGACGATCTCCGCTTTACGTGCGTATATGACATTCCCTGGGACTACGTACATCGGTGTCCGCAGTACCGATGAGATCGGCGTTCAGTTGAATTGAGAGAGGCCTTCTCGGTTGCCGTCCCGAGCCGCCGGAAAATGCAGATGTCCTGGGACGAGACGAATGCTGCCGCCGTCACCCCTTCGCAGCGAAAGCAAGGAACGAGCGAATGATCTCGCGCTTCTCTTCCGACAGACCGGAAAGGAGACTCTCATCCAGACGCCCCTCTCGAATGAGACGGGCAAAGACAAGAGGAAGTTGCGAGTACCGATAATCGAATGTCTCATCGATCTCCCGCCGTTGCTGACGCAGATAGTCTTCGACCTCCCACATATCGGACGGCGTCGACGCGGCGTCAGCCTTTTGCTTGAATTCGGCCATTACCTCGGCGAGCGCCGATTTCAGCGCAGTGTCGAAAGCCCTGCGTGCGATCTTCTTTTCGGATGGAGACCATTTTAGATCACGGAGCACTGCGGACCTCCCCCCAAGATGTTGGCGAAACTACGGATCGTCACGCAATCTTGCCGCGCAGGCCGTCCGCGAGTGCAGAAAGTGCATTGGCAAGTTGTCGCACGGTTTCCGGTGGCGGCAGAGGCATTTTGAGGCTTTGCGCGCCAGTTGCCGGATCGCGCTCGATCCAGGGATGCGCCGCAGCCGCGGGATCGTTAGCAGCCTTGGGATCGTTGGCAGCCGCCAGTGCGGCAACAAACTGCGCACCGACCTGCATCAGGGCCTGCCACGGATCGGCAGCCATATCGCGGGACAGTGCCTCGACCCCATCAGTCTGCGCTATCTCGCCAGCGCGAATGTTCCCATCGGCACTTATTTCTTCCGCCGATCCAGCATCGTCATCAGCAGCGGCGACGATGCTCCCCACCTCCTCGGCCGGCGTCACCGCTTCGCCCTCGCCCATGCTTCCGGTGACGCTTTCCACGTCCTTCATGAAACGGTTGAGGCGCGAACCGCCGAGCGAGATCTCGCCACTGCTACCGTCGAGAATTCCTGCCGACAACGAGCGCTTGAACGCCAGCACCGAAAGCATGCCTTCCTCGATGGTGCCCTTTGCCACGAAATTGATGACCCGCACCGGCCGCGTCTGACCCATGCGATGGATGCGCGCGATACGCTGTTCGAGGATTGCCGGATTCCACGGCAAGTCCATATTCACCAGGGTCGAAGCATGCTGCAGATTGAGACCCGTGCTGCCGGCATCGGTCGACAGGAACACGCGGCAAGCGGGGTCGTCGCGAAACCGCTCGATCAACGCCGGCCGCTTCTCCGACGGCACGCCGCCGTGGAAGCTGACATAGCCCAGTCCAAGCGCGTCGAGACGTCGGATGACGATGTCATGGGTCCGCGTCCACTGCGAAAACACCACCGCCTTGGGCTCGGGATCGGCGAACAAATCATCGAGCAGCGCCGCCAATTCATCGGCCTTGACGCCGTGGTCGGTCTCCTGGTCCAGCAGATAGGTGCTGTTGCACGACATACGCATGTTCTGCAGCGCAATCATCAGCCGCCGCTGATCCATCTCAGATAGAAACCTGGTCTTGCGCCAGCGCCGGACGATTTTCGCCACCTCGTCGGCGTTTTCCTTATGGTAATCCATTTGCATTTCGGTCATCGGCACCAGCAGGTTCTGGTCCGTCCGGGCGGGCAGCTGCCGCAACACCTCGGATTTGCGCCGCCGGATCATCACCGGCGCCAGCGTTTGGCCGATCTTATCCAGTCCGGTATAGCCGGTGACGCGTCCGGCTTCGTCCTTGACCTGGTGCTCGTGCAGCAACTTCCAGGTCGGCCCCAGCCGATGCTGGTCGACGAACTGCACGATCGAGATCAGTTCTTCGAGCTTGTTTTCCAGCGGCGTTCCGGTCAGCACAATCGCGTAGGAGCTATCGATGCGTTTCAATGCGCGCGCCGCGATGGTGTTCCAGTTCTTGACCCGTTGCGCTTCATCGACGATCACGAGTTCCGGCGCCCAAGCGGCGATCAAGTCGAGATCGGGCTTGAGCTTCTCGTAGTTCGTAATCTTGCAGAAGTCGTCCAGAGCGTAGTCCTTCTGCCGCTGCGCCCGGCCACCGCCGATGACCCGCGCCGCATTTTTCCCCTGCCGTCCCGAGAAACGCGCTATCTCGCTTTGCCATTGGTATTTGAGCGAGGTCGGGCAGATCACCAGAACTTTCGAGACGCCAAAATGCCGCGCCAGTATTTCGGTCGCGGCAATGGCCTGTATGGTCTTGCCAAGCCCCATATCGTCGCCGATCAGCGCCCGGCCAGCCCGCACCGCAAACAGCGCGCCCTCGGCTTGATAGGCATAGAGCGGGACCTTCAGAAGCGTCCGCAGCTTTGGATCGGCTGCGCCGCGCGGAAATAGCTGTTCCAGCTTCGAGGCCCGCCGGTCCGCGTCCCGTCTTCCGGCGATAAAGTCGAGCGCATCATCATAAGCGCGCAGCTCATGACCATACTTCGACGCCATGGTTATAAAATGCTCGAGCTCGCCTAGCCGCTCCTCCGGCAGCATCCCGTCGCGTTCAGCATCGAACAGGCCGGCGGCGGCCTCGCGCACCGCCGGCGGGCAATCCGTTCCGGCGCGAAAATGCACGCAGCGTTTGCCTTCATTGCGCAAAAACAGTTCAGAAAATGCAGGCTGGTAGCCGCGCGTGAACGCCGCCTTTGCGCCGCGCTTTTTCTCCAGCTTCGCAAGCGTGAATTCAAGGTGCTTGCAGGTCCCCAGTTCGCTGGTGGCATAATCGGGGCAAGAACAGAAATTGCCGCCCGGCCCCAAACCTCGAATCGCGACGCGATAGCTGGACTTCGACACCGGATTGCTGACCCGAAACTCGGAGAAAAACGGCTCGTCAGTCAGGTTCTCAAGTCCGAAGGCCTGCTCGCGGCCGAACTGTCGGCGCAAGCCGCGTTGCCAGTCCACCGGCGACAGATCGGCCGGAGCATGGGTGCGGGAAAGCTTGGGTTCCTTGGTCGGCTTGGCAACGAGATTCGGTTTTCGGCGCGTGGATTTCATCAGCACATTCCGCTCACAAAAGTGCGTCGGGAGAGAGCGATCTTCCGAGGCAGACAAGCGAAGCGGAGATTACCGGGCCAGCCAGCCCGATCCAAATGTTCTTTGAGGGTGTGGATCCGCATTCTCGCGGCGCGTTGCGCCCGAGCTTTGCATCTTCTTTTGCCCTCCTCTTTATCAGAGGGCGCAGGGAAGACCGGGTGCTTGCTGCACCCGCGGTCTCGCGTGCGATTTGCGCAAACAAAACTGCACACGAGCATACAGGGCAGCGGGAGCATTCCGGCCTTCCCTGCGCAATGGCTTTACGGCTTACTTCGTGCTCTCCCCGGAGAACGGCTCTTTTGCCTCCGTCGCCCCCGAGAAGCTTCGCTTCTCTTGGACTTAGCGCCAGCACCGCGACGCCCGAACCACACGACTTCGCCGTACGCTTCCTGCGCGTACGTCTAGCGCGCCATCAGCGTCCACCGCATCTCACCGCACGTTCGTGACGATCGCGAGCGCCCCTCATCTGCCGTGAGACGGGCGGAGTTATGCGACTGATTTGGGTGAGAACGAAAGCGGAATATTTTTGATTCTTATGGATTCTTGGGCTTGACACGATTTCGGAAAATCAGAAGTGATTTGCCGTCATGTTGTGACGCTACCTTGAGCCACCGTTGCAATTTTTGTGCACCGTAATCCCAACGGCTCATCTCTGGGAAGGAGGCCTATCCCAGGGTCCTCATCATCTGCGCTGCGTCCCGCAACGCCATCTCCAGCGGTTCCGGCTGCATCCCAAAAGTCTCTCTGGCCAAGCGAGAGTCCATGATGAAGGGTTGCGTGAACTGATACCGTGTGGTGCGAATCTCCCGGATGAGCGGGGCGAATATGCCGACGGCCCAAATCACGCTCCAAGGTATAACCGAGAGTCTTGGCTCCGGCAGACCGTTGGCTTTGGCGAATTTCGTGAGGAGTTCGCGTGCGGTCATGGGGTCATGGCTTGGCACATGCCAGGCCTTGCCCCAGGCGCGTTCGTCGGCTGCCACCATGGTTAGAAGGCGGGCCGCATCCCGGATCGACGTCCATGTTCGAGGCACGTCGACGAGTACCGGCGACATCACGCGTTTGCCGGCGAGCATGGGTCTGAACATCGCCAGACTGACCAACGATTGGGGCTGGATATGATCGCTCGCCCGTATTTCCGTCGCGCGGATACGACCGGCCTGATGAAGCTCGAGCGCGTTGCGCCACATCTCGCCGCGAAGCCGCAACTTGGGATGGGTGGCTGCGAGTGGCGTTGCTTCGGTCATGACGCCGGAGCCGGGGCCATAGGGGTATAGCGTGGCGTGGGTGGCGAGGACCGCGCCGCTGCGCTCCGCGGCCTTCAACGTGGCCGCACTGATCGGAGGCCAGTCGATCAGCCAACGATCATAGGCCGGGTTGGCGCAATTGAAGAGAGCGGCCGCACCTTCGGCGATTGTGCTCAACCGATTGGCATCGGCCGCGTTCGCCGCGATGCGCTCGATCAAAGGATGGGTTGGGCCGCCGCCTCTGCGTGTCACGAGCCGTACATTCTCGCCGCGTTCGGCGAGCAGGGACGCGACAGCGCTTCCGACAGCACTGGCCCCTACGATGACATTCGTTTTCATGGTTCGTTATTCCGTTTCTGGCACATTGGCCAATCAGCGGCTTGCGCGATAGCTCGGAGGCTCGCCCGCAACCGAAGGCGGAAATTTTTGACATGCGACATCCAATTGGGCTCGTCAGACCAACGATAAGCCGTGCTTGGCCGCAATGTCGCCCGTCACGGCCCATAGCTTCCTGGCGGCATCAGGGTTCATTGCAAGTGGCTCGGGCTCGAAACGCTTGGGGTTACGCAGGACGACTCCATCGAAGGCGGCCGGCGAAGCCTGGGTCAAAAGGCGGACTGCGTTGACGGCGGAAACCTCGGGCGTTGTGCCGAACAGTCCCAGCAATTTCATGCTCAAGGGCATGAGCGGATCGGCCATGACCTTGGTTTTGGTGGAGCCGACACAGGCCGCGGCGATAGTCACAGGACGGTCGCGCCACAAGCGCGCAGCTTCCTGGACGTGCAGATGACCAAGGAGGTGCGTACCCAAGATCGACTTGTAGAAGCTCCACTTGCGGCGCTCGAATTGCAGGTCATCCAGATCGGGCATGAAAGACGACGGGACATTGCCCGAGATGCTAACGATGCGTCCATCGCCCGAGGCGGCGAGCGGTTCGACCAGCGCCCGATTGAGCGCCGCGCGCGCCATGTATTGCAGGGCGAAAGCGAACTCCAAACCGTCAGCCGTCAAGGTCTTGCCCTTGAACCCAGCCATGGCGGTGTGCATGAGCCCATGCAAGACCGGTTGCCAGGCGACGACTCCCTCAGCCGCGGCCTTGACGCCCTTGAGGGTCGATAGGTCGGCAGCCAGGAAGGCGGCCTCGCCGCCCGACGCGCGGACGGCCTCAACCGCGACCTCCCCGGCCTTTCGTCCGCGGCCGACGATCAGCACGTTCGCGCCGCGGCGCCCCAGTTCCACGGCCGCAGCATGACCGATGCCAGTAGAACCGCCGAAAAATACATAGTTGCCGCCAGACACCCGACGCTCTTTCATAGATATCCCCGCTTTCGATAGGAACAAAATGTTTGTGACGATATGATCGATACCTGCCAGGCGGACAAGAACGCACAATCTTGATCGTCAGGCACACGCCGCGCCGGCGCTCATCGACCTGGGAGGCAGACATGGATGACGATCAGCGGATCGAGGCCGATCCTCATGAACGGTGCCGCGCCCTGGGCGCGATTCTCGACAGGATCGGGGACAAGTGGACCGTGATGGCCGTGGGCGCGCTCTCAGAAGGGCCGATGCGCTTCAACGCCCTGCAGCGCCTGATCGGCGCGGTGTCACACCGCATGCTGACCCTGACGCTGCGCGGCCTCGAACGGGACGGATTGGTGACGCGCACGATCTATCCGACGATCCCGCCGAAGGTGGAGTATGCGCTCACAAACCTAGGTCAGCGGCTCATCCCCCCGTTGAAGACACTGAGCGACTGGGCAGTGGAAAACCAAGCCGAACTCGAAATGGCTCAGCGGGCCTACGATGCCAGCGCCGCTAGATCCGCTCCTGCAAGCTGAAGGCTCGGCCTATCATCAAGGTCGCCGCCATGGATAAACTCAGCGGCAGCCTTAACGTTATTCGCTTCCTCTGCATCCGGTTGATTTTCGGGAGCGGTTGTCACGTCACGTAATTCGATAAAGTGGAGTGACGGTCCGCTGTCGGCGCTGCGGGGTCGCTAGCTTAATCAGTAACCGGCGCTTCCGACACTGCGTTCGCCGACGCGCCCCGGTCGGTCCAATCCGGCGGCAGCCCGATCCTCTCGCCGATCATGCCGGGCAGTCCCGGCGCGCGCCCGAATGTTTCGCAAATCGCCTCTTTCGGCGCGCCGCCGAGAGAGGCCTTCAGACTGCCGATGGATGGCGGCGCCGAGACCTTCCCGAACGGACTCTCGGCGGTAACAAGCAATTTCCCGAAATCGTCTCCGAAAGCGCTGGCGAGATCATAGGCATCCCCGTCGCTCGATACGCGCGGAGCGCTGGTGAAGGAATTCGCTCCGCGCGCCCAGATCATCGCAGCCTTTTGGTTGCCACTGCGATCACGGGCCTCGGCCTCGACAGACAGGCTCCCAAGTCCGATCGGAAGCCGCGGCACAGGGATGGGCACACCGGGAGCAACGACAGACGGTACAACGCTCGCGACCTTGGAGACGCCGGCGGCTGTCGCATCGGTCGGCGCAATGTGGGTAATAACCGCCCGGACACTCAAGTCCGCCGCTTCCGTCGGTGCTACAATTCGGAAGCGCTCGCTCAGCGCAAAACACATCGCTCTGTTTACCGCATTCTTGATCAGGTTGCGCTGCTGGTCCGAGAACGGCTGGTTTGCCGCGGCTACTGTGAATGCGGTTGGCTCGATACGCGCGGTCTTTGCGGCGAGAACATCAGCCTTGCTGACCCGAACCTGCGATTTGGTCAGAAGCCCATCAGACGGCGTCAGATTGTCGTAGGAGGCCAGCGACCCGGACCGCTCCAGCGGTGCGCTCGCGCAACCGGCAGCCATCAAGCCTAGCGTCGGCACGAGGACCCATCTCAAGGCGAGGCAACTCAAGGCGAGGCAACGAGGCCAATCGCCGATCCCTGGACAATGCGCCGGGAACGCGCGACCGGAACAGGAGAAAGCGCGGTTCCGGGCGCCGTTGCCAGGATAGGCTGCCATGTCGCATTCCAGCGCGTCAACGTCGTCCCGTTGCCGTCGAAGGCCAGGTCGAGGAAAGCCAGAGTGAGCTCCGCCGTCGCAGCCTTCACTTTCGGATTTAGAGCCGGACCACCTGTGAACGAACGATCAGTAAAGATGCTGTGCGAGCCGCCTTCAAACACGGCAAGCAGCTTGCGCGGTGTGGCAATGCCGTTGAAGACGGCTAACCGATCGGCAGCGGGCGAGTGGTATCCGGGAATTTCGATGAATCGTTGGTCGCAGTCACGTGCAGGTTCGGAACCGTGATCTTGCTCAGCACCGAGGCAAGATCGGACTCGCCGTAGAACGGCGGCGCAGAGATCACGATCGCCGCCGCAAAGCGCGCGTCGCGGGCCTCGACCCACTGCCCTTCACGCATCACGCGGGCGCCAACCGCAAGAAGGGCCGTGTTCGCGCCATATGAATGTCCGGCCGCTACGATACGCCGACGCTCGATCTGGGCGCCGTAGGGGCTCGACAGCACGCGGTCCAGGGCGAAGTGCAGATCCCAGGCCCGCGCCAGCGCTTCGCTCTCATGAGCCGCTCGCTGCAAACGGTCCACGACGGTGAGAGGATTGCCCACCCAGAGCGACGAATCGCTGCCCGCATGCTGAACATGCAAACTCGCAATGCCGCGGGCAGCCCAATATCGGCCCAGATAACTGTAGCCCCGGCGGGAGCCACCCATGCCATGGGAAAACACGATGAGCGGCACGCGCGACCCCGGCGCGACACTCGTGGGCCAATGCAGACGCGCCGGAACGGCCCGCGAACGCGCGGGATCGACCCAGTCGAAGTCAACGAAAGCGGGCGCGGCGGACTGCGCGCGCGCTGGATTTACGGGAGCGGCGGCTGTGACTGCGACGGCGAGCAGCATGGCACCGAGGCGCCGTCGCGTCATGTTGCCCGCCGCGATTGCGTCGCCCCGGCCACCTGCGAGAGCCGATTGAACATGCCACGAGGGAGTATCGCCGCCCACCCTGATCTCCATGAACACACCTTGAACAAAATTCGCACTGGGTGTAATCTTGTATTGCACTGAGTGTAATTTTGCATAATAACAAGTTCGTGTCAGAACTGGTCATGGAAAGTTCGGCCCCCAAGGAGGAACGTCCACGCGAGCGGAAGCGGCGCGAGACGCTGCATCGCATCGCCGAGCAAGGCCTGAAACTGTTTCTGACCCACGGCTACGAGGCCACCACGCTCGATGCGATCGCGGAGGCAGCGGGGATCTCGCGGCGGACGTTCTTCTACTACTTCAAGTCCAAGGAAGAGATTCTGCTGGCGTGGCAGGACGGCGGTTTCACAGAGACCCTGCGAGCCGCTGTGCTGGAGCAATCGACCAAACAGTCCCCCCTCGACGCCGTGAAGAACGCCTTGTTGGAGCTGACGAACCGCTTTCAGGCCGATTACAAGCAAACCAAGGTGATCGAACGCCTGATGTGCGCGAACGAGTCGCTTCGCATACGACACCAGGCGAAATATGTAGAGAAAGAACAAGCGGTATTCGACGCGCTCTGCCAGATGTGGCCGCAGCCCAAGCGACAACCTGCGCTCCGCATCGTCGCCATGATGTCGGTCGGAGCGCTACGTCTTGCGATCGACAACTGGAACCGCGACCAGGGGAAGCGACCTATCGCCAATTATCTAAAAGAGGCGTTCGCCGACCTGAAGTCGGAGATTTGAAACGGCGCCTGCACGCACCCCACCTCGTCGCTCCGCTTCGCCCGATGAGTTAGGTTAAATGGCGGGGTTGGGCCGGTAGCGGACTGACAGCTTTTGAGAACTGAGACCATGAAAGCTGCCGATACGAGGCAGCCTTGTGAGAACGGCGGCCATTCAGTGCGAGCCCACCCGCTGGAGCTGGGCGACGGGCATGGCCGCGAACCCTAGGCGCTCAGCGCGGGGTAATCGATGTAGCCTCGCGCGGTGCCGCCGAAGAAGGTGTTGTGGTCGGCCTCGTTCATCGCCGCATTGGCCTTCAGCCGCACGACGAAGTCCGGATTGGCAAGGACCATCTGCCCATAGGCTTCGAGATCGGCCACCCCCCGAAGCCACGTCGGCGCCGATTTGGTCGCGCGGACGACCCGGCCGGTTGAGGATCAGCGATTGGTGCCAGAGCTTGCGAATGTCGGCCAGCAATGGCTCGTTGCCCTGGTGCATGATGTGGACATAGGCGAGCCCGAGCTTGTCGAGTTTGGCGACGAGATACCGGTACAGATCCGGCCCTTCGGCGCCTTCGTCGATCCCCCACATGGTCGTGCCCGGGGACAGGCGGATTGAGGTTCGGTCCGCGCCGATCTCCTCTGCGATCGCGGTGGCGACTTCGACGGCGAAGCGGGCGCGATTCTCCGTGGAGCCGCCATATTCGTCCGTGCGCGTGTTGGCGCTCGGCGCGAAGAACTGTTGGACGAGGTAGGCGTTTGCGCCGTGAATCTCGACGCCGTCGGCGCCGGCCTCGATCGCTGAGCGGGCCGCGTGGCGGAAATCGGCGACGGTCTGGCGCACTTCTTCGGTCGTCAGCGCGCGCGGCGTGGGAATGTCCTGCATCCCCGTCGCCGTGAACATGCCCGTCCCCGGCGCGATCGCGGACGGTGCGACGCCCTGGCGATGATGCGGCGTGTTGTCGGGATGCGACATGCGTCCGGCATGCATGAGCTGGATGAAAATGTGACCGCCCCCGTCGTGCACGGCGGAGGTGATCTTCCGCCAGCCGGCGACATGTGCGGGAGTGTAGATACCCGGGGTGGTGAGATAGCCCTGCCCGTCATCCGAGGGCTGGGTGCCTTCGGTGACGATCAGGCCAACACCCGCACGCTGGGCATAATATTCAGCAGCCAGCTCTCCCGGCGTACCGTCGAAGGCGGCGCGGCTGCGGGTCATGGGCGCCATGACCAGCCGGTTGGGAAGCATGTAGCGGCCGAGGCGGACCGGGGTGAACAGTGGATTCATCGAGGTTCTCCATTCGTTGGAGTCCTTGTCCACTATTCCGATTTCGGGATAAATTCGGCAAAATTGGAATCATGCTTCCATCTATGGAGCAATCAGTTGAGCCATTTGAACGACATGGCGCTGTTCGTGGAGGTGGCCAGAGCCAGGAGCTTCCGGAAGGCCGCGGAGGCTGTCGGCATGCCAAACTCCACTCTGTCGCGACGTATCAGCGAACTGGAGAAGGCGATCGGCCTGAGGCTCCTGCACCGCACGACGCGCAAGATCGAGCTCACCGAGGCCGGTCAGCTCTACTATGAGCGAAGCAAGCGAATTGTCGACGAGGCACGGCTCGCGCACGAGCAGCTCGGCACGATGTTGGAGCAGCCGAGCGGCGTCCTGCGGGTTTCGCTCCCGGTCGACTTCGCCACGCTTTACCTCACGCCGATCATCGCCGACTTCGCGCGGCACTATCCCGACATCACATTCGAATTCGATCTGACTCCACGCCGTGTCGATCTGGTGGCCGAGCCGTTCGATGTGGCAATCCGCATCGGCAAACTGGAAGATTCCAGTCTGATCGCTCGCCTGATCGGGCGGCATTCGCGCCACCTCTATGCGTCTCCTGGCTATATCGAAGCGTCAGGCGAGCCCGCGACACCGGCAGACCTGGCGGAGCATGAATGCATCTGCATGCCGCGGATCCCGACCTGGACTTTGCACCAGGGGATGAACAAGGTCGATGTCAGCGTTCACGGCCGCTTCACGCTCAACAGCGTCGGGATGACCCGCGCCCTGGCGGTCAACCACCAGGGCATCGCCCTGCTTGCCGAGAAGATCGTCGCCGAAGATCTCGCCTCTGGCCGCCTCCGGCGTGTCCTGCCCGAATGGCAGGGGTCGTCGGTCAGCATTCACGCCGTCACCGAAACTCGCCTCATTCCAGCCAAGACCCAGCGCTTCATCGAATTCCTGTCCTCCAGGCTGATGGAAACTTGAACATGCTGGCGCGTAACGGCCCGACGGCGGGGTCCGATCGGGAGTTGCTTATCCTGTTTCCTTGACCTTCAGCATCGTTAGATATACATTAAAAGGTATGTATATCCTGACGAACGGAGGAACTGGCATGCAGGTCGCAAAATGGGGGAACAGCCTTGCGGTTCGGCTTCCTGCCATCGTGGTCGAGGCGCTCGGCCTCAAGGAGGGCGACGAGATCGAAATCCACGTCGCTGACGGACGACAGTTTGGCGTCGCACGCAAGCCCGGGCGCGACGAGCTATTGAAACGCCTTCGCGCGTTCCGCGGCCGTCTCCCTGCCGATTTCAAATTCGACAGGGACGAGGCGAATGCCCGTTAGTTTTTTCGATACCAATATCCTCGTCTGCCTCGCATCCGGCGATGCCGCGAAGGCCGATCGGGCGGAGGCGGCCATCGCCGGCGGCGGTTCAATCAGCGTGCAAGTTCTGAACGAACTTGCCAACGTCGCGCGCCGGAAAATGCAGATGTCCTGGGACGAGACGCATGCATTCCTCAACACGTTGCGCGGCCTGCTGACGGTTCATCCCCTCACCGTCGAGACCCACGAAACGGGACTTCGACTGGCGGAGCGATACAGCCTTTCAATCTATGACTCGATGATTGCCGCCTCGGCACTTAACGCCGGTTGCGACACGCTCTGGTCGGAGGATATGCAGCACGGCATGAAGCTCGACGAGGGTTTACGCATCGCCAATCCGTTTCGCGGTGGATAGATCGTAGCGCTCAATGGCGATGCGCGCCGCGCAGATCGTGGCTGATTGGCGAAATACGCTGCGCTATTCCGCTCTATGACTGATCTACATTTCAAACAGCATGAGGATGTGAGTCCGCATTCTCGCGGCGAGAAGCGCCCGAGCTTTGCGTCATCCAAAGACCCTCTGAATCATTAGAGGGCGCAGGGAAGACCGGGTGCTTGCTGCACCCGCGGTCTCGCGTGCGATTTGCGCAAACAAAACTGCACACGAGCATACAGGGCAGCGGGAGCATTCCGGCCTTCCCTGCGCAATGGCTTTACGGCTTACTTCGTGCTCTTCCCGGAGAACGGCTCTTTTGCCTCCGTCGCCTGCGCTCCTTATCGCACGCTTAACGCCAGCACCGCGGCGCCCGAACCACACGACTTCGCCGTACGCTCAAGCTGCACACGTCAGTCGCAGCTCTCACGTCCATCGCATCTCACCGCACGTTCGTGACGATGGCCAACGCCCCTCAATCGGGTGAGACGGGCGGAGTTATGCGACTGATTTGGGTGAGAACGAAAGCAGAATATTTT
>NZ_LLXX01000118.1:207262-219023 GCF_001440405.1 Bradyrhizobium valentinum
ATTCCCGGGCTTGACACGATTTCGGAAAATCAGAAGTGATTTGCCGGTCGTGCCAGTTTGTCGCTCTCGATGAGCCAACTTCGTCATTGCGAGCGAAGCGATGTAGTCCATAGCGCCACTGGATTGCGTATGCATGAAGCGGAGCTAAGCAACGAGTGAAACGCGACCTTAAATCACCCGTTGCAATTTGGTGCTATCACCGTAATTCCATGCCAAAGTCGACGAGATTCTTCGGATATGTAGCGCGACTTGACGAGAGGATGTGGTGGATTACGCCTGCGGCTAACTAATCCGCCCTTCGGGCTCTGCCATCCGATTTGGCGGAATATGCCATCCTATTCCACCCTACGGGCTACCTATCCATTAAGCTTAGGAAGTGCCATTTCAGGCTCACAATAATCGACAGGCATATCAGCAAATCCAGATCTCCAATCGTCAATGGTTTTTGGCAAGACGTTCCGATAAGCTGGTACATTTGTGAAATATCGGACCATCGCGTCATCGATATATGCAGCCCACATCTCGCCATTACCGTTAAACATCACGATGCTCTCCATGATTGTGTAGAGCCCCGCGACGCCGCCAGAAACAACCCGCGCCATAACTTCTTCGTCGAGATTGTCGCGTTCGCTAACGTCGCTTGTACAGTTCCGCATCTTCTCTAAATTCTTCCCCAACATTCTATGTAGACGCGCAATCTCAAGTTCATTCATAAAGCCTCGATCGAACCAAGGTTCGCGGTCCCGAACGAAATTGCCGCCGAAAGAAGCTCGAGCCCCCCGGAAATAAATGCACGGTGACGCCTCTTCAACTTCGATGATCCGCCTTCCATTGTCTATGCGACGGCGAAAGATTAGCTCTCCCTCTGGTTCCGTCTCTCCGTTAGACAGCCGGCAATAGGCAATATCTCGAGAGACGATGCGACCATAAGCGGTAATGAAACCAGAATGGGCACCATGAGAGACTTCGAGATCGAACAAAAAGCCGCACGGGCCCACATCACGGATAAACAAAGTCCCTCCAGCTGAGGCGGCGTCGAAATGCCACTCACCCCACCAGAGATTAGCCTCTCTGCCGCTCGCAAGATTACTAGCTGGCCCCGCCTCCATGGCCGCTCGTAATCCGGCTTCAAGACGCCCCTGAAGTAAGGCCTTCACCTTGGCTCGATCGCTTCCGTCGCTCGCGTCGTACACCACAGTACGTCGCCCGCGCAGATCAAACGGCAATAATTCAGGTCCGCCAAACGCGCTATTTTGAACTAGAATAATGTTATCCCAACCAAGCTGAGCTACGGCGTACCCGAGTTCGACGAGAACATTGGGATTCGGGGTCGGACGAGGCGCGCCAGCATTAATGATGCTGACGTCAGCAACAAATACGTCGGCCACAGCGATCTTGGCCAAGATGCTATGTGCGATGTCGGGAGTACCGGCAAGGTTCGCCGTGTCTCGGTCAAGAACTGGCTCAACTTTCGCATCTGCATCACGGCCAATGGAGCGGATTGCCCGCGATAAGCAGTCTTGAATCAGGTTGCGATTTCCTGCTGACGGGAGATCTGACTGCCACGAGTAGAATACAATTCTTCGCACACGACCTCCTCTATTTAAAGATCACACCAAACCTTCTTATGGTTTAGACAGCCATAGATGTGTATCGGCTGCTTCGGAAGAGTAAGCAACTCGGATGTGGCTCCAGATGTCATCGACCGATCTATGTATGATGAAACACTACAATCCGCTACTCTTCGAAAGGAGGACGGTACCGGCAAAGTCTGCACGCTACTTGCCTTTCCTCACTCCCACTCGATCGCCCAGGCGGCTTGCTCGTCACGTCATACACCGCCCGGTTCAGCCCTTCACCTCATTGATGCCGCTGGTCGCGTGGAGCGAATTTTTGCCCGTCGTCAGTAACCCTCCTTGGTCGAATGATTGAACAGCGCTGCGACGTCATCGTCCAGGTGACGAAGGTCACTCGCAACCCGCGTCAGAAGGGAAGCGACGCCAGGCCTGTCCGCGATTTGACGGTATGATAGCTGATGACTAATCTCGTTGAAGAAATTCTGCAGGTATGTGGTCACCTGAATTTCCGCCCCAACCTTGTCGCACAACTCAGCATCCAAATCGAAGCGCAAATCCAGATGATAAGAGCGATAGAGTTCCGAGGCTGGCTTGCCGAAATAGTTTGCCGCACTAATCAGTCCAAGTCGCTTATTCTGAGCTATCCATTCCATCAATAGCTCTGCAGCTTTTTCGAGCTGCCCCACATGAGGAAGAACGACGCGAATGCCGAGAAAGTCGTTGACGAATTCACTGGGGCTCTTGTCGCCTGCGGGATGACCTCGCATCAGCCGGCGATTTCGCAGCTTATGCTCAACAGAAGCGGGCGACTTAATGCGAGATTGCACAATGAGAGCCACCCCCTCCTGGGCCAAACGGCTGGACAGATAATGCTTTAGCGACGCGACGCACTCGGATTCTATATGCTCCAGCCTAAGATAGACCTCGCGATCAATCATTATACGCCCCGTGCTGCAGTAAGCGTTGCGACTTCAGCCTGCGAATAATTGTGCGTTCTCAAGTCGACCAGCTTAGCAGCGATGGCGGGAGCGAGCCAATCACGCAGCTTGGAAAGGCTAAGCTCTGTCTCACCGGACTTCTCGGCCTCCGAATAGTGCGTCTCCTCCAAATTGCCGACCAGGAGGACAACCTTCGTTGACCGCTCCGTATCTGAAACTGCGATCAATTCGGTTAACAACCATCTGACTCGAGCAAGCGTTCCGAACTTGAGCGCCTTGGTGGCCTGCATGACTTCGTAAAAGACGCGAAGCCCATCATTTTCGATATATGCATAGCAGCGATAGCCAATCTTTGACGTAAATAGACGCTGGCCTCCCGTATCGATCGTGAAGCCTGTCATCTTTAGCGATGGATATTCGTGAAGTTCGGGCGCAAGTCGGCTCACCAGATCTCGATCCAGAGCGTCCTTCGCTTGCCCCACCTCGTGAAGATGCGGAAAGCGATCGGCCAATGAGACATCAAATATCCGGGACTCCTTGCTGATTACAGGCGACGGATCGTGTCTGGGAAGAAGCGGGATCTCACGAACCCGAGCCATGTTGCGAGGACCTTTGTCGGCGATCAGCTCTATCACCTTAAAGGATTGATGGTCATTCGTGCGCGGATATCCGCCTACGGTCCCCCCGGAAACCACGCAGAGCGGATTGAAGCGCTCCTTGCGATCGACTGGGATGAGCGATCCGTCGATACCCACGTGGTTTGTGTGCTTGTGCCCATGCAGTACCAGGTCAAAGCGGAACTCCGTGAGCGCCTGCTTGAACCCCGCCGCATCAACGACCGCCTCAAAAACCTTGAGTTCGAGCTGCTGCTGCCAAAGATGGCCAATGTGATGATGCAGCACGGCGATCTTGGTCAGTCTCTCAAAGTGATCACCGAGTTGCTTCTTGAGGGTCGTCATATGACGGCTAAATTGAGCCAACTGCGCAGAACCTACTTCTCCTCCATCGACAACAAGCGAATTGAGATAAGAGTCAGCGGCTCCCCTCAACAAACCTGCGACCGCCGGCTCGGCAGTTTTGATCGCCGTCTCGATAGGTCCAATGATCTTTGGATCAGGATCGAGCGGATGACCGCACGCATGTGATGAATTAAACCCATAGATCAGAACGTCGTTGCTTAAATCGAGGATGAACGGCAGGCTTTGAACAAGTCGAATTACTCCATCCTCGACTGCAGTCTTGATGCCGCCAAATCTTGTCGCCCCGGCAATCGAGGGCGTGGGCGAATCGGGATCGTATCCTGGCACCACTGCGTGCGGAAAAGTTGTACCAAAGTTCTTCCAAAAGCCAAGGAACCGGGTGTCAGGTTCGGACACTCGCATCCTACGTGTCACGTCATGATTGCCGGGAACAATCAGGAAGCGATCGTGATCCGGCAAGTTGCCCTGCTTGATCTGCTGCAACAACCACTGACGGACCTCCTGAAAACCTTTCTCCTCTCCACGATTCGTGAGGTCTCCACTCACGACCACATAATCAGGTTTGGTGGGCAACGCGCTTAGATATTGCGCCAGCCGTGCAAGCGGCGTAGGCCCCGTTGCGCCTGCGAGATTTACCTTTGCGTCGGTGTCTGAATACTGGCCCGGGCCGGCATGAATGTCGGTCAAATGCAGGATTGTAATATTGGCCACGTAAGAAACCTCCGGGGATACCCGTGACAGTGTTGTCGAGGCCGCGACTATACCCTAGGAGAAACATGGAACAGCGTTGGAATCTCTGGCCGGCCGCAATTCAGCAACCGTATTAGCCCCTCCCCAAATGACCGCCACACTGAGATCGATCGCGAAAGCGCTTCGGATGAGATGCAGCCTACTGGATATCTACTACCTTCACTCCCACTCAATCGTCCCCGGCGGCTTACTCGTCACGTCATACACCACGCGATTGACCCCCTTCACCTCGTTGATGATCCGCGTTGCGGTCTGGCCGAGGAAGCTCATGTCGAAGGGATAGAAGTCCGCGGTCATGCCGTCGGTTGAAGTCACCGCGCGCAGGCCGACGACGTATTCGTAAGTTCTGCCGTCTCCCATCACGCCGACGGTTTTCACCGGCAGCAGCACGGCGAAGGCTTGCCAGATGGTGTCGTAGAGGCCGGCTTTGCGGATCTGGTCGATATAGACGGCGTCGGCCTGGCGCAGGATGTCGAGCTTCTCTTTCGTGATGTCACCAGGGCAGCGGATCGCGAGACCCGGGCCTGGGAACGGGTGGCGGCCGACGAAGATTTCGGGGAGGCCAAGCTCGCGGCCCAAGACGCGGACCTCGTCCTTGAACAGTTCGCGCAAGGGCTCGACCAGCTTCATGTTCATGCGCTCAGGCAGACCGCCGACATTGTGGTGCGACTTGATCGTCACCGACGGACCGCCGGTGAAGGAGACGCTCTCGATCACGTCAGGATAGAGCGTGCCTTGGGCGAGGAAATCCGCGCCGCCGAGCTTTTTCGCTTCCGCGTCGAACACGTCGATGAAGAGGCGGCCGATGGTCTTGCGCTTCGCTTCCGGATCGCTGACGCCTGCGAGCTCGCCGAGGAATTGCTTCGATGCGTCAACATGCACCAGCGGGATGTTGTAGTGATGCCGGAACAAGTCGACGACGGTCTTGGCTTCGTCGAGTCGCAGCATGCCGTGATCGACGAACACGCAGGTGAGCTGGTCGCCGATCGCCTCATGGATCAAGACCGCGGCGACGGCGGAATCGACGCCGCCGGAAAGGCCGCAGATCACCCTGCCCTTGCCGACCTGCGCGCGGATTTTTTCGATCGCCTCTTCACGAAACGCGCGCATGGTCCAGTCGCCGGTGAGGCCGGCAACCTTGCGGACGAAATTGCGGAGCAGCTTGGCGCCGTCGGGCGTGTGCACCACCTCGGGGTGGAACATCAGCCCGTAATATTTGCGCCTCTCGTCCTGGATCACGGCGAACGGCGCGTTGGCGGAGACGCCGGCCACCGTGAAGCCCGGCGGCATCCTGGTGATGCGGTCACCATGGCTCATCCATACCGGATGACGCTCGCCCATCGACCAGGTGTCGTCGAACAATTTGCTCGCCGTCTTCACCTCGACATCGGCGCGGCCGAACTCGCGGTGGTGGCCGCCCTCGACCTTGCCGCCGAGCTGGGCGGCCATGGTCATCTGGCCGTAGCAGATGCCGAGCACGGGAACGCCGGAATCGAAGATTTTCTGCGGCGCGCGGGGCGAGCCTTTTTCATGCACCGATTCCGGACCGCCGGAGAGGATCACCGCTTTCGGCTTCATCTCGTCGAAGGCTGCTTCGGCCTTCTGGAACGGCACGATCTCGGAATAGACGCCCTCCTCGCGCACCCTTCGCGCGATCAGTTGCGTCACCTGACTGCCGAAGTCGACGATCAGAATCTTGTCATGCGCCGATGCCACGGAAGGCGTCGACGACTCGCGGGCTTGCTGTGCTGCTGTCATGGCAAGCAAATACGCGACGGGGGGCGGCCTCGCAACCGCGAGAAGGCTGTGGCCCACATTCTTCTGCGAGGATGGACAGATACAATTAGGTAAGTATTATTGACCAAATTTGCCTCTACGGTTCCAGAGGCAAGATCCGGCAGGGTTCGGCGACCATCTGGCGCATTAAAGTTCGCTGTCATTCCGGGGCGATGCGAAGCATCGAACCCGGAATCTCGAGATTCCGGGTCTGGTGCTAACGCACCATCCCGGAATGACGAGGCGTCTCTCACTTACCGCAGGATCATCTCATGAAAATTCCCGCACTGCCCTTCACCGTCACCGATTGGAGCCAGGTCGAAGCGACGACGCATCCCGGAGAAACCGGCGAAGCGCTGTGGCGCACGCTCAATATCGGCGATCTGCGCGTGCGGATCGTCGAGTATTCGCCGGGCTATCTCGCCGATCACTGGTGCGATCGCGGCCATGTGCTCTATGTGCTGGAAGGCGAACTCGACAGCGAGTTGCGCGACGGACGCACGTTCAAGCTCAAGCCGGGCATGAGCTATCAGGTATCGGATTTCGGCGACGCTGCGCATCGCTCATCGACGAAGACCGGCGCGAAGTTGTTCATTGTGGATTGAGGGCTGGAGGCGACCGGCCCTCGGGAAAAAATATTTTTCCGCGTGTCCTATGGTTGACCGTCACCCTGAGGAGCGCGCTCTCGCGCGCGTCTCGAAGGGCGACAGCCCCGTCTTTGTCCGCATCCTTCGAGGCTCGCTACGCTCGCACCTCAGGATGACGACATCAGGCCTGTTTTTTCAGCGCCGAGACGAAGAAGCCATCCGTGCCCGTGCGGCGCGGGGTCATCAGCCAGCCTTCGGCAGACTTCAACGCAGCCTTCTCAAAATCCTCTGCCTTGTCCCAGAGCACGCTCGCGGTCTCATTCAGCGGCTGACTCGAAAATTCCGGATGACGCGTCACGAACGCGCGGACCTGATCGCCGTTTTCCGCAGGGAGCACCGAGCATGTCACGTAAGCGATCCGGCCACCCGGCCTGACCAGAGCGCTCGCGCGATCAAGCGCTTCGGCCTGGTCCTTCAAGCGGACTTCGAGCGCGCCGGGGCGCATCCGCCATTTGGCGTCGGGGTTGCGGCGCCAGGTGCCGGTACCGGTGCAGGGCGCGTCGATCAGGACGAGATCGGCAGACGCCTTGATGTCGGCCAATGGATCAGTGTCGCCTTTCGGCGCGCGGATTTCGGCATTGTGAACGCCGGCGCGGGAGAGGCGCTCGTAGATCGGGGCGAGCTGGCGCTTGTCGCGGTCGGTCGCGATCAGCCGGCCCTTGCCTTGCATCATCGCCGCGAGCGCCAGGGTCTTGCCGCCGGCGCCGGCGCAGAGATCGATCACCTGCTCGCCCGGCTTTGCGGCCGTGAACATCGCCGCGAGCTGCGAGCCCTCGTCCTGGACTTCGATGGCGCCCTTGATGAAATCCTCCTCGGCATGAATGCCGGGGCTGCGCGCGTCGGCGCCGAGCTCGATGCGCAGGCCGATCGGCGACCATGGCGTCGGCGTAGCGCCGAGATGGGCGAGCGAGGCGAGAATTTTTTCACGCTTGGCCTTCAGCGTGTTGACGCGCAGATCGAGCGGCGCACGGCTTGCCATCGCGGTCGCCTCCGCGACGCGATCATCGCCGAACACCGCTGCCAGCGGCGCATCCAGCCATTCCGGATAGTCACCGGCAATGTGCGGTGGCGCGCCGTCAAGGGTGCGCGAGGTGAGCGCGTTGCGCTCGGCCTCGCTCAGCGGTTCCGGCGCAAACCGGCCGCCGTCGCAGAGCGCCGATATCGCGTCCGTGCTCATGCCACGTTCGAGTCTGAGCATGCCGAGCACGCGCGCCCGCGGGGTATCCGCATCCATCAGCCAGGCGCTCGACGCCCGCCGCCGCAGCACGTCCCAGATCAGGCCGGAGATCGCCGCGCGGTCGCCCGAGCCGGCGTAGCGATGCGCCGTGCCCCACTCCTTCAGCGCTTTTGCGGCCGGCACGCGTTGCGCGTCGATGGTCTCGATCAGTTCGATGGCTGCGGACAGCCGGGCAGCGGGAGTCATTCAGGGCTTTCTAGATCGGAAGCAGCAGCTTCAGCGCGAAGTAGATCCACATCACGAGCAGCACCAGCGCACCGGCGAACCAGGCCAGGCTGCGCTGCTGGATGTTGTTCGACGTAACGAAAATGCCGGCAATGGGCAAATCGTGTCACCACGAACACCCAGGACATCAGCACGATGAAGAGATCAGCCCGGCGCAGCGGCAGTGCCAGCGCGATCAGGATGTAGAACAGGAGGGGTACTTCGAACTGATTGCTGAAGCAATTGCCGATCTGGGCCACGCGCGGCGGATATTTCGGCTGCCCCAGCGCAATGTCCTTCAAGCTGGTTTCCCGGGCCTTCACCGCCTTAGTGCGGGCCGACACCATCCATAGCATCAGGAAGAAAGTAAGCCCGATCAGCACGAAGACCGGCAGCAAAACCATTTGAACCGACATGAGAATCTCCCCCGGAACCTGCGCCCGCCTTAAAGCAATAACTGGACGCTCCTCACCTGACAAATCCACTTGGCGAGGCCTGTTTGAACCACAAACCGAGCCCAGGCGACGAACTATTTATAATTTCGATGGTTCTGGTTCCGGACCGGCCATCAAGCAACCCGCGAGCAGGCGATGAACATCTCCTCCCCGATCCTGACCGGCGCCGGCCGCGCCGCCCAACTGCCCGGCGATTCCGTGACCTCCCTGCTCCGGACCATGGGCTTCAGCGACGGTCCCGATGGCGGCCTCGGCATCGTGATGTCGGCACTCGCCGGCGTCGCCGCGGCGCTGGCGGTCGCGATCATGCTTTCCGTCTATTTCCGCATCGGCCACCGCAGCCGCCAGGATCTGGTCAAGCACGGGCTTGCTGCATCCGCGGTACTGGTCCTGCTCGCCTTCGTGATCTCGGATATGCGGCAGGCCGCGCTGGCCTATCTCGGCCTCAATCCGGCAAAACCGGCGGTGGAATTTGAAATCCGCCTGCCGCCGGCCACGTTGACGACCGCCGCCGACACCCAGGTCGAGCTGCTGACCGACCGGAACGAGAAGCTGGCAAAAGTCCAGGAGGCGCTGGCCTCCACCCCCGACGGCCGCAGCATATTATTACGGGGGACGGTGACGCTCGATTACCGAACCGCTGAGCGCTTGATCGTGCTGAACCTGCCCGGCCGGGCCCAAAGCATGTTCCGGCTGCGGCTGCCGGCAAGCCCCTCGCATTCGGATCAGTTCGGGCCGTGGCATCTGGCCGACGACATCGTCTCCGTCAACGGCGCACCGGTGACGACAGAAATCCACGACGCCTTCGCGATCCGCTACCGCGTGCTCTGAGGCGCTGGGCAACTACGGCGCTGGAGTGCCTGTGTTGCCCGTTTGCCCTGAGGGACAACGATGGCATGACCGCGGGGCACATTTACTTTGACGGCGACAACTAGCGCTTTACTCTATCCCCGACAGCCGCCAACAAAGAGCGGCCGCGGGAGGAGTGTAACTTTGCGATTTCGCGATCAGGACATTGTTTTCGCTGGCGGCGCCAAGGGACAAAATGTCGATATTCTCACCGCCAATCCGGTCAACTACTTCCATGTCATCAGCAATGCCGCCGATCTGCCGAGACTCGTGATCGACGGCAAGCTGTTCCTGCCGGCTTCGAACGATCGCAGGCGCAACGGAAAGCTGCCGCTGGTGATGGTGGTGCCGGGCAGCCTCGGAGTTGCGCCCTCGCATCTGGCGCATGCCGAGACGATGGTCGGCGACGGCTTTGCGGCGTTTGTGCTCGACAGTTTTGGCGCGCGCGATGTGACCTCCACGGTCGCCAACCAGACGCAGTTCTCGTTTGCCGCCAGCGCTTATGATGTGCTCGCGGCCTGGCAGGTGCTGTCGGCCCATCCTGACATCGACGCCTCCCGGATTGGCGCGCAAGGCCACAGCCGCGGCGGCTCGGCGGTGCTGACCGCGGCGACGCGCCGCTTTGCCGATGCGGTGGTCGGCGCCGGCGCCGGCTTTCGCAGCGTGCTCGCCGCCTATCCCTGGAGCGGTCATCAGTTCCTCGATCCATCCGTCGACGAGACCGAAATCCGCGTCCTGATGGGTGATGCGGATGAATGGTGCTCGCCGATGCAGGTGCAGGGCCATTGCCAGGCGATCCGCCTCTCCGGCGGCAAGGCGACGATGCGGCTGATCGGCGGCGCGCAGCACAGTTTCGATCGCGGCACCGGCATCGAGAACGTCGCAGAGGCCTCCGTCTCCCCCGCCGCGCCGACCGCCTATATCGCCAATGACGGGGCCTTCATCCATCCGCTTACGGGGGTCGCAGAAAGCAAGCTGACCGACCGCGACCTGATGATCTATGCGCTGAAGGCCGGTTATGGCCGCAAGGGCGCCAAAATCGGCAGCCGCGACGGCGATGCCGAACTGTTCGGAGCGGACATGCTGGCGTTCTGGCGAAGAACGCTGGGGTGAGTGCGCGATAGTTAGCCACGCAAATAGGCGTCATCACCCGCGAATGCGGGTGATCCAGTATTCCAGAGACAGCAGTGATTGAACCGATAGGCCTCGGCGTACTGGATACCCGCCTTCGCGGGTATGACAATTGAGCAAGAGGCGACATTGAATGCCGTCATCGTTCCGACTTCGGGTCCGGCTATGATCGGGCCTGGAAGGATTAACCGCATGCACGAATTTCGCCTGACGCAAATTTCCGACACCCACCTCGCCCGCCGTTTGCAACAACTCACCGACAATTTTCATCGCGTCAGCGAGCATATCGACGCGACGCGGCCGGACCTCGTCGTCAACACCGGCGATCTGGCCTTCGATGCGCCGACGAACCGCGATGATCTCATCTTTGCAAAAGAGCTGCATGACACACTGCCGGTGCCGTGTCGCCATTTGCCCGGCAATCACGACATCGGCGACAATCCGACGGAAGTCGCCCCCGCGCCGAAGCAATTGGCGACCGAGCAAGGGCGGCAGAACTATCTTTCCGTGATCGGCGAGGACCGCTGGCGCTTCGATGCGGCGGGTTGGAGCTTTATCGGGCTGAATTCGCTGATCATGAACACCGGGATCGAGAGCGAGGCCGAGCAGTTCGGCTGGCTGGCGTCAGAGCTCGGGCGCATCAACGGCAGGCCGGTCGCGCTGTTCCTGCACAAGCCGCTCTATCTGAACACGCCTGATGATCCCGAGACGGAGGCAACGGCAATTCGCTACGTGCCGCAGCCACGGCGCAGAAGTTTGATCGAGATGTTTTCGGCGGTCGATTTGCGGCTGGTCGCCTCAGGCCACGTGCATCAGCGGCGCGACTTCACCTTTGGCCGCACCCGTCACGTCTGGGCCCCATCGGCCGGCTTCATCATCTCCGATGCAAGACAGGAACGGATCGCCGTCAAAGAGGTCGGGCTGGTGGAGTATCGCTTCCAGCCCGACGCCTTTGAGGTCCGGCACGTCAAGGCGCCGGGACAAACCGATGTTGACCTGGATTCACTGATTTGACGCGAGTTCCTGGACTTCTAAGCGCCCCGAAATCCCGCCTTCCGGATCAGTATTGCCGCTCAACGTAGCCATAGTAGGAACCGTCGGTCCAAGGCTCGCTGGCAAATGCGCCCACCCGGGGGGCCGGGTGAAACCGGTTACCGATATAGTAGATCCTATGGGGTGGCAGGTGGTCAGGGGTAAGCTGAGTTTGCGAACACCCA
>NZ_LLXX01000119.1:0-36038 GCF_001440405.1 Bradyrhizobium valentinum
CGAGCGGCCGCGCCGCGCGTTGCAGGGCCACGACCCGAGATCCAGCGTGCCGCGCCGTCGCAGCGACCGGCCATGACGAGACCCGAGCCGCGCATCGCCGCACCATCGCGCCCGAGCACACTGCCCGCTGTGGGCGGCCGACCGTCGCGACAGGAGCAGATCGAAACGCGTGCGCAACAGCGTGAGCAGCGCATCCAGCAGCGACAGCAAATTGTGCAGGAACGGCAGCGCGAGACGCTGTCGCGCCAGAGCACAGAGCGGCAGGGCCGCATCGATCGCTTGCAGCAGCGCGTGCAGCAATTGCAGTCGCAGAAGCCGGAAGGTCTCCGGGCGCAACGTGCGCAGGAACGGTTGCTGCAGACGCAGAACAGATTGCTCCAGCGCGAACAGCGCCTGCAGCAAACCGATCAGGTGCGCCTGCAGCGGCTGGCACCACCTTCGGCTGAACGATCCGCCGCTGCTGCCGCCGCGCAGGCTGCAGCCCGCGGACGGTTTGCCGCGCACTTCCGCAGCAATGACGCCTTGCAAGCCCGAACCGCGCTCATGGCCCGCGAGAACCGCTGGGCTCCCCGCCACGCTTGGCGGCACGGGCACCGCGCCGCGTTTGTTGCCTGGCTTGGCCCGGTCTTCTGGCCCTACGCCTATTCCGACATCTTCAGTTACACCTTCTGGCCCCATGCCTACGATGCCGGCTATTGGGCCTACGCATACGACGACTTCGTCGACACGGTATTTTGGGGTACGGACAGCCCGTATTCCGCTTACGCCAGATATCCTGAACCCAGCGCGGCGATCACCGATTTCCGAACGCGCAAGCCCGCAAGCGTGAGCCGGCAGACTCTCCGGCAATTGTGTGGAGATCCGGATAAGGGCGTGACCGCCTGGCCAATCGCGGAGATCACGCGCGCGGTCCAGCCGACGCCCGAGCAGCGCGCCCTGCTCGACGAATTGAAAGCCGCTGCGGCAAAGGCTGCCGATGTGTTCAAGGAATCCTGCGCCGATACCTATGCGATGACGCCGCCCGGCCGCTTGCGAGCGATGACGAACCGCGTCAGCGCAACGCTCGACGCGGTGAGGATCGTCCGGCCGGCACTGGAGCAGTTCTATAATTCGCTGGACGACGAGCAGAAGGCGCGTTTCAACGCGCTTGGCCCGAACGTCGGCGAGCGATCGCCACAGCCGCCACAGCAGGAAGCGAATGCTCAGGCCGAGGCTTGCGGCGATCCGAAATCCAGCCTCACCCAGCTGCCGATCGAACGGATCGAGGCTGTCGTACGGCCGGCGGGCGAGCAAAAGGAGGCGCTTGACCGCTTGAGCGACGTGACCAAGAAGGCGGTTGCAGGGCTACAAGCTGCCTGCCCGGACGACGTGCCGCTTACGCCGGTCGGGCGGCTGGACACGATGGAGAAGCGTCTCAAGGCCATGCTCGAGGCAGCCGATTGGGTGGAGGACGCATTGGACAAGTTCTATGCCACGTTGAGCAGCGAACAGAAGGCGCGCTTCAATGCACTGCCACAGGTCGCAAGCCCCTGAGCGAAACTCAATCCTTATGAGGATCGAATGAGGAAATGGCACTTCGTCACGCTTCTCGCCCTGCCTTCGTCCAGTCGGCCAGGTATACCTGTGCGGCACCGTCATAGGATGTTCTTGATTAGCGCCTTGAGCGGAATGGCGAGCATGGTTTCATCGCCCTCCGCCCTACCTCAGGCTTCGCAAGGCGCGCAGGACGCCTCAGGACAACAAGCGTTCAACAATGCCTGTAGAACCTGTCATATCGTGAGAGAGGGCGACAACCGGCTCGGCCCGAACCTGCACAAGATTATTGGTCGGAAGGCAGGATCGCTACCGGACTACGGGTTTTCCAGCGCGATGAAGGAGGCAGGCTTCGTCTGGGACGAGGAGAAGCTCGATCGCTTCATTGCAAACCCCGACGAGGTCGTACCCGGCAACAGCATGAAGCCGTATGGCGGCCTCTCATCGAGCGAGGATAGAAAAAAGATCATCGCTTTCCTTGCTCAACCGCGATAACGCCGCAGCCGCAGGCGTTTTCGGAAGGCAGGTCGGCTAGCCATCCATTACTTCACCGTGCGCACCAATGCTAAAGTGCGTTCCATCGCCTGCGTCACAATCACCGCAGAGCGTTCGTCGAGATGAACGCCGTCCGCCCAGCGCAGTTCGCTTCTGTTCACTTCGACAGGCAACCATCGTTTCGTATCCGGAAACGCGGCGTGAACAATCTCCCGCGTGGTCGCTGCATACCGCGAGCCTTCAATCGGCTCCGAATACGGTAACTCGAACAGCAACACCCGCGCGCCGCGATGCTCCACCATCCGGATTAATTCCTCAATTCGTTTCGCGTTGATCCGGGCGGCATCCGCCGGATCCTCCGCATTGAACTGCTGCAGCGCGCGGTCCGCGTAGACCCGGTTGTCGAAATCGCTCGGCGGCTGCTCGGTCAGTTTGCGCAGATTGAGTACGACCTGCTCATGCGTAACCGAGGCGTGAAGCCGCTGCTCATAGGCGGCGACCGCAGCCCTGACAGGGCGAAAGAACAACGGCTCGGTATCACCGCGTGAGTAACGCTCGACCAGCGCCGCATCAGTGGGACGGGTCAGAACATTCGCCTCGACCAGAATGAATTTCGGGAGCTGCGACTGGTTCGCAACGATCTCCAGCCCGGTAACCGGAGAGCCCCCCGCAAGCGCCAGATTCCGCAAGCCGGCCGTTGCAAAATACTCCTCCTTGAGGCGGAACGTGATCGAGCTGCCCACCAGCACGACGTCGGGCACGGGCTCGCGCAGGTAACGGCTCAGCGTGATCAGCGTGCCATCCCGTGTCGTCGTCGCCGGCATTTGCAGCCCGCTGCCGAAGCGCACGGTGGCGAAACCGCAGGCGATCAGCAAAATCGCCGCGCCCGCACCGCATTTCACCAACCACCGAACGGCAGACATTTTTCCTCGCCTCTAGAACTGAAAGTAGATGAACGAAGTTTCAGGACCGGCTTCCAGATACATCAGCGCGGCCATCGAGCCGTATAGATATGGCTCCGCCCAGCGAAGTCTTCCCTCGAACAGCGGACGAAAACCAAGATGCTGAATCATGACCGGCAGCGAGTAAAGCAGCGCCAGGCTGTAGAACAGTTTTGTCGGATTGGGATTCGTGCTCGGCGTAAACATGCCCGTGAGGTAGCCGACCGCATGATCGAAGTTCGGCAGCTTGAAGAAAATCCAGAGCATGGTGACGCAGACAAAGACGACGGTCATTCGCGCCGCTCGAAGCACCGCAAAATCGATCGATGCCAGCCGCCCCAGCAAGGGGCGTTCGAGCACCAGCAACAGGCCGTGCATCAATCCCCACATCAGATAGCTAAGGCCGGCGCCGTGCCAGAGACCGCCTAATCCCATCACGATCATCAGGTTCAAATAGGTCCGCCATATGCCATGGCGATTGCCGCCGAGCGGAACGTAAAGATAGGTCCGCAGCCAGGTCGATAGCGAGATATGCCAGCGCGTCCAGAACTCGGAGAACGATGTCGCGATGTAGGGAAGATTGAAGTTGATCGGCAAGCGGTAGCCGAACAAGAGACCAAGGCCGATCGCAATCGCGGAATAGCCGAAGAAGTCCGCATAGATCTGATAGCTGTAGAGGAAGACGAGCAGCCAGCGATCCTGGGTCTGTAGCGTCTCATAGAGCGGGAAGCTCATATAAGACGTCATTTCATTGAGGTTATTCGCAACGTAGAGCTTGAAGAAGAACCCAGTCAGGATCCATTTCGCGGCCTCGACCAGCGGAACGTCCGCAAGATATTTCGGCTTGATTTGCGGCATGAACATTTCCGCGCGCGTGATCGGACCTGACACGAGCTGCGGAAAGAAAATGATGTAGAGGAATACGCCGGTCAGCGTCGGCGGCGCCGTCTTCTGCCGGGTCAGATCAACCAGAAGGCTGATGTTGTGGAAGACGAAGAATGAAATGCCGATCGGCAGCGGTAGTTTCAGAAGGAAGTCAAGCGGCGCGAAGTCGACCAGGCTGGGGGACGCCGGATCGATGAACAGCAGCTTGTATTTGAAGAACGCGAGCAGCACGAGGTTGAAGGCGATGCCGACCGGAAGCCAGACCTGCCGGTTTCGCAATGCCAGGACCAGGAAGAGATAAGTTCCGAAAACCGCGACAGCCAACAGCGCCAGCAGTTCCGGCTGGCCGTGTCCGTAAAAGAACAGGCTGGCGAAGACCAGGAGGTGGACCTGAAACGTCCTCAGCGCCGGCAGGTAATAGGCCGCAAATATGATCGCGACAAAGGCGCCGAACTGCCAGGAAGTGAAAGTCATGCCGCCCCAACGGTGGTTGGGGAAGCTCTAGCATTTCGACCCCGGAGGGCATAGCCGAAACCGGACCGCCGTCCCGCAGCAGTCGACCCGAGCAGGCTCAGGCGCTGCTCGGTTCCGCCCTAGTGTACGGCAGTTCTAGTTGCCAGCGGTGTTGAAGCGGGAAAGATCGCAATCCCGTTCGGCATATTTCACGCGCCGCAGGCCCTCGCGGTCTTCGACCACTATCGGCCGGCAGCGCTCCTTCCAGGCAGCCTGGGCGGCGGCTTCATCGGCCTTCAACTCTTCCGCTGTCCGGGGCGCGATCTTCAGGGTGCCGCGGTTGCCGACGTAGAAGTTGGTTTGCTGGCTGGGAAGCAGCGGCGCGCCGGAGGCAATGGCCGCGGCCTTGGCATCCGCTGCAGCCCGCGCCGCGCGGGCGGCCTGCGCGGCATCCGCGGCGTGGCCGTGATCCATCGCGAATTGCGCGGACGCGGACGATACCGAAGCTGCGACAATCGAGATGGCGATGAAGACGCGCATGGACACTGCCCTTTGAAATGAATGCCGAACGTCAGGAATGCCCGACAAGCATTGAGGCGGCGTAAAGCGGCGTGACTAACCGGGTCGCAATTTGGTAGATAAAGATTTAGCGGTATTTCGGGCGCGACAAGGCGCCGGAACCGTCGAGCCCGGTATGCCCGGAGTGCTCCGCGCAGATTGCGGGGAGCGCAAGCGACCCGTTACTCGCTGCGGCCGAACTCGCAGCCCTTGCGGGCGTAAACCAGGCGGACAACGCCTTCGCTATCGTAGGTGCGCTGCGGCTTGCAGAACGCTTCCCATTTTTCGATGCTGGCGCGCCTTGCCTTCTCGTTTTCCTGATCCTGCGCCGCGTTGCGCGGCGGGTCGTCCAGGTAGGACGTCGTGCACACATTGCCATAGAACTTGCTGTGGGTGCAGCGTTCCACGATCTGCCATGCCTGCGCCGATGTCGACAGCAGGGCGAGGGTCGCAATTGCGTAAAGGATTTTCATGTTGTCGCTCATCGCTATCGGAGACGTTCTCCGTGCGGAGTAGCTAGCGCCGGAGTTCGCGCGCGCGCAACGGTAACCCTTTGTTAATCTAAATAGCCGCGCAAAAGGTTAAATCTGGAACCGCGCGCTGTCTCTTCGCGCTACGCTATCAGAGTAAAGTGCGCACGGCAGTTCACATTCGAGACAACACCGTCCGCCATTGAGACAGCGAACAAGCCGCTTCGATTGACTGTTGCTAAACGACCGTCCGATGCCGTTCGATGCAAATTTTCAAGACCTCGTCCATCGATCTTGCCCACCAGTCGTTGGAGAAGATTTCGATCTCGGAATAGCCGGCAAAGCCCTGCGCTTCGACCGCCGCTCGCACAGATGTGATGTCGATGACGCCATCGCCCATCATGCCGCGGTCGTTGAGAATATCCTTAGTCGGCACCAGCCAGTCGCAGACATGAAACGCGAGCAGACGATCCTTTCCAGCGCGTGCGATCTGCAGCATCAATTCCGGATCCCACCAGATGTGATAGACGTCCAGCGCGACGCCGAGCGCACCGGTGCGCTGCGGATCGAGTTGGTCGCAAATATCCAGCGCCTGCTTCGTCGTGTTCACGCAAGCGCGGTCGGCGGCATAGGCCGGATGCAGCGGCTCGATCGCGAGCGGCATGTTGGCCTCTCTCGCATATTCCAGCATTTCCGCGATCGCGTCATGGACCTGCGTACGCGCAGCCACAATGTCCTTCGAGGCCGCGCTTCCCGGACGCGAATATTGCGGCAGGCCGCCGACGACCAGCACGATGCAGGGCGCGCCCAACGCCTTGGCTTCGTCGACGGCGCGGCGGTTGTCGTCGCGCGCCTCGATGCGGTGCGCCGCATCGGAGGTAAACATGCCGCCGCGGCAGTAGCCTGACAATTCAAGCCCGGCGTCACGCACCGCGCGGACCGCGCGATCGAGACCAACGGCCGCGACCTGGTCGCGCCAGGGATCGATGGCGCGGATGCCATGGCGCGCGCAGGCCTCGATGATGGCGACGAGATCGCCCTGCTTGCGGACCGTCGCCGTATTCAGTGACAGCCAGCGATGATCGGAAGAAAAATCGCGCATCAGGGCTCGATGCCGCGCGTTGCCAGCACCGTCTTCATGCGCCGTGTCGCCAGTTCAGGGTTCGAGAGCAGCCCGGCCTTGTCGGCGAGCCGGAACAGTTCGGCCAGATGCAGCGTCGAGCGCGTGCTCTCCTGCCCGCCAACCATGGTGAAATGATCCTGATGGCCATTGAGATAGGCCATGAACACGATGCCGGTCTTGTAAAACCGCGTCGGTGCCCGGAAGATGTGGCGCGACAGCGGAACAGTCGGCCCCAGCACGTCGTGGAAGCCGGCCTCGTCGCCGGCGGCCAGCCGCGACAGCGCATAGGACGCCGCCGGCGCGATGGCATCGAAGATGCCGAGCAGCGCGTGCGAAAAACCCTTATCGTCGCCGGCGATCAGTTCGGCATAGTTGAAATCGTCGCCGGTATACATCTTGACGTTCTTGTCGAGCCGCCGGCGCATGTCGACCTCGCGCTGCTTGTCGAGCAGCGAGACTTTTACGCCATCCACCTTGGCCGCGTTGGCGTTGATAATGGCAACCGCAACATCCATCGCCTTGTCGAGATCGGCAGTGCCCCAATAGCCAGCCAGCGCCGGGTCGAACATGTCGCCGAGCCAGTGGATGATCACGGGCTCGCGAACCTGCGACAGCACGCGATTATAGACCCTGCCGTAGTCGTCGGCGCTGCGCCCGAGTTTCGCCAGCGCGCGCGAGGCCATCAGGATGATGCGGCCGCCGGCCTTCTCCACCGCCGCGATCTGCTCCTCATAGGCGCGGATGACGTCGTCGATCGTCCTGGCGTCCTCCACCGCCAGGTGATCGGTGCCGGCGCCGGAAAATACCAGCGCGTTCCCCTTTGCCTTGGCCGCCTTCACTGAGCGCTGGATCAACTCCAGCGAGGTCGGCCAGTCCAAGCCCATGCCGCGTTGCGCGGTGTCCATGGCTTCCGCGACGCCGAGGCCTAGGTCCCAGACATGTTCGCGGAACGCAATGGTCCTGTCCCAGTCGATCGCGGCCGAAAGCCACGGATCAGTGTCGGCGAGAGGATCGGCGACCACATGGGCTGCGGAAAACGCCACGCGGTTGAGCGCACCTTTGAGTTTCGCCGGAAACGTCCGCGACGCCGCCAGGCGGTAGGTTTCGATCGAGCCATTAGCCGCGGGCAGTTTCAGCGACAGCGAAGACATCGGCAATACGGGCTTGTTCATGATGCTAAATCCCTTGCTTTGCCTCACACCTTGATCGGGGCGACGTCGATCCAGCGACGTTCACGCCAGCTCTGCAACGCGCACTCGGCGAGTTGCACGCCCTTGGCGCCTTCCAGCAGCGTGAACTTGTAGGGCGCGTCTTCGCAGACATGGCGAATGAACATTTCCCATTGTTCCTTGAAGCCGTTGTCGTAGACGGCGTTTTCCGGAACCCTCTGCCAGTCGGCGTAGAAATCGTGGGTGCGCTTTTCGTCCGGGTTCCACACCGGGCGCGGCGTCGCCTGGCGAGCCTGGATCACGCAATCGGTCAGGCCCGCGACGGCCGAGCCATGGGTGCCGTCGACCTGGAAGGTCACGAGGTCGTCGCGATAGACCCGCGTCACCCAGGACATATTGATATGCGCGATCACGCCGCCCTTGAGGCGGAAGGTGGCATACGCGGAGTCATCGGCGGTCGCCGTGTACTTCTTGCCCTTCTCGTCGAAACGCTCGGGGATATCAGTCGTGCCGATGCAAGAGATGCTCTCGACCTCACCGAAGAGATTGTCGAGCACGTAGCGCCAGTGGCAGACCATATCGAGAATGATGCCGCCGCCGTCCTCGCTGCGATAATTCCACGACGGGCGCTGCGCTTCCTGCCAGCCGCCCTCGAACACCCAGTATCCGAACTCGCCGCGCACCGAGAGCATGCGGCCGAAGAAGCCGGAATCGCGCAGGAACGCGAGCTTCTTCAGGCCCGGCAAAAACAGCTTGTCCTGCACCGTACCGTGCTTGACGCCCCTGGCATTGGCGAGCCTGAGCACCGCGACCGCCTCATCCAGATTGGTCGCGATCGGCTTTTCGCAATAGACGTGCTTGCCAGCTTCGATCGCTTTCGTCAGCAGCGAGGGACGCGCCTGCGTGGTCGCGGCGTCGAAGAAGATGGTGTCGTCCTTTGCGGTCAGCGCCTTGTCGAGATCGGTCGACCAGCGCTCGACGTTGAAGCGCTTGGCGAGCCGTTCCACCTTGTCCGCGTCGCGGCCGATCAGGATCGGGTCGGGCAACATGCGGTCACCGTTAGACAGCAGCACGCCGCCCTGGTCGCGGATCGCGACGATGGAGCGGATCAGATGCTGGTTGAGCCCCATGCGGCCGGTCACACCGTTCATGATCAGGCCGAGGCGTTTGGTCGTCATACTGCTTTCTCCAAGGAAATTCTGGCTGTGGGCTGCTCAAGCGGCGACATCGCGGACCATTCCGGATGCGTGGCCGTGGCGAAGCCCGGCGTGGTCAGCGATCCCGTCAGGAGATCGCCATCGTGGATCGCGAGCCGGACCTTGCCGCCGTCGCGGGCATAGAGATCGGGATGCGCCGCAAGAAACGCCTCCGCTTCGACGGCCGGCGTGTCGCCAAAGCCGTCGACATAATGATGACCGTTGCGCTCGGCGTGGGTGACGCCGATCAGCGCGCCGAGCGCAAGATCCTGCTGCACGGCAAGTCCCGCCTGGCAGGTCAGATCCTCGCCGGCAATGAAGCATTTTTCGCCGCCCGCGCTCCACTTGGCCGCGCGGGTCGCGTTGATCACCGATTTGTAGATACCCTTGCAGGATTTTGAGGAGATACCACGATAGCCGAGCACCCGCGCCACTGGGAACGCGTCGTAGGAGTCGTCGGCTTCGTCAACGATGAAATCGCGCCGCGCCAGCGCGCCGAGCGGCGATTGCCGGGTGATGTCTCGCGGCATCGGCTGTTCGATATAGAGCAATTTGGACGCGATCGGCCGTAGTGCAGCCTCGCGATCGAGCCGCTCGACCAGCGCGCTCAAAGCTGCGAGATCGGCATATTGCTCGTTGGCGTCCAGCGTGACGCGGTAATCATGGGGGAGCGTGGCAAGCTCGCGGCCGATCCGGATGAGCCGATCTGCGTCGTGAGCGGGATCGCCGTTGAGCTTGAGCTTAAAATAGCGTGCGCCGGCGTTTTCCCTGCTGTCGGCAACCCCGCCCTCGCCTTCGACCTTATCGTCCATGCCGACGGTGTGTCGGATCGCGACGCGCTCCAGCCGCTTGCGGCTTGCGAGAAACTGCGTCACGTCATTGTCGCTGAGATCACGTGACAGGCCGGCATCGATGCCAGCGATATTGGCCGCCATGCCATCGAAAAAATTGGCGCCGGTACAGCGCAGAAGGGCATCCAGGATCGCCTTGTCGATTTCGGCCGGTCCGTATGCCGCGGCCAGCGGCGGGATATCTTCTCTGGCGCATGCTTCGATCTGCGCGCCGATACAGGCGGCGTGCAGGCCGAACGCGGTCTCGAAGCCGGAATGGGCCAGATAGATGTCCCGCGCGATCAGCAGCGAGCGCCGCAGCTCGATCACCGTCTCCAGCGGCGAAAGGTGCGGCCGCTTGTCGAACCATTTTGGCACCAGGAATTCGGCGCTGGCGCCAATCGCGCTGCCCTTGCCTTCGACCTCGATTTCAACCCGCACGAAAGCCTGCGGCGTCGCGTTAATGACGACCGCGCCGAACCGGAACGGCCGGGCAAAGGTTACCTGCCGTTCAAAAAAATCGATGTCCTTTACGGCCAAACGATACGGCATGAAGCCAGCTTTCAGTCCAGCGCGCTTTGCGTGAAGAAATGCTTGCGAATCCGCTGCACCAGTTCGGTGAAGGCGGGATCGGCCATCGCGTCCAGCGAGCGCGGACGCGGCAGCGGCACGTCGTAGATGGCGGCGATCGCGCCGGGACGCTCGGTCATGACCAGCACGCGGTCGGCGAGAAACACGGCTTCCGGTATAGAATGCGTGATCAGGAGAACGGTCTTGCCGGTCTCGCGCTGAATGCGCATCAGCTCAACGTTCATCTTTTCGCGCGTCATGGCGTCGAGCGCGCCGAACGGCTCGTCCATCAGCATGATCTTGGGATCGTGCACCAGCGCGCGGCAGATCGAGGCGCGCTGCTGCATGCCGCCCGAAAGCTGCCAAGGCAATTTCTTCTCGAAACCTTCCAGGCCGACCAGCTTCAACAGCGCTTTCGCCCGCGGCAGATACTCGTTGCGCGGCAGTTTCTTCATGTCGATCGGAAACATCACGTTGGACAGGATGTTGCGCCATGGCAGCAGCAGCGCGTTCTGGAACACGATGCCGACATTGCCGTGCGGCTTCGTCACGGGCTCACCTTCGACCAGGATTTCGCCGGTCGACGGTGCGAGCAGCCCGGAGATCATCTTCAAAAGCGTGGACTTACCGCAGCCGGACGGGCCGACCACGACAAAGAACTCGCCCTCATTGATGTGGAAATCCAGCGGCCGCAGCGACGGCACGTCGCCGTCGCGCGAGCGATAGGTCTTTGAGACGCCGGATAGCGTGATGCCCGACGCAGCGCTGCCTGCGCGATCAGACACCAGGCGCAGATGGGCGCTTGGCTGATTGGTCTCGGTTGGTTTAGTCGCGGGATTCATTCAGATGAGTCCATTCGGAAAAGTCTCTCCGCTCGTCGTCCCTGCGAAAGCAGGGACCCACACCCCGTGTCCTTTAGTCCGAGCACCCTGGCAGGGACCCGCTGTAACAACAAAGGCCGGTGCTATGGGTCCCCGCGTGCGCGGGGACGACGATAGAATTGTCAAAGGCCGATCACGAACCGCCCTGCGGCAGATAGTCCTTGGTGTAGAACGCCTTCGGATTGTCCTTGGCCTTGGCATCCAACCCGCCATATTCGACCATCAGATTGACCGTATCGGTCATATTCTGATCGGTGACCTGGAACGGCCGCTTGCCCTTGGTTTCCGGCGTGCGATAGAGCGGGATCGTCAGTTCAAACCCTTGAGTCAGCGTTTCGATCTTGCCGCCCTTCGGATTGGCGTCGAGGATCGACTGCGCGGCGCCCTTCGGGTCCTTCTCGGCGGCTTCGACCGCCTTGGTGGTCGCCGACATGAAGCGCTTGACCAGATCGGCATTGGCCTTGACGAAGTCGGTGTTGGCGACGACGCCCGAGCAGACCATGTTGATGCCGTAGTCGGCGAACTTGATCGCGTTGACGTCCTTGCCGGTCGCGTCCTTGATCTTCATCGACTGGTCCATGACGTAGCCGAGCAACAGATCAGCCTGGCCGTTGATCACGGCATTCAGCTTGGTCTGGCCGTCGCCCGCCACGGTCTGGAAGTCGCTTTCCTTCAGGCCGGTCTTCTTCAAAAACAGCGGCCAGATCTGCGTCATGGAATCGGCCGGCGTGATCGCCACCGTCTTGCCCTTGATGTCCTCGGGCTTCTTGATGTTCTTTTCGACAAAGCCCATCGCCGACATCGGGCTGGTCTGCAGCAGCACGCCGGTGGCGACGATCGGCGCGCCCTTCACCGCCGCGCGCATCATGGTGGGCACGTCGACATAGCCGAAATTGGCGGTCTTGGCCGCAACCGCCTGCGTGGTCGCCGCCGACCCGCGGCCTTCCTGGATCTCGAGGTCGATGCCCTCGGCGGCATATATGCCTTTGGCCTTGCCGTAATAGAACGGCGCGTGCTCGCCGTAGACGTACCAGTTCAGCATTAGCACGACCTTGTCGGCGGCCGATGCCGGAAGCACGGAAAGCGCGGTCCAGATCAGGGCGACGGAAATTGCCGCTATCATTCGTATCATTGTCTTCCTCCCATTGGTGTTGGTGCGGCCCTTGAATAGGCCGCTTGTTGGTTTGGCTTACGAAGCAAAAATGATGTCCTCGCGCTGGCTCACGTGCCAGGGGATCACGAGACGTTCGATGCGGTCGACGACCCAGAACAGAATGACGCCGAGCAGCGCGAGGATCACCAGCGCGGCAAACATCGTCGGCAGGTCGAAGGTTCCGATCGAGCGCTGCATCACATAGCCGATGCCGGAATTGGAGCCGACGAATTCGCCGACCACGGCGCCGACGACCGCGAGCGTCACCGACACTTTCAGGCCGGAGAAGATCGCGGGCATCGCATGCGGCAGGTTGACGGCGCGAAACACCTGGAAGCGGCTGCCCTGCATCGCGCGGGCGAGGTCGACCATATCAGGATCGACCGACTTAAAGCCCTGCACCGCGGACACCACGACAGGGAAAAATCCAAGCAGGAACGCCGAAATCACCTTCGGGATGATGCCAAAACCGAACCACACCACGAACAGCGGCGCGATCGCGATCTTCGGCACGGATTGCGAGAACACCAGCAGCGGATAGACATAGCTTTCCACCGTCTTGGATCCCGCGATCAGCATCGCGACGGGGATGCCGAACAGCGCGGACAGCAGGAAGCCGCAGATGGTGGCGTAGGTGGTAGGCCAGGCCTGCCGCAGCAGTTCCGGCCAATCCGTCCGCAGCACCGCCACGACATCGCCAGGCGCCGGGATCTGGTAGGCCGGAATCTGGAACAGGCGGATGGTGAGATCCCACATCACCACGATGAAGAGCAGGAACAGAAACGGCCGCACCCAGGCCGCGTTCAGCGCTTTCGACACGCCACTCTCGCGCTTCAGCTCGGCCACGTCCCGCTCCCTACCTGATCTTCTTTTCGGGCAGGAAATTAACCCGTTGGATAAATACTGGCAAGCGGGTTTTCGTGCGATATTTTGTCGTTCCTGCGAAAGCAGGAACCCATAACCACGGGCGTTAATTGTCAGAGCAACGACTACCGCTCAAATCGAGGGGCAGCAACGTATTGGGTCCCGGCGTTCGCCGGGACGACAAAGAATCACACCGGCTGACGCTCAGGCGACCGCGTGCCCTGCCCCACTGCGTTGCCGAAATCCGCTGTTGATTTCCCCGTCAACGCCGCCAGCACCAGCGCGACCATATGCGCCAGCCGCTCGTCCCTCGCCTCCTTCTTCAGGAGGTCGCGGCCGAAGATCACGGAAAGTGTCGCGCTGTTTGAAAGATAGAAAAAGCACAGCGCCGCGATAGAAATGTAGAGCTGGACCGGATCGACGGCGACGCGGAAGTCGCCGCTTTCGACGCCGCGCGTCACCACCGTGCGAATCATCTCGACGAATGGCGAATGCATCGATTTGACTTTGGTCGAGCGCTTCAGGTGCCTGGCTTTTGCAAGGTTTTCGGTGTTGAGCAGCGCCAGGAATTCCGGATTGCGGAGGAAATAGTTCCAGGTGAAGTCGATCAGCCGTTCGATCGCCTCCGGTGGATCGAGATGTTCGAGATCGAGCCCACGCTCCTCGGAACGGATCTTCTCATAGGCGCCCTCGAGCACCGCGAGGTAGAGGTCTTCCTTGTTGCCGACGTGGTAGTACAGCATGCGCTTGTTGGCGCCGGCATTGGCCGCGATGCGGTCGACGCGCGCGCCGGCCAGGCCGTGAGCGGCGAATTCCTGCTTGGCGGCCTCGAGAATGCGAAGCCGCATGCCCTCGGGGTCCCGCTGCCATTTCTGAACGCGTTTTGCCTTTGCCAAATCAGTCGCCCGCTGGTCGCATAGGCCAAGCTGTAGCACGCAAGGTGCGGTTTGAGAACGAAGGTTGTTCACCCTCCCCTCCAGGGCAGGGTAAAGGTCGCCTTACGCGTCCTTCCCCGCCGACGGCTGCACCAGAAGCGTTGGGACGCCGCACGTCCCGCTGCGCACCGTCACGACCCGCGTGCCCGGCTTGCGGCCGGTGCGGACTTCCGAGACGTCGACGCCGGCCTGAACGAGCCGCGCATGGGTGGCGTCGATGTCGGCGACGCGCCAACACAGGCCGCGTAATTTGTCCTGCGTCGTGTCGGCCTGCTTGCCGGGCCGATGCGTGACCTCGACAATAAGGTCGCCGCAGCGGAAGAACATCAGCCGGCCCCAATCCGGGTGCGAGCGATCGAGCGCCATGTCAAGGCCGAGCCGCGCGCCATAGAGAGCGGCGGCCCGCTCGGGATCCGACGTCGAGATCACGACATGGTCCATCGCCGTGATCGATCCGGTCGTCGTTCGCACCGAAAGCGGCCGCTCCTTGTCACGCTCGAGAAAGAACAGGCGGATGCCGCGCGTGGCTTCGGTCGCCGCGCGGGTCCGCTTCCATGCCAGCGTCGCGCCGGAGACCGCATCGCGGCTTTCCACCTCGGCAATGGTGTCGGGCTTCAGCGTGAGCCGATCGAGCCTGCGATGCATCCTGGCGATATCGCCGGTCCGGAAGCAGATGCTCGCCAGTCCCTCGCCCTGGGCCGCAAGCACCTCGCGAATCCGATCGGCGTTCGCGCCCTCGCCGCTCGGCGCCATCAATTCCAGCGTCGTGTTGTCGAGCATGAACAGGACGCGGTCGGCGCCCTCGCCGCTGTTCTGCCAGGCCGGTGCGCGGGCGAATAGGGTCTGGTACGCCCCGCTCGCGGCATTGATGTCGCCGGTGAGAACGACGACGTGATCGAGGCCGGTGATCACGGAAAGAGTCCTCGCACGTTCTTGGCCGCGCGCACCTTCTCGACGCCGATCGCCATCGCTGCCGTGCGGTGCGGGATCTTGTCGGCTTTCGCGCGCTGCACCATGGCATCGAAGGCGCGATCGAGGATCGCATATTCGCGCCGCGTCACCTCCTCTTCCTCCCAGAACAATTGCTGCAGGTCCTGCACCCACTCGAAGTAGCTGACTACTACGCCGCCGGAATTGCAGAGGATGTCGGGGATCAGGAACACCTCGCCCTGGCGCTTCTCCAGCACCAGATCGGCTTCCGGCGTGGTCGGACCATTGGCGCCCTCGGCCAGCACTCGGCATTTGAGATTTTCGGCGACCTTCGCATCGATCACGCGCTCCATCGCCGCCGGCACCAGCACGTCGCAGGACAGCGTGAGAATCTGTTCGGGATCGAAGGCGAGCTCGTTGGAGAATCCGGCGATGCTGCCATGCTTGCCGGTATGCCGCATCAGCGCGGGAATATCGAGCCCGGCCGGATCATGCAGCGCGCCGGTGTGATCGCTGACAGCGATGATCTTCAGGCCATATTGCTGTAGTTCCAGCGCGGCGTAGGAGCCGACATTGCCAAAGCCCTGGATCACGGCGGTCGCGGTGCCGGGATTGATCGACAACTCCTTCAACACGCGCCTGGCGAGATAGGCGACGCCGCGGCCGGTGGCTTCGCGTCGCCCGAGTGTGCCGCCCGACGATACCGGCTTGCCGGTGACGATCTCGGTCACGGTTTGGCCCTGGTACATCGAATAGGTGTCCATAAACCAGGCCATCACCTGTTCGTTGGTGCCCATGTCCGGCGCCATCACATCTGTATGCGGACCGACGAACGGGATCATCTCCTGCATGTAGCGGCGCGACAGCCCTTCCAATTCGCGCTTGGAAATGGTGGAGAGATCGACATTGACGCCGCCCTTGGCACCGCCATAGGGCAAACCGACAAGGGCACATTTCCAGCTCATCCAGATCGCGAGCGCCGCGACCTCGCCGATGTCGACAGAGGGAGCAAACCGCGTGCCGCCCTTGGTCGGACCGAGGGTAAGGTGGTGCTGGACACGATAGCCTTCGAATACCGCGACCGTGCCGTCGTCGCGGTGGATCGGGCAAGAGACAGTAACCGCCCGCTTCGGCATCAGGATGCGGTCGCGCTCGTCCATCGGGATTTCCAGATGGTTGGCAATGACGCCGAACTGGTTAACCGCCATGTCGAACACCGGACCGGAATAAACCGTCATCATTTCCTCCACTTTTGTCGCGCCGGCGGGAAACCCGGACAGCCGTCAACCGTTATACGGCGGTATGCCCAAGGCCCCCTTTAAGGACGGTCGCAGTCTCCTCTATACTCCCATCTCAAGCAGCAAAGACGGCACGGTTGCGAATAATTTCAGCGAATGCGTCCGATAACCAGTGCTAATGTATCTGCGCCGCGCCGGGACCACCCCCAGCTCATGACGGAAAACGAATGCAGGCTCTCTTCATCGGACAGACCTATATCGACGTTACCTTCATCACCGACCACATGCCGACCGGCGACGAAAAACACGTGGCCTCCGCCTACGCGGTGTCGTTTGGCGGCAACGCGGTAACGGCGGCATTCTGCTGCGCCAAGCTCGGCATCGTGCCGGACCTGATCGCGACCATGGCCAACGACTGGCTCGGCCGCATGTTTCAGGACATGACTGCGAAATACGGAATCTCGATCCATCCGCGCAAGGTCAACTCCTCCTCGCTGTCGTTCATTATGCCGAAAGACGGCAAACGCGCCATCGTGCGCTGCCGCGACGACGAACACATCCATCCGTTCCCGATGCTGAATTTGAAGGGCTGCCGCGCGCTGCATGTGGACGGCCACCAGCCGGACGCGGCAATCCATTATGCCAAACTTTGCCGCCAGGACGGCATTCTGACATCGCTCGACGGCGGCGGCCTGCGTACCAACACCCACGAGCTGCTGGAGTTCATCGACGTTGCCATCGTCGCCGAACGCCTGTGTGAGCAGATGGACAAGACGCCGGAGGCCATGCTGGATTACCTGAAGAGCCGCGGTTGCCGCATCGGCGGCGTCACCATGGGAGAGAAGGGCCTGCTCTGGTATGACGAGACGGGCGCCGTCCGCCGCCTTCCCGCGCTTCCGATTCCACCCGAGCGGGTCATCGATACCAACGGTGCAGGTGACGTCTTCCACGGCGCCTATGTCTATTCCTATCTCGCCAATCCCGCTAAAAGCTGGCAGGAGCATTTCGAGTTTGCGCGCGCTGCCTCGACCTTCAAGGTCCAGCGCCTTGGCAACGAGGCCGGTCTGCCGACGGTGGCGGATATCGAGGCGATCAAGCGGGAATTTCAGGTACACGCCTGAGGGCGCGAACGGGGGTATTACGTATGGGACGCGTGTTCGTCGCCGGCAGCATCAACATGGATGTGGTGGCGACGGCCAACCGGCATCCGAAGGTCGGCGAGACGGTCGCCGGCAAGGAGGTGCACTATTTTCCGGGCGGCAAGGGCGCCAACCAGGCCGTGGCCGCCGCAAAACTCGGTGCACCGTCAACGCTGATCGGCCGGCTGGGGACGGATGTGTTCGGCCAGCAATTGCGACAATTTCTCGCCGCGCAAGGCGTCGACCTCGCCTTGGTTAAGGACACCGCGGATATCCATACCGGGACGGCCGTCATCACCATTGCAGATGCCGACAATACGATCGTCGTCGTGCCCGGCGCCAATGCGCTGGTCAGTGCCGAGGATGTCGCCGCCCCCCTCCTTGCCAAAGGCGACGTTGCGGTGAGCCAGTTCGAAATTCCGCAGCCCACGATTAGCGCCTTTTTCAAACGGGCGCGCGCGGCCGGGGCGACCACGATTCTCAATCCGGCACCGGCGACCATGTTCGCCCCGGAGTTGCTCGATCTCGTCGACGTGCTGATCCTGAATGAGACGGAGTTGGGGTTTCTCACGAGAACCGAGCTTCACGATACCGATGACCCTGCCCGGTTCATCGAAGCGGCGCGGTCGCTGCTAACCGGCCCGAACAGAATCATCTGCGTGACGCTCGGCAAGCGCGGCGTGCTTGCGCTGATCGGCGGTGATGCGTCCATGATCGCCGGTCGTCCCGTAAAGGCCCTCGACACCACTGGCGCGGGCGATTGCTTTGTCGGCGCCGTCGCCGCGCAACTGGCTGGCGGAATGACTGTCCGGGACGCCCTGAACTATGCCAATGCCGCCGCATCGATCTGCGTGCAGCGGATGGGCGCCGGGCCGTCGATGCCGACCGCGGCGGAAGTGGCGGCGTTGCGCGGCTAGGCGACGACTGTCGCCTTACTTCAGTGCCTGCAACTCGTCGTATTGCGCCCTGGTCCAGCCGGCGCCGACGGATGCATCATTGTGCAGCGGGATCGCCGCCTTTCGGAACGCCTCGCGATCAGGCTCGACCACGCTCATGCCGAGCTTCTTGAACTCCCCGGCCAGAACCCTCTCGGACGCCTCGATCGCCTCCGTCGCCTTTGCGGCGGCTTCCTTCAACGTATCCGCAAACAGCTTTTGTTCGTCCGGCGTCAGTTTATTCCAGACGTGACCGCCGACCACCGTGACCATCGACTCGGTGATGTGGCCGGTCAGCACGATGTGGCGCTGCACCTCGTAGAATTTCTTGGCCATGATCGTCGGCAGCGGATTCTCCTGGCCGTCGACCAGACCCTGTTGAAGCGCATTATAGACATCGGAAAAGGCTATCGGCGTTGCGCTGGCGCCGACGGATTTAGTGAACATCAGAAACAGCGGCGCCGGCGGCACGCGCAGACTCATCCCTTTCATGTCCTCGGGCTTGCTGATGCGCTTGTTGGCGCTGACATGACGCTGGCCATAATAGGTAAGCGCGACGATCTTGTGCCGGGTCTTGTCGTCGTAACCCTTGACCAGCTCGGCAAAAAGCTTGCTGGCGCGATAGGCCTTCCAGTGATCGAAGTCGCGCAGCATGAACGGCGCGCCGGTGATGCCAAGCGGCTTGTAGGTCGCCGCAACGAAGTTGATGCCGACGTAAACGATATCGACCGCGCCGAGGCCGAGGCCTTCGTTGAGCTGGTTCTCATTGCCGAGCCGGGAAGCCGGAAACACCTCGATGTCGTATTTGCCGTTGGTACGCTTTTTGATCTCGCTGGCCGCCCACAATGCCTCGGTGTGGTAGGGTTCGGTGACCTCGTAAACATGCGCCCATTTCAACTTGGTCTGTGCCGAAACTGGGCCAGCCATAGCCGAGGCAACGATGATGGCGCCGGTCAACGTAAGACGGCGCATCCAAACGAACATGTACCCTCCGAAACTGACTGCCGGAGACCTCTTGTCGGGACTGCCGGCGAAGCGTTGCCGAAATGATCGGCGGATGCAAGCAGACTGGCGCCGCGATAAGTCCAATTTAAGTCAGGGCGCTCTTCAGATCGAAGCCGGTGTCGGCCGCCTGCTCGGGCGTGATCGAGCCGTTGGCGGCAAGTAAGCGCCGTCCGAACATGTGGTCACCCGCGCGGTTGACGGACTCGATGCCGACGAGCTGTCCGGATTTGTAGCAGAACGCGGAGAACGCCCCCTGCGCGCGATCGCCACGCATCACCACGCGGTCATAGCCGGTGGTCAGTCCCACCATCTGCAACTTGTCGGGGCCCTGATCGCTCCAGAACCAGGGCAATCCGTCGTACGGCTTGGCATCGCCGGTCAGCCGGGCCGCGACGCAACGCGCGTGGTCTGTGGCGTTCTGCACCGATTCCAGCCGCAACGAGCCGCCGAACCGTGGGCTCGCATACAGCGCACAATCGCCCACCGCCGAAATATTCGGATCGGCCGTCAGGAGATGCTCGTCGACAACGATTCCGGCCGCGACCGGCAAGCCAGCCTCCGCCGCCAGTTCGACGTTGGGCAGGACGCCGACGCCGACCACGATCAGATCGGCTTTGATATGCCGCCCGTCGCTGAGGCTCGCACCGGTAACGTTGCTGCCGTCGCTTTCTATGCTTGTGACCTGTACGCCGAGATGAATCCGGATACCGGCCGCGGCGTGCCGCGATTGAAAATATTCCGAGATCTCCGCGGTCACCGCGCGCGCCATCACCCGCGGCGCGAGCTCGATGACGTCGACTTCGGCGCCCTTGGCCCGGGCGGTCGCAGCGAATTCCAGGCCAATGAATCCGGCGCCGATCACGATGACGCGCTGACCCGGAGCGATGTAGTCCCGTAACGACTGGCTTTCGTCGAGCGTCCGCAAGTAGCGCACGCTGTCGAGATTGGCGTTGGGAATGTCGAGCAGGCGATTGCGCGCGCCGGTCGCCAGCACCAGATGGCCGTAATCGAGGAAAGCGCCGGAGGCGAGCAACACCTTGCGGGCAGCACGGTCGATCGATACCGCGCGACCTGCGATCAGATCGATCTTCTGGTCGGAATAGAATTTTTCCGGGCGGAACATCAGGCTGTCTGGGCCGCTGGTTCCCTTCAGGTAGGCCTTGGATAGCGGCGGCCGCTGGTACGGCAGATGGCCTTCATCGTTCAACAGCGCGATGCGTTCGGAAAAGCCGTGCTGGCGCAGCGACATCGCGAGCTGGAAGCCTGCATGGCCCGCGCCAATGATGACAACCGGTCCTACCGTCATGGGGACATCCTACGTTCGAGCACACGGGAATGACCCATGTCGTTTCCTCTCCACTGATTTTGGCTTGCCTGTCTCGTCCATCGGAAGCGGCGCTCGTGTCCGTCCTGAACGATGACAAGCCCTATCTGACCTCATGGCGCGATGAGACGCAAGAGCGCCATGGCCCAGGAGGAAGGATTGTGCGGTATTTTGCGGACCTTGCTGGGGATTGCCACCTGTTACCTTCTCTATTTAAATGCTGGCTCCGTTCCGAGCTGAGGCCCAGTCATGCCGACCTCCGATGATACCGCCGCCAACGCCCCTGCCCTGCTCAGGATCGAGGGCCCGATTGCCACGATCACGCTCAACCGGCCCGCGGCCTTCAATTCGATCAATCTCTCGATCGCGCAAAAGCTCGAGCAACTTGGCGCCGAGGTCGAAGGCAACGACGACATACGGGTGCTGGTGATCGAGGGCGAAGGCCGCGCTTTCTCCGCCGGCGGCGACTTGCAGACCATCGGTGCAGCCGCCGCCAACGATACCGTTGCGCCCGTGGTGGGAGAATTGCTGAAGCACTACCACGCCTTTATCGAGACGGTGCGACGGATGCCGAAGATCGTTCTCTCCAGCGTCCACGGCTCCGCCGCCGGCGCCGGCATGGGGCTGGCCTTCGTCACCGACCTCTGCATTGCCGCCGATGACGCCCGGTTCACGCCGGCCTATGCCAAGATTGGGGTTTCGCCGGATGGCGGCAGTACGGTCGGCATGGTCGGGACCGTTGGCACCCGTCGCGCGCTTCAGATATTTTTGGCCGAGGACAGCTTTACCGCGCAGCAGGCCTATGAATGGGGCCTGGTCGCCCGCGTCGTTCCGGCGGCAGAGCTGAAAGCGGAAACGCGCAAATTCGCGGAGCGGCTGGCGCAGAACCCGCCAGCGGCGATCGCAGGCACCAAGTCGCTGGTCTACCAGGCCGCGGTTACGCCGACCAGACAGCAGCTCGATGCCGAGGAAGCGAAGATCATCGACGCCATGCGTACCGAAGACTTCCGCATTGCGGTGAAGAAGTTCACCAGCAAGACGAAGTGATTGTTGGCAGAGCTGGTGCCTCGCATGCGGCTGTCGTCCCTGCGAAAAGCAGGGACCCATAACCACCGTCTCGAGTTGTTTGAAGACGCGACCATCATCTCACTTCAACGGAGAGCACAACGCGGTATGGGTCCCTGCGTGCGCAGGGACGACCATATAGTACGCTGAAGCGCTTTAGTCTTTGCCCTGCTCGCGCATGAAATCGAAGTCGCAGCCCTCGTCGGCCTGCAGAATGGTCTCGTTGAACAGGTGCGCGTAGCCGCGCCTGGCCCAATCGGGCGCGACGGCGGGCGACAGCGCCGCGCGACGTTTCTCCAGTTCGGCCGCGTCGATCAAGAGATCGATGCTGCGCTTCGCGACATCGAGGCGGATCATGTCCCCGTTCTTCACCAGCGCCAGCGGCCCGCCCACGGCGGATTCCGGCGTGATGTGCAGCACGATCGTGCCGAACGCGGTTCCGCTCATGCGTGCGTCGGATATCCGCACCATGTCCTTGGTGCCGCCGCGCGCGAGTTTCCTCGGAATCGGCAGGTAGCCAGCCTCCGGCATACCCGGCGCACCTTTGGGGCCGGCATTGCGCAGCACCAGCACGTCGTCGGCGTTGACGTCGAGATCGGGATCGTCGACCCGCAGTGTCATGTCTTCCACGGATTCGAACACCACGGCACGGCCGGTATGTTGCAGCAGCTTGGGGCTTGCCGCCGATTGCTTGATGACCGCCCCGCGCGGCGCAAGATTGCCGTGCAGCACCGCCATTGCGCCTTCGGCCTTGATCGGATTGTCGCGCGGACGGATGGCGTCCTGCCCCGGCACCTCCTCGGCGCCGGCGACAACATCGCGCAGCGTTTGGCCGGTGATGGTTTGGGCATTGAGGTCGATGAGGTCGCCAAGCTGCGCCATCAGCTTGGGCACGCCGCCGGCATGATGGAAATGCTCCATATAGTGCTCGCCTGACGGTTTCAGATCGATCAGCACCGGCACCTCGCGTCCGAGCTTGTCGAATGCTTCGAGATCGATGCGGTGTTTGGTGCGGTTAGCGATTGCCGTGAGGTGAATGAGGCCGTTGGTCGATCCACCGATCGCCTGGAGCACCACCTGCGCGTTGCGGAACGAGACCGGCGTCAGCAATTCGCTCGGCCTTGGCCCCTTCGCCTTGGCCATCGCGGCGGCGACTTTGCCGCTGGCTTCAGCCGAGCGAAAACGCTCGGCGTGCGGCGCCGGAATCGTCGCGCTCATCGGCAGCGACAGGCCGAGCGCCTCGGTGATGCACGCCATGGTGCTCGCGGTGCCCATCACCATGCAAGTGCCGACTGAAGGCGCAAGCCTTCCGTTGACGGCTTCGATCTCGTTGTCATCGATTTCGCCGGCGCGATACTTTGCCCAGAGCCGACGGCAATCAGTGCAGGCGCCGAGCACCTCGCCCCTGTGATGTCCGACCACCATCGGCCCGACCGGAATGACGACGGTCGGCAGATCGGCGGAGACCGCCGCCATGATCTGCGCCGGCAACGTCTTGTCGCAACCGCCGATCACGACCACGGCGTCCATCGGCTGGGCGCGGATCATCTCCTCGGTATCCATCGCCATCAGATTGCGCAGGTACATCGAGGTCGGATAGGCAAAGCTCTCGGCGATCGAGATGGTCGGGAACACCATCGGCATCGCGCCGCTCAGCATGACGCCGCGCTTCACCGCTTCGATGATCTGCGGAACGTTGCCGTGACAGGGATTGTAGTCGCTATAGGTATTGGTGATGCCGACAATCGGCCTGTTCAGCGCATCATCCGAGTAGCCCATGGCCTTGATGAAGGCCTTGCGCAGGAACAGCGAGAAGCCAGCGTCGCCATAACTCGTCAGTCCCTTGCGAAGTCCGTCGGCCATTTTCTTGTTCCCCTCTTCGAGGCTTTAGCTTCCGGGCGCCCTGGTGAGCTCGGGCCACGATATGATCGTCAGTATGGTTTCCGGGCCCGCGCCGCAAGGGCGCATGACCCGGAATTAGAGATCTCACTTCCAGTCGATGATCCTGTTCTTGTCGCCGTCGAACTCCATGCTGCAGAACGTGCCGCCCTGGTAGTAATCGCCGACCGGATCCGGCTTCAGCTTGGCCTGCTCGGCCATGGCGTGTTCGCGGAAATCCTCGCCGCGGCCGGTCGGCCGATAGCCGAGCTCGTAGGCGCGATGGTTGTCCCACCAGGCGCGCTCGTTATGGGAGGCGCCGTAGAAGATCTCGAAATGGATATCGGGGTGCTCGAGCCCGATCCGGCAGAGCTGCACCAGGTCCTCCGGCTTCAGCCAGATCGAAAGCCGGCGGTGGTCCAGCGGCATCTCGCCGAAATTGCCGATCCGCAGGCAGGTAACGCCAAGCCCGTGCTTGTCGGCATAGAGCGCGCCGACGGCTTCACCGAACACCTTGCTGACGCCGTAGCGGCTGTCCGGGCGCGCGGTGACGTCGGTGCCGATCCGGTGATGTCGCGGATAGAAGCCAACCGCATGGTTCGACGAGGCGAACACCACCCGCTTGACGCCCTTCTTCCGCGCCGCCTCGAACAGGTTATAGCCGCCGATGATGTTGGACTGCAGGATCGAGTCCCAGGGACCTTCGACCGAATAGCCGCCGAAATGCAGGATGCCGTCGACGCCCTCGCAGATCGCCTCGACCTGCGCCAGATCGGCAAGGTCCGCCGCCTTGAACTTCTCGTCCTTGCCGAGATCGACCGGCGCCTTCAGATCGCTCAGCAGCAGATCCGGATAGATCGGCGGCAACAGCTTGCGCAGGCTCGTCCCGATCCCGCCGGCAGCGCCGGTCATCAATATGCGTGGCATTTCTTTCCTCTTAATCTCGCGACCGATTTGCGGTCATTAGCCGGGAATGATAGCAAACTCAAACGCTCTGGGAACGCAACAACGAGAACAGCAAATGTCCGATGCAGCATCGCATTCCGCCGACTGGCGCCCGGCGGCGTATTACCCCGATCCGGCCATCCGTGCACTCGATCCGCGGTTCGAAAAATACTGGCTCAAGCTGTCGGCGGTGGAACGGCTGACCACCGGCCTGCGCTGGGCCGAAGGGCCGGTATGGTTCGGCGACGGGCGGTATCTGCTGTGCAGCGATATTCCGAACCAGCGCATCCTTAAATGGGAGGAGGAGACCGGCACGGTCAGCGTGTTCCGCAAGCCGTCCAACTTCGCCAACGGCAACACCCGCGACCGTCAGGGACGGCTGGTCACCTGCGAGCACGGCGGCCGGCGGGTGACGCGCACCGAATATGACGGCTCGATCACGGTGCTGATGGACTCCTTCGATGGCAAGCGGCTGAACTCGCCGAACGATGTCGTGGTGAAGTCCGATGGCTCGATCTGGTTCACCGATCCGGTGTTCGGCCTGCTCGGCAATTACGAGGGCTACAAGGCCGAACCCGAGATCGACGCCAATGTCTACCGGATCGACGGCGCGACCGGCAAAGCGACCATTGTCGCCGAGGGTGTGCTCGGCCCGAACGGGCTCTGTTTCTCGCCGGACGAGAAGATCCTCTACATCATCGAATCCCGCGGCGTGCCGAACCGCAAGATCCTCGCCTACGACGTCGCTGCCAGCGGCGACAAGCTCTCCAACAAGCGCGTCCTCGTTGACGCCGGCCCCGGCACGCCCGACGGCATGCGCTGCGACATCGACGGCAATCTGTGGTGCGGCTGGGGCATGGGCGACCCCGAGCTCGACGGCGTCGTGGTGTTCGCCCCCGATGGCGTCATGATCGGCCGCATCGCCCTGCCCGAGCGCTGCGCCAACCTCTGCTTCGGCGGCTTGAAGCGCAACCGCCTGTTCATGGCCGCGAGCCAGTCGATCTACGCGCTCTATGTGAACACGCAAGGCGCACCGGGCGGATAGGTTGGCGCCCATTGGCGCCAGTTCATCCCTTCTTTCCCTGTGCGGCGGCGGTTTGCTCGACGAGCGCGTCTTCAAACGCCTTCTCCAGTGTCGCCGCATAGGCGTTGAACTCGCCGGGATCGACGAACGGGTTGGGCCCGCCTTCGGCGAGCTTGGCACGCTTTTCCGCCATCTTGTACATTTCCGGATGCGGCGCGAGCAGCACATCCACCTTCATGTCCTTCGCCCGCGCGAACGTGTTCCGGTAATCAGAGACGATACCGGAATAGGTCGGATTGGTGACGAGCCGGTTCAGCGCTACGGTGCCGCTGCAGAAGATGAGGACGGAGCGTGCGGCATCGCCGTCCTTCACAGAGAACGCCCAGCTCGTGCAACCCGGCGAATGGCCGGGGGTTTCTCGGGCGGTCAGCGTGACGTCACCCACACTAACTCTGTCGCCTTCGCGAACCGTGCGATCCACCTTCACCGGCGGAAAATTGAGCGCCGTATCTTCCTGCGCGCCCGGATAGTAGCCGCCTTCAAGCAGCGGCTTGTCGGCCTCACCGGCGACGAGCTGGCCACCACTCGCCTGTTTCATTTCCGCAAAGCCGCCGGTGTGGTCGATATGCGCATGGGTGTTGAGCAGGTATTTGATGTCGGTGATCTTGAAGCCCAGTTTCTCGATGTTCGCTTTGATCTGCGACGTTGATTCCGGCATCACTGTATCGACCAGGATATGGCCTCGCGGCGATGTGATCAGGTAGGACGCCAGGCCGTCGGTTCCGACATAATAGACGTTGCCGATCATCTTGAACGGTTCGGTCGGCGTGTTCCACTTTACCTTGAGGGTTGCGAGCAGATCCTTGACGGTTTGGGCCTGCACTGTCCCGGCAAGCGACATCAGCGCGACCAGCGCAACGACGATTTTCTTCACGGGCATCCTCCATCTTTTCTTGTTGCGTCGTCGCTGCGTCGGCCACGCATTGACGCTGACGTCAGCCTGGCGATGATTCTGGTCAAAAAAATGCCGACCGCCTTTCGGCAGCCGGCATCTTTCACGAACGGCGCAAGCGCCGCTTCAATTACGCGGCGTTGTAGCCGGCGACCGCCTTCACCTCGAGATATTCCTCGAGGCCATACTTGCCCCATTCGCGGCCATTGCCGGACTGCTTGTAGCCGCCGAACGGCGCAGTGCGGTCGTTCGGCACGCCCTGCAGGTTGATGTTGCCGGCGCGAATCTGTTTGGCTACGCGACGCGCGCTCTCCACCGTATCGCCCGAGACGTAACCGGCGAGACCATAGGGTGTGTCATTGGCGATCTTCACGGCGTCGGCTTCATCCTTGGCGCCGATGATCGTCAGCACCGGCCCGAAGATTTCCTCCCGCGCAATCGTCATGTCGTTGGTGACGTCGGCGAAGATGGTCGGGCGCACGTAGAAGCCCTTGTTGACACCCTCAGGCAGACCGGGACCACCGGCCACCAGCGTCGCGCCTTCGTCGATGCCCTTCTTGATCAGCGCCTGAATCTTGTCCCACTGGATGCGCGACACGACCGGGCCGATGGTGGTGCCCTCGGCGCGGGGATCGCCGGCCTTGGTCTTGTCGGCGACGCCCTTGGCGATGGCGGCGACTTCCTTCATCTTCGACAGCGGCACGATCATCCGCGACGGCGCGTTGCACGACTGGCCGGAGTTGTTGAACATGTGCATCACGCCGCCGGTCACGGCCTTGGTGAGGTCGGCGCCTTCGAGGATGACGTTCGGCGACTTGCCGCCCAATTCCTGGCTGACGCGCTTCACGGTCGGCGCGGCACGCTTGGCGACATCGACGCCGGCGCGGGTCGAGCCGGTGAACGAGATCATGTCGATATCCGGATGCTCGGCCATCGCGGCGCCGACTTCGGGGCCGAGGCCGTTGAGCAGGTTGAACACGCCCTTCGGCACGCCCGCTTCATGCAGGATTTCGGCGAAGATCAATGCCGAGGTCGGGGTGAATTCCGAAGGCTTGAGGATCATGGTGCAGCCGGCGGCGAGCGCGGGCGCAACCTTGCAGGCGATCTGGTTAAGCGGCCAGTTCCAGGGCGTGATCATGCCGACGACGCCGACCGGCTCGCGCACGACGACGGCCGAACCGACCGTCTCTTCAAAATGGTAGTTCTTGAGCACTTCGAGCGTGGAGGCGATGTGGCCAAGGCCCGCGCCGGCCTGCAGCCGTTCGGCCATCGGCAGCGGCGCACCCATTTCGTCCGACACGGCCGCGCCGATTTCCTTCATGCGGCCCTTGTAGATCTCGATGATCTTCTCGAACAGCGCGATGCGCTCTTCGCGGCTGGTCTGCGAATATGTCACGAAAGCGCGCTTGGCGGCGGCAACGGCCTTGTCGAGGTCGGCCTTCGAGCCGAGCGCAACTTCGTACATCGCTTCTTCGGTCGCCGGATTGACGACGGGCGTGGACTTCTTGACGGCCGGATCGACCCAGGCACCATCGATGTAGAATTGCATGCGATTGACCATCGGAAACCTCTTTAATCTCGGAGCAATGGAGGAGGAACAGAAGCGTTCGGCAGCATCCTTGCACGAAAGCCAGGGCAGTTGAACCCGCCATATGCGGGGTGCCGCGATGCGGCAGGCGCTGGATATAAGGACAGGGGCATGGGGGTGGCAAGGTGCTCCGCCCGTCATTCCGCCTCTTGGCGCGAGCCCGGAATCCATCGGGCCGCATAACCCGTGTCACGATGGATTCCGGGTTCGCGCTGCGCGCGCCCCGGAATGACGGCGGCAGATGTCTCACACCGCCATCTTCCGGTGCCGCACCGGCGCCCCGACGGTCAACGCCTCCGCCGCATCGATGATGGCGTTGGCGTCGATACCGTAGTGGCGGTAGAGATCGCCAATCGTACCGGTCTGGCCGAATTGCTCGACGCCGAGCGCCTCGAGGCGGTGGCCGCGCACGCTGCCGAGCCAGCCGAGCGAAGCGGGGTGGCCGTCGATCACGCTCACAATGCCGCAGTCGCGAGTGAGCGGCGCCAGCAGCTTTTCGACATGGCTGAGGTGCTGGACGGCGCGGCGGTCGCGCCGCAAGTTCCGCGCGGCGGACCATCCCGCATGCAGCCGGTCTGCCGAGGTTACCGCCAGTAAACCGACATCGCGGTGGCTTTCGCCGATGAAGCCCACCGCCTCGATCGCCTCCGGCGCGACCGCCCCGGTGTAGGCGATCACGATATCGCAATTCGGCCCGGGCTCGCGCAGCCAGTAGGCGCCCTCGGTGATGTCCCTTTGCAGGTCCGGCGTCATGATCCGCTGCGGCTGATCGACCGTGCGGGTCGACAATCGCAAATAGACCGAGCCGCCCTCGCCGACTTCGCGCTGCATGTGGCGAAAGCCCCACCCCATGATCACGGCAAGTTCATCGACGAAGGCCGGTTCGAACGAGGCCAGCCCATCCTGCGCCATGCCGATCAAGGGTGTGGCGATCGACTGATGCGCCCCGCCTTCCGGCGCCAGCGTGATTCCCGACGGCGTCGCCACCACCATGAAGCGGGCGTCCTGGTAGCAGGCATAGTTCAGCGCATCGAGGCCGCGCTCGATGAAGGGATCGTACAGCGTGCCGACGGGCAGCAGCCGTTCGCCATTGATCTGATGCGAGAGCCCCAGCGCCGAGAGCATGATGAATAGGTTCATCTCGGCGATACCGAGTTCGAGGTGCTGGCCCTTGGGCGAAAAATCCCAGTTGAAGGTCGAGGGTATTTTCTCCTGGCGGAACAGGTCGTGGTTCTCGGCTTTGGCGAACAGCCCGCGGCGGTTGACCCAGGCACCGAGATTGGTCGACACGGTGACATCAGGCGAGGCGGTGACGATCCGCGCGGCCAATTCCGTATCGCCGCGCGCGAGTTCGTTGAGCACCAACCCAAAGCCCTGTTGCGTCGACATCTGCGCCGTGGGCTTGAAGGTAAGCTGTTGCGGAACGTCGATGACGGGTGCAGTGAGACGGCGACGGCCTTGCTGATTGAACGGCGCTGCCGCCAGGAATGCTTCGAGCTCGGCCGGCGCCTGTGGCAGCCCTTCGAACTTGTCCCATTCATGGCCGGGGCGGATGTTCTGCGCACCGCGCCACTTCTCCATCTGCGCCACCGTCATCAGGCCCGCATGGTTGTCCTTGTGGCCCTGCATCGGCAGGCCGACGCCCTTGATGGTGTAGGCGATGAAGCAGACGGGACGATCGTGATCAATCGCCTCGAATGCCTCGATCATGCTGGCCATGTCATGGCCGCCGAGGTTGGACATCAACGCCAGCAGCTCGTCGTCGCTGCGGCGGTCGATCAATTGCGAAACCTCTCCCTGATCGCCGATGTCGTCCTGCAGATGCTTGCGGAAGGCAGCCCCGCCCTGGAAGCACAGCGCCGCATACATCTGGTTCGGGCAATTATCGATCCAGCGCCTCAAGGCCTCGCCGCCGGGCTCGGCGAACGCCGCCTGCATCAGGCGGCCGTATTTCACGATCACCACGTCCCAGCCGAAATTGCGGAACATGGTCTCGAACTTCTCCCACAGCCCTTCCCGCACGACGGCATCGAGGCTCTGTCTGTTGTAGTCCACCACCCACCAAGTATTGCGCAGCGCATGCTTCCAGCCTTCGAGCAGCGCCTCGAAGATGTTGCCCTCATCCATTTCGGCGTCACCGACGAGCGCAATCATCCGCCCCTCGGGGCGGTCCTGCATCCAGCCATGCGACGTGACGTAATCCTGCACCAGCGAGGAGAACAGGGTTTGCGCGACGCCGAGGCCCACCGAGCCGGTGGAGAAGTCGACGTCGTCGGTATCCTTGGTGCGCGATGGATAGGATTGCGCGCCCTTGAAGCCGCGGAAATTTTCCAGCTTGTCGCGGGTCTGGTGCCCGAACAGATACTGGATGGCGTGGAACACCGGGCTCGCATGCGGCTTCACCGCGACACGGTCCTGCGGACGCAGCACCGAGAAATATAGCGCCGACATGATGTTGGCGAGCGAGGCGGACGAGGCCTGATGGCCGCCGACCTTCAGCCCGTCGGCACTGGGCCTGACGTGGTTGGCGTGATGGATCGTCCACGACGACAGCCACAGCACCTTGCGCGCCAGCGCGGACAGCATTTCCAGGCGTGCGGGCTCTATAGGCATGGCAATGCTCCCGGAGAGAATTCAGTATGCGCCGATCTTAGCGGCCGCGCAGGTGTCAAAATTCTCAATTTGCTGCGGCATACCACCCAATATTGGGATAAAATGCCACAATATGCCTCCAAACCGCGAGTTCATCCCAATGGCCACCCTCGACGCCATCGACCGCAGGATCCTCAGCCTGCTGCAGACCGACAGCCGCATGACCATGCAGGAACTCGCCGACAAGGTCGGCCTCTCGGTGTCGCCCTGCCATCGCCGGGTCAAGCTGCTGGAAGAACGCGGCATCATCACGCGCTACATCGCGACCGTCGATCAGAAATCATTGGGCTTGCATGTCAGCGTCTTCATCTCGATCAAGCTGGCGCGGCAGAAAGAGGAAGATCTCAACCGGTTTGCGAAAGCGATTTCGAAATGGGACGAGGTGCTGGAGTGCTATCTGATGACCGGCAACCGCGATTATCTGCTACGCGTCGTCGCCGCCGACCTCTCCTCCTATGAAGCGTTCCTGAAGAACAAGCTGACACGGCTCGACGGCATCGCCTCGATCGAGTCGAGCTTTGCGCTGAGCCAGGTGAAGTATTCGATCGCGCTGCCGGTGTAGCACAGCTCTCATCCCGCTATTGCGAGCGCAGACCGTAGGATGGGTGGAGCGAAGCGATACCCATCAATGCGGGGCGCAGAAGGTGATGGGTTTCGCTTCGCTCTACCCATCCTACGATCGACACACAGTCACGATCTCGCAGCGCTGATCGCCCGAGGTTTGCATCTTCTTTGCCCTCCTCTTGTTCAGAGGGCGCAGGGAAGACCGGGTGCTTGCTGCACCCGCGGTCTCGCGTGCGATTTGCGCAAACAAAACTGCACACGAGCATACAGGGCAGCGGGAGCATTCCGGCCTTCCCTGCGCAATGGCTTTACGGCTTACTTCGTGCTCTCCCCGGTGAACGGCTTTCTTGCCACCGTCGCCCCCGAGAAGCTTCGCTTCTCTCGGACTTAACGCCAGCACCGCGGCGTCCGGACCACACGACTTCGCCGTACGCATCCGGCGCGTACGTCTAGCGCGCCTTCAGCGTCCATCGCATCTCACCGCACGTTCGTGACGATCGCGAGCGCCCCTCATCTGCGTGAGACGGGCGGAGTTATGCCGGTGATTTGCGTGAGAACGAAAGCGGAATATTTTTGCTGGAAGGGCTGGACAGGTTTTGACTGATTTGCCCGTCGTGCCAGTTTGTCGCACGCTCTGCGTGAAATTGCGCTTGTGCGCGAAGCAAATCAGCCCGGAGAAGTTCGTAGGGTGGGCAAAGCGACAGCGTGCCCACCCTCAAGAAGCGCGCTCGACGATAGATGGTGGGCACGTCGCTTGCGTTCCTTTGCCCACCCTACGCGATCTGCCGGCCTTGCAATTACTGCCTGTTCAATCCACCTTCCCGAGTGGCGGCATATCAGCGGCGGCATATCGAATTGGAACGGTTGGACGATCTCGAAGCCTTTCTGGCTGTCATCGAGAAGGGCAGCCAGGCGGCGGCGTCACGTCATCTTCGGCGCCCGCTGCAGTCGCTCAACCGGTCGCTGATGGCGCTGGAACGGGCGCTTGGCGTCGAGCTTGTGAAGCGCACCACGCGACGATCAGAACCTACCGAGGCCGGGCGTGTGTTCTACGAGCGCATCAAGCCGGCGGTTGCGGAGATCATCGAAGCGCGGGCCGAGGCAGCCAATCTTCGCGGCGAAATATCGGGCTCGCTGAAAGTCGGTGCGCCAATTCTGTTTGCGTCATTCTACGTCGCGCCGATTGTCAGCCGTTTCCTAAGGCTCTATCCCAACGTGGAGATCGAGCTGCGGGCCTCCGACGAGCAGGTCGATCTCGTTGCGGAGAGCCTCGACATTGCCGTGCGGATCGGCGACTCCGCCGATGAGTCCCTGATCGCGCGCCGATTGCACGTGCTGCGCGTCGTCATCGTCGGCGCGCCATCCTATTTCGCCGAACACGGCCGGCCGAAGCATCCCAGCGATCTCGAGCAGCATTCCTGCATCCTGCGGGCCGGCACTGAGGTGATCGACAAATGGCCGTTTCGCATTGACGGCCAGGTCCAGTCGGTCAAAGTGCACGGCCGTTTCCGCTCGAACAGCGCCGCCGCAATCCGCGCTGCCGCAAGCGAAGGCGCCGGCCTTGCCCGGTTGCCGTTATGGCAGATCAGCGATCTCGTCGCAGAGGGCGCGCTCGCAATCGTTCTGCCGGAATTTGAAACCGAGGGGATGCCGATCCAGCTCGTCTGGCCACCGACACGAGCACCGCTGGAAAGAGTCCGGCGGTTCGTGGATTTTCTGTCGAGCAGCCTGAAGACCGATCTGCTTTAGCTCCTCGCAAGGTACCGTCAGAATACATTGTAGCCGGGCGTCAGCAGATGTCCGGGGTCGTAGCGCCGCTTGGCCTCGCGAAGCTGCGGCCAGCCGGACGTGAAGTGAACCTCCCAATCGAAGGGCGACATGGCAAAGGCGCTGACCGGATAGAGAACGCCGCCGGCTTCTCTGATGCGATCGTACAGCGCGCGATTTTCTGTGGCCATCCGCTCCGCCGCCGCCGCATCGTTCGACGCGGGGATACGAATGAGATTGAAGACAAAGACGACGTCTTCCGCCGGCAGGCGAACCAGCGGCGTCCGAAACGCCCTTGTGAGCAAGGGGTAGACGGTTATCCGCCCGAACGGACCGACCGCATCGCCCGTCAGGCCTGCCAGGATGTCGCCGGCGACCCTTTCGGCGTTGCTGCCGCGCAGGAACGTCAGCAGCCAGGGCTGCGGGTTGGACCACTGGCCTTTCGATCGCAGCAGATTTTCGAACTTTCCAAACGCCAGGGCATCCTCGCGATAGGTCAGGTCGGCGATGACGGCGGCGCTGCGCTCATCCGACAATCCGGAAAGCACGGCCCTGTCGTCGGGAGCCGAACCGCTCCCATAAGATACCGCGCCGTCGAGCTGATACCGCCAGCCGCCGCGTCCATCGGGAAGAACCGCGCCCTGCAACTGGTCGAAGCGCCCTTCCGTCAGCACGCGCCGCTGGTCCGCCGTCAGCGACGGCAAATCGCGGTAAAAGAGCTGAAAGCGCCTGATACGCTCGGGCGCGCGCTCCAGGCGCAGCGTCGCCCGCGTGACGATGCCGCATTGGCCGAGGCCGGCTCGGACGCTGTCAAAGAGATCCGGATTTTCGGTCGCCGAACAACTCAGTTCATTCCCATCGCCGGTCACCACGTCGAGGGCGATGACATTGTCGGTTTGCATGCCATGCCGGGATGACGCAGCTCCGATGCCGCCCACCGCGATCGTTCCGCCGATCGAGAGGCCGAGATAGTTGGTCAGCACCGGCGGCGTAAGCCCGTGCGCCAATGTCGCCTCAAACAGATCTCGCCACGTCGCTCCGGCATCGACCACGACGCGATCGGCCTTGATATCGCGGATCGAGTTCATCGCGCCCATATCGACCACGATGCCGTTCTCGACCAGTGCGCGGCCATAGATCGAATGGCCCTGCCCGCGCGCCGCCACCTTGACGCCATGGTCCTTGGCCCAACGCATCAGGGTCGCTATGTCGGTACTCGATGCGGGCCTCAGCACGCCGCGCGGTTGCCGGTGAATGAGCCGGCCGAAATCATGGGCGGTTGCGGCGCGGGCGTCCGCATCAAGGCTGACATCGCCAGGAAGAGGCGGACTTTCGAGTGAGACCGCTTGCGCCGATGTCGTGAGCCCGCTGGCGCGCGAAGCGAGCGCGGCGGTGACGCCGAGGCCCGCGCTCAAAAACATACGTCTGTCCGATGGCATGAAAGCCCTCCTTGTCCAGAGGCCGTAATGCTTGCCCGCAAAGCTGCGGCGCCATACGGCATCAGACAATGGCCGCCTCGCCGGATGGACATTCCCGCAAACCGGGAGGATCCCTCACTGCATCGACCGCCATTCATCGTGTGAGCGAGAGAATCATGGAACGAGCCGCCGCGGTTCCTGGACGCATGGCCGTTTTCGCCGGATTTACGTCATTTCCGACGGATCATGGCGGCAGTAGAACTGGACCAGGTTGAAATGAGTGAGGCGCGAGCCGGCAAACCATGAATTCTCGACGTGTATTATGGAGCGCGCTCGGCGCAATCGCGCTTGCCGCCGTGATCGGCGGCGCCTGGATTTACTCGCTGCCAACAGCGCCTTCCGCCGTGGCCCCGCCGGCGATCGCGCAAGACGAACGTGATGCGATGATCGCGGCGCTGAAGCCGCCGAGGCGGCAGCGCCCGCTGATTGCCATCATCGGCATCAACGATGCTACCGAAACCACCGATTACCTGTTGCCCTACGGCATCCTCAGGCGCGCCGACGTCGCCGACGTCGTGACGCTGGCTACCGCACCCGGCCCCGTCACGCTCTTTCCGACGCTCAAGGTCGAACCTCACGCGACAACAGCGGAGTTCGATGCGCAGCATCCCGATGGCGCCGACTATGTGATCGTCCCCGCGATGAGCCGCGATGACGATCCGGCGGCGCTGCAGTGGATCAGGAATCAAGCGGCCAAGAAGGCGATCGTCATCGGCGTTTGCGCCGGCGCCAAGGTGGTCGGCGATGCCGGGCTGCTGCATGGCAAGCGGGCGACCACCCACTGGTATTCCATCAAGGAATTGCGCGGCAAGCACCCGACGATGCGCTATGTCGAAGACCGCCGGCTGGTGGTCGACGACGGCGTGGCGACGACGACAGGTATCACGGCGTCAATGCCGATGTCGCTGACGCTGATCGAGGCCATCGCCGGACGGGAAAAGGCCAAGGCGGTCGGCCGTGATATCGGCCTGCCCGACTGGGACGCGCGCCACGAGAGCGACGAGTTCAGGTTCACGCGGCCGTTCGCGCTGACGGCGATCGGCAACACGGCTGCGTTCTGGGCGCACGAGCGGCTCGGCATCGAACTGAAGGAAGGCGTCGACGAAGTGTCGCTGGCGCTGGTGACGGACGCGTGGTCACGGACCTATCGATCGCAGGCGGTGACGTTTGCGCACGCAGCCGGTGCACAGCAAAGCCGCAACGGCATCCGCATCTACCCCGATCAGGTTGCTACGAACTGGCCGGTGGAACGGTTGCTGCCGGCGGCTGGGGATCGGAAGCCAGCGGAAGCGCTGGACAACGCGCTAGAGGGAATTGCGGCGCGCTACGGGACGCAGACGACCGACTTCGTCGCAATGCAGTTAGAGTATCCGAGGCATCGGACGACGCAGTGAATATCCGGGAGGGCACGGCGCTCACGCGCCTTTGCCCAGCCAACCCTCCTGTCAGACCTCATCCTGAGGAGCGCGTCTTCGCGCGTCTCGAAGGATGAATGGCA
>NZ_LLXX01000119.1:36126-71314 GCF_001440405.1 Bradyrhizobium valentinum
AGGCGCCTCCTCACCATGAGGGTTTAATGGTTGCCATATGGCTCAGAAGATCATCACCGCCACGGCTCGACGATGATCTTGGTATGCGCTTCCGGATTGGCGAGATCGGCGAACGCTTTTGCGACGCCGTCGATGCCGACGCTGGCGGTCACCATCGAGGCCGCATCGACCTGCCCTTCCGCGACCAGGCGCAAGGAGTACGCGAATTCCTCCGGCGTGTAGCCCAAGACGTACTGAACATTGAGTTCCTTGAGGATGCCGAGCATCGGCTCGGAGCGGTCGGTCTCCATGCAGACGCCGACCACGACGATGCGCGCATCGCGCGGCGCGCCTTCGAACACCTGCTGGATCAGGCCGGGAACGCCGACACATTCGAAGATCAGTGCAGGCTTCAGCGCGGGCAACAGCGCCTGCAGCGGCGGACGCGCGGCCTTTTCCTCGGGCGACATCTGGGCGTGCTCGGCCCATGTCGCATAAGGCTGCGAGCGCGCGGGATCGACGACCACGTCGGCGCCAAGCTTTTCGGCGAGTGCGCGGCGTGCCGGCGAATAATCGGCGGCAACGATCGGGTGCAATCCCCTGATCTTCAGCGCGGCGATGACCGCGAGGCCGACCGGCCCGCAGCCGATCACGAGCGGCACCTCGCCACCCCTGATGTTGGCTTTCGCCACCGCGTGGACGCCGACGGCCAGCGGTTCGGTCAGCGCGGCATGTTCGGCGGCGAGGCCGTTGGGGACCTCCAGCAGCAAGGCTTCGCTGAGCAGCATGCGCTCGGCATAGGCGCCGATATTGTCGTTGGAGTAGCCGATGCCTTGCGGGCCGTCCGCGGTCAGCAGCGCGGGAAGCGAGCAGACCCTGGTGCCGGGCTTGAATTTGCTCGTGGTGCCCGGACCGTAGTCGAGCACCTCGCAGCAGAATTCATGGCCGAACACGACATCGCGGGAAAGGTCCATCGGCTTGCGACCGGGAAAATGCTTTGCCAGCTCGACCATGCGGTGCGCGTGCTTGCGCGCGTGCAGGTCGGAGCCGCAGATGCCGCAGGCGAGCGACTTCACCAGCACCATGCCCGCGCCCGGCTTGGGCTCGGGCATCTCGTCGACGACGATCTCGCCGCTTCTGAAAATGGCAGCGCGCACCAAAGTTCCTCCCGTGGTTTCCCCTCACATTACCACGGAGGTTCACCACGCATAGCGCACAACGCCCTTCCCTGCGTAGGAATTGGTGACGTTCGAGAACTGCCCTTCGAAGATGGCGGCGGCGGACCAGCCGTTCAGCCATTTCATCTCGGCACTGCCCGTCACCAGCGCCGAGTCATACGCCTGCGCCGCGCCGTTGACGACGAAGGCCGCACCCGGCAGCGTCTGGAACAATGCCGTGACGTTGCGATCGGTATTGAAATCATGGGCCCAGGCGGCGCGGCTGCGCAGGGTCAGGATGCCGTTCGGCACGGCAAAGGATTTGTCGGTGCGAACGCCGAGTTCGGTGCGCGAAGCCGTGACGTCCTTGGCCGCATAGTTCAGCGCGAACGTGCCGGCGCCCGCCAGCACCTGCTCGGCATAGGCCGGCAGGCTGTAGGTGGTGAACTGGCCGGCGGCGTAGGGCGTGATGCCCATCCAGGGCGTCGTGTAGCGGTAGCCGCCCTCGATGCGGCCGGACCAGGCGTTGGCGTTGAACTGCGCACGCAGGCGCTCGAAGCCGGCCACCGTGACGGTGCGGTCGCTCGTCACGTCCTGCCAGCCATAGGCCGCCGCAGCGGTGATATAGGCCTTGCCGATGTTGTGACGCACGAAGGCGCCGGCCTGGAACAGATCCGAGCGCCCGGAGCCGAAACCGCGGACGCTGAAATTGGTGCCGCCGCCGGCGAGCGCAAATCCGGCCAGCGTGTCGCGCGAGAAGCGATAGTCGGCGCCAACAGCAAAACCGAACGCGCGTGCGGTCGCGTCGTTCGATCCAAGCGCGGCATTGCCTGACGTGTTGCTGCCGCCGCCATAGGCAGAACCCCAGACACTCCAGCGCTGATTGAACAAATCATTGCGCGCAACATCCGCCTTGGTCGGGAACTTGGCGAAGGCGTCGCGCGCGGCTCGGGGCTTCTTCGCGGCATAGCCGAGCGCGCTCTCTTCGGTGAACGGGATCGCACCGGTGTTGCCACTGAGGCCGCCATTGCGGCCCGCCACGAACGGATCTGAGATCAGCGAGAGGAACAGGTTCATGGCATCAAAAGTCGCCTGCTGCGAGCCGGTCGCGAGTTCGCCGGAGACCTGCGTCAGGCCGGCCGGCGACAGCGAGGCGAAGCCGGCCGGAATGCCGCCGGTGGTATTGAAGAAATTGGTCAGCGCGTTGGCGACGTTCTGCTGATTGACATTGAGGCCGCCGCCATAGTTCAGCGCAAAATTCAGATAGACGTTGTTGGCGTCGTAGCTGAGGGCCGGGTTCAGGTTAGGCGAAACGCCAGATACCACCGGGTTGAACGTGTCGGGCACGCCGCCGGTCGCGGTCAGGATCGTGTACTGCTTCGTCACCGTACCGCTGGGAATGACGACGACGGTGGCGCCGCCAAGGGTCGCCACGCCGCTGACCCGGGTCAGATCGCTGCTCGCGCCTGAGACCTCGACCATGTAGCTCGAAGCCGCCGAAAACGTCAGGCTGCCCGCCACGTTGAGCGTGCCGATCGAATTGCCCGGCGCCAGCGTACCGCCATTGACGAAGACATTGTCGATCGTGCCGATGCCGCCGAGCGTGCCGCCGGCATTGACGGTCACGAGACCGTTGATCACGCCGTTGACCGAGAGCGTGCCGCCGAGCACGTTCCAGTTCTGCGCGCCAGTGCCGATGACGCTCCAGTTCGAGCTGTCGACCTTATTGAAGGTCGAGAAGTCTCTATACTGCTGGCCGGCGCCGATCAGGCTGAGGTTGAAGGTGTCCTTGCCGGTGCCGCCGAGCTGAAGCGTGTCGATGCCGGTGCCGAGCACGAAGCCGTTGATGACGCTGCCCGGGCCCAGCGTCAGCACATTGGGGATGCCGCAGCCGCCGCAGAACTCGATCGCCGCGGAGCCGGTCGCGGCGTTGATGGTGCCCGAATTGAAAACGGTGCCGGTGCCGCTGACGAGGATACCCGTCGCGCCGGCGCCGACGTTGATAGTCCCGGTGTTGATGATGGAGTTGCTGCCGACGAAACTGGTGACGACGATGCCGGCGCCGCCATTTCCAACGGTGATAGTGCCGCTGTTGGTGATGGTGTTGAAATCGTCACCCACGACGATGCCGACGGAATTGTCGCCGAGCAGGATGCGGCCGCTGTTGTTGATCGTGCCGGACGGGCCAAGGAAAGTGACACCGGCGCTTCCTACACCGCCATTAATCGTGCCGCTGTGGGTGATCACCGCGCGATCCCCCTGCGCGGAGATTGCCGCCGCACTGTCGGTGACAGTGATCGTCCCACTGCTTGCAATCTTTGCGTCGTTGCCAAACACGTCGATGCCGACGCCAGAATCGCCCGCCGCAATGGCGCCGGCGTTGCCGATCGTCCCGCGCTCGCCATGCAAGGAGATGCCCGCGGCATTGGCACCAACGGTGATGATTCCGCTCGCGAGATTGTTGGTAGTGTTGTCGTCACTCAATACGAAGATGCCGTTGCTGAATGCCGCCGCGGTCAACGTGCCGCTATTGGTGATCGTGCTGCCGAAATCCAGGACGCTGATCGCTGCGCCGCCGCCGTCGCCAACGATTGCCCCGGGCAGTACATTGACGGTGAGATTACTGACGCCGCCGCCGGCCTGAAAGCCGCCCGGGGTGTTGCCGCTGCAGGTGACGGTCTGGCCGCTCGATGCCGGATCGGGCGTGCAAGCCGCGTTCGCGGGCGTCGTCAGGCCAGGACCGACGAGAAATGCCGATATCGCGACTGCGCATGCAGCCGCATCCCGGCGACGTCGGCCCTGCGCCGACGACAGCAACTGAAAATGCAACGCCCGAACCCCATTCCCCGGCGCTCTGCGGCGCCATCGGAACTCACTAGCATGGGTTCCGCCGTGGAATTACGGATGCGAGGTTGAATCCGGCAGATTTGCGCCACAACCAGGCGTTTTGCGGCGCCGCTGTGGCACTCGCGCCACGTCTCGGCGGCCCAGCTACGACAGCGGCCGGGCAGAATCAGGCGTTTGGCGACGGCTCGCCCGAGACGGAGAGAAGCTGCGAGCGCCTGATACGCTCGCGATGGGCGGTATAGAGCCCGCTGGCAACGATGAAGGCAGCGCCGGTGATGGTGTAGGCGTCAGGGACCTCGCCGAAGACCAGGAAGCCGAGCACGCTGACCCACAGCAATTGCATATAGGAGAACGGCGCCAGCACGGAGGCGTCGGCGTACCGGAACGCCAGCACCACGATCCACTGCCCCGCGGTCGAAGCGACGCCGATCAAAACGCCGAAGGCGATGTCGTGCCAGGTCGGCGTCACCCAGACGAACGGCACCAGCGCGGAGAGAATGAAGAGGCCCGCGATCGATGAATAAGTCATGGTGGTGATGGCGCGTTCGGTGCCGCTCATCATCCGCGTCATGATCAGCGTGCAGGCCCAGGCCAGCGCCGAGACCAGCGGAAAGAACGCCGCCGGGTGAAACGCGCCGGTGCCCGGACGCAGGATAATGAGCACACCGATCAGGCCCACTGCGGTGGCGATCCAGCGGCGCAGGCCGACCTTTTCGCCGAGGAAAATAATCGACAGCGCCGTGACGAACAGCGGCGCGACGAATCCGGTGGCGGAGGCTTCGGCGATGGGAAGGAACCGCAGGCCGGAGATGAAGAACAGCGACGAGCCAAGCAGCGCCGCGCCGCGCAACAGATGCAGGCCGCGGCGTTTGGTCTGCAGCGCAAAGAGCGGGGAACCCGGCATCATAGCCGGCGTCATGATCAGCGCGAACACCAGGAAGCGGATCCAGGCGATCTCGATCGAGGGCAGCGTCGCCGAGAGGTATTTCGCCGTCACGTCGGAGGCGCCGAGAAAGACCGTCGAGGCCAGCACCAGCGCGATGCCCTTGAACGGCCGGTCGGCGCGCGCGGGCGCCTTGCGGGCGACGGACTTCTTCTCGGGCAAAGGTAATGGAGCGCTGTCCAGCCTCGCGGCTGCGGCGGGGGGCGGTGTCACGGCAATCTCGAAAGGCAGTAGTGTTCGAATCGGGCGAGGCTATAAAAAACACCAGATCGCGGGAGGCGACTAGGTCCGAAAACAGGATGCGGATATGCGCGGAGGGCGCGATTGCAATACTTTGTTAAGGACGGTGTTCCGTCAGAGCATCGGCAAGCCGCGCGGCTTGGGCCCGCGCGGAAACGCCTTATCGAGCGCGGCGATTTCCGCATCGCTCAGCTTCAAATCGCCTGCGCCGGCATTCTCCGCCGCGTGTTCCACACTCGAGGCTTTGGGAATCGCGAGCACGGATGACAGACGCGTGAGAAACGCCAGCGCGACCTGACGCGGACTCGCCTTGTGCGCATCCGCAAGCGCCTGCAGTACCTCGCCGCCCTTGCTGCGCGCGGGCGGAAAATCATTATGTCCGAACGGCGAATAGGCGACGACGGCGACACCGTGCTTCTCGCACCACGGGATGACCGCATGCTCGATCGCGCGCTCCTGCAGATGGTAGAGCACCTGGTTGCAGGCGATCTTGCCCTCGCCCGCGACATCGAGCAACTCGTCGAGATCGTCAGAATCGAAATTGCTGACACCCCAGGAGCGGATTTTTCCGGCAGCCACCAGTTCGTCGAACGCCGCCACCGTCTCCTCGAATGGATACGAGCCGCGCCAGTGCAGGAGATAGCAATCGAGATGATCGGTCTTCAGCCGCTTCAGGGACCGCTCGCAAGCCGTGATGGCGCCGCGCCGCGAGGCGTTGCTCGGCAGCACCTTTGAGACGAGGAAGAGTTTTTCGCGCGGCAAGCCGGCGATGGCGTCTGCGATCACGAGCTCGGCGTCGCCATACATCTCGGCGGTGTCGATATGCGTCATGCCTGTCTCGATGCCACGGCGCAACGCCGCGACGGCCGCCTTGCGGTCGCCGCGGTCGAGATACCAGGTGCCCTGCCCGATCACGGATACGTCGGGGCCATGCGTGCCGAATTTTTTCTGTTTCAAGATCACCTCAACTTCTGACGATGCCGACCAAACGATGACGGCGATGTAGTGCGAGCGAGTTATCGGCCGGCAGGCCGCGCAGCCAATCGCGGAAGCTTGATATCTCGGGACAATCCGCCGTACCGGCAGGCGCGATCAGCCAATCGCCGAGTCCAGAGCCTTCCGTCACGCGGTCGCAGCGGTAGCCCGGATGGTGGCCGACCCCGCGGGCGATCAGCACATCGACCTTGCCTTCGATCAACTCGTGCAAGCCCGCGGGCTGCAGCACCCGCAAGCCGATTTCGGCGTGGCTTGAGCGAAACTGCTCCAGTTCCAGACGGCGCAGATCGAAGCTGCCGTGCACGCCGAGCTGCAGCAGCGCCGCGCCGACTGGCTTCAATTGCGCAGTCGCATCGGCGATGCGACGAAAGCCGTCGGATACTTCCGGCAGATAGGCCTGGCCGGCCGCGGTCAAGATGAGCTGCTTATGCAGCCGTTCGAACAGGCGCACGCCCAGACGCGCCTCCAGTGCCTTCACCTGCTGCCCCACGGCGGCGGGTGTCACATGCAGCTCATGCGCGGCGAGCTTGAAACTGAGATGCCGCGCCGCGGCTTCGAATGCGCGGAGCGCATTAAGCGGTGGAAGGATGTAGGTCATCACCGTCCAGTTTGTCACTGATAGGCGCTGGCCTTGCAATAGATTTTCTTGCGCTGAACCACAGCAACAATGCTTTGCCCCGCCGTGATGCCGCCGGTTACGGTCAGCCCGCAGCATCCGGAGACCCCATGCCCCGCCGTCTAGATCATCTCGTCATTTGTGTCCGCGATCTGACGCAGGCTGCGCTGGATTGGCAGACGCTCGGTTTTAACCTCACGCCGACCGGCGTGCATCCGTTCGGAACCAGCAACCGCCTCGCGATGTTCGGGAACAATTTTCTGGAGCTGCTGGCCGTCACCGATGCTGCGGCGGTGCCGCCAGCCGCGCCAGGTCAGTTCAGCTTCGGCGCCCACAACCGGGATTTTCTTACCGCCGCTGAGGGAATGTCGATGCTGGCTTTGCACAGCGACGACGCCCATGCCGATGCGGCGCGCTTTAAGGCCAATCACATCGGCGCCTATGCGCCATTTGATTTTGGCCGCGACGCGGTGCTTCCGGGCGGAGGCACCGCACGCCTCGAGTTTTCACTGGCCTTCGCCACTGGGTCCGCCATGCCCGGGATCGCCTTTTTCACCTGCGAGCAGCGTCACCCGCCGGAGCTGTTCTGGAAGCCCCAGTATCAGCGCCACCCCAACGGCGCCTTACGCGTGATCGAAGTCGTGATGTCGGCGCCGGAGCCGGCGGCGCACCGCAGCTTCCTCGAGCACCTCACGGAAAGTACGGCCCAGCTTGTGCCGGGACGACTGACGGTCGGGGCAAGCGGCGACCGGATCACCGTGCTCGGTCCGGCCGAGATGGCGCGCCGGCTGCCGGGCCTCGCCGGCGATACATCGCCGCGCTTTTGCGCAGCGCGTTTGGCGGTCACCGATCTGGATGCGACAAGGCAGGTATTGAAAAACAACGGCGCCACCTTCGAGGTTGCCGGCGCTGTGCTTCTGATCCCGCCCGCGGTGTCGCACGGCCTGGCGCTGGAATTCGTCGAACAGGAGACAATGTAACATGGCTCAAATCGTCCGCCATAATCCCGCAAGCGTCCACGCTCCCTCCAGCGGCTACAGCATGGGGCTCGAACTTTCCCAGCATCGCCGGCTGCTGTTCGTCAGCGGCCAGGTACCGGAAAAAGCTGATGGCAGCGTGCCCGAAGGTTTCGAGGCGCAATGCGAGCAAGCCTGGCGCAACGTCATCGAGGTACTCAGCGCTGCCGGCCTCGGCGTCGAGCATCTGGTCAAGATCAATACCTTCCTGACCGACCGAAGCCAGGTCACGGCCAACCGCGCGGTTCGCCGCAAGATGCTGCACGGACATGAGCCCGCATCCACGGTGATGATTGCTGAAACCGTCGATGGAAAATGGTTGCTGGAGATCGAGGCGATCGCTGCGGAATGAAAGGCGTAGTAGCGGTGCTGGAGAGGATGTGATGTCCTATGCCTGAAATTCATCCCTTCTACGAGACGCATCGCGGTGCAATGGAGGCCGCCATGCGCCAACGCCTCGACCTTGCCGAAGCGACGCTGCGCGAGCAGGCGCAGCTATCCAACATTGACGGGATCAAACAGGAGGTGATGGACGAATTCGAAATCGTGCTCATCCAGATGCCTTATGTCGGCGGCGCGGCAAGTCGCATGAGCGATTTCTTCATGCGTTTAATGGGCTTTATGGCCATCGGCCGGGTGCTCCGCCGACACGGTGTGCCGCTGCCCGTGATCGGCAATATCGAGCGAGAAACCTACAAGGCGCAATTGCTCACCGTACCCGAAGCCGAACGGCTCGCCTCGGGGCGTCAGTTCATGTCGCCAGAGAATCAGACCTTGCTGCGCGAGCAGGCTGCAAAAAGCCATGAGGAAGAATATCCGGAAGATTTCGTCTACGATTTCGTCGAGCCGGCGCCGGGCGACAACTTTGAATTCGGCATCGACTACAAGGCTTGTGGCTTCTGCAAATTCGCGGCTGGCCACGGAGATAAAGAAATCCTGCCGCACATTTGCGGGCTTGATTTCGAAGCCTACGCAACTCGTGGCATTCGTTTGGAACGAACCCAAACGCTGGCTGGCGGCGCTAGCCACTGCAATTTTCGCTTCTCCCGCCTCGAAACAAAGTAGCTTCGGTGGGCAAAGGCGCGTAGCGCCGTGCTCACCATCTCACAGCGACGTTCATCGCGAATGGTGGGCACGCTTCCGCCTTCGCTCGCGGCGAGCAAGTCGCTTTGCCACCCTACGATTTACTGCGAGTTGCCAGACCTCATCCTGAGGAGCCGCGGAGCGGCGTCTCGAAGGATGAATGGCGCCAGCGGGGCCTCGTGGTTCGAGACGGCGCTGCGCGCCTCCTCACCATGAGGGTTTAATGGCTGTTGCCACATCAACCAAGATGTCTATCGTCAGTAATTGCTCGCCGTCGCCTGGTTCGGGATACCGTCGATCGGGCACTCGTCGGTGCCCGCGGTCGGCCGCGTCATCGCCTCGACCATTTCGCGGGTGCCTTCGGGGTCGGCAATCCACTTCGCATAGAAATCATAGGGACACGCGGCAACGCCGCGCGCGCTTTCGCCGGAATTGATCATGCCGGTGTAGCCGCGATGCAAGAGCTTGAAGAGATGGTTCTGCGACTGGCCGTTGCGGCGGGCATCGCGGATCAGGCTCTTCGATAGTCCCGCGTACTGGATGCCGTACTCTTCCTCGCCGGTTTCGCCCAGGGTGCGGCCGTCGAAGCCGATGATCGCGGAGTGACCGAAATAGGAATAGACGCCGTCGAAGCCGGCGGCATTGGCGACCGCGACATAGACATTGTTGGCCCAGGCCATCGCCTTGGAAATCAGGATCTGCTGCTCCTTGGCCGGATACATGTAGCCCTGGCAGCGCACGATCAGCTCGGCGCCCTTCATGGCGCAGTCGCGCCAGATCTCCGGAAAGTTGCCGTCGTCGCAGATGATCAGGCTGACCTTCAGACCCTTCGGGCCTTCCGACATATAGGTGCAGTTGCCGGGATACCAACCTTCGATCGGCACCCATGGCATGATCTTGCGGTACTTCTGGACGATCACGCCCTGGTCGTTCATCAGGATCAGGGTATTGTAGGGCGCCTTGTGCGGGTGCTCCTCGTGGCGCTCGCCCGTGAGCGAGAACACGCCCCAGACCTTGGCCTTGCGGCAGGCTTCGGCGAAGATGTCGGTCTCGGCACCCGGGACCTGCGAGGCGGTCTCGTACATCTCCTTCGAGTCGTACATGATGCCGTGAGTGGAATATTCCGGAAAGATCACGAGGTCCATGCCCGGCAGGCCGAGCTTCATACCCACAATCATGTCGGCAATCTTGCGCGCGTTATCGAGCACCTCGGCCTTGGTGTGCAGGCGCGGCATCTTGTAATTGACGACTGCGACGCCGACTGTGTCGTTGCTGGAAGAAATGTCACCGTGAAGCATTGCATCGCCTCTTGTTCTGGTTTGAGTTTGACGGATCGCGCCTCAGTGGCTGATCATCCAGGGCCGCGCGGTGGGAAAGCCCTTGGCCCCGCTTCTTGTCTTCGTCATAAGCCGGGCCGGCTTCTGCTTTCCGGTTGAACAGCAGCCGCAACCGGGGCCGTGCGAGGCCTTGTATTCGCCGAGCGTCTTCGGCGCATTGGCGCTGCGTTCGTTGGTGGCGTGCGCCTTCCGCTTGTCTGACGGCATGCAAAAGAACGCCGGTGCGGTCAGGATCACCCGCGGCGATTCAGTCTCGCAGCGCGGGCAGTCCTGCGGGTCCTCGAATTCGGCCATCGGCCGTATGTCCGTAAACGGGCCGCAATTGTTGCAGAGATATTCGTAGACGGGCATCTGCATTTCCTTGAAGGGGCGAGTAGCGAATGGTGAGTAGCGAATGGATTCCATTCGCCGCGATTGGCGGACGCGGGCCGGCCGGCACGCATGCCGTCCCGCATCCTTCTCGCGCAGGGATCACTTGTCCGGCGAGATCGGCATCTGGATGTCGCCCTTGATGTGTTTGATCGGCCCCGCTGAGGACGGCATGATGTCGAAGTCGAAAATCTCCGTCGGCAGCCACAGCGTGGCGCAGGCGTTGGGCACGTCGACCACGCCCGAGATGTGGCCCTGGCATGGCGCGGTGCCGAGGATCGAATAGGCCTGCGCGCCGGAATAGCCGAACTTCTTCAGGTATTCGATCGCGTTTAAACAGGCCTGCCGGTAGGCGATGTGGACGTCGAGGTAATGCTGCTTGCCGGCCTCGTCGACCGAGATGCCCTCGAAGATCAGGTAGTCCTTGTAGTTCGGTGTGATCGGTGACGGCTTGAACACGGGATTCTTGATGCCGTACTTGGCGACGCCGTCCTTGATGATATCGACCTTGAGGTGCAGCCAGCCGGCCATCTCGATCGCGCCGCAGAAGGTGATCTCGCCGTCGCCCTGGCTGAAGTGCAGATCGCCCATCGAAAGGCCGCCGCCGGGCATATAGACCGGGAAGTAGATCTTTGAGCCCCGCGACAGATCCTTGATGTCGCAATTGCCGCCATGCTCGCGCGGCGGCACGGTGCGCGCGCCTTCCGCGCCGACCTTGGCCTTGGCATCGCCCTTGGCGCGGCCGGCGTGAGCGGTCGCGGCAAACGGCGGATTGGCAAGGCCCGGCACGCGGGTCGGATTGGTCGCGATCAGTGCGGTCTCGCGCTCGTTCCAGGTTGCCAGCAATTTCGGATCGGGCAGACAGCCGATCAGGCCGGGGTGGATCAGGCCGGCAAAATTCACGCCCGGCACGTGGCGCGACGACGTATAGAGACCCTTGATGTCCCAGATCGATTTCTGCGCCAGCGGGAAATGATCGGTCAGGAAGCCGCCGCCATTCTGCTTGGAGAAGAACCCGTTAAAGCCCCAGAGGCTTTCCTTGAGCGGGCCTACATCGAGCAGATCGACCACGAGCAGATCGCCGGGCTCGGCACCCTTGACGCCGATCGGGCCGGACAGGAAGTGCACGATCGAGAGATCGATATCGCGCACGTCATCGGCGGAATCGTTGTTCTTGATGAAGCCGCCGGTCCAGTCATAGGTCTCGATGATGAAATCATCGCCCGGATTGACCCACGCCACCATCGGAATATCGGGATGCCAGCGGTTGTGGATCATGTCGTTGTCGTAGGCCGACTTCGAAAGATCGACCTTGATCAGTGTCTCTGGCATCGATAGCTCCCCTTTTTAAACACAGGCTAAGGTTCAGACGGACAGATATTTCGAGACCTGCGCGGCATCGACGCTGTCGCGCGGATCGTCGCGGACGATCTCGCCGTTTTCGATCACCAGCACGCGATCGGCGATATCGAGCGCAAAGCTAAGGACCTGCTCGGAGACGACGATCGACAGGCCGCGCTCGTCGCGAATCCGCTTCAGGGTCCGCGCCATGTCCTTGATGATCGATGGCTGAATGCCCTCGGTCGGCTCGTCCAGCAGCAGCACTTTCGGCTTGGTGGCGAGCGCGCGGGCGATCGCGAGCTGCTGCTGCTGACCGCCGGAGAGGTTACCGCCGCGGCGGCTTTTCATTTCGAGCAGAACCGGAAACAGTTCATAGATGTCTTCGGGTACCTCCGAGCCACCCGACACCACAAGCCCGGTTTCGATGTTTTCCTTTACCGTCATAGTCGAGAAGATCATGCGACCCTGCGGCACGTAGGCGAGCCCCTTGGCGACGCGCTCGTAGCTCGGCAGCGCGCTGAGCTCGGTGCCGTCCATGCTCACCGAGCCGCTCTTGGCCGGCAGGATGCCCATCAGCGACTTCATCAGCGTGGTCTTGCCCATGCCGTTTCGGCCCATGATCGCGACGATCTCGTTGGGCGCCACCGATACGTTGAGGCCGTGCAGCACCTCGCTCTGGCCGTAGGCGACGTGAAGATCCGAAATAGCAAGCATTGTCCCCCACTCCATATTTTCCGGCGCATGATCTTGTCCGGAAACCGGACGCCACTTTCCGGGATCATGCGCTAATGCCCGAGATAAACTTCGATCACCTTCGGATCGTTCTTGACCTTCTCCATCGTGCCCTCGGAGATGATCTGGCCCTGGTGCAGCACCGTGACCTTGTGGGCGATGTCCTCGACGAATTTCATGTCGTGCTCGATAACGAGCACCGAGCGATCCTTGATGATGCGGTTGAGCAGCTCCGCGGTCTTGGCGCGCTCGCTGACGCTCATGCCGGCGACAGGCTCGTCGAGCATCAGGAGCTCCGGGTCCTGGATCAGCAACATGCCGATCTCGAGCCACTGCTTCTGGCCATGGCTGAGCTGGTCGGCATAGGTGTCGAGACGATCCTTCAGGAAGATCATCTCGGCGACCTCCTCGACGCGCTGCTTCACGGCGTCATCGCGCTGGAAGGCGAGCGAGCCGAACACGGTGCGGCCGCGCGGATAGGAAATCTCCAGGTTCTCGAACACGGTCAGGTCCTCGAACACCGACGGCGTCTGGAACTTGCGCCCGACGCCGGTCTGCACGATCTGGTTCTCCTTCAGCTTCGTCAGCTCCTTGCCGCGAAACTGGATCGAACCTGAGGTCGCCTTGGTCTTTCCGCAGATCAGGTCGAGCACCGTGGTCTTGCCGGCGCCGTTGGGGCCGATGATGACGCGGATCTCGTTCTCCTCGACATAGAACGAGAGGTTGTTCACGGCCTTGAAACCGTCGAATGACACCGTGAGCGCTTCGACCGCGAGCAGGAAGGGTTTGGGCTGGTGACCGATGAGCATGATCTATTTCCTCATTCCGCCAGTGTGGCATCGGCAACCGAGGTGACCGATGAGCATGATCTATTTCCTCATTCCGCCAGTGTGGCATCGGCAACCGAGGTGACCGATGAGCATGCTTGCCTCCTCACTCTGCCGGCGCACCGTCAGCGACCGAATTGCCGGCCCACGGGCTGCCCGACTTTGATTTGCGCGATGCCAGCAGCCGGTCGATGCGCGGCTGAACGTAATCAGCCCAGATTCCCGACAGGCCGTTCGGGAAGGCCAGCACGACCGCGATGAACAACGCGCCGAGGCCGAACAGCCAGAGCTGCGGGAAGGATTCCGAAAGGCCGGTCTTGGCAAAATTGACCAGCAGCGCCCCCCACACCGCGCCGAAGATCGACATCCTCCCGCCGACCGCGGTGTAGATCACCATTTCGATCGACGGCACGATGCCGACAAAGGACGGCGACATGAAACCGACATTGAGCGCAAACATGGCGCCCCCTATCGCGGCGAAGATCGCAGCCATGCAGAAGGCAAAGATCTTGAAGTTGGCGACGCTGTAGCCGGAGAAGCGGACGCGATCTTCCTGTTCGCGCATCGCCACCAGGATGCGGCCAAGCTTTGTCAGCCTGATGAATTGCGCGATGAGGATGCAGCCGAACAGCAGGAACACTTCAAAGAAGTAGAGAATGATCTTGGCGTGGTCCGGCCTGATGTCCCATCCCTTCAGCGTTCGCAGGTCGGTCATGCCGTTGATGCCCCCGGTGTAGCCCTGCTGCCCGACGATCAGAATGGTCAGGATGGCGGCGACGGCCTGGGTGATGATCGCGAAATAGGTGCCGCCGACACGGCGCTTGAACATTGCGGTGCCGATGATCAGAGCGAAGAGGCCTGGGACCAGGATGATGGCGAGAACGGTGAAGGTGAGACTGTGGAACGGCTGCCAGAACAGGGGCAGCGCGGTGATCTGGTTCCAGTCCATGAAATCCGGGATACCGGGCGTGGACTGGATCTTGGTGTTCTCGACGCTGGATGCTTCCAGCTTGAGAAACATCGCCATGCAGTAGCCGCCAAGGCCGAAGAACACGCCCTGCCCCAGGCTCAGGATGCCGCCATATCCCCAACAAAGCACGAGGCCGATCGCGACAAAGGCGTAGGTCAGATATTTCGCGACCAGGTTGAGACGGAACACATCCAGCGACAGGGGCAGGATCACGACCAGGACCAGGGCCAGCGCAACGAAGCCAATGAGCTCGGATCGATTGAAAAAGCGCGAGGTGATGATCATGACCGTGCCTGCTTTCGTTATTTGCGGACCTTGAGGGCGAACAGACCCTGCGGCCGCAGCATCAGAATTCCGACGACGGCGAGAAGCGTGAGCACCTTGGCCATCGACCCCGACGTGAAGAACTCCAGCGTCGACTGGGTCTGCGAGATCGAAAAAGCGGAGGCGATGGTGCCGAGCAGGCTGGCTGCGCCGCCGAACACGACCACCAGGAAGGTGTCGACGATGTAGAGCTGGCCCGACGTCGGTCCGGTCGAACCGATCATGGTGAAGGCGCTTCCGGCTACGCCGGCGATGCCGCAGCCGAGTCCGAAGGTGTAGCGATCGACCTTCTCTGTATTGATGCCGACGGCGCCGGCCATGATACGGTTCTGCACGACGGCGCGGACCTGGCGGCCCCAGCGCGACTTGTACAAGACATAGGAGACCACGATGGTGATCAGCACGGTCAGGCCCATCACGAACACGCCGTTGATCGGGACCTCGATGCTGTCAGTGACCTTGAGCGAGCCCAGCATCCATTGCGGCAGCTCGACTCCGACTTCGCGGGCGCCGAATACCGAACGATAGGTCTGCTGGAGGATGAGGCTGAGGCCCCAGGTGGCGAGCAGCGTATCGAGCGGGCGCTTGTAGAGATGGCGGATCAGCCCCCATTCGACCAGCATCCCCAATGCGCCGGAGGCAATGAATGCCAGGATCATCGCGAGGAAAAAATATCCTGAAAACAGTGATGGCAGATAGCTCTGGAATAAACTCGACGTCATCCAGGTGACGTAGGCGCCGAGGATCATGAACTCGCCATGCGCCATGTTGATGACGCCCATCTGGCCGAAGATGATCGCAAGGCCGAGCGCCATCAGAACGTAGACGGAAAACAGGATCAGGCCCGCAAAACCCTGCATGACGAAGATGGAGCCCAGATCGCCAATCGAGTAGTCGCCGAACATCTGACTTCTCCGTCGGGGGATAAGGTCCCGCGCGCGAGCAAAGTCGCGACGCGGGGTCGTCAAGCGTGGATTGACGGTCCACGCCAGGGAGCTGCTGGAGAAAGTGGCGGAAGCGTTCGCGCGCTTACTGGTAGCCCTTCGGGAACGGATCGGGCTCGATCAGATCGGCGGTTTCGAAGATCAGTTCGAACTGGCCATCGAGCTTGGCGCGCCCGACCCGGGTCTTCGACCAGAGGTGATGGTTTTCATGGATGCGCACGTAGCCTTCGGGTGCGTCCTTGAATTCGACGCCGGCTGAGGCGGCTGCGATCTTGTCGATGTCGAAGCTACCGGCCTTCTCGACGGTCAACTTCCACAGCCACGGACCGAGATAGGCGGCCTGCGTTACGTCGCCGATCACGGTCTTCTCGCCCCACAGCTTCTTGAAGGCGGGAACGAACGTTTTGTTGTTGGCGTTGTCGAGCGACTGGAAATACTTCATGCAGGCATAGGCGCCCGCGATGTTCTCGCCGCCGATGCCGTCGATTTCATCCTCGGTCACCGAGATCGTCAGCAGCGCCTGCTTCGATAAGTCGACGCCGGCCGCCTTGAGCTGCTTGTAGAAGGCGACGTTCGAACCGCCGACGACGTCGGTGAAGATCACGTCGGGCTTGGTCAGCTTGATCTTGTTGATCACCGAATTGAACTGGGTGCTGCCGAGCGCGTAGTACTCTTCGCCAACGACCTTGCCCTTCAGCACGTTCTCGACGTGCTTGCGCGCGATCTTGTTCGAGGTGCGCGGCCAGATGTAGTCCGAGCCGATGAAGAAGAACGATTTGGCGCCCTTCTCCTTGGCGATCCAGTTCAGGCCGGCGAGAATCTGCTGGGTTGCTTCCTGGCCGGTGTAGATGACGTTCTTGGACTGCTCGAGACCTTCATAGAAGGTCGGATAATAGAGCATGCCGTTGTACTGCTCCATGACCGGCAGCACCGCCTTGCGGGATGCCGAGGTCCAGCAACCCATGATCGCCGCGACCTTGTCGTTGACCAGAAGCTTCTTGGCCTTTTCGGCAAACGTCGGCCAATCGCTGGCGCCGTCTTCCTGGATGAACTTGATCTTGCGGCCGAGCACGCCGCCGGCGGCATTGATCTGTTCGATCGCGAGCTTTTCGGCCTGGATCGAGCCGGTCTCCGAGATCGCCATCGTGCCGGTGGCCGAATGCAGGATACCGACGGTGACTTCGGTATCGGTTACCGCGAGGCCCGTCGTGTTGACGGTGGCGGTTGCGGGACCGGCCCCGAACGAGGGTCGGGGAAGGATCGAAACGAGCGGCAACGCCGCCGCGCCCATCAGCAGTTTGCGGCGAAGCGGAGACTGCAGGCCCCTGTTTGGTTCGTCTGACATGAGCACCCCATTTTTGTCGTGAACGCGCTTTGGTCACGCGAGGATGCCCAGATTTGTGCACTGCACAGATACGTGGGATTGCGTATACTGCACCGCAAAATAGCGACGTAGATTTTGGTACGGGGTTTGCTGGCTATCCGGGGGTCAGTGGAATCGGGTCAGGAGCAGCAAGTGGCAGGGCGGCAGCGGATAGACCGCGTAAGGCGCCAATATAATCAATGGGTTGCCAACCAGACGCTGGAAGACTACGCGCTGCGCTTCACCGCCAAGAGCGCGCGGCGGTGGTCGGCGGCCCGGGTCGCCAATACCGCCCTTGGGGCCATCTCTTTTCTGGCGCTGGAGGCGATCGGCGGCACCATTACGCTGAATTACGGCGTGACCAACGCCACAGCGGCCATCCTGGTGGTCAGCGTCATCATTTTCCTCTGCGGCCTGCCGATTGCCTATCATGCCGCCAAATGCGGCATCGATATTGATCTGCTGACCCGCGGCGCCGGCTTCGGCTATATCGGCTCGACCATCACCTCGCTGATCTACGCCTCCTTCACCTTCATCTTCTTCGCGATCGAGGCGGTCATTCTCGCGTCGGCGCTCGATATGTGCTTCGGCATCCCGCGCCCGATCGGCTATCTCATCAGCGCCGTCGTCATCATTCCGCTGGTGACCTACGGCATCACCCTTATCAGCCGCTTCCAATTGTGGACGCAGCCGATCTGGATCATCCTCCACATCCTGCCCTTCGTGGCGATCGCCTATGCCAACCCGCATTCGTTCACGGAGTGGCGAAAATTTGCCGGCGAGCATGGCGACGCGAGCGGCCATCTCGACCTGCTGCTGTTCGGCACCGCAGCCTCGGTGGTGTTTTCGCTTGTTGCGCAGATCGGGGAGCAGGTCGACTTCCTGCGGTTTCTGCCGCGCGACCGCCGAACCTCCCGCACCTCATGGTGGATCGCCCTGCTCAGCGCCGGCCCCGGCTGGATCATCTTTGGCGCGCTCAAGTTACTGCTGGGCTCGTTCCTCGCCTTCTTCGCGCTCAGCCACGGCGTTTCCAGCGAGCACGCAGCCGAGCCTGCGCATATGTACCTGGAAGCGTTTCGCTACGTGCTGTCGCAGCCCGATCTGGCGCTGGCGCTGACCGGCACCTTCGTCATTCTTTCGCAGATCAAGATCAACGTCACCAACGCCTATGCCGGCTCGATCGCCTGGTCGAACTTCTTCTCGCGCCTGACCCATAGCCATCCCGGCCGCGTAGTCTGGCTGGTGTTCAACGTGGTAGTGGCGCTGCTGTTGATGGAAATCGGCGTCTACAAGGCGCTGGAGCAGACGCTGGCGCTATATTCCAACGTGGCGATCGCCTGGGTCGGCGCGCTGGTCGCCGACCTCGTCGTCAACAAGCCACTGGGCTTGCGTCCGCAACATATCGAATTCAAGCGCGCGCATCTTTACGACATCAATCCGGTCGGCGTCGGCGCCATGACGATTGCGACCATCGTCTCGATCTCGGCGTTCTACGGCCTGTTCGGGCCGACGGCCAAGGCGCTGTCCGCCTTCGTGGCGCTGGCGGTCGCCTTCGTCACCGCGCCCCTGATCGCGTGGGCGACCGACGGCAAATATTACATCGCGCGCAAACCCAAACGAAGCTGGCAGAACCTGGAGGCGATCCAGTGCTGTATCTGCGAGCATTCGTTCGAACCGGAGGACATGGCCTCCTGCCCGGCCTATGCCGGGCCGATCTGCTCGCTATGCTGCTCGCTCGATGCGCGCTGCCATGATCTCTGCAAGCCACACGCGCGGGCCGGGGCGCAGGTCTCAGACATGCTGGGAAAACTGTTGCCGGAGGCGATCTACGTCCGGATCAACTCGCAGTTCGGGCATTATCTCGGCGTGTTTGCGGTCTCAGCAGGGCTGGTCGGGCTGACGCTCGGGCTGATCTACCTGCAGACGTCCGCGACGCTTCCGGTCGACAATCTCCTTCTGTCCGACGTGCTGTGGAAAGTCTTCTTCGCGCTCACCATCATCATCGGCGTGGTGGCGTGGCTGTTCGTGCTGGCGCAGCAAAGCCGCCGCGCGGCAGAGGCCGAGACGCGGCGCCAGACCGCGCTCTTGATCCAGGAAATCGACGCGCACAAGCGCACCGATGCCGAATTGCAGCGCGCCAAGGAAGTCGCGGAATCCGCCAACCTCGCCAAGAGCCGTTATGTCGTGGGACTGAGCCATGAACTGCGCTCGCCGCTGAACGCCATCAGTGGTTACGCGCAATTGCTGGAACAGGATTCGGGCCTCGCCACCAAGCCGCGCGACCAGGTGCGCGTGGTCCGCCGTAGCGCCGACCATCTGTCGGGACTGATCGACGGCATTCTGGACATTTCCAAGATCGAGGCGGGCCGGCTCTATTTGTCACGCGACGAGGTGCGCCTGAGCGACTTTCTCGACCAGCTTGTCGGCATGTTCCGTCTGCAGGCCGCCGCCAAAGGCATCGACTTCGTCTTCAAGCGACCGGGGGTGCTGCCGCTCGTGGTCTATGCCGATGAAAAACGGCTGCGCCAGATCCTGATCAACCTGCTTTCAAACGCCATCAAGTTCACGCGAACCGGCAGCGTGCAGTTCGTGGTGCATTACCGCAGCCCGGTCGCCGAGTTCGAGGTGATCGATACCGGCCCCGGCATTCAGGCAGACGATCTCGAACGCATCTTCGCGCCCTTCGAACGCGGCGCGCTCGGCGTCTCGCAGCCGCAGACCGGAACGGGCCTCGGCCTTACTATCAGCCGGCTGCTCGCCGGCGTGATGGGCGGCGATATCAGGGTGAGCAGCGAGGTCGGCAGCGGAAGTATCTTCCGCGTCAAGATCCTGCTGTCGGAAGTCACCAATCCCACCCGGATCGCGCCGGTCGAGGCGCCGATCTTCGGCTATCATGGCCCGCGCAAGACGATCCTGATCACCGACGACGATCCGACCCACCGCGACCTCCTGCGCGAGGTTCTGACGCCGCTCGGCTTCATCCTGCTCAGCGCGCCGGACGGACCCGGATGTCTGGCGCTGGCGCAGCACTGCCGGCCTGACCTTTTCCTGCTGGATATTTCGATGGCCGGCATGGACGGATGGACGGTGGCGGAAACGCTGCGCGCGAACGGCCATCATCAGGCCCGCATCCTGATGGTGTCGGCGAGCGCGCTGGAAGCGCATGGCGCGCCGCTGGCGCAGCCCTATCATGACGGCTATCTGATGAAGCCGATCGACATTCCCAAGCTGCTGGAGGCGATCCGGCAATTGCTGAAAATCGAATGGCAGTATGAGGCGGAGCAAATTGCCGTGCCGCGCTGGAAACCGGAGACCGGATCGCGGCCGCCGGTTAAACATGTCGAGGAGCTGATCGGACTCGGGCAATTAGGTTACATCCGCGCCATTCAGCTCAAGCTCGACGAGATCGGTAACGATTACCCCGAGCACGCCGATTTCGTTTCGCAGATGCGTTTACTGGTCGACCGCTTCGACCTCGATCAATACATGGCGACTTTAAAGACCTTGCACAGCTATGATCATTGAATCCAAAAAGCGCGACGTCGCCCTCGTCGTCGACGATTCACCGGAGACGCTGCGGCTATTGACCGACGCGCTCGACGGCGCGGGTATGACGGTGATGGTGGCGCTCGACGGGGCCTCCGCCATGCGGATCGTCGACCAGATCACGCCAGACATCGTGCTGCTCGATGCGGTCATGCCCGGCATGGATGGGTTCGAGACCTGCAGGCGGCTGAAGCGCGATGCCGGGCTTGACCATGTGCCGATCATCTTCATGACGGGGCTGGCCGAAACCGAACACATCGTTCGCGGCCTGGAGGCCGGCGGCGTCGACTACGTGACAAAGCCGATCGCGGTCGAGGAGATGCTGGCGCGCATCCGCGTTCATCTCGCCAACGCCCGGCTGACCCAGAGCGCCCGCGCCGCACTCGACGTCTCCGGCCGCTATCTGCTCGCCGTCAACAGCCTTGGCAAGATCATGTGGGCGACGCCGCAGGCGCAGAAACTACTGTCGGATACGCTCGCCGCCGATGGCGACAATGATTTCGTGCTTCCGGAGCCGATCCCGGAATGGCTTGACCAGGCGCGCAAGGGCAAGACCGGATCGAAGGCCGTCGTCATGGCCACCCTGCCGGGCAACGAGCCGCTTCGGTTGCAATATATGGGTAAGCTCGGCGCCAATGAATTCCTGCTGCGACTTGCCAAGGATTCCGGCACCGAAGCGCCGGCGGAGTTCTCCAGCGAGTTGGGCCTGACGACGCGCGAGGGCGAAGTGCTGTCGTGGCTCTCCAAGGGCAAAACAAACCGCGACATTGCGCAGATCCTGGGGCTCAGCCCGCGCACCGTCGACAAGCACCTCGAGCAGATCTATTCCAAGCTCGGCGTAGAGAACCGCACCGCCGCGGCGGCGATCGCGGTGAATGCAAAGAACCAGAAGGGATGAGTTGGTAGCTCCTCCTTCCACGGCAGCACGCGGAAATCCTCACTCGGCAGCTTGAGCGCGACCGTAGGCTTCCGAAATCATGTAGCCGGACAGCGTGCCGTAGGCGGCGGTCCACGCATCGGCGACCTCATGAGTCCAAGCCGGGCCCAGTCCCTTTTCCAGCGTCCACAGCAGTGCGGCGCCAACCACCGGATAGTGCTCCGCCTTGGCACCGTAGCTGACGTGGCGTTTGGCGAGCGCACTCGCAGCCGGCAAGATCGATTCGAGATTGCCGAGGCCGCTGACCACGGCGGCCAGCATCATCATCAGCTTCTTGCGCTGCTCGGTCATATCGGCCGGAAACATCGCCTTCACCGCCGGCGCGATCTCGAACAGGCGATCGTAGAACAACAGCGCTGCCTGCTCCGATATCGGGACGACCTTGGCAAAACTCTCCTGAACCAGTCTGACGTGCGTCGAATTCACTTCGGATCTCCTCACGTTTTGAAGCAGAACCTATTGGTCTCGCCGGAGGAACATTGGTTCAATTATCACCTCGGAGCATTAAGCGCTTACGCCGCCTCGACGAAGCGATGTCGCTCGTAGAGGAATTCGAGCACGCGCTGCCGGCACTTGAGGTAGCCGGGGTTGGTCGCGAGCTCGAGCCGCTTGCGCGGGCGCGCCAGCGGCACCTCGAGCACCTCACCGATCCGCGCGCTCGGACCGTTGGTCATCATCACGATGCGGTCCGACAGCAGAACGGCTTCGTCGACGTCGTGGGTGATCATCAGGATGGTATTGCCGAGCTTCTGATGCAGCGCCATCACCGAGTCCTGGAGATGCGCGCGGGTCAGTGCGTCGAGCGCGCCAAAGGGCTCGTCGAGCAGCAGCACCTTCGGCTCCATGGCGAGCGCTCGCGCAATGCCGACGCGCTGCTTCATGCCGCCGGAAATTTCGGATGGACGCTTGTCCTTGGCGTGGGCCATCTGCACGAGGTTGAGATTGTGCATCACCCAGGCGTCGCGCTCGGCGCGGGTCTTGGTCGATGCAAACACCTTGTCGACGCCGAGCCGGACGTTCTCATAGACCGTCAGCCACGGCAGCAGGCTGTGGTTCTGGAACACCACCGCGCGATCCGGCCCCGGCGAGTTGACCTCACGGTTCTCCAGCAGCACGCCGCCATTGGTGGCGCCGGTGAGGCCGGCAACGATGTTGAGCAGCGTGGACTTGCCACAGCCGGAATGACCGATGATCGAGACGTATTCGCCTTTCTCGATCGTCAGGCTGATGTCCTTCAGTACCTCGGTCGTGGCGTTGCCGCGGGTGAAGGTCTTGTCGATATGGTCGAGCTTCAGATAGACCTGCATGACATGTCCCTTCAGTTCAGTGCGGTGCCGCGGGTCACGATCTTCGCCACTCCCGCGATCAGGCGGTCGAGCACGAAGCCGATGATGCCGACATAGAACAGCGCCAGGATGATTTCGCTGATGTGCGAGGAGTTCCAGGCGTCCCAGATGAAGAAGCCGATTCCGACGCCGCCGATCAGCATTTCCGCTGCGACGATCGCCAGCCACGACAGGCCGATGCCGATGCGAAGACCCGTGAAGATGTAGGGCGCCGCCGCCGGGATCATGATCTTGGAAAAGAACTCCAGCGGGTTGAGCTGCACCACGGCTGCGACGTTGCGATAGTCCTGCGGGATGTTGCGGATACCGACCGCGGTGTTGATGATGATCGGCCAGACCGAGGTGATGAAGATCACGAAGATCGCCGAGGGCTGGCCATCGCGGAACGCAGCAAGCGACAGCGGCAGCCACGCCAGCGGCGGAATGGTGCGCAGCACCTGGAACAGCGGATCGAGCCCGCGCATCGCCCACACCGACTGCCCGACCAGCGTGCCGAGCGCGATGCCGACGATGGCGGCGATCGAATAGCCATAGGCGACGCGCTGAAGCGAAGCGGACAGATGCCAGAACAGGCCCTTGTCGATGCCGCCATTATCGAAGAACGGATCGAGGATCAGTTCCTTGGTATCCTTGAACACGCGCGAGGGCGGCGGCAGCGTCGATCCGGTGCGGCGGCAGACCAGCTCCCAGAACAGCATCAACAGCGCGAGCACGATCAGCGGCGGCACGACGCGCGCCGCGGTCTCCTTCGCCATCTTGACGTACTTCTCGGCACGAGGTGCCTGCTTCGGCGTCATCGTGACCACCGGCGCCGCCGCAGTCGGCGAGGTGGTCGGAATGGCCACCGCGGTGGCTTCGGCTTTGATCGCTGGCATCGACATCGAAATTGTATCTCCGTGTTCAAAAAAGGCGGGCCGCCCGCTGCTTTGCGCGCGGCCCGGGCTTGATCAGACATCAACACGCTTGATCGAAAGCGACTTCAAATACGCAGCCGGATTCTCGGGATCGAACACCTTACCGTCGAAGAAGGTCTCCTTGCCGCGCGACTTGGAGGTCGGAATCTCGGCAGCGGGAACGCCCATCTCCTTGGCTGCGTCGCGCCACATGTCCTCGCGGTTGACCTTGGCGATCAACGCTTTGCTGTCGAAGCCCGCTTCATATTTGCCCCAGCGGATGTCCTCCGTCATGAACCAGAGATCGTGGCTCTGGAACGGATAGGAGGCGTGGTCGCGCCAGTATTTCATGATGTGCGGCGAGTTCTCGACGACCTTGCCGGGAATTCCGTAGTTGAACTTGCCCTTGGCGCGATCGGCGATGTCTTCGACCGGGCAGTTGATCCACTGCCGCTTGCCCATGATGGTGGCCAGTTCGTCCTTGTTCTCCATCTTGTCGGCCCACTGCTGCGCCTCCATGACAGCCATCAGGATCGCCTTGGCGGCCTTCGGATTCTTGTCAACCCACGCAGCCCGCATGCCGAGCGATTTTTCCGGGTGCTTGCTCCAGATTTCGCCGGTGTTGATCGCGGTATAGCCGATGCCCTGATGGACCAACTGCCCCGGCCACGGCTCGCCGACGCAGAAGCAATCCATCGTGCCAACCTTCATGTTGGCGACCATCTGCGGCGGCGGCACCGTGATGGTCTCCACGTCCTTGTCGGGATCGATGCCACCGGCGGCCAGCCAGTAGCGCAGCCACAGATCGTGAGTGCCGCCGGGGAACGTCATCGCGGCCTTGGCGGATTTGCCGGCAGCCTTCTTCTGCTCGAACACCGCCTTGAGCGGCGCTGCATCGACGCCGACCTTGAGGTCGGCATATTCCTTGGCGACCGAGATGCACTGCGCATCGAGATTGAGCCGCGCCAGGATGTACATTGGCGTCGGCTGATTATTTTGCGTCACTTTGCCGGCCGAGATCAGGTAGGGCATCGGCGTCAGGATATGCGCGCCGTCGATTCCGTTGCCTTCACTGCCGAGCACGAGGTTGTCGCGCGTGGTGCCCCATGACGCCTGCTTCTGCACCTCGACGTCAGGCATGCCGTATTTGGCGAACAGCCCCTTGTCCTTGGCGACGAACAGCGGGCCGGCATCGCTGAGCGCGATGAAGCCGAGCTTGGCCGCCTTCACCTCAGGGCCCGCGCCTTGCGCGAAAGCGCCGGCGGGGAAATTCAGCTTGGCGGCGGCGAGCAATGCTGCCGTGCCGCCAGTCGCCTTCAGGAGCTGGCGGCGGCTGAAACCGCGGCGTGAGGTTGGAGTGGTGGGCTTCGTCATGGGCGGTCCTTTGCTGCTCTGGTCAGGGTGCGTTTGAAACGGGGCCGTCCGTCTGGTGTCGCCGCGCGAGGCGCGAGAGGGCGCGTTCCAGGGAAGCCCCGGAATGGCGCGTCACAGTTCGGATGAGTGGTCTCAAGGGACGGCATCGATGGCGTCAGCACTAGCTATTCAAGCTCCGTGCCAAGCCGCGCACATCGGAAAAAACGTATTACTATCAGTAAATTGCGGGATATCTGCCGCAAAAATCGGCAGTGGTCAGGAACCAGCCACCGCATTCCAAACTTGCGATTCGCTCAATCTTTGTGCGGCGCACAAGGATTGAGCAGATCATGAGCACCGGCCTTACGCGTGCTCGGTGGTCTTCGCCATCATCGGTTTCGGCGCGCTTCCCTCGCCCGGCTTCATCCGGAATTCGTAGCTCATCAGGTGCCAAGGCGTGGCCGCCGGCTTGCCGTCCGGCATCGTTGGATCGGTGCGCTTTTCGATTTTGGCGACGAGTTCGTCCTTGACCCCGAACACCACGTCGGAATCGAGATATTTGTCGCCCTCCATGAAGACGTGGGTGATCAGCGGCTGGTAGCCGGGCGCGTCGACCAGGAAATGCACATGGGCCGGCCGCATCGCGTGGCGGCGGGTCTGCACAATCATCTCGCCGACCGGGCCGTCGGTCGGAATGGGATAGCTGCACGGTAGGATCGTGCGAAAGAAGAACCTGCCGTCGGCATCGGTCATAAAGCGCGCCCGCGACGACGGCCCCTCCGTCGCATAGGCCGGCTTCTGGGAATCATAGAAGCCGTCATCATCGGCGTGCCAGACGTCCACCGGCACATTCGCCAGCGGTTTGCCCTGAAGATCGGTGACGCGGCTCTGCACGAACATCCGCTCGCCCGGCAGACTGGCCGAGATATCGGTGCCATGCGGCGTCACCTTGTGCTCGCCGACATAGAACGGGCCGAGTACCGTGGTCTCGGTGGCGCCCTCGCGCTCCCTGTGGTTCACCGCATCGACCAGCATCGACACGCCCAGCACGTCGGACAGCAGGATGAACTCCTGCCGGATCGGGGTGCACTTCTGGCCGGTCCGCGTCAGAAAATCGATCGCGTACTCCCACTCCTCGAAGGTGAGATCGGTCCTGCGGACATAGTCGTGCAGCGATTTCACCAGTTCCTGCAGCAGGAATTTGGCGCGTGGATCCGGCGTATCGTCGAAACTGCGGATCACGGCGGCGGTCAGTTCGGTCTCGCTGAATTGGCTCATTTTTCTGTCCTGCGGGATAGGCGACGGCGGGCGCGAGCCTACACCACCGACCCACTCCGGGTAAGCACGGCCGGTTGGAACAAGGCGCACTTTTCGGCTATCAAAGCGGCATCGCCAGCCGGAGATCAGCGCCGATGTTAGCCCCCGCCTCGCCCGAGCAAGCCGGAATGTCCAAGGCGGCGCTCGATCGGCTCGAAAACCACCTGAAGCAACGCTACGTCGATGCCGGCCGCTTCCCGGGAACGCAGCTCCTGATCTATCGCCGCGGCAAGGTCGTCCATTCGACCGTGCAGGGTTTTGCCGACGTCGAGCGCAAGGCGCCGGTCAAGGACGACACGATTTTCCGCATCTATTCGATGACCAAGCCGCTCACGAGCGTCGCCTTCATGATGCTAGTCGAGGAAGGCCGCGTCGCGCTGGATGAGCCCGTGCACAAATACATTCCGGAATGGAAGAATCTCGGCGTGTTCGTGGCCGGCACGCACCCGGCCTTTCTGACCCGCCCGCCGTCGCGGCCGATGCTCATCGTGGATTTGCTGCGGCACACGTCTGGCCTGACCTATGGCTTCCAGCAGCGTAGCAATGTCGATGCCGCCTATCGCGAGAACCAGATCGGCGAAGTCGTCAAGGCCGGCACGCTGCAAGGCATGATCGACGACCTCGCAAAAATCCCGCTGGAATTTTCACCGGGCGAGGCCTGGAACTACTCCGTCGCCACCGATGTGATCGGCTATCTCATCGGTCTGATCAGTGGCAAGCCGTTCGAGCAGTTCCTGAAGGAGCGTATCCTCGATCCGCTCGGCATGAACGATACCGATTTCTTCGTGCCAAAGGACAAGGCGCATCGTTTCGCGGCGTGTTATTCGGCCGATCCGCAAGGCGGCTTCAATCCGCTCGCCACCGAGCGCAAGGGCACGCTGACGCTGCAGGACGATCCCGCGACGAGTTCGTTCCTGTCCCCGCCTTCCTTCATTTCCGGCGGCGGCGGATTGTGCTCGACGGTGGCCGATTATCTCACCTTCTGCCGGGCGCTGCTCAATGGCGGCGAGCTCGGCGGCGTCCGCTTGTTGGGCCCGAAGACACTGAGGCTGATGACGTCGAACCACCTTCCCGGCGGGGGCGATCTGCCGGCGATGTCGCGCTCGCTGTTCTCGGAAGCCGCTTATAACGGCATCGGCTTTGGCCTCGGCTTCGCCGTCACCATGAACCCCGCGCAGACGCTGATCGCCGGCAGTCCTGGCGAATTCAATTGGGGCGGCGCGGCAACGACCTCGTTCTTCATCGATCCAGCGGAAGAGCTGATCACGATCTTCATGACGCAGGTGCTGCCATCTAGCGCCTATCCCTTGCGGCGTGAGCTGCGCACCATGGTGTACGCCGCGATCACCGACAGTAATCTTTGAGACCGGAAAGCTTGGGCTTTTTTGCGTGAAGTGATCACCCTGGAACCCAGAGCTTCGCCGGGAGTCGGACGTACATCCCTCTAATATCCTTGGCGAAATTCGGCGGCTTCTCTTATGCTTCGCCGATTGAGGGCCGATCCTGGGGCTTGCGTTGCCGAAACTTTCATTGCCAGTGCGTCTCGTCCTTCTGGTCGCGGGGACCACGCTGCCGCTGATCATTTTCGCGGGCGGCATCACGTACAACAATTACAAGCAGGATCGCCAGAACGCGACACAACGGGTCCTCGAAACCGTTCGCAGCATTCGTCTCGTGCTCGACTCGGAGATGCAGCGGATCACCGGCGCGCTCCAGGTGTTGTCACTGACAAACGCAGTGCGCGAGGGGGATTTCGAGGGATTCCGCCGCATCAGCCAGGGTTTCCTCGACCAGTATGGCGAAGGCGGCGTCGTGCTGGTGGCGAACCGCGAAGGCCGCCAGGTGTTCTCCTCGCTCACGCCTGATACGGCAAGCCTGCCGCTTCGCAACAACCTCGGCATGGTCGAGAAGGTTTTTGCGGAAAAGAAGCCGGTCTATTCCAACCTGTTCTTCGGGTCGGTCAAGCAACGGCTGATCGTGACAGTCGAGGTGCCTGTTGTTAGCGACGGCGAGGTGCTCTACGACATCTCCTTCAGCCCGCCGATCGAGATATTCCAGGCCATGATCGAGCAGCAGCGGCCGACCAAGGACTGGACGATCTCGATCTTCGACGGCGAAGGCACCAGTTTCGCGCGCGTGCCTAACCCCCAGGAGACCGTCGGAAAGCGGGCAGCGCCGTCGCTCTATGCGGAGATGTTCCGCAATCCCGAAGCCACTTTGGCGACGGTATCGCTCGAGGGCGTGCCGCTGATTACGAGCTTTGCCCGCTCCTCGCTCACCGGCTGGACGGTTGCCGCAGGCGTCGCCGAAAGCTCGCTGGTCGCGCCGCTCTGGCGCAACCTCGCGATCACGAGCGTGATGGGCGCCGTTCTCCTGATGGTCGGTCTCGCCTTTGCGGTGCGGATGGCAACCCAGATCGCCCGCGGCGAGATGCTCCACAATCTCCTGATCGAAGAGCTCAACCATCGCGTCAAGAACACGCTCGCGGTCCTGCAGTCGATCGCCACCCAGACGTTCCGCAGCGCGAGCCGGGCAGAACGCGAGAAGTTCGAGGGAAGGCTCGGCGCGCTGGCGGAGGCGCATAACCTTCTGAGCCAGGAGAAGTGGCAGGGCGCGGAGCTGCGGGAAGTGATTGCGCGGGTGCTGCAGCCCTATCTGCTCAACAATCCGGAACGGGCGCGGATGTTCGGACCGCGGGTTCCGCTTTCGCCGCGGCTCGCCGTGGTGCTGTCGATGATCGTGCACGAGATCGCAACCAATGCCGCCAAATACGGCGCGCTATCGAACGAAACCGGTACCGTCGCGGTGGATTGGGAAATTCTCGAAGAAAGCGACGGGCGCAGGTTGCGACTGATCTGGACCGAAGCCGGCGGCCCGCCCGTCACGGCGCCGGTGCAGCGTGGCTTCGGCTCGCGCCTGATCGAGCGCAGCGCGCGCGACCAGCTCGGCGGCGAAGCAACCGTCGATTTCCTGCCGCGCGGCGTGGTCTATACGGTGAGCTGCGCGCTCAACCGGGACGAATAGAGCCTTATCGGTTCTGCTTGGACCAGAGCTAATAAGGCTATGCTATTTGAGCATCTCCGGCACGATCAGGCGCGGCAGGAACAGCGAAACGCTGGGCCAGATGATGAGCGCGGCCAACACCAATAGCATCGGTATCAGCATGATCACCGTGTCCTTCAGCGCGTAGCGCAGCCGCACCCCCGCAATCGAACAGGCAATCATCAAACACAGGCCATAGGGCGGCGTCACCAGCCCGAACGCCAGCGAGACGATCGAGATGATCGCAAACTGCACCGGATGAAGGTCGACCGCTTTCGCCAGCGGCTCGAGCACGGTGCCGACGATGACGATCGCCGGAATGGCGTCGAGAAAACAGCCCACCACCAGGAAGCAGAAGGAGATGAAGAAGCCCGCCGCGATCGCGCCCATGCCCCAGGTCGAGACGTTGGCCAGCAGCTCCTGCGGAATCTTGTAGTAGGCCAGCAGCCAGCCGAACGCGCTGGCGGTGCCCACGCAGAACAGTGCGACGCCGGCCAGACGTCCCGTGTCGAGCAGCGCTTTGTAGAGTTGGCGCGCGCCGGTTTCACGGTAAAAGAAGGTCGATAGCGCAACGGAATAGAGCACCGCGACGCAGGCGGACTCGGTGGCGGTGAACCAGCCCAGCAAAATGCCCCCGACGATGATGAACGGCGTCATCAGCGCCGGTATCGACCGCCAGATGGCATAGACTATGTCGGCCCAACTGGATTTCGGATAGGTCGGATAACCGCGGCGTACGGCATAGACATGCACGGTCGCCATCTGAGCGCCGGCGATCAGAAGTCCCGGCACGATACCGGCGAGGTACATCGCCGCGATCGAAGTCGAGATCAATCCGCCCCACACGATCATCAGGATCGAGGGCGGGATGATGACCGCAAGCACGGCGGAAACCGCGGTGATCGCGATGGAGAACGAGAGGTCGTAGCCTTCCTTGGTCTGGGCATCGATGAATATCTTGGACTGGCTCGCCGCATCCGCGGTGGAGGAGCCGGAAATGCCGGCAAAGAACACCGACAGCACCACGTTGATCTGCGCCAGCGACCCCGGCCAATGCCCGACCATCGAGCGCGATAACGCGACCAGGCGGTCGGTGATGCCGCCGATGCTCATCAGGTTGGCGGTCAGGAGGAAGAACGGCACCGCCAGCAGGATGAACGAATTGTAGGCGTTGAAGGTCTCCTGCGCGAGCGTCATGATCGACAGGCGAGGCTCGGTCAGGAGGATCGGAACGCAGGCAAGACCGAGCGCAAAGGCAACCGGCACGCGGATGATGAGCAGGCCAATGAAGGTCCCGAACAGGACCAGCGCGGCCTCTCCGGCAGAAAGAACATTACCGCTCATCGTTTTGCCCCAACCAGAATCCGCGCTTCATCGACGATCTGTTCGCCCGCAAATATTATCCACGTCACGCCGGCCGCGGGCCAAGCGACATGGATCAGCCAGAGCGGCAAATCGGCCAGTTCGGACGTTCGGTTCCAGGCGAACCGCGTGAATTCGAGCCCGGCCCACACGAACACCAGCGCCAGCGCCAATATGCCGAGCCGCGCGAGAATCCGCACCGCAGCTTCGCTTCGGCGCGACAGGTCGGGCCAGACGTCGACCTCGAAATGCTGCGCCTCTCTGACGCCGACCATGGCGCCGATCATGATGGTCCAGATGAACAGAAAGCGCGCCATCTCCTCGGTCCAGATGTAGGACGGAATGAACGGCGTGTAGCGCGAGATGATTTGCAGCGTGACCGGAATGACCAGAATGCCGACGCATGCGGCGAGCAGGATTTCCAGCAGTTTTGCATAGGCCGCCGTCGCTCGGCGCCATAGCGACGGGTCGGACACAACAGGCATTTCAGTCATTTCGGCTCCGTCCGGATACCAATCCGCCGATCCCGGCAAGAAGCGGGGCTTGCCCGGAAGGCTGGCGGCGGTCGTTCGATTTCAGGCCTCCGCCGCGCGACGCATTCCGCGTCGTCGCGAGGAAGAACCGGTTCCCCCTTTTCCGGTTCGAGCCCTACGCGACGTTGATCTTCTCGAAGATACCCTCCGCGCCGATTTCCTTGGCGTAGCCGGCGATAACGGGATCGGCGAGCTTCTTCATGGCGTCGCGCTCTTCGAACGGAACGCGCTTGAGCTTGCCTGCCTTCTCCAGCGTATCGAGCTTGACGACTTCTTCGCTCGATTCGAGCTGGCGGCCGTAGTCGCCGGCTTCCTTGCCGGCCTTCATGATCGCGTCCTGCAGATCCTTCGGCAAGGTCTTCAGCGTCTTCACCGAAAAGCAGATCGGCCGGATCGATACCGCGTGCTGGGTCAGGCTGAGATGGGGGGCTACTTCGTAGAACTTCATCGCCTCGACGCCGGCCGCCTCGTTTTCGCCGGCCGAGATCACGCCGTTCTGGATGGCGTTGTAGACTTCGTTGTAGGCGATCACCGTCGGGCTCATACCGACGGCCGCAAACGTCTTCGACCAGATCGGCGCGCCCTGCACGCGCACCTTGAGGCCCTTGAGATCGGCGAGATTCTTGAGTGGCTTGTTGGCGAAGATGTTGCGGATGCCGCCGCCCGCATAGCCGATCAGGACGACTTCGGCCTTAACAGCGATTTCATCGGCGACCGGCGCCAGGATGTTCTTTTCGACGACCTTGTTCATGTGCTCGATGCCCTTGAACACAAAGGGCGCATCGATGAAGGGCGCCGCCTTGGCGAAGGTCGACATGTGGGCCGGCGAGACGATGCCGTAATCGACCGCCTTGCCCTGCGACATGTACTCGAAATACTGCTTCTCGAGGCCGAGCGATGAATTCTTGTGCAGCGTGAAGTTGACGGGCTTGCCGTAATACTTCTTCACCAGCTCTTCGAATCGGGTCAGCGCCTTGGTGAAGGCGTGATCGTCGTTGAACTGCACGGCGCCATTGAGCGTGACGGGCGTCTGTGCCCTGAGCATCGATGGCATGCCGAGCGCGCCGGCAGCAGCCGTAGCACCAAGCCCCGCAAGTACGGTTCTTCGCTTCATAGCGTTCCTCCCCTGTAATGCCCGTCCCTTGTAAGCGGGACTTTGGGCCTGGCCGACAACGCGGCTGCAGACACAAAGCGTATGCAAAACGGCGCGGCTGTGGAAGCCAATTTAAGTAGTAGCTGGGGACCAATAGGCCGCAGGCGGCCCGATAGTTGCGATCATTTTGCCAATCGCCGGAAGCCCGGGCCGAGCCGATGGTCCCTACGCCAATAGCCTTCGGCGCTCGCCATGGGCGCCCGGGACATGCGTTGCTGAAGTGGGTCTCGCGATCGATCCGATCGCTGCCGGCCCGCTCCACAGGTTGCAGGCAGCGCGGCCAGCGCGCAGCTTGCCGCAATTTCCCGCACGCTCGATCAGAAAGCCGGCGCTGAACTTTGCTGCATTTTGTCAGGCATCAGATCTCACGCGATCACGCCGGCGTCGGAGCGACACGCGCTGTGAGCGATCGCATTGTCGGCCGGAAAACCCGTAGAAATCCGGTGCCTGACCGCGCCCCAGTAATCATGCGGGGCAAAATCTGTGGCCTTTGAACTCGCGGTGGTTGTAGTTCGTCGAATATTTTGTCAAATGTAGAGGACGGGGTTTTTTTGCCAAATACGCCCCGGGCGTCGACAGCCTTAGGTGGTTGGCGGCGCCGGTATCAGGATGCTTCCAATGCGCGCAAGCGTTTGGCGGACCATCCGGCTCCAGGATTCCCGTGGTTCCCTGTACCAACACGGTCCAGACTGACTTTAATGTGGCAAATATGGATGAACCCCTGACCTACTTTTGCCAGGGTTTCCCGATTGAAGGACGGTAAAACCAGAATGAACAGCAGATCAGCAGCGAAAAAGATGAAACAGCGCAGCGCCGGCAAACCCGATATCGAATTGGGCAAGCGGATTCGGCTGCGGCGTGTGGAACAGAAAATCTCGCAAGCGGAGCTCGGCGACAAGCTGGGCGTCAGCTTCCAGCAGGTTCAGAAGTACGAGAAGGGCGTCAACCGCGTCGGCGCTGCTCGTCTTCAGCAAATCGCTACCGCGCTCGACGTGCCGGTGACGTTCTTCTACGACGGCGACGGCAAGGCGCGCGAGGTTGAGAGCCTGCTGTTCTTGGACAGCGCATTCAGCCTGAGGCTGCTGCGCGCCTACAGCAAGATCAAGGACCAGACTGTACAGCGTCAGTTGGTGTCCTTGATGGAATCGATCGCCGCCCACGAGGGCTAGGCACTATCGCGCCTGGATCGCAGCACCGCGGACCCGATCAATCGACGCGAGAAATCGCCGGGTAGCCTGTTGCTGCGCTAGGCCTGATCTTGATCTGGCCGGGACAAGATCGGTTCGCCGCCATCGCAAATGGCGGAGCCCCGGCCGTATCGCAGCGAAAAGCCTGCGCGGTACGTTCCGGCGAATAGACACGGCCCCCTCGCCTCCGCAAAGTCCTCGCCACACGCCCATGCCCGCCACGCCCGCCGCGCGCGTGCCCGGCCCTGCGCCACCAATCTCACAATCCCTCCCGGCATCTGTTCTGGTCTTGACGCCATGCAAGATGCGGCGATTGACCTCGGCGCGACGCTCGTCCGACAATGGACCAAGCCTCCCGACTGAAAGCCGCAACCGATGCTCGATTTCCCGAAGACCGCCGAAATCTCCCATGCCGACGGCAAGATCCTGCAAAGCGTCAGCGATGGCGTCGGCGTCATCACCTTCAACAATCCCGACAAGCGCAACGCGATGTCGCTCGAGATGTGGGAGGGCCTGGGTCACGCGCTGATCGGGCTGCGCGACAATCCCGACGTTCGCGTCGTGATCCTGGTCGGCGCCGGCGACAAGGCCTTCGTCTCGGGCGCCGATATCAGCCAGTTCGAAAAGACCCGCCACAATGCGGCGGCGTCGGAGGAATATTCGAAACGCAGCGAAGCGCAGCGTGCGCTGCTCGCTGATTATCCGAAGCCGACGATTGCCTGCATCCGCGGCTTCTGCCTCGGCGGCGGCATGCAGGTCGCGATGCTGACAGATATTCGCATTGCCTCCGACAACAGCCAGTTCGGCATTCCCGCTGCAAAGCTCGGCATCGCCTATGGCTACGACGGCCTCAAGCACCTGGTCTCGCTGGTCGGGCCATCCTGGGCGCGGCTCATCATGTATACGGGCATGCGGATCGAAGCTGCGGAAGCCCTGCGGATCGGATTGGTCGACCGCGTGCTGCCGGACGCGGAATTACGGGACGCCACCATGGAGATCGCGCGCACCATCTCCGGCAACGCGCCGCTGGCGATCAAGGCCGCCAAGATCACCATCGCCGAGGTGCTGAAGGACGAAAGCAAGCGCGACATGGATACGATCAAGCAGATCGGCCGCGCTTGTATGGATAGCGAAGATTTTCGCGAGGGCCGAACGGCTTTCATGGAAAAGCGCAAGCCGCAGTTCAAGGGCAAGTAAAATCGGGGGGCGCAACAATCTCCCCGTCGTCCCGGCCTTGAGCCGGGACCCATACTCCGCGGCCCATCGGTGACACGCAGGCGTCTAATACCTTCCGCAACAACAAGCGCCGCAGGGTATGGGTCCCGGCTCAAGGCCGGGACGACGGGTGAAGGTTATCCTACAGCGCAGCGAGCACTGCCTTCGCAATATCCGCAGTGCCGTTGCGGCCGCCGAATTCCATCGGCTTTATTTCGCC
>NZ_LLXX01000119.1:71409-96587 GCF_001440405.1 Bradyrhizobium valentinum
CTTCGGCGGCGCTTTCGAGGCCGTGCTTCTCGGCAAGCCAGTCCAGCATCATCGCGGCCGACAGGATCATCGCGGTCGGGTTGGCCTTGCCCTGCCCCATGATGTCGGGCGCTGTGCCATGGCACGGCTGGAATACCGCATAGCGGTCGCCGATATCGGCTGACGGCGCCATGCCTAGCCCTCCGATCAGGCCGGCGGCGAGGTCGGAGAGAATGTCGCCGAACATGTTCTCGGTTACCATGACGTCGAAGTCCCAGGGCCGCTTCACCAGCATCAGCGAGCAGGCATCGACATAGAGCCGGTCGGCCTTGACCTCGGGATGGCGCTTTGCGGCTTCATCGAACATCTCGCGAAAGAACGCAAAGGCCCTGAACACGTTCGCCTTGTCGACACAGGTCAGGCCGCCGTTCGCCCTGCCGCGCGCCTTGCGGCGTTCGGCGAGCTTGAAGGAAAACTCGAACAGCCGCTCCGACGTCTTGCGCGTTATCACGAGCGTCTCGCGCGCCTCGGTATCCGTCACGACGCCCTTGCCCATCGAGGCGAACAGGCCTTCGGTCGATTCCCGGATCAGCACGAGATCGATGCCGCGCTGGTCTGCCCCGACGATCGGGCTCGGCACGCCCGGGATTAGCCGCGCCGGGCGCACGCCGGCGTAGAGGTCGAAATGGAAGCGCAGTTCAATCTGCGGCGCGATCTCGGTGTTGTCGGGGTAGCGCACCGACGGCAGGCCGCAGGCGCCGAGCAGGATGGCGTCCGCTTCCTCGCACAGCCGCACCGTTGAGTCCGGCATCGACTTGCCGGTCGCGAGATAATTGTTGGCGCCGGCCGGCGCGTCGGTGAAGCGGAATTTGAGGTCCGATGTCGCCTCGATCTTGCGCAGGACTTCCAGCGCCGGCGCCATCACTTCAGGGCCGATGCCATCGCCGCCGAGCACGGCGATGTGGAGGGCGTTGTTTGCAGACATGGGGATTCCCTAGAATTGCGAGCGTCAGGGGCCTCGTGGTTCGATCGGCGATGCTTCTCATCGTCCGAGGACGCGCGGCGCTGCCGCGCTCCTCACCATGAGGGTCCAAGACCTCATCCTGAGGAGCGCGAAGCGCGTCTCGAAGGATGAAGCCACAGCACTTGAAACTAGCCTACGGCGTCAGCACCGCGCGGCCGACCAGCTTGCCCTTCTGCAGATCGGTCAATGCTTCATTGGCTTTCGCGAGCGGCATCGTGGTCACTGGAATGGGCGCGATCATCTTGTTACGGACGAGTTCGAGCAATTCCTGGGTCTCACGCAAATTGCCGACATAGCTGCCCTGGATCGTGATCGCCTTGATCGGGATCAGCGGCAAAGCAAAGGTCGCGCCGCCGCCGAACAGCCCGACGATGACAAGCTTGCCGCCTTTGGTCAGGCAGTCGAAACCGAGCTGCGTGGTCTGCGCGTTGCCGACGAGATCGATCACCGCGCGGATCGGTCCGCCGGCCATCTTCGCTAACTGCTCCAGCGCGTCCGGCGCCTTGCCGTCGACCGTGCCAAGCGCACCGGCGGTCTCCGCCGCCTCGCGTTTGCGCGCGTCGATATCGACGACGATGGCGCCCTTGCCGCCCATCGCCTTCAACAGCGACAGCGCCATCAGGCCGAGCCCCCCGGCGCCGAAGATGACGATCGGCGAATTGAAGGCGAATTCAACCTTCTTCAGCGCGCTATAGGTAGTGACGCCCGAGCACGCATAGGGTGCCGCGGTGACGGGGTCGAGCCCTTTCAGGTTCAACAGATACTTCGGATTAGGTACCGTCATGTGATCGGCATAGCCGCCGTCGCAATAGACGCCGAGCGAGTTCGGCTTGACGACACACATGTTCTCGTCGCCGCCGACGCAAGTCGCGCACTTGCCGCAACCGAGCCAGGGATAGACCAGCGCGACATCACCAACCTTGAGGTCGCCCTTGTCGGCGGCCGTCACGTCCGGCCCGAACGCCAGCACCTCGCCGACCGTCTCGTGGCCCATCGTGCGCGGCAGCGACACGCCGCGGTCCTTCAGCGACAACGGCTTACGGCCATGGCCGAGATCATAGCCGCCTTCCCAGATGTGGAGATCGCTGTGGCACACGCCGGCCGCCTTCACCTTGATCAGCACCTGCGTACCCGTGGGCTGTGGTGTCTCCTGATCCACCTCTTTCAGGGGTGCGTTGAACTCGGCGACCTGAAAACTCTTCATCGCTTCTCTCCCGTCATTCTTGTTCTTAGGCAGGCATTTCTTGCGCGGACATTGCCACGTCTGCCCAGTCGAGACAAACGTTGCCGACTCTCCCGGTATTCAGATCAGCGGGTGATGGCAAGCCACGAACTGGCCGGGCGCCACGGCGCGCAGTTCCGGCATCTCGTCGCTGCATCGCTGATCCGCACGGGGACAGCGGGTGCGGAACCGGCAGCCGGACGGCGGCGCGATCGGCGATGGCGGCTCTCCCACCGGCACGGTCTCGGTGGGGCGGACGTCCGGATCGGGCACCGGAATCGCCTCGATCAGCAGTGCGGTATAGGGATGTGCCGGCCTGGCGAAGAGCTGCTCGGACGGACCCACCTCGCAGAGCCGGCCGAGATACATCACCGCAACACGGTCGCTCACCGCCTTCACCACCGCGAGATCGTGCGCGATGAACAGCAGCGTCAACCCGAACCGGCCCTTCATCTCTTCCAGAAGGTTGAGGATCTGGGCACGGATGGACACGTCGAGCGCCGAGACCGGCTCGTCGCAGACGATGAACTCCGGGTTGAGGATGAGCGCGCGCGCGATGCAGATGCGCTGGCACTGCCCGCCGGAAAACTCATGCGGCAGCCGTCCCACGACCAGGGTCGGGTCGAGTCCGACCGCGGTGAGCACCTCATGGACGAGCTGCTTGCGCTTCTCGGGATCCTTGACGCCCGCAATCACCAGGGGCTCGGCGACGATGTCGCCGATCTTGCGGCGCGGGTTCAGCGAGGCGATCGGATCCTGGAAGATCAGTTGCACGCGGCGGCGCATCAGGCGCAAGGCATCGCCCTGCATCGCCGTGAGGTCCTGCCCATCGAACAGCACCCGTCCGGCGGTCGGACGGCGCAACTGCAGGACGGCGCGGCCCAGCGTCGACTTTCCGCAGCCGGATTCGCCGACGAGGCCCAACGTCTCGCCGCGGGCGATCTGCAAGGACACGCCGGACACCGCGTGAACGATCTTGGCACCGACAGGATATTCGACAACGAGATTGTCGACGTCGAGCAGCGCCTCAGATGAAACGGATGGTGCGGATTGCAGCATCATGCGTTGGCATCCGCATGGGTTTCGATCGGGTGGAAGCAGGCGAACTGGTGTGCGCTCGTCTCTGCCGCCTCGAGCGGCGGCTTCTCGCTCTGGCAGCGGGCCACCGCATAGCGGCAGCGCGGCGAGAACGAACAGCCCTGCAGCGGCCGGGTCGGATCGGGCGGACGCCCCGAGATCGCCGGCAGCGGCGTGTGGGGCGCGGCATCGAGTTTGGGAAGCGCCGCCAGCAGCGCTTCGGTATAGGGCATCCGCATTCTCTTGAACAACGCAGGCGTCGGCGCGCGCTCGACCACGCGGCCGGCATACATCACGGCGACCTCGTCGGTGCGGCCGGCGACGACGCCGAGGTCGTGGGTGATGATGATCATCGCCATGTGCCGGCGGCGCTGCTCGCGCGCCAAGAGATCGAGGATCTGCGCCTGGATCGTGACGTCGAGCGCGGTGGTTGGCTCGTCGGCAATCAGGAGCTTTGGTTCGCACGACAGCGCGATCGCGATCGCCACCCGCTGCCGCATCCCGCCGGAAAGCTGGTGCGGGTATTGCGCCAGCCGTTGCTCGGGCGCGGGAATGCCGACCGCGGCGAGCAATTCGACGCTGCGTTTTTTCGCAGTAGCGTCGTCGAGCTCCAGATGCTCCTGCAGCGTCTCGATCAGTTGCGTGCCGATCGTGAGCACCGGATTGAGCGAGGTCATCGGATCCTGGAACACGACCGCGAGCGACCGGCCGCGCAGTTTGCGCAGCTTCTCCGGCGGAAGCTGCAGGAGATCCTGCCCGTCGAACATCACGCGGCCGGAGAGCTTTGCTTTCTTCGGCAGCAATTGCAGGACCGCCCGCGACAGCATGGTCTTGCCGCAGCCGGATTCGCCGACGATGCCGAGCGTGCGCCCGGTCCCGACGGTGAGGTCGACGCGATCCACCGCGCGCAGATTGCCGCGCGGCGTCGGCAGATCGACGATGACGTCCTCGACGGAAAGCAGGGTATTTCCGGTCACAGCGCGCCCTGCCGTGGATCGGTCAGCGCGCGCAAGGTGTCACCGACGAGATTGAAGGATAGTACCGTGAGGAACATCGCCGCCGCCGGCAAGAAAGCGAGCCGCGGCGCCACATCCAGGCTCTCGCGCCCCTCACCGATCATGCTGCCCCAACTCGATATCGGCGGCGGCACGCCGAGGCCCAGGAATGACAGCGAGCCCTCGACCACGATAGTGATGGCAACACCGAGCAGAAAAAAAGCAAACAGCGGCAGGATGACGTTGGGCAGCAGTTCGCGCAGCAGGATGCGCGTATGCGTGGCCCCCAGCGCCTGCGCGGCGATGACGAATTCGCGCCGCGCCAGCGTCAGCGTTGCCGCCCGCGCTACCCGCATGAAAGCGGGGATGCCGAGCACGCCAAGGATGCAGGTGAGATTGAAAATGGACTGCCCGAGATAGGCGGTCACGGCCAGCGCAAGGACCAGCGGCGGAAAGGCCAGCAACACATCCATGCTGCCGACCACCATCGACTCGAACCGGCCGCGGAAATAGCCGGCGAGCATGCCGAGGGCGCCGCCAATGGTGAGGCCGATCACCGGCGCACATAGGCCGACAACCAGCGATATCCGCGCGCCGTAGATCAGCCGGGAAAGTTCGTCGCGGCCGAGGCCGTCGGTGCCGAGCCAATGCTCGGCGGAGAACGGGGCACGCCGCTCCAGCATATCCATGTCGGTCGGGCTCGGCAGCGGCAAGACGGTCGCGAAAATCGCCACCGCGAACACGAAAGTCATCCAGCCGATCGCCGCCCAGAACAGCATTCCAAATCGCCGGCCCTTGCGCGCAGGTTGGGTTACAGCCTCCTCGACTACTTCGAGCTCAAGCGTGGCCATGGCGGATCCTGGGATCGAGAACGGCGTAGAGCATGTCGACGAGGAAGTTCATGATGACGAAGCCGGCACCGACCAGCAGCACGACTCCCTGCAGGATGATCAGGTCGCGCGTGAGGATCGCGCCGATCAGCAAGCGGCCGATGCCCGGCAGGGCAAAAATCGTCTCGACGATGACGGCGCCGCCGATCAACCGGCCGATATTGATGCCGGTGATCGTCACCAGGGTTAGGGACGACGGCTTTAGCGCGTGCACGAACAAGATGCGCGCCGGCGTCAGCCCTTTCGCCTTGGCGAGCGCGATGTAATCTTCCTGCAAGGTCGCGATCATGTCGGAACGCAGCACGCGCATGATGGTCGGCCATTCCGCCAGCGCCAGCGTCAGCGCGGGCAGCACGAGGAAACGCAGGTTGGCGAGCGGGTCTTCTGCAAATGGAATATAGCCGGTCGCCGGCAGCCAGCGCAGCTCGACCGCGAAGAGATAGATCAGCAGAATCGCCGAAAGAAAGGTCGGCACCGACAGCATGCCGAAAGCAGAGCCGGTCATGAAGCGGTCGAACGGTCCGCCGCTGCGCGCTGCGCAAATAATCGCCAAGGGAACGCCGATTCCGAGAGCGCCGAGTTGCGCCAGCAGCATCAGTTCGATCGAGACCGGCAACCGCTCGGCGACGGCCTGCAGCACCGTCTGGCCGGTACGGAACGAACGGCCAAAATCGCCCTGCAGCACGTTGCCGAGCCAGCCCAGATAACGCCACCAGATCGGCTGATCCAGCCCCATGTCGGCCCGCAACGCCGCTACGTTCTCCGGCGTCGCCTGGTCACCGAGGATCGTATAGGCGAGATCGCCCGGCAGCAGCGACGCGATGGAGAACGTCAGCAGCGAAACCGCAATCAGCACCGGCAACAGATAGAAGAGCCGGCGTGCGACGAAGAACGCCATACGCGGTTATTCCTTCCAGGCACGCGATACGTCGATCACCCCGCTATACATCTTGGGCAGTCCCTTAACCTTCGCACTCGATATCGCGTAGTAGGTGTTCTGGAAGGTCCAGAACCAGATCGCCTCCTTGTTGATCAGCCGGGTGATCGCGCAATAGTCCTCGATGCGCTTGTTCTGGTCGGCGGTGACCCGCGCGCGCTCAAGCAGCTTGTCGAGCTCCGGATTCGAATAGTTGGCGAGCGCGACCGGGCTGCCGGTGTGGAAATTGGCATACATCTGGATGTCAGGATCGGCGAGATCGACGATCCGCCAGGGCGTCAACTGGAACTGGCGCATGAAGGCGCGCGGCGGAATGGTCGCCTGATCGACCTGCTCGATCTCCATGTTGGCGCCGGCCCGCTTCCACAATTGTTGCAGCACCTGGCCAACGGTGCGCCCACGGGGCGTCGCCGTGACGAGCATCTTGAAATCGACAGGCTTGCCGTATTCCTTGATCAGCGCCTTGGCCTTCTCAAGGTCTTCGGGAAGCGCACCGTCGTCCTTGCATTTGACCCAGGAGCCGTCGCCATAGGGGTTGCTGGCAGGTTTAGCGAGACCATTGGTAATTGCTTGGGACATCTTCTTGCGGTCGAGCGCCATTACCAGCGCCTGGCGCACGCGCACGTCGTCGAACGGCGGAGTCTTGGTGTTCATGGCGTAAACCGCAGCCCCCGAACCGGCATAGGTGTGCACGGTCAACTTGGAGTCCTTTTGCGCCTTTTGGATGTTATCGGCGGAATATTCATCATCCCAGATCAGGTCGACCTCGCCGGATTGCAGGCTCGCAAAGCGCGACTGGGCGTCAGGCAGCGGCTTCAGGGTGATGCGATCGAAGTAGACCTTGTCCTTGTCCCAATAGTCCGGGTTTTTCTCCAGGATCATGCGATCGCCAGCCGTCCAGGATTTTAGAATGTAGGGACCGGTGCCGACAGGATTGCGGTTGTAATCCTCGCCCTTGGTCTTCCACGCGGTGGGGGAGTGTATCGCGTTCGTCTGGCTCGCGTAGGAAACCAACGATGGGAAGTTCACGGATGGGTCATTGAGGTTATAGACTAACGTCAGTTCGTCCGGCGCCTGAACGTTGTTGACGTTGGAGATATAGAAGGCGCACCGGCACTTGTTGGCGGGATCTTTCTGCCGATCGAAATTCGCCTTGAAAGCTTCGGCGATGAACGGCGTGCCATCGTGGAACTTGACGCCGGGACGCAGCTTGAAGGTCCACATCTTGAAATCTTCGGAGGGCTCCCAGGACAGCGCCAGCTTTGGCTGCGGCTTGCCGTTGGCGTCGAGAGTGGTGAGCGTATCGAAGAGTGCCGATGACGCGGTGAGTGCCGCCGCATCGTAAACGCCGACCCGCAGCACATCGAAACCGGGGATATCGAGCTCAAGGCCAACAGAGATGCTGCCGCCCGCTTTCTGCGCGTTGGCGGGCATTGCCAACAACGCCACGCCAAATCCCGCCACAAGAAATATTCGCGCGAGCGCGCTCGAACGGACCGCCGCTTTCATTGATGTTTCCTCCGATGTGTCGCTCGTCCGGTGTTCCGGATCGTCGATGGCTGCCCGCAAGATTGTCCGGAAACGCAGTCGCGGGCAAGGCCGTTCACAAGCTACGGATGAAAACGCCGCAGGTTAATGTTTCGCTATGCGGAGCACGCGGTCAGCCGCGCGCGGCGACCTGCGCCTTGCCGGCAAAGGATGCGATTTCATCCTCCGACAGGCCGGTCTCCTTCAGGTAGGCGCGCGTGTGCTCGCCGAGCGTCGACATCCGTCTCGCCGCCGACACGCTGGCGCCTGACATGCGGAACGGCAGGTTGAGGACCTTGAAGGTGCCGCCGCCGTCCTCGACCTCGGCCAATGCGCCGCGATGGGCGATCTGCGGATCGCGCAGCGCCTCGGCAACGGTGCGGTACGCCGATGAGGGAACGCCGTGCTCATTGAGCGCGGCGAGGCACTGCGCCGTCGTCACGGTGCGCGACCATGCCTCCACGCCTTCCATCAGGCTCGCCCAGTTTTCCCGGCGGTCGGAATATTTCGCAAAGCGCGGGTCGCTCACCCATTCGGGATGGCCGATCACCTGCATCAGGCTCTGAAAAGTTTTCTCGCTGGCGATCGCCATCATCACATAGCCGTCCGTCGTCTCGATCGGGCCGAACATCGGCCGCTGCGTCGGCTTCACCTCGAATTGCGACCATTGCAGTTCGTTCAGCGTCAGGCTCAGCATGGATTCCAGCATCGAGACGTCGATATGCTGGCCTTGCCCTGTTGCCGCGCGTTGATACAGCGCGGCCGAGATGGCGCCGAACGCATAGACTCCGGTGAGCACGTCGGCATGATAGATGCCGCAATAGTCCGGCCGGCTCCGTCCGGGCTGGTAGGCCAGATGCGCCATCTCATAGCCCGAGGCTGCGTGAATCACCGGCGCGTAGGCCGGCAGCTCCGCCGACGGCCCGGTCTGGCCATATCCCGAGATCGAGCAATAGACCAGCTTCGGGTTGAGCCCGTGCAGCGAGGCGTAGTCGAGCTTCAATCGCCGCATCACGCCGGGGCGGAAATTCTCCACCAGCACGTCCGCGGTCGCGACCAGCCGGCGAACGGCCTCCACTCCTTTCGGCGACTTCAAATCCAGGACCAGGCTGTTCTTGCCGACATTGAGCTGGCCGAAGGCGGTCGAGCAATTATTCCGCACCGGCGGACGGGTCCGCATCGTCTCGCCTTCCTCGGTCTCGATCTTGATAACCTCCGCTCCCATATCGGCCAGCATTCGCGTACAATGCGGTCCGGCAATCGTGGTTGAGAAATCGAGAACCCGCAGGCCCGCAAAGCTGCCTGTCAAATTCCCCTGATTATTGCCGGCTATAGTCATCGCGTGAAGCTCCTTCGGCCCTTTGCGGCCCTTCGTTGTGGTGGCGGCCGTGACCCTAAATTGTGCAGCGTCGTCAGGAAAGTAGTTCGCGCAGGAACGACCATGCGGCGCGCGCGTTGTAACGGGTAAGGAAATTGGACCCATTCTTGCATCAGTTTCATCTCGGCTGGTACGAGGGCGTTTGCCTTGAAGGTCTTGTTCGTAACCACTGAAATGGATGACTTCGTCCGGGTGGGCGGTCTCGCTGCCGTTTCCGCCGCCCTGCCCCGGGCGCTGCGCCGCTGGAGCGATGTCCGGGTGATGCTGCCCGGTTACCGGGACATCGTCGAACAGTTCACGCATATTGAAATCGTTGGGGAATGCGCCGCTCTGGCGGAGATGCCGCCCTGCTCGCTCGGGCGGGCAGCGACCAAGGATGGTCTGCCGGTTTATGTCCTGCTGTGCCCGCAACTTTACGACCGGCCGGGCAATCCCTACGGCGACGAATCGGGCCGCGACTGGCCGGACAATGATGTCAGGTTCGGCCGCTTTGCCGCGGCCGCGGCCGAGCTTGCCGCGGGCAGTCTGGACAAGAATTGGGCAGCAGACCTGATCCATGCCAACGATTGGCAGGCCGCGCTGGCGCCGGCCTATCTGGCGTGGAGAGGCTCAAAGATCCCCTCGATCCTGACCATCCACAACCTCGCCTATCAGGGGCTGTTCCCCCCGGACTCGCTGCGCCGGATCGGGGCTCCCGAAAGCTCCTTCCACATCGACGGGCTCGAATTCTACGATCACGTGTCGTTCCTCAAGGGCGGCCTCGTCTACGCCTCGCATCTGACCACCGTCAGCGCCACCTATGCGAAGGAGATCACGACCCGCGAACTCGGCTGCGGGCTCGAAGGTCTGCTGCAGCGCCGCTCGAACGCCGCGGAACTGACCGGCATCTTGAACGGCATCGACGAAAGCTGGGATCCCAGCGCCTGCGCGCAACTGGCGCAGACCTTCGCGCCCGGCGATTGGGAAGGCAAGCAGGCGAATGCCGATTACGTCCGCAAGCAATTCGGACTCGCGTTATCTCGCGGTCCGCTGTTTGGCCTTGTTGCCCGACTGGTTCACCAGAAGGGCGTCGACCTCGTCTTGTCCGCGGCCGACGAAATCATCGAGGCCGGCGGACAGATCGTGGTGACCGGCAGCGGTGAGGCCCAGATCGAACAGGCGCTGGTCAAGGCGCACCGCCGCAGGCCGGATGCAATCGGCGTCGTCATCGGCTTCAATGACGCCCAGGCGCGGCGAATTTTTGCCGGCAGCGACTTCACGTTGATGCCGTCACGGTTCGAACCGTGCGGGCTCAGCCAGATGTATGCGCAGCGGTTCGGATCGCTGCCGATCGGTCACCAGACCGGCGGACTGGCGGAGACCATCAAGGACGGCGAAACCGGATTCCTGTTTCCGAAGCCGTCCGCGGAGTCCTTCCTCGGCGGTGTCAGGCGCGCGTTCGATGCGTTCCGCGCCAAGGACCGCCTCGACGCGATGCGGCGCAGCGCCATGGCGCGCTCCTTTAGCTGGGATCTGTCGGCCGCCCTTTACAGCGCGCTCTATCGCAAGACGGTCGCGCCCTCCATCATTGCCGCGGCTACTCCGCCGCTTCCGGCATGACTTCCATCTGCTCGTGAAGGACGACGCCGGAGAGCGGATCGAACTGGCCGACCCAGGGCTTCTTTTCGAGCACCGCCCTGGTGTGGCGATAGCCGGCGTCCCACCGCTGCGTGATGCCGGACGGGCTGAAATCGATATCCTTGGTGTGGTCCTCGCGGCTGAGCTGCGGAGCGAGCAGCCGCATGACATGCATCCGGGTGGGACAACCATAACCGGCGAGTTCCCGCACCGCCTCGCTGTTGCGCTCGGCTTCCGGCAGACGTGCGGCGAGCTGGTTGATGACATGGCGTAGCCGATGCGCCTGCTGCTGGCGGGCGATGTGGCTGGCGATGCGGCTCGAATACTGCACGTCCTTGTGCCGGTTCAGCACCTCCGCCATCGTGGTCGGTTCAGCGCCTTCCGGATTCCACAGATGCACGGCGAAGATCAGCGAGTTCTTGCGCGGGTTGTCGTCGAACACGGCTTCCGTCGGCGTGTTCGATAATATGCCGCCGTCCCAATAGAGTTCGCCGTCGATGCGCACCGCCGGAAATGCCGGCGGCAGCGCGCCCGACGCCATGATGTGCCTGACGCCGAGTTCGCAATCGCGGCTGTCGAAATATCGCATCTGGCTGGTGCGGACATGGGCGGCGCCGACCGTCAGGCGCGGCGTGCATTGATTGACCAGATTGAAATCGACCAACTCCGTCAGCGTCCGCTCCAGCGGCTCGGTCGAGTAGTAGCCGGCATTGTCGGCGCCGAGCGGATAGCTGTCGCCGGCGTGGGCGAGCGGGTTGGGCCGGAAGAAACCGGGAATACCGTTGGTCACGGTCGACCAGTAAGAAAGCTTTTCGTTGAACCCCGGAAAGACGTCGCGAAAGCTCCAGACCGGATTCTGCTCCATCTTCTTCCAGAACTCGCGTAGCCGCGACAGCCGGTTCTGCGGCGTATTGCCGGCGATCAGGCTAGCGTTGATGGCGCCGATCGAGGTGCCGATGATCCAGTCCGGCTCGATCCCGGCCTCGTTGAGCGCCTGGTAGACGCCCGCTTGATAGGAGCCGAGCGCGCCGCCGCCCTGCAGCACCAGCACGACCTGCCCGGTCTCGGATTTGGCAGGCGACTTCACATTCGTCGAGGAATGAATGCCCTGGATGCCGTTCATGTCACGCTCCCTGGATTCTTGTTGCATTAGTGCGCGGTCCAGCCGCCATCGACCGGCAGCGCGATGCCGGTGATCGACGCCGCCGCATCGCTGGCGAGAAACACCGTCAGCGCCCCCAATTCCTCGACGGTAGCGAAGCGCTTGCTCGGTTGCTGCGCCAGCAGCACGTCGTAAATGACCTGCTCGCGCGAAATGCCGTGGGCTTTGGCTTGGCCATCGATCTGCGCCTCGACCAACGGCGTATAGACGTAGCCCGGACAGATCGCGTTGCAGGTGATGCCGTCTTCCGCCATCTCCAGCGCCGCAACCTTGGTAAGACCGACGATGCCATGCTTGGCCGCGACATAGGCCGCCTTGAAGGGCGATCCGACCAATCCGTGCGCGGAAGCAATGTTGATGATCCGCCCAAACCTGTTCTGGCGCATCGCCGGCAACGCCAACCGCGTGGTGTGAAACGCCGACGACAGATTGATCGACAGGATCGCATTCCATTTCTCGACCGGGAATTGGTCGAGCGGTGCGACATGTTGAATGCCGGCATTGTTGACGAGCACGTCTAGCCGGCCGTGCCCGGCGACCGTGGCCGCGATCATCTCGGCGATCGCCTCCGGACTCGTCATGTCGGCCGCGGAATAGCTGACCTCGACGGCGAAATCGGCGGCGATCTGATTCCGCGTTCTGGCGATCTCGGCCGCTGCGCCGAAGCCGTTCAGCACCACGGCTGAGCCGGCCGCAGCCAGCGCGCGGGCAATCCCGAGCCCGATGCCGCTGGTCGAGCCGGTGACCAGCGAGACCTTGCCTGTCAGCGGCCGCAGGGCCGAAGCGTCCCGGGTTTTGAGCTGGATATTCATGGCTGCCCTTTCGTGTGGCTGGTCCGCGTCGTAGCGAGACCATTTCCGCTTCAATTTGCGCGGCGGGCAGCTTTCTATGAAATGCCGTTTGGCTTCCAAAACCATACGCTGACGCTATGGCGGTTTGGGTAGTCATCCGGGGGCGTAATCGGGTAGCTTTGCTGCACGATAGACCGGGGCGCGGCCATGGAGATGCATCAGGTTCGCTACTTCCTCGCGGTTGCGCGCGTGCTCAACTTCACGCGTGCCGCCGACGAGTGCAACGTCACGCAGCCGTCGCTGACGCGGGCCATCAAGCAACTGGAGGCCGAACTCGACGGCGATCTGTTTCGCCGCGAGCGCCCCGCCGCGCAATTGACCGAGCTCGGCCAGCGCATGCATCCGCTGCTCAAGCAATGCTACGAGGCAGCGACCGGCGCGCGCGAACTTGCCTCATCCTTCAAGAGCGGCGAAGTCGGCGCGCTCCGGATCGCGCTGACCCATTCCGTCGACCTATCGCTGTTGATTCCGTATCTCGACCAGATCAAGCGGCTGTTCAACCGGCTGGAGTTCCGATTTCTGCGCGGCAACGCCAGCGAGGTCGCGGAATATCTCAAGAGAGGCGAAGCCGAACTCGGCATTGCCGCTGAAATCAGCGAGGAGTGGGACCGGCTCGATACCTGGCCGCTGTTCACCGAAAGCTTTCAACTCGTCGTCAACAGGAACCACCCGCTGGCAACGCGCGACAAAATCGAATTCAACGATCTTCGCGCCGAGCAGTTGCTGTCGCGGAATTACTGTGAGCATGCGGCGCGGGTGAACAGTTCGCTTCGCGAACACGGCCTCGACGTCGATCGCAGCCATGAGATCGCCTCCGAACGCGATTTGATCGAACTGCTGGAAGCCGATATCGGCGTTGCCGTGGTGCCCGATACCGCGTCGATTCCGGCGACGCTGAAGCGCGCCAATGTCGAAGGGCTGGACGCGCGGCGCACCGTGAACCTCTATGGCGTCGCCGGGCGCGAACGGACGGCGGTAGCATCCGCCGTGATGCGCATGCTGCGCGGCGCCGACTGGCAGCAATTGATCAGCAAGACCGCAAGCGCCTGAGGGTTGTTAATCCGCTAGCCGACCGCGTCATAGGCTGAAATGTCCGCCCTGCGGCCAAAAGCTGACCTCGGCCCACAGCACTCCCGCGCAGGCGGCTCGACGTGGAGGGAACTCCAGTTTCCGGGGCGAGTTTAGTCTCGAACCGATTCCCCAGCGTCTGAGAGGACCGCCATGGAGCATATCCACTACCCCAATGAAAGCGCCGAATACCGGGCCGCTCGAAACGCGCTTCTGGATGACGAGATTGCGCTTCGGGCGCAGATCGAGGCCGTTGCAGCGAAGCGTCGCGCGCTGCCGCTCGGCGGTGAGGTGCCCGAGGATTACGTCTTCGAGTGGATCGGCAAGACCAGCATGCCGGAGAAAGTGAAGATGTCCGAGCTGTTCGGTCCACACGATACGCTCATTCTGTACAGCTTCATGTACGGCCCGGAACGCGAATTACCGTGTCCAGGCTGCACCCATTTGCTCGATGGGATAGACGGCGCCGCGAGACATATGGGCGAACGCGCTGCGCTCCACATCGTCGCCAAATCACCAATCGCGCGTCTCGCGGCCTGGGCCCACGAACGTGGCTGGGAACACCTCTCGCTACTTTCAACCGCGGGCAACAGCTACGACGCGGACTACTTTGGTGACACGTCAAAATTTTCCAAGGGAATGCGCGCGCAACATCGCGTTCCGGACGGCGAAAACTGGGACGAAACAATCTTCAACGTCTTCAGAAAGAAGAATGGGGCGATCAGGCACTTCTGGGGCTCAGAGATGAGCTTTGCCCCGCCTGCTCCCAACCAGCACCATCGCGCTGGTGATCTTGTCGACCCGCTCTGGGGTCTTCTCGACATGACACCTGAAGGCCGCGGCGATTTCTTTCCAAAAGTGAACTACGATTAAACCACCCTTGAGGGCACACCACAGAGCCACGTCGCCGCGCTATCGCTCTTCGCTCGCGCTCTTCAGCGCGGCGATCAGGTCGTCGATCGCCATGCGCTTGCGGAAATCGGGATCGACAAACCGTGCCTTCACCAATCCGTCGCGGCCGACCACGAAGGTCGCCGGGATCGGCAGCACCCAGCCGTCATTGCCCTGGAAGCTCGCCATGTCCTGGTATGACAGCAACCGCTGGATTTCGCTGCCCAGCCAGATCGCTAGGTTAAGCGACAGCGCGTAGCCGTTGTCGAGGTCGGTCAGAACGGGGAACGGCGCGTTCGCCTCGGATTTGAATTTTTCGGCATAGGCCTGCGTCTCCGGCATGATCGCAACGGTTTGGGCACCCAACGCCTTGATCCGGTCCTGGGCCTGGATCACCGCCCGCACATTCAGCCGGCAATAAGGGCACCAATGGCCGCGATAGAACATCACGGCGACCGGGCCGTGCTCGAGGAGCGATTTCAGGCTGACCAGCCGGCCGGCCTCGTCCGGCAGCAGGAACGGCGGCATCAATTCGCCGGGTCGCGGAGCATTTTCGCCGCCGCCGTTCTCATTGAGCCGCGCCACAAGCCGGTCGACCGCTTCGCCATAGGCCGGAAAGAGTTCCCTCCCCGCCGCGGCGTAGGCCTCGAGTTGCTCGCGCAACGTACCTTCCATGTCGCGGCATCGCTGGAACGCCTCCTTGAGGCGTTCGGCGTTGGCGGGCGATAGCGCTGTCGTCATGGCTTGCTCCGGCATATCCGTATTATTTTCCGGCCCGGGCCGCCCCGCAAGGGCGGCCCAAACGCTTCAGCACCCGGACTCAGGGCAGATAGAAGTTGCCGGTCGGGTCGAGCATGCCCGAGGTCGAGTAGAGCTGGCCCTTGTTCATGAAAAACACGGTGTTAGCAGGCACCTTCTTGGCGTTCTTCATCATCGCGTCGTGGTTCCTTGGTGTCGCCGCCATGGCCATCGCCGACATCTTCCCGGGGCCGGAATACATGTAGGCCATGCCCGGATTGAATTCCCAGGGAACTTGCGAAAAGGCCGTGGTGGCGACGGCGGCAAACGCCGCGGCGGCAATCAGGGTCTTGGAAAAGGTTTTCATGGGGATTCCTCTCGATCGAAGGCGACGCCCGCCGATCGGGCGCTGCCTCATCAGAGGGCGGCATGTCCCGGATTTGAAATGCCGTTGCACAATCGGTTCGATAGCCGCGACGTATTGAGATGTTGCCAATAGCGCACCGCTATCGACTTCAGAGCATATAGCGCGACGCTATGGAGTTGAGAGCTAACCGGCATTTCCTTCTGCACGCAAATTCAATGATCGTCGTGGACGTAGCCGGCCGGATCATTCGGGCCGCAAAACCTGAAGAGGAGACCACGACATGTCCAAATCCAACGTCACGTCACGTACAATCCTGCAAAGCCTCGCGCTTGCCGCAATTATCGCGGGCTCGCTTGCGGTGACTTCCGGCGCCACCGCCGGCGAATGCCCGACCGGCAAGATGCAGCCCAACGTACGCCCGATGGTCGATTACAAGGCGGTCGGCGTCACCGACATCACCCTTGGCTCGATCAATCTCGAGAAACAGCCGGCCAACATCAGGGATCGCGAACTGCGCTTCCGCAAGCTGACGATCGAGCCCGGCGGCATCGTGCCCTGGCACAGCCATGACGACCGTCCCGCGCTGATCTATGTCCAGCAGGGTGAGATCGTCGAGTACGCCAGCAACTGCGCAGAGCCGATCGTGCACAAGGCCGGCGAGATCAGGCCCGAAGTCGCCGGCACCTCGCACTGGTGGAAGAATCTCGGCAAGGAGACGGTCATTCTCTATGTCGGCGACGTTCGCAAGGATCCGCACGACCACAACATGTAAGGAGCTGTAACGAGCGCCGCCCGACGTCTCGTTGCCGGATGTGACGGCCCGGGATCCCCCGTGTCGTCCCACACGCCCAGGCGTCACATCCTTCTTTTTCAAGAGCATTGAGAAGCGCCATGACCGACATCTCCGCGCCGATGAAAGCCGAAGCGGTGGAAATGCATGGTCACTCGCCCGGCGTCGTGCTGCGATCCCTCGTCATCGGCCTCACGGCGTTCCTGACGGTGGTCGATCTGTTCGCAACGCAGGCGATCCTTCCCTCGCTGACCCGGCACTACAATGTAACCCCGGCCGCCATGGGATTCGCGGTCAATGCCAGCACCATCGGCATGGCCGTCGCCGGTCTCGTTATCGGCTTCCTGAGTCCGCATATCGATCGCCGGCTCGGCATTCTCGTGAGCCTGATCCTGCTGGCCATTCCCACCACGTTGCTGGCGATCGCGCCGGATCTCACGGCGTTCACGGTGCTTCGCATCGCCCAAGGCCTCTGCATGGCCTCGGCATTTGCATTGACGCTAGCCTATCTCGGCGAGCAATGCAGTTCGATGGATGCGGGTGGCGCGTTCGCGGCCTATATCACCGGCAATGTCGCGAGCAATCTAATCGGACGGCTGGTGTCGGCCGCGGTGGTCGATACGCTCGGGCTGGCATCGAACTTCCATTTCTTTGCACTGCTCAATCTCGCTGGCGCCGTGCTGGTGTACTTCACCATCCATCGGGTCAAGCCGATGCGCGCGACGTCGACGGTAAAGCCGCCGTTCGCGGCGACGGTCGAGCATTGGCGTAACCCGGCGCTCCGCTCGGCTTTTGCCATAGGATTCTGCATCCTGTTTGCCTTTATCGGCACCTTCACCTTCGTCAATTTTGTGCTGGTGCGCGCGCCGCTCTCGCTCGGGCCGATGGATCTCGGCTTGGTCTATTTCGTCTTCGCGCCCTCCGTGGTCACGACGCTGTTCGCCGGCAAGGCGGTGGCGCGCTTTGGCACGCGACCGGCGATCTGGGGCGCGCTCGCGGTTGCTGCTTTGGGCCTGCCGCTGATGCTGTCTGCACATCTCCTGGAGGTGTTGACTGGAATGGTGCTGGTCGGCGTCGGCACCTTTTTCGCACAGGCCTGCGCCACCGGCTTCGTTGGGCAGGCGGCCAGCGACAACCGCGGCATTGCCAGCGGAACCTACCTTGCCAGCTATTTCCTTGGCGGCCTCGTCGGCAGCGCCGTGCTGGGCCAGTTGTTCGACCGCTTCGGATGGACCGCCTGCGTCGCCGGCATCGGCGCGTCGCTCGCTATCGCCGCGCTATTGACCGCGCGCCTCACGCTTGATCCTCGGTCCGCCGTGTCTCCGGCATGAACAGCCAGATCACCGTCAGGCCAAGGGCTGCAATCGCAGCTAACCCGACGAAGGCTGTGCTGCTGCCGAAAGTATCGCTGACATATCCCGCCAGCACCGTACTGAGCGACGCGCCGATGCCGGTCGCGGTCCCGACGGCGCCTTGTGCCAGATTGAAGTGGCCGCTTCCGAAGGCGATATCGGCCACGATCAGCGGCACCATCACGCTGAGCACGGCCGCGGTAATGCCGTCGAACACCTGCACGACGACCAAGAGATAGGGATCCCTGACAACCGCAAACAGCAGGCCGCGGACCGCCAATGCACCGAACGCCAGCAGCAGCAGCGGCCGCCTGCCCCAGGCCTGCGCCTTGCGGCCGACCGACGGCGAGGTCAACGCGACGATGGCTTGCGGCACGATGATGCAGGCCGCAATCAGCACCGGCGCCCATTGGCTCGACCGCGTCGTGACGACGCCGGCCATCAGCGGCAGCATCGCCGCATTGGCGAGCTGAAACAGCAGCACGCCGCCGGCGAAGATCAGCAGCGGCCTCTGCCGCAGCAGATGGAAAACGCTGGTGGCCTCCTTGTCAGGAACCTCGCGCACGACGGCGCCGTGGCTTTGAGCGACGTCGATCTCCTGCCCGCGGATGCGCGAGAGCGCCAGCAATGTGGGGATTGCCAGAAGGAAGGTCACGAGGAACACCGCCTGGCTCGACAACAGGTAACCGACCGCGCCCATCAGCGCCGCCGCCGAGCCGTTGCCGAGCGATGCGAAGCGGGCGTTGCGTCCGAGCCGCTCCCCGATCGCGAACGGCCCGACCAGGCCAAGACTGATCGCCGCAATCGCCGGACCCAGCACGCAGCTCGCCAGCGCATGCAGCGTCGCCGCTGCAGTCACCACCGGAAAGATCGGCCATAGCGCATAGGCCAGCGCGGCGCAGCCGATAGTGGCGACCGCCAGACCCGCTACCAGCCGCTCGGACCGCGCGGCATCGACAATAGCGCCGCCCGGCATCTGCCCGAGCAGACCGATGATGCCGCCGATCGACAGCACGAAGCCGATCTCGACCTGTGTCCATTTCTGCGTGGTCAGATAGACCGCCACGAACGGACCGAAGCCGGTCTGCACGTCGGCGAGAAAGAAGATAAACCAGTCGAGGCCGCGTTGGCTTTCGCGCGACGGCTTCGGCCTGGTACCGGGTGGCGGAAGCGGCACGACATTGCCCTCACCGGCGGATCGCCCGTGGCGATCGCCGTCGATTCGATCGAATGATTGGGATGGACGCGCGACCAGGCTGCTCATCCTCCTTATTTGAGCATGATCTCCGGGCAAACGCTTCGTGTTTGTCCCGGGGAAAACCGGTACCCACTTTCCGGATCATGCTCTAGTGATCGAAATCCCACGGCTGCAAACGGCCGGCCGCACCGAGAACGATGACCGGCGCGTCCTCCTTGTATTCGGGGGCCGCCGCCACCTGCGCCTTGGTCAGTTCGAGCGTGATACTGTCACGCTTGTTGGCGACGCGGCCGAAACGCAGCGCGCCCCAGTCGACGACGATCTTCCGGCTGCCGACGCCGAGAAAACCGCCGAAATCGATCACGGCAGCGCGGACCGTGCCCTCGCGATCCACGATCGCATCGACGATGCGCCCCATACCTTCGTTCGCCGCGCTGCGGACCTCGCGGCCGAGGATGCCGTGGGCATCCTTGGCGCCGATGACGGTCACCGAGGGCGGCGGCGGGGGCTCTTTTGCGGCATCCGGCGGCGCGGCGGGGCTACCCTGCGTCGTGCCGGTGTCCTCCGCCGAATAAGCCGCCGGGCCGCCGGCAAGTCCGGCGACCAGAAACAGAATGAGAATACCGATGCGCATATGGCCCTCCTGACTTTCAGTCGCATGAGCCGCGCATGGCTCCTAATGCGTCAATACGATCGACACCTGAATATGGCCGCGGGTTCGCACCACCTCGAGCGATACTTCATCGCCGTGACGGCGAACCCTCAAGTCGACGCTGGAAGGCCCGAGCCGCAGATCGCGCAACAGCACCTCATTGAGGAATTCCGGCAGGCGCGGATCGCGAAGCCTGATCTCGCCGCGCGCGGCATCAAATTCCAGACCGAGCGCCGCTTCCAGCAGGGTAAAGGGCGTCGCGCTGGCCCAGGCCTGCGGCGCGCAGGCAACGGGATAGAGCACCGGTCCGCGCCGCCTCTCGCGTCGGAATCCGCAGAACAATTCCGGCAGCCGCCGCAGGTCCATGTAGCTCGCGGCGTCGAACAGGGCCTTGAACAGATGCGCCACCGAATGCTTCAGGCCATAGCGCGCGAAACCGAGCGCGATCAGCGCATTGTCGTGCGGCCAGATCGATCCATCGTGATAGGACATCGGGTTGTAACGGGCTTCGCCGCGCGCAACGGTGCGGATGCCCCATCCCGAAAAGAATTTGTGGCTCATCAGATCGGCCGCAACCCGCCGCGCACGATCGGTTCGAACGATGCCGGTGAAGAGAAGCTGGCCGGCATTCGAGGTTCGCACCCTGCACGGCCGCTTGGCGCCGTCGAGCGCCACCGCATAGGTGCCGAGTTCCTCGCACCAGAACGCTTCTTCGAAGCGCTCGGCAAGGAGCAGTGCTTCGGATTCGAGCTTCGCCGCCTGATCAATCAATCCCAGCCGCCGGGCGCAACGCGCCGCCAGCCGCTTGCCGGCAAAGACATATCCCTGAACCTCCGCCAGCGCGATATAGCCTTCGGCGAGTTGCCCATCGGCATGAAAGATCGCGTCGAAGGAATCCTTCCAGCCCTGGTTGGCAAGTCCCTGCTCGGTGGCGCGCTGGTATTCGACGAATCCGTCCTTGTCGGGATCGCCGGGGCCGTCGATCCATTGCAACGCCGCTTCGATCGCCGGCCACAACTCGGCCAGCGTCGCCTCGTCGCCGGTGCGTTCGACATAAAGACCAGCCAGCAGAACGAACAGCGAAGTCGAATCGACGCTGCCGTAATACTGCGCGAACGGCACCTCGCGTAGCGCGGCCATCTCGCCGCCGCGCATCTCGTGCAGGATCTTGCCGGGCTCGGCGTCGGCCAGCGGATCGGTGGTCGTGGCCTGGAAGAAAGCGAGTCGCCGCAGCACGCCCTGGGCAATGCGCGGATCGACCCACAGCATCTGCAGCGCGGTGATCAACCCGTCGCGGCCGAACGTGGTCGAATACCAGGGAATGCCCGCATAGGGATACCGCCCCTGCGGCGTTTCGGTCATCAGCATGTTGAGGTCGGCCATCGCCTGGCACAGCACCTCGTTGAAGATATCGTTCGACGTCTCGATGCTGGCCGCGTCGCTCGTCAAGCGCCGCATCTCGCGACGGTGTGCCAACAGACCGCGGTAGAATGGTATCGGCTTCTGCATGATCGGCTTGTTGCAGGATACCGCGACGAACAATGCGATCACTTCCTTGGGCGCCAGCTCGAAATGATAGGTCGCCGAGTTGACGGCGAGCCGTGTCGGCCGCGGTTCGAAATGCAAGGCGGTAATGCGGGTCTGGCCGTCGAGCCCGTTATACTCCAGCACGACATCGGCGGGGCCGAGCAACCGGCTGGAGCCTATTCCCCGGCGCGGCCGGCGCTCACCGCGCACCTCGAACAAATCGGCGAAATCATTGTCGAACAGCAGCGTCAGGTCAAAGCTCGCCGGCCGGTCGCCGTGATTTTGCAAGGCAATGCGCTGGTAGGCCGTGCCGCGCCACAGGAAAATCGAGCGCACGATGTGCAGCGTGTCCTTCTGCAAGGCCAGTCTGCCGTTGCGGTAGACGTCGGAATTGGTGAGGTCGACGGTCAAGGCGGAATTGTCGTCGCGCAGATTGGTGCCGAGCAGCAGCGGCTGGACTTCGTCGAGCACCATCTCCAGCCGGGCGAGATAACGCGTATCGGCGTTGAACAGACCGTCGGGTCCGCCGGCAGAGGCGCCGATATCGCCATGGCTGTCCAGCACGATGAAGGTGTCGTCGTGCTTGAGTGTGCAGCGCGGCCGCGTCGCCGGGCCCGTCATCGGGATGTAGAACGACGATTCCGCGACGTGTTCGGCAGGCTCGATGGCGATCAGTTGGGTGACTTCGGCTGTCATCTGGACCTCAAGCGATTTCCTTGCGTTGTGATGGACGCATCGGGACGCAAACGCTACTGCCGCAGATCAGGCCGCATGGGTGGCGAGACGGCCGAGTTCGCGCGCCACCAACTCGCGGTAAGGGCCCCTTCCCTGCACGAGAATATCCGGCGGTCCATCTTCGATGATCCGCCCGCCCTGCAGCACCACCACGCGGTCGAAATTGCGCAAGGTGGCGAGACGATGGGCGATGGCAATCACAGTACGCCCGCGCATCAGCCGCGACAATGCCTCGCGGATCGCCTCTTCGGACTCGCTGTCGAGCGCGGCGGTCGCTTCATCCAGCAACAGGATCGGCGCGTCCTTCAGGAAGGCGCGCGCGATAGCGATCCGCTGCCGCTGTCCGCCGGAGACCTTGATACCGCGATCGCCGACCATGGTCGCCATGCCCTCGGGGAGATTTTCGATGAAATCGCAACGCGCCGCAATCGCCGCGCGCAGCACCTCGTCGTCGGTCGCGTTCGGCCGTCCGTAGCGGATGTTTTCCATGATCGAGCGGTGGAACAGCGAGATGTCCTGCGGCACCACCGAGATCGCCTCGCGCAGGCTTTGCTGCGTCACCCGCGCGATGTCCTGGCCGTCGATCGTGATGCTGCCGCGCTGGATGTCGTAGAACCGCTGCAGCAGCGCGAACAGGCTGGATTTTCCACCGCCGGAATGGCCGACCAGTCCGAGCCGCTGTCCCGGTTGAATGCGCAAGTTGAACTTCTCGAACACCTGAACGCCGCCGGGATAGTGGAACGCGACGTTATTGAAGGCGACGGCGGCGCCGCTGCGGACCAGCGGCTCGGCCTCGGGATGATCCTTCAACTCATGCGGCAGCAACAGGGTCGCAATCGCCTCGGTCAGGCGGGCGACGTGCTGGGTCACGTCGACCAGCGCCACCGCAAGATCGCGCGTCGCGCTCAGGATCGAAAGCCCCAGCGTACAAACCAACACGACGTCGCCGGTGGTCGCCGCGCCGTTCTGCCAGAGCGTGATGACCCACGCCAGCAACGCGATCGTCAGTGCGATTGTCACGACGGCGTGAAGGAGCCGCAGCTTCTCGAGATAACGGAGGCTACGCCCGCGGGCGTCGAGTTCCCGCTCGACGGTGGCGTCGAAGCGGTCGTGTTCGTAGCTGAGGCCGCAGAACGCACGGACCAGCGGCAGATTGCTGATGACGTCGACCATCTCGCCGTCCACCGCAGCCGCCTTGTCGGCGAAATCATCGTGCAGCGGCTTGCCGGCCGCGGCGAGGTGGAACATCGCCATCAGCATGATACCTGCAATGACGATCAGCCCCGCAGACATCGCCAGGCTGACCGTTCCTATCAGGAGTATTGCCGAAACCGTCGCGATGCACGGCGGCAAGACGTTCCAGACAAACATGTTTTCAACGGTGAACACCGCGTTGGAAGTCGCGGTGATACGGCTGGTCAGCATGCCCGGCAGCCGGTCGGAAAAATAGCTGGGTGCGTGACCGGTCAGATGGCGAAACATATCACGGCGGAGATCGCCGGTGACACCCACGAAGGTAAAGCTCGCCGTCCAGCTTGCCACCCGCCACAAGAGATTGTCGGCGGCGATCAGCGACATGAGAAAAGCGAATGCCAGCCATACGCTACTCGCGTGCGACGAACCGGCCGTCAGGCTGTCGACCAGATTCTTCACGCCGTATTGCGTGCCCACCGAGCAGGCAACCGCTGCAATGACGGCAGACACGATGACCACATGGGCCGCGCGACGCCGGCGCAAATAGCGCAGGACAAATGGAAACGGCCGTCGCACATACCCTGAAAGATTGTCCATGAGTTCCGCAAACCTGTTGAGAGTGAACGAGAATCCCTAATGCGTATCGCACACGAGGACGTGAAGAATGCCGCTTCGGGTTTCCGCGCGCTTGGCCATCACCGCGCAACAATTTTGCAGCATCGAGGCAGCCCTAACTCTGTTTGTGTCAGATGGCATCAGCAAGACAGCCGTGTGGAAGAAGCAAGATGTGCTGAACATTGGAACTTCACAGATGCAAGAACGTTCCACTTTTCGGCACGACAGTGCCGATTGCGGGCAGAGGGCTTCACTACTCAACCACCATTCCAGACAGGAGACGCAAAGATGCGCATCGCGCAGGTCGCCCCGCTGACGGAGGCTGTCCCCCCCAAACTCTACGGCGGCACCGAGCGGGTGGTGCACTGGCTGACCGAAGAACTGGTGGTGTTAGGACACGACGTCACATTATTCGCCAGCGGCGATTCCCGCACCTCGGCGAGACTTGACGCGGCATGGCCGAAGGCGTTGCGCCTCGACGGCTCGGTCCGCGACCCCAACGCACTGCATATGGTGATGCTGGAGCGCGTACGGCAGAAATGCGATGATGAAGAGTTCGATTTTCTTCACTTTCATCTCGACTATTATCCATTCTCGCTGTTCGAGCGGCAGCCGACGCCGTTCCTGACGACGCTGCACGGTAGGCTCGACCTGCCGGAGCATCAGCCTGTGTTCACCACTTTCTCCAAGATTCCGGTGATATCGATTTCCAATGCGCAGCGGCGGCCGGTGCCGCAGGCCAATTGGGTGCGCACCATTCACCACGGACTGCCGGAGAACCTGCTGACACCGCAGCAGGTGAGGCCGTCTTATCTTGCCGTGCTCGGGCGGATCGCGCCGGAAAAGGGCGTGGATCGCGCTATCCGGATCGCCACCCGATGCGGCATACCCTTGAAGATCGCGGCCAAGGTCGATCGCGCCGACCAGGAATATTACGACGAGTTGATCTCCCCGCTCATCAAGGCCAATCCGCTGGTAGAATATATCGGCGAGATCAGTGACCGCGAGAAATCCGACTTTCTCAGTGGCGCGATCGGCCTGCTGGTTCCGATCGACTGGCCGGAGCCGTTCGGGCTCGTCATGATCGAGGCCATGGCCTGCGGGACCCCCGTGATCGCCTATAATCGCGGTTCGGTCCCGGAGATCATCGATGCCGGCTTGACCGGTTTCGTCGTCGAAGACGAAACCAGTGCCGTCGGCGTGGTCGACCGCCTTGCCGCGCTGGACCGGGCTGCGATCCGCAAGCGGTTCGAAACCCGCTTCACCGCACGTCGCATGGCGCTCGATTATCTTGCCGCATATCGCGGCCTGATGGAGGAAGCCGAGCCGCGGATCAAACTCGTCAGCAGCGCGGAGTAGCTGCCAGCCGCAATACACTCCGTCATGGCCGGG
>NZ_LLXX01000119.1:96691-233796 GCF_001440405.1 Bradyrhizobium valentinum
TGCCCGGGACAAGCCCGGGCATGACGATCTAGTGTCAGCTCACCGCCGTCCGTTTCGGCTCGACGATCTCAAACATCCGCGGAAACTCGTCCATCAGCGCCATCAACTCGCCGAGCCGCACCGGGTTGCCGCTGACCTTGATCCTGCCGGAGCCGACCGCATCCTGGAATGACGTCAGCTTGGCGATCACTTCGTCGAGCACGCCGCGCGGCAGCGTGAAGCTGGCGTCGGCATCGGCGGCCTGCGCATTGGTCGTATAGGTCAGAGCGGAGTTCTCCAGGTTGAGAATGAACGTCTCACCAGTGTCGGTGAAATCCCAGTTCAGCACGATGCGCTTGCCTTCGGCCTTGGGACCGTTGAGGCGAACGCCGAGCACGTCCCATAGCTGCTCGGTGCGTAGCGCAGCCAGCGTTTCCCGCGGCATCGCCCAGCGCGGCGGCACCTTGGGCATGCCCTGCCGCAATTCCTGTGCGCCAAACAGATAGGCGTTACGCCACGTCGAACTCTCCGAGGCATAGCCGAGCTGTTCGAAGGTGTCCGCCAGCATCGCGCGCGCCGCCTGGTTATCGGGATCGGCGAACACCAGGTGGCTCACCGCCTGCGCGACAAAGCGGAATTCGCCCTTGGCAAAGTCCTTCTGCGCACGCGCGAGGATCGCGTCCGCACCGCCCATGTACTCGACATATTTTTTGCCCGGCTCGACCGGCGGCAGCGGATCGAGATTGACGGGGTTGGCGTCGTACCAGCCGAGGTACTTTTGGTAGATCGCCTTCACATTGTGCCTGATGTGGCCATAATACCCGCGGCCATGCCAGGCGCCATCGAGGCTCGCCGGCAAGCGGATGGTTTCCGCGATTTCGGTCGCGGTGAGCCCGTGGTTCATCAACCGGATGGTCTGGTCATGCGCGAATTTGTAGAGATCGCGCTGCTGGCGGATCATGGTGTCGATCCGCTCTTGCCCCCAGACCGGCCAGTGGTGCTGGCCGCACATTGCATCGGCCTTGCCGCCCCACATCTGCAGGGCTTCGCCGAGATATTTTGACCACGCCAGCGCATCGCGCACGTCGGCGCCGCGGAACGGCAGCAGGTTGTGGAAATTATGCGTGCAGTTCTCCGCCAGATTCAGAAGCTTGTAGCGGTCGACGTAGAAGTGCATTTCCGCCGGCGCTTCGCTGTTCGGCGCCATCTGGAATTCAAATTCGACCCCGTCGATGGTCAGCTTGTCGCCGGTCGCGATGATGAGATCGGTCGGGCGCACGAGCGCCACCGCCCCCGCCGACATGGTCTTGCCAAGCCCGCAATCGACCTGCCCGCGCACGCCCTTGGCGAGAAATGGCCCGAACTGATATTGCGCGCGCCGCAGCATCGCGGGGCCGGCGATGATGTTCTCCGAAACCGCATGCTCCATGAATAGATTCGGCGCGATGATCGGCACGCGGCCGCTTGCGAGCGTTTCGTCGTCGAGCACGCCGCGCGCGCCGCCCCAATGGTCGGTGTGGGTATGGGTGAAGATGACGGCGGCGACGGGCCGTTTGCCACGGTGCTGGAAATAGAGCTCCATGGCGGCTCGCGCGGCCTCGATCGAGGTCAGCGTATCCACCACGATGACGCCGCTGTCGCCCTCGATCAGGGTCATGTTGGCGATGTCGAGCCCGCGCACCTGGTAGACGCCGGGCAGCACCTCGAACAGGCCGTGATGCATGTTGAGCCGCGACTGCCGCCACAGGCTGGGGTCGACGGTTGGCGGTGCCTCTTCCGCCGACAGGAAGCCATAAGGCTCGAGGCTCCAGACCACCCTACCCTGCGGCGAAACGATCTTTGCGTTCTCCACCGTGCCGAGGAAGCCGCGCGCCGCATCGTCGAAATCGCGCGTGTCGGAGAATGGCAGCGCCTTCAGCGTCGCCGCATGCTGCGCGACGACCGGCGCGGAAGCATCCTGCGGAGATTCCCTTGGTGTCTCGATCGTGGCTGGTTGGCTCATTGTTGTGCACTCCCTTGCGCAGTAAAAAAACCGAGATCGAGTAATCGAACGGCGTCAGCGGAACTGCGGCCCCTCGAACTGGCCGTTGTTGCGCCAGCCTTCGATATATTTGAAGTAGGCCATAGGCTCGGCCGGATGCCCGACGTTGAGCTTGGCCGCCGGCCCCGGCTCGCGTCCTTCGTTGTTGTAGTAGCCGGGCGTGCAGTCAGGTGAGCCGATCATGCGGCCAGCGCCCGTCAACAGCAGCTCGACCCAGCGATCCTCAGCCTCCCTGGTGACTTCGATCTCCTTGAAACCGTTCGCCCGCGAGCACCGCCTCTCGTACGCTAATTGAGCGCCCAGAGATAGGCCAGCGTCGCCGCGATTCCGAGGCCCGTTCTGACCGCGTGCAGGCCTCCCCACTTCACGATCAGCGCGCGTGATTGCGCCCCGGCGTCGTTCTCGGCAATCGCTTTCAACGCGCGGTTGGTCGGCATGATGCCAAGCAGCGTATACGGCCAGTTGGCGAGAATAAGCACCGCGCCGACAATCCAGCGCCAATCCCCAGTCGCCCAGGCGGCGATCAGGCCAAGCACGCCCGAAATGACCGCGCCACTCGCCTGCATCGCCAGGCCGCGGTCGTAGCTTGGCTTCCACTGCTTCAAGAGGGCTCGGTCATCGAGACCGAGACGCGCCGGCTGCTCGGCGAGATTGATGTAGAACGCGGCCCCGGCGAACGCGGCGGCGACAATCGTCGCAAGCTGTCCTGCAAGCATGACTCACTCCACTTCACCTGTTCCATATTGACAATATATTGTCATCTTGGGTACTAATAGTCAAATGAAAGCCAAACGACACACGCCCGGCGGCGAGGCCCTGACCGATCTGGTTCTTGCGGTGTTCCGGCTCAATGGGCGCCTGCTCACGGCTGGCGATCGCCTTGTCGCCGATCTCGGCCTCACCAGCGCGCGCTGGCAGTTGCTGGGCGCGATTGCCCTTTCGCCAAGCCCGCAGCCGGTAGCCTGGGTGGCGCGCAGCATGGGACTTAATCGCCAGGGTGTTCAGCGTATCGTCAACGAGATGCGGGAAGATGGCCTTGTCGAGTTGCGCCCCAATCCGCACCATCGGCGCGCGCATCTCGTCGCGCTGACGAAACGGGGCGAAGACGCCTTTGCTTCCGCCAGCCGAGTGCAGGCGCCGTGGGCGAACGCCCTGGCCAAGGGGATCAGCGCGGAGGAGTTCGCGAAGACCCGCCGCCTCCTCGCAACATTGTGCGAACGGCTGGATCAGGAATTGGGCAAGAGCCGCGACGACGACGATTGATCCGTCAATGACCGTCGCACCTCAACGTCATTGCGAGGAGCGTAGCGACGACTTGTCCGCCGAAGCTCCGCGAGCGAAGGCGGGAGCAATCCATCCATCCGCGGTGTCGTGCGATGGATTGCTTCGCTTCGCTCGCAATGACGGCGGAGAAGCTATCGCCCCTACTTCTTCACCTTGCTGGCGTCCATCTTGATCGACGTATCAAGCATTTTGACCGAGAACGCGGAGTTCACGTCAAACGGCTTTTCCATGCCGAGATAGGTCTGCACCAGCTCGTAGTCCTTTTTCATGCGCTCGGCGTCGATCCAACCCAATGCCTTGGTCGTCGTAAACTCGTCTGTCATCAGGAACTTGATGCGCTCCCACTGACGCTGCTGGTTTTCCTTATCGAGACCGGAGGCTTGGTCGAGCAGCGCCTTGAGGCAGGGCGCGACGTCGGCGACGCAGGCGGCGTAGGCCTTCTGGCTGATTTTGACGAACTCTTCTACCAGTTTCGGATTCTTCGCGAGGTAAGCGCCGTTGACGATCAGCGAGTTGCCGTAAGGATTGAGTCCGATATCCTTCCAGTTGACGTAGCCGAGATCGGCGCCGAACTCGATCACCTTGAGATCGTGCTCATTGTAGAAATCGCTGATGATATCGACGGTGTGGCTCTTCAGCGCCGCGATCTTGGCGGTCGGGCCGACATTGACGAAATTCACGGAGTCAGGCGCGATGCCGGCCGCCTTGGCAAAGGCCGGCCACATCACCCGCGAGGCGTCGCCCGGCGGATTGCCGATCTTGTGGTTCGGAAAGTCCTTCGGCCCGTTCACGCCGTAGCTCTTCAACCAGTAGAAGGTCTGCCCGGTATTGGCGTAGATGCTCATCAGCGCCACCACGTCGGCGCCCTTGCTCTTCGCCACCAGCATGGTCGCGAGATCGGCGATGCCGAACGGCGAGCCGCCGGAGCCGACCTTCAGCGAGGAGACGCCCGACCCCTTGCCGACCTCGATCGTCAGGTCGATGCCTGCCTTTTCGTACCAGCCTTGCGACTTGGCGTAATAGAACGGCGAGTGATCCGCCGTCGGTGTCCAGTTCAGGATCAGGTTGACGGACTCGGCGGCCACACAGGGCACAGCCGGTACGGCAAGCGCAAGCGCCAGTCCCGCAATTCGCAACCCCTTCATGACAACCCTCCTCGTTTGCAACCGATCTTGTCGCCGCACGCCGGTGACGCTACGAATGCAACTAGGGACGAGACGAGTTGTCAACTATTTGGTTGGAAATGCCCAAAAAACGTTCTGACGTCACCAGGCCGCAGCGGCGCGATCCGGCCGCCACCCGCAAGAAACTGCTGACGGCGGCGCGGCGCGAGTTCGCCAGCAGCGGCCTTGCGGGCGCCCGGGTCGACGAGATCGCCGCGCGGGCGGGCGTCAACAAGCAGCTCGTCTACCACTATTTCGGCGACAAGGACGCGCTGTATTTGGCGGTGCTCGAATGGGTCTATGAGGAGATCCGCGCCCAGGAGCGCAAGCTCAATCTCGAAGGATTGCCGCCCGAACTGGCCATCAAGAAGCTGATCGAAAGTTCCTTCGACCACCTCGCCGCGCACCCCGACTTCATCGTGCTGCTGAACGACGAAAACCGCGGCGGCGCCCGCCATGTGCGCGGCTCCCGCAAACTGGAGGCGATGCATTCGCCGCTGGTCAGCCTGGTCTCGACCATTCTCGGCGAGGGCGTAAAGGCCGGCATATTCCGCAAAGGTATCAACCCGGTGCACCTCTATATCTCGATCGCCGGGCTCAGTTATTTCTACTTCTCGAATACGCCGACCCTGTCGGCCATCTTCGGCAAGGATCTGTCGAGCCGGGCCGCGCGGCAGGCCCGCCGCAAGCACGTCGTCGATTTGGTGATGCATTCGCTGCGACCCTAATCAACCAGATGGTTGATTACCGGAGGAGGCCGCGATAGGATTGCCGCCATGCGCCCGGGAACCGGACGCGGGACCCAGGGAGTGCGCAGTGTTCAGCGATGACGGACGATCGATACGGTCTTTCGCGATCATCCTGATCGTGCACCTGGCCGTGATCGTGCTGTGGCAGGTATTGGTAGACGCCTTCCAGGTGCCGAAATTCATCCTGCCCTCGCCGCTTGCGACCGTCGCGACGCTGGGTTCGCCGAGCTATGCGTGGCTCTCCAATCTCGCGGTGACGGCCGTCGAAATTCTCGGCGGGTTCTGCCTCGGCGCGCTGGTCGGCATCATGCTGGCGGTGATGTTCACCTGGTCGCCGTTGATCAGCCTGTTGCTGCTGCCGCTGTTCGTGACGCTGAACATGATTCCGAAAGTGGCGCTCGGCCCGCTGTTCATCGTCTGGTTCTCCTACGGCATCTTTCCGAACATCCTGATCGCGTTTTCGATCTGCTTTTTTCCGATCCTGCTCACCACCGCACGGGGCTTAAGCGAAGTCGAGCCGGATTTGCTCGATCTGGTAAAATCGCTGCGCGGCTCGCGCTGGACGCTGTTCCGAAAAATCCAGTTGCCGGGCGCGCTGCCTTACGTGTTTTCCGGGATGAAGGTCGGCGCGATTCTGGCGGTGGCCGGCGCCATCGTCGGCGAGTTCATCGCCTCCGAGCGAGGGCTCGGCTACCTCATGATCCAGGTGCAATCATCGCTCGATACGCCGGCGATGGTGATGGCGGTCGTGCTCCTGACGTTGCTGGGCGTGGCGCTGTATGGGCTCGTGCTCGGCCTCGAGCGGATGTTCGTCGTCCGGGACATCCGGCTGCAATGAGACAGGGAATGAACATGCTGCTGACGCGCGAAAACCTGCCGCAGACAATTGCCGATATCGCTGATCTGGACGATCTGCTGTGCCGCCCGAGCCAGGCGCTGATCGACGATCTCGGCAAGGTCGACGGCGACATCATGATTTTGGGCGTCGCCGGCAAGATGGGGCCGACGCTGGCGGGACTTGCCAAGGCCGCCGCGCCGAATCGCCGCGTGATCGGCGTCGCCCGCTTCAGTGATCCCGCCGTCAAGGACTGGCTGCAGGAGCGCGGCGTCGAGACCATCAATTGCGACCTGCTCAATGAGGCCGCCATCAAGGCGATGCCGAAGATTCCGAACATCATTTTCATGGCAGGGCGCAAATTCGGCGCGGAGGGTGATCTGTCACTGACCTGGGCGATGAATTCGCACGTCCCTGCCCTGGTCGCGCAGGCCTTTTCCACTTCGCGCATCGTCGCGTTCTCGACCGGCTGCGTCTATCCGTTCGTGCCCGTGGATAGCAAAGGCTCGAGCGAGGACATGGCACCCAATCCGCCCGGCGAATACGCGCAATCCTGCGTCGGGCGGGAGCGCATGTTCGAGTATTTCTCGCGGAAATATTCGACGCCCGGGCGGTTGTTCCGGCTCAACTATGCGATCGACATGCGCTACGGCGTGCTGCACGACATCGCCAGCAAGGTTCTGCAGGGCAAGCCGATCGACGTCAGCCTCGGCCATGTCAATTTCATCTGGCAGGGCGACGCTTCCGCGCAGGCGCTACGTTGTCTCGCGCATTGCGAGACACCGACCTCGCCGATCAATGTCAGCGGCCATGAAATCCTGTCGGTGCGCGATCTCGCCGCAAAATTCGGCCAGCGTTTTGGTCGCGCACCCGTGATCGTCGGCACAGAAGAACCGACGGCATGGCTCACCGACACCTCACAGGCGGTAAAGTTGTTCGGCCTGCCGATCGTCGATACCGAGCAGCTCATCAGTTGGACCGCCGACTGGGTGTCGCGATCGATGCCGAGCCTCGGCAAGCCCACCAAATACGAGGTGCGCGATGGCCGCTACTGAACCTATCGACATTGTCGAACTCGACGCTGGCGATGCTGAGGGCGGACTTACCTTGTCGACCGAAGCGGGCTGGAACCAGAACGAGGCCGACTGGCGGTTTTTCCTGAGCCAAGGTGTTGTATTCGGTGTGCGCGACGGCGCGCGATTGGTAGCTACTGCCGCGCTGCTGCCCTACTCGGCCGGCAATGCCTGGATCAGCATGGTATTGGTGACCGCGGACTTTCGCCGCCGCGGCATTGCGACGAAGCTCGTCGATGCCTGCCTCAACGTGGCGGCAAGCCGTGGTCTCACGACCTGGCTGGATGCTACACCCGCTGGCGCCGCCGTCTACGGGCCGCTCGGCTTCACGCCGACGCTGCAATTGAGACGGTTGCGGATAACGAAACCGCAAGGCGCCGGGGCTTCTCGGCCGCTATCGGCGGGCAACCTCGACGCATTGGCCGTTTGCGACGGCAGGGCCATGGGATTCGACCGCAGTTCCTTACTCTCCGAGTTCGCCGCGCGGGCGGGCTCTCGCATTGTGTCCGATGCCCAGGCAATAGCCCTCGTCCGCAACGGACGCATCGCGCGGCATATCGGTCCGCTACTGGCCGATCGCGCCGATCAGGCGCTCGCGCTCGTCGGCGCCATCGTTCGTACCGAGGCCGGCCCTTGGCTGATCGACGCCGTCCATTCGCAGGACGAATTTCTGGACGGGCTCATCCGTTCAGGCTGGAACATCGAGCGACCGTTTCAGCGAATGCGCTTCGGCCCCGCAACCGCTTCGCCCGCGCAATTTCCGTTCGCCGTCGCCGGCCCGGAATTTGGATAGGAACATCCGTTATGCACCATAGCGAAATCAAGGCCGAGGTTCGCAAGCTGATCGCCAACGGCACGGTGCTCCCGGCGCATCCGCTCGCGCTCGACGCCGACCGCAAGCTCGATGTCAGACATCAGCGGGCGCTAACGCGCTATTATCTCGATGCCGGTGCCGGCGGATTGGCCGTCGGCGTTCACACCACGCAGTTCGCGATCCGCGACGTCGGCTTGTACCGGCCGGTGCTGGAACTGGCGGCGGAGACCGCCGCTTCATGGACCAAGCGGCCGGTCGCGATGGTCGCGGGGCTCGCCGGTCCGACCCAGCAAGCCATTGCGGAAGCCCAAACCGCTGTTGGCATTGGCTACCATGCTGGCCTTCTCAGCCTCGCGGCGATGAAATCGGCATCCGAGGACGAGATCATCTCCCATTGCGAGGCGGTGGCGCGCGAGATTCCGCTGGTCGGCTTCTATCTGCAGCCCGCCGTCGGCGGCGTCATCCTCAGCGCCGATTTCTGGCGCCGCTTTGCCGCCATCGACAATGTCATCGCCATCAAGATCGCGCCGTTTAACCGCTACCGGACGCTTGACGTTCTGCGCGGGGTGGCGGCCGCAGGCGCGCTCGACCGCATCGCGCTCTATACCGGCAATGACGATCACATCCTGCTCGATCTCACGCTGCCCTTCGATCTGCGCGACAACGGCGTCACCACCCGCGCCTACTTCAAGGGCGGCCTACTCGGGCACTGGTCGGTGTGGACCGCGAGCGCCATCAAGCAGTTCGAGATGTGCAAGGCAGCCCGCGGCAAGGAGACCGTGCCGGCGGACCTGCTGGCGCTCGACGCCCGCGTCACCGACTGCAACAGCGCGTTCTTCGATGTCGCCAACAATTTTCACGGCTGCATCGCTGGCTGTCACGAGATCCTGCGGCGGCAAGGGTTGATGCAGGGGCTCTGGTGCCTCGATCCTGCTGAAGGGCTCAGCCCAGGCCAGATGCAACAGATCGACCGCGTCTGCCGCGAACATGCCGATCTCTCGGACGACGCCTTCGTGAAGGCGAACTTGCAGAAATGGCTGGCATGAGCGCAGACGAGCCTTTCATCAGCCTGAAGAACGTCCGCAAGATCTATCGGTCCAAGGGCGCGGAATTCCTCGCCGTCTCCGACGTCACCATGGACGTGAAGGAAGGCGAGCTGGTTTCGCTGGTCGGCCCGTCCGGCTGCGGCAAGACCACCGTGCTGAAGATCCTGGCCGGGCTGCATGAGGCCGACGGCGGCACCATCAAAATCGGCAGTTCGACAACACCGTTCGACCCCGCGCGCGACATCGGCATGGTGTTCCAGCAGGCCTTGCTGCTGAAATGGCGAACCATTTTGGACAACGTGCTGCTGCCGGCCGAGATCGTCGGCCTGCCGATGAAGGCCGCGCGGGCGCGCGCCCGTGACCTGCTAAACCTGGTCGGCCTCGCGGGTTACGAGGACAAATATCCGCAGCAATTGTCCGGCGGCATGCAGCAGCGTACCGCGATTGCGCGCGCCTTCATCCATGATCCCAAGCTGATCCTGATGGACGAGCCGTTCGGTGCGCTCGATGCGCTCACTCGCGAGCAGATGAACCTCGAAATGCTGCGGATCTGGCGCGAGAGCGGCAAGACCATCCTGTTCGTGACGCACAGCATCCAGGAAGCGGTATTTCTTGCCTCGCATTGCGCCGTGCTCACTGCCGGTCCGGCGCGGATGGCGGAGTACTTCCCGATCGATCTGCCATTCCCGCGCGCGTTGCCGATCAAGACCACGGACGAATTCGGCGCCTATGCGCGGCGAATTTATGCGAGCCTGGGATTGAGCCCAGACGCATAGCCTGCAAGCCACAGGATTTCGCCGCCCCGCTTCGCATACGCATCATGCAAGGAATCGCCTGTGGCGCATGTCGCGTCCGTAGTACACGCCGCAGACGGGCGCGTCCGCGGCCGGCGTGGAGAGCCCGACAGAATGTCCGCAGAGTTAGCGTCAAAACCATCAGCCGCGCCAATCGACGGCCTGCCCCCGGAACTCCGGCGCTGGGCGGTCGCGGCGATCTTTACGGCGCTGGCGATGGCTTCGCTGGACACAGCGATCGCCAACGTTGCGCTTCCGGCCATCGCGGCCGATCTCCGCGTCAGCCCGGCCGACGTGGTCTGGGTGGTCAACATCTATCAGATCGCGCTGGTTGCGACGCTGCTGCCGCTCGGCGCCCTCGGCGAAATCGTCGGTCACCAACGTATCTATATCGGCGGCCTCGTGCTGTTCACGCTGGCCTCGCTCGGCTGCGCCTTGGCATGGTCGCTGCCCAGCCTGACGGCTGCCCGGGCGCTGCAGGGACTAGGCGCCAGCGGCATTATGAGCGTGAACGCGGCGCTGGTCCGCTTCGTCTATCCGACCCACATGCTGGGCCGTGGCTTCGGCCACAACGCGCTTGTGGTCGGAACGGCATTCACGTTCGGTCCGACGATCGCTTCAGCGATCCTTGCGATTGGAACATGGCCATGGCTGTTCGCGATCAACATCCCCTTCGGCGTGATCGCGATCTGGATCGGCCTGAAGACCTTGCCAAAAACGCCGCGCGCGAAGCTCGCGTTCGATTTTGCGAGCGCGGCGCTGACCGTAAGCTGCCTCGGGCTCTTCATTGTCGGAATAGGCAGCGCGGCGCATCAGACCCCGCCCGTCCTGGTCGGCCTGGCGCTTGGCGCTGCATTGCTGCTCGGCTGGATCATGATGCGCAGAGATGCGGACCATCCCGCACCGATGTTGCCGATCGACTTGTTTCGGCGGCCGATGTTCGCGCTGTCGGCGGCTACGTCGGTCTGTTCATTCGCGGTGCAGGGACTGGCCTTCGTCTCGCTGCCCTTCTACTTCGTGGATGTGCTGCATCGGTCGCAGGTGGAGACGGGCTTCTTCATGACGCCCTGGCCGCTGGTGGTGGCGATCATGGCGCCGATCGGGGGCCGGCTCTCCGACCGCTATCCGGTCGGCATTCTCGGTGGTCTCGGGCTGGTGCTGCTCGGCATCGGCATGGCGCTGCTGGCGACGCTGCCACCGGATCCCGGCATTGCCAACATCGTCTGGCGCACCGTGATTTGCGGGATCGGATTCGGGTTCTTTCAAACGCCCAATCTGCGGGCACTGATGTCGAGCGCGCCGCCGCACCGCAGTGGAAGCGCGAGCAGCATCGTCGCCACTTCCCGCCTGACCGGGCAAACCCTGGGCGCCGCGCTGGCTGCCCTGTGTTTTGCCCTTGCCAGCCATGATGGCGCGACGCTTGCATTGGCACTCGGCGCCGGGTTTGCTGCGCTCGGCAGCGTGATGAGTTTTCTGCGTCTGGCCGTGGGTGCTCCGCATAGTACATGACTGTCATCGCCGGCGGCGATCGGGCCGACGCGATGGATTTGGAGGACGAGTTGCGACTTCTCAGTATGCTGGCCAGCGTGTGTCTCTTGCTGTTTCCGGCCGCCCTTCAGGCCCAGACCGTCTGGGACATGCCAACGGAATATCCGCAAAACGCGATGCCGGGCGTTGGCCTGACGGCCTTCACGAAACACGTCGCCGAATCCAGCGGAGGCAAACTCGAGATCAAGCCGAGCTTCGATGCCAAGGCCGGCATCAAATCGGCCGGCATGCTCGCCGCGATTGCGGAAGGCCGGGTGCAGGCCGGCGATGCCTTCGCCGGCGCGCTTGAGGCCGAAGACCCGATCTTTGCGCTACCCTCGCTACCATTTCTGGTGACGTCGACCGCCGACGCCAAACGCCTTGCCGACATCGCGCGGCCGCATCTTGCGGCTGCGCTGCAGAAGAAAGGCCTGCGGCTGCTTTATCTGACGCCTTGGCCGCCTTCAGGCATTTGGTCCAAGACGCCACTGACGTCACCGCCCGACCTCGCCGGGCTTTCCATTCGCACCTATGACAGGACCTCAACCGAAGTATTCCTAAGCGTCGGCGCCAAGGCCGCATCGATCAGTTTCGCGGACACGATGCCGAAACTGGTCGACGGCAACATCAACGCGGTGTTGTCGTCGGGAGACGGCGGCGCCGGCCGCAAGCTTTGGGAGTATCTGCCCTGTTTCAGTGAAATCACCTATTCGCTGCCGCTTTCGATCGCGAGCGTCAATCAGGCGGCCTATGACGGTTTGAGCTCGGATACGCGAGCCGCGGTCGATGCCGCCAGCCGTCAAACCGAGAGCGAATTGTGGCTCGCTCTGTCGACCCGGTTGCAGGAGAACTATCAACGCATGCGCCAGAACGGCGTCACGATCGATTCAAATCCCGAGCCGTCGATCGTTGAAGCGCTGCGAACGGGAGCGGCGGCAGCGCAGCGTGCCTGGTGCACCCGGTCGGGGCCCGTCTGCGCCGAGATTCTCGACGCCTTCAAGGCCAGCAAACCATAGCGGCTGGACGACGGCGCCAGCGATTTCGAGATTGCGGCGCCGCGCTTGCAACCCCGTGTTTTGCCCTCGCCGGCCACAACGGGGCCACGGTAGCACTGGCGCTCGGGCCGGATTTGCCGCGCTTGGGAGCGTAATGAGTTTCCTGCGTCTGGCCGTGGATGCAGAACGGATATGACAGCCATGCGACGGGCGCGTGCCCACGCAACACCAGCGGATCGGTCTTCTTCCCCACCGTAACCACGCATTTTCGTGATTTGAACGATTCCAGGTTGCAGGCCAGATTGCGCCGGGTCTCGACCGATGGGTCAGACGAACAGGGGATACGCGATGGCAAACCTCACAATTAACGGCAAAACAATCAACGTGGACGTCGAAGACGACACGCCACTACTTTGGGCGATCAGGGAGAACGTTGGCCTAACCGGCACCAAGTACGGATGCGGCATCGCGCTATGCGGGGCCTGTACCGTTCATGTCGACGGGGTCGCGATGCGCTCCTGCGGCATGACGGTCAGCGAGGCTGCCGGAAAGCAGATCACCACGATCGAAGGGCTTGCCAGCAACGGCGCCCTGCACAAGGTGCAGCAGGCCTGGGTAGCCAACGACGTCCCACAATGCGGCTATTGCCAGAGCGGCATGATCATGGCGGTTGCGGCCCTTCTCAAGGAGAAGCCGAAGCCGACCGACGAGGACATCAACGAGGCCATCACCAATATCTGCCGATGCGGGACCTTCCAGCAGGTCCGCGAGGCGATCCACGCCGCCGCGAGCGCTTGAGGGGGATGCCATGAATCAGCACGTCATGCCCAAGCTCAATCGCCGCGCTTTCGTCATTGGCACCGCTGCCGCCGGCGCGGGCCTCGCAATCGGCCTCGACATTCCCTTCGGCGGACCCACAGTCGTTCGCGCCGCCGACGGCTCGCCCGAGGTCAATGTCTGGGTGGTGATCCGCCCCGATAACACAACTGTGATTCGTATTGCCCGCTCGGAGATGGGTCAGGGTACCCTCACCGGCCTCGCCCAACTCGTCGCCGAAGAACTCGAATGCGACTGGTCGAAGGTCGTCACCGAATATCCGACACCCGGTCAAAGTGTCGCACGCAAGCGCGCCTGGGGCGATTTCTCGACCGGCGGCAGCCGCGGCATCCGCTCTAGCCAGGAATATGTCCGCAAGGGCGGCGCCACCGCGCGGGTGATGCTGATCCAGGCGGCCGCCAACGAGTGGAAGGTGCCGGCCTCGGAATGCACCGCGACCAACAGCGTCATCACCCATACGCCGTCGGGCAAGACCACGACCTACGGCAAGGTGGTTGAAGCCGCCGCGAAACTCGAGCCGCCGGCAGACGTGAAGCTGAAGGACCCCAAGGACTGGAAGATCGCCGGCAAGGGCCTGAAGCGGCTCGATACGGTCGACAAGACGACGGGCGCGATGATCTATGGCGCCGACGTCAAGCTGCCGGGCATGCTCAATGCGGCGATCAAGGATTGTCCCGTCTTCGGCGGCAAGCTGAAGAGCTTTGATGAATCCAAGATCACCGGCATGAAGGGCGTCAAGAAGGTAGTGCAGGTCGGCGACAGCGCAGTCGCCGTCGTCGCCGATACCTGGTGGCATGCCAAGACCGCGCTCGATGCGCTACCGATCGTCTGGGACGAAGGCGAGAACGCCAAGGTCTCCAGCGAGTCGATCGCCAAATGGCTGGCCGAAGGCCTCGACAATTCCCAGCCGGCCTATATCGGCAACCAGAACGGCGACGCCAAAGCCGCGATTGCCAGCGCGGTCAAGAAGGTCGAGGCGGTCTACAACTATCCCTACCAGAACCACGTGACCATGGAGCCGATGAACGCAACGGCGCTCTATACGCCGGACAAATGCGAGGTCTGGTGCGGTACGCAGAACGGCGAAGCAGCATTCGCCGCTACCATGGAAGCCGCAGGCCTACCGGCCGAAAAATGCGAGGTGCACAAGCTCATCCTCGGTGGCGGCTTCGGCCGCCGCGGCATGACCGACTACGTCAGGCAGGCGGTTCTGATCGCCAAGCAGATGCCGGGTACGCCGGTCAAGCTGTTGTGGTCGCGCGAAGAGGACATGGCGCAAGGCAAATTTCATCCGGTCACGCAATGCAAGCTGACCGGAGCCTTCGATGCCAACAATAATCTGACGGCGCTGCACGTCAGATTGTCCGGCCAATCGATCCTGTTCACGGTGCGTCCGGCGGCGCTGGTGAACGGCATGGACACGGTTGCGTTCCAGGGCATGAGCCCTTCCGGCGATGCGGCGATCGGCTACTCCGTGCCGAACCTTTTGGTCGAGCATTCCATGCGCAACCCGCACGTACCGCCCGGCTTCTGGCGCGGCGTGAACGTGAACCAGAACGCGATCTATCTGGAATGCTTCATGGATGAGCTGGCGCATTCGGTAGGGCAAGATCCGGTGGAGTTCCGCCGCAAGCTGATGAGCAAGCACCCGAAGCATCTCGCCGTGCTCAACGCCGTGGCCGAGAAAATCGGCTGGGGCAAGCCTGCGCCGCAGGGCGTCTATCGCGGGATTGCGCAAGTGATGGGCTATGGCAGCTATGTCGCAGGCGCCGCCGAAATCTCCGTCTCCGAAGGCAGCAAGATCAAGGTGCACCGCATCGTCGCCTCGACCGATCCCGGCTACGTCGTCAACCCGGCGCAGGTCGAGCGGCAGATCGCGGGCTCCTTTGTCTACGGCCTGTCCGCCCTGTTCTATGGCGGCTGCACGGTGAAAGACGGCAAGATGGAGCAGACCAACTTCGACACCTACAATTCCATGCGCATCGCCGAGATGCCGAAGGTGGAATGCGTGATGGTGCCGAGCGGCGGCTTCTGGGGCGGTGTCGGCGAGCCGACCATCGGTGTCGCCGCGCCCGCGGTGCTCAACGCCTACTTCGCGGCCACCGGCAAACGCATCCGTTCGGTGCCGCTGAAGGATCAGAACATCACCTTTGCCTGACAATAGTGGACGGCGGCCTCACCCCGAGGCCGCCGTTTTCCCACCCGAGAGATTGCCGATGAACGCGTTGCGTGTCGCCATCGCAGTTGTCACGGTCGCAGCGTGGTATCAGCCGCTGCTTGCGGCTTCCGATCCCCCGCCCGGCGCGGCATCCTGCTCCGGCTGCCATTCCACCGGAACAACCACCTCGTCCATTTCGCGGCTGTACGGCCGCGATGCCGGGGATATCGCCAAGGCGATGGCCGGATTCCGCGACGGCTCGCTTCCCGCCACGGTCATGAACCGCATTGCCAAAGGTTTCACCGACGAGGAGTCGCGCGCGATTGCGGCGTGGCTCGCGGCGCAGAAATAAGGAGCCGCCGGGATGGGTATCAGCCATCGCATCAGCCGCCGGGATTTCTGCCGCGTCGCCGCTACAGCCGCAGCGGCGGCGGCGTTTCCGCTGCCCGCGTTCGCGCAAGCGGCAGCACGCGTGGTCGTGATCGGCGGCGGCTTCGGCGGCGCTAGCTGCGCGCGGGCGCTGAAACAGATCGACCCGAAATTGCAGGTCACACTGGTCGAGCCGAACCGGACCTTCATTGCCTGCCCGTTCAGCAACAACGTCATTGCCGGACTGCGTTCGATCGAGCAGCAACAATTCGGCTATGATAAGATCGCCTCCGGAGGCGTGACGGTGGTGCCGCAGGCAGCGACGAAGATCGATGCTACGGCGCGGACCGTCGGGCTCGCCGATGGCACATCGCTCGGCTACGACCGGCTGGTGCTCTCCCCCGGCATCGATTTGCGTTTCGACGCGCTACAGGGCTACGACGAAGCTGCGGCTGCGAAGATGCCGCATGCCTGGAAAGCCGGCGAGCAGACGCTGCTGCTGCGCAAGCAGCTCGAAGCCATGGACGATGGCGGTCTAGTTGTCATCGCAGCCCCGGCCAATCCCTTCCGCTGCCCGCCAGGACCTTACGAACGGGCCTGTCTGATTGCGCACTACTTGAAAACCAAGAAGCCGCGCTCCAAGCTGCTCATCCTCGATGCCAAGGATGCTTTCTCCAAGCAGCGTCTGTTCCAGAACGCCTGGAAGGAGCTCTATCCGGGAATGGTCGAATGGGTATCGCTGTCGCAGGGCGGCAAGGTGAACGGCGTGGATCCAGCGACCAACACGCTGATCACCGATTTCGGCAACCACACCGCCCAGGTGGCCAATGTCATTCCGCCGCAGCGCGCTGGCCGCATCGCTGCGATCGCCGGCGCGACTGACACCACCGGCTGGTGCGCGATCGATCCTGTCACCTTCGAGTCCAAATCGGCGCCGAATATCCATGTCATCGGCGATGCCTGTCTTGCCGGCGCCATGCCCAAATCCGCATTCACGGCGAATGCGCAGGCCAAGGTTTGCGCGGCCGCGATTGCGACGCTGATATCAGGCGGAACGCCTGCCGCGCCGAAACTGATCAACACCTGCTACAGCCTGGCGGCGCCCGATTATGGCATCTCGATTGCCGGCGTCTACCAACCGAAGAACGGATTGCTGGCCGACGTCGAAGGCGCCGGCGGCGTCAGTCCGCTGGAGGCGCCGCGCGATTTCCGCGCGCGCGAAGCCGACTACGCGCAAACCTGGTTCGCGACCATTACGGCGGAAGTCTTTGGCTAGATTCGGATTTCGCATATCGGCGCCAATCCTTGCCGGAGCGCTTCTTGCCCTGCCCGGCGGTACCGCTGCGCAGGAACTTCGCAGCTATGCGGTCGTCGGCGATGCCATTCCGTTTTCACTTACGGGCGCAGCGGGTGATGCCGCGCGCGGGCGCGCCCTGGTCGTCGAGCGTTCCAGCACTTGTATCCTCTGCCATAGCGGCCCATTTCCCGAGCAGAAATTCCAGGGCGATCTGGCGCCTGATCTTTCCGGTTCCAGCAGCCGCGCGTCCGAAGGCCAGCTTCGGCTCCGCCTAGTGGACGCGCCCCGCCTCAACGCCGCGACCATCATGCCGTCCTATTACCGCGTGGACGGCCTCAATCGCGTCGGGACGCTGTGGCGCGGCAAGCCGATCCTGTCGGCCGAGCAGATCGAGGATATCGTAGCGTATCTTATGACGCTGCGAGAATAGGAAGGCACGATGCAGCAACCTCCAAATTCATCACGCCGCCAGTTCCTCGGCCTCGCCGGTGGCGCAGCCGCGCTCGGCGCAATCCCCGTCATTACCGTTCGGCCCGCGGAGGCGACGCCCGCGATGCTTGCTTCCGCCATCCAGAATGTCACCGGCGGCGCGATGGTGCACACCGGCAAGGTCAAGCTCGACATCCCGCCGCTGGTGGAGAACGGCAACACCGTACCGATGACGGTCACCGTCGCGCATCCGATGGCCCCGGAGGATCACGTCCGGAGCATTCACGTCTTCAATGAGAAGAATCCGCAGCCCAACATCGCCAATTTCCATCTCGGCCCGCATAGCGGTCGCGCGCAGGTTTCGACCCGCATCCGTCTCGCCGACAGCCAGAAGATCGTCGCGATCGCAAAACTCTCGGATGGCTCGTTCTGGTCAACCAGCGTCGACGTCGTGGTGACGCTCGCAGCCTGCACCGAGGAGGTAATCTGATGGCTTCCGCGCTCATCAACGTTCCGGCGAAAGCCAAACGCGGCGACATTATCGAGATCAAGACGCTGATGTCGCACATTATGGAAACCGGCTATCGCCATACGACTACAGGCGAAGCCGTTCCGCGCAACATCATCACGAGCTTTACGTGCCGCTTCAATGGAAACGAGATTTTCCGCGCCGATCTGTTTCCGGCGATCGCCGCGAACCCCTTCATCACTTTTTTCACGACCGCCACAGAAAGCGGCAAGTTCGAGTTCGAATGGATCGGCGACAAGGGCTTTTCCGAAACCGCGTCCGCCTCGATCACGGTCGAATGAGACCTTTTGGCGCCATAGCCGCCGCGCTGTTGACCGCAAGCGCGGTGTGCGCCGCCGAAATCCCCCAAGCCGACCGCCGCTCCGGCTACAGTTTTATGAAGGCCGACACCAAGGCGATGCAGGACGAGGATACCGCCAATCCAGGCATGCTCTGGGTGCTCGACGGCGAAGCGCTATGGAGGCGCAAGCTAGGCGCCTCCAACAAGGCCTGCGCCGATTGCCACGGCGATGCGCGCACCAGCATGAAAGGGATAGCCGCCCGTTACCCCGCCTTTGACAAGGCAACCGGCCGTCCGGTCGATCTGGAGCAGCGCATCAATTCGTGCCGCAGCAACCACCAGCAGGCGACGCCGATGCCCTTCGAGAGCCGCGAACTGCTGGCGCTCACGGCCTTTGTCTCACGGCAGTCGCAGGGCATGCCGATCGAGACCGGCGCCGACCCACAGCTCGCGCCGTTTATCGCCAGGGGAGGCGAGCGTTATATGCAGCGGCAGGGCCAGCTCAATCTCGCTTGCGCCAATTGCCATGACGACAATTGGGACAAGAAGCTCGCCGGCTCCGCGATCACGCAGGGACACCCGACCGGCTACCCGCTCTACCGGCTGGAATGGCAGTCGCTGGGATCGCTGCAGCGGCGCCTGCGCGCCTGCATCACCGGCATCCGCGCGCAGGCCTATGACTACGGCGCGCCGGAACTGGTCGAACTTGAATTGTATCTGATGTCACGGGCGCGCGGGATGGCGATGGAAGCGCCGGGGGTTAGGCCTTAGCTCTAACCCCTCATGGTGAGGAGCGCGCAGCGCGTCTCGAACCATGAGGCCCCGCTGTGGCCTCGCCCTTCGAGACGCTTGCTGCGCAAGCTCCTCAGGGTGAGGAGATAAACCTATGGCGCCGCAGGAGATCACCGCTCCACAAACGCCTTCTCGACGACGAACTGGGCCGGCTCGCCGTGATTGCCCTCGACAAGCCCCTTGCCGTTGAGCAGCGTGCGCGTGTCCGCCACCAGCGCCGGGCTGCCGCAGATCATGACGCGATCATGCGCGGGATCGAGCGAGGCCAAACCGATATCAGCGAACAGTTTTCCTGAGTTGATCAGGTCGGTGATGCGGCCGCGGTTGCGGAACGGGTCGCGGGTCACCGTCGGGTAATAGATCAACTGGTTGCGGACATATTCGCCGATCAGTTCGTCGTTCGGCAGCTTTTCGGTGATCATCTCGCCATAGGCGAGCTCGGCGACGCGGCGGCAGCCGTGCAGCAGCACGACCTTCTCGAACCGCTCATAGGTCTCGGGATCCTTGATCACGGAAAGAAACGGGGCCAAGCCCGTGCCGGTGCCGATCAGATAGAGATTGCGGCCGTCCTCGAGGTTGTCGATGACCAGCGTGCCCGTGGCCTTGCGGCTGACGATGATCTCGTCGCCCTGCTTCAAGTGCTGGAGGCGCGAGGTCAGTGGCCCGTCCGGCACCTTGATCGAGAAGAATTCCAGCCGGTCCTCGTAATTGGCGCTGGCGACTGAGTAGGCCCGGAGCAGCTGCTTCTCGCCGACCTTCAGTCCGATCATGGTGAACTCACCGTTGCGGAAGCGGAACGAGGGATCGCGCGTGGTGGTGAAGCTGAACAGCGTGTCGGTCCAGTGATGGACGCTGAGGACGCTTTCCTGGTTGAAATTGCTCATCTTGCCGTTCCTGACCTGCAAGCCGGATTGACCGATCAAATCATTCGTATACGATCGTTCGTATACAAATGAATAATCCAGCTTGATCCGATCGTCAAGCCGGGCAGAATGCGCAGCGAAGGCATTGAACCAAAAGGAAAAACCATGGCCCACGATGCACCCCAGGCGACCGGTCCCAGCAAGCTGGTGATCCGCAACATCGGGTTGCTGCTGTCGGGGGCATTGGAGAAGCCGATCCTGGACGGCGACACGATCGTGGCCGAAAACGGCAAGATTTCAGCGATCGGCCGCTTCAAGGACGTCAACACCGAGGGCGCCACCACGGTCGTCGACGCCAATGGCACCACCGTCGCGCCCGGCCTGATCGACAGCCATGTCCACCCCGTCGCCGGCGACTGGACGCCGCGGCAGAACCAGACCAACTGGATCGACAGCTATCTCCATGGCGGCGTCACCACCATGATCTCGGCCGGCGAAGTCCACATGCCCGGTCGTCCACGCGACGTCGTCGGCCTGAAGGCGATGGCGATCTTTGCGCAGCGCGCGTTCTGGACGCTGCGTCCGGGCGGGGTGAAGGTGCACGCCGGCGCGCCCGTGATCGAATGCGAAATGGTCGAGGACGATTTCAAGGAATTGGCCGCGGCCGGCGTCAAGCTGCTCGGCGAAGTCGGCCTTGGCGGCGTCAAGGACGGCCCGACTGCGCGCAAGATGGTCGGCTGGGCACGTAAATACGGCATCCAGAGCACGATCCACACCGGCGGTCCCTCGATTCCCGGCTCCGGCCTGATCGACAAGGACGTGGTGCTGGAAGCCGACACCGACGTGGTCGGTCATATCAATGGCGGCCACACTGCGCTGCCCGACGACCAGATCCGCTGCATCTGCGAGGGCTGCAAGCGCGGGCTGGAGCTGGTTCACAACGGCAATGAGCGCTCAGCGCTGTTCACGTTGCGCACCGCGCGCGAAATGGGCGACCTGCACCGCGTCATCCTCGGCACCGATGCGCCGGCCGGCTCCGGCGTGCAGCCGCTCGGCATTTTGCGGATGGTGTCGATGCTGTCCTCGCTCGGCGATCTGCCCGCCGAACTCGCCTTCTGCCTTGCCACCGGCAACACCGCCCGCATGCGCGAGCTCGATTGCGGGCTAATTGAAGTCGGCCGCTCTGCCGATTTCGTGCTGATGGACAAGGCGCAGCACTCGCCCGGCAAGAACATCCTCGAGAGCGTGCAGCTCGGCGACCTCCCCGGCATCGGCATGACCATCATCGACGGCATCGTCCGCACCCAGCGCAGCCGCAACACGCCGCCCGCCGGGAAGGTGCCCGAGATCATCATCGGGCATTGATGGCGGTGGACCTAGCCGCGTCGCCGGTTCCGCAGCGACGGCGACAGGCCGGTGATCGCGGGCGACGCTGAACTGGCGTTCCGCACTGCGCATCGGCAATATCGCCTTCGTTCCATGTGGCCAACCCGCTCGTTCGATGCGGTAAGCGTGCCACAGTACCCGATCGACGAAGATCCATACCGGTGGTTGGCCGAGGATCAGTCCAACCCCAGTCGGTGGACGGTTCCACGCATTGCGGCCGCTCGCTTGCTACATGCCTGCAATATGCTACGTTATTGGCGCTGGAAAGATTGTTTGCCCCACACTGTCATTTTCGCAGTCTTGGAACAATCTGAACCATGGCTCAGATTCGTGACATCAAGACAGGCCGAGTTGGCGCGCCAACGCGCGAACCGGCACCGCGCCGCCTTGCAGCCATCGTGGCAGGCGATATCTCCGGTTACAGCCGACTGATGCAAATCGACGAAGAGGGCACGCACAACCGTGTCAAGCGCATCGAGCGCGATCTCATCGAACCCAGCATCATAGAACATCACGGCAGGCTTGTTAAAACCACCGGCGACGGGTTCATTGCGATTTTCGATAGTCCCGTCGAAGCCGTCCGCTGCAGCATCGTGATCCAGCAAAATCTGGTGGGACGCAACGCGGCACTGCCGAAGCACCATTGGATCGAGTATCGAATTGGCGTCAATCTTGGCGATGTCATCATCGAAACGGACGACGTTTACGGCGACGGCGTCAATATTGCCACGCGACTTGAAGGCATAGCCCAGCCCGGCGAAGTCTATATCTCCGGCGGCATCTACGAACAGATTAAGCACAAGCTGGTTTGCGGATACGAATCGCTCGGTGATCGCCATGTCAAGAACATCACCGACCCGGTGCGGGTCTATCGCGTGCTTTCCGATCCTGCGGCGCTTCTGCAAAGCCGGAAGCGGCGCGAAGGCATTCTGGTCTCCTTGCTGATCTTTGCGCTGCTGCTAATTGCGGGCGGCGCTATCTGGACGCTCTTGCCAACCGGCAAGCTGAAAAATCTGGTTTCGGCTCCCGTTTCACCTCCGGCCGAAGTGCAGAAGGCGCCCGCCACAAAACAACCAGCGCCGCCTGCTCAGCCTGCGCCAACGCAGCAGCAGGCGACGCCTCAGCCAGAGCCGTCTCCAGCTTCCAAACAGGCCGCGCCGCTACCGCCGTCCGCCCTACCCGCCCCACCCGCTGGTCAACCAACCACGCAGGCGGCCGCCTCGGTTCGAGAACCCGAGATGGTCTCGCTTCGGGGTGGCAGCTTCGCAATGGGCAGCAACGAAGACGTTTCGGAAAAGCCGGTCCGTCAGGTAACGATCAAGCCGTTTGCGATGGGGAAATTTCCTGTCTCCGTGCGAGAATGGAATGCATGCGCTGCTGCAAAGGCATGCGGATTCACAGCGAGCGGAAAGGACGATGCGCCTGTTACAAACGTAAGCTGGAGCGACGCCAAGCAATATGCCGCGTGGCTCGCGGAAACCACCGGCAAGCCGTATCGGCTGCCGAGCGAGGCCGAATGGGAATATGCAGCGCGCGGCGGCACGCAGACCCGATACTGGTGGGGCGATCAGTTTCAGCCCGGCATGGTCAATTGCAAGAACTGCAGTGACATTCCGGCCATCGATCAGCCGGTGAAGGTCGGCAGCCTGAAGCCAAATCCTTTTGGGCTATTCGATATGGGCGGCGGCGTTGACCAATGGGTGGAAGACTGCTGGCACAGAAATTATCAAGGCGCGCCGGCAGACGGGTCAGCGTGGGTCGAGAATGGATGTCCCTCGCATGTCATCCGTTCCGGCTCCTGGAGGAAAGACTCGCAATATGCCCGGACGTCAAACCGCGGCAGCTATGACACCAACGTGCGGTATCCCACCCACGGGTTCCGCGTCGCACTTTCCCCCTAGAGCGGGATAACTTTTCTTCGAAAAGTCGTCCCGCTCTATCTCTTTGATTCGAGCATGATCTTTTCGGAGAACCGGTACCCACTTTTCCGGATCATGCTCTAGGAAGCGTTGAGAGACAGTCATGAAGTTTATGCAGTGGATCGCTCTGTCAGCAGCGCTCACTTGCCTGCCGTTCGCCGCGTGCGCCCAAGGAAAGCCCGCTGCGAAGGATGCGCTTCTTTATTTCGTGTGGCCGCAGAACGGCGCCACCATCAAAGGTGCATTCTGGTGCCGCTTTGGTCTGCGCAACATGGGCGTAACGCACGCCGGCGACAATTATCCAAACAGCGGCCATCATCATCTTCTGATCAATGTGAACGAGCCGCTCAATCCGAACGAACCGATCCCGCAAGACAAGTCACATCTTCATTTTGGGGCGGGTCAGACCGAAGCCCGGATCGAACTTCCACCCGGCAAGCACACGCTTCAGCTCGTGCTCGGCGATGCCGAACACTACCCACACGTTCCTCCGGTGGTCTCGCAGAAAATTACCATTACGGTCAGATAGAGCGGAATGCTCTCCGACTCGAAATCTTGCGCTTCGAATTACCTGTTTTGCGTGATCGGCTGGTTGGTCGTCCAGTCGAAGGTACCCTGGTCGCGTTCGTCGACGGCGTGTTTCCACCCCATCTCCTCCGACCGTCGCTTGAAGTTCAGCCCCTCGGGAGAATGCCGGGTGATACCGTCGAACACGGTGGCGATCATCTGCGTGCCCATCAGGCCCATATTGTAGAGTGCCTGGTTGACCATCAGTTTCTGCATCATGAGCTGGTTCTGCGGCACGGTGGCGATGCGGTGTGCAAGCGCGTCGACCTCCTCATCCAGCCTGTCGGCCGGAACGGCTTTCAGCACGAGGCCGAGCGCTGCTGCTTCAACGCCGGTGATCTTGTCGCCGGTGAACAGCATGCGCTTGGCTTTTTCGGCGCCGAGCCGGTAGACCCACATCGCCGTTGTCGGACAGCCCCAGACCCGAACCGGCGGATAGCCGATGCGCGCATCTTCCGCCATGACGATCATGTCAGAGCACAACGCGATGTCGGAGCCGCCGGCGACCGCAAAGCCCTGCACCTTGCAGATCACCGGCCGCTTCGAACGGAACAGGCTCATGAACTTGTTGGTGTTGTCGGACATGGCCGCGTAATCTTTCATCGGATCCCACGGCATCTCCTGGGTATAGCGATTGGCCTTGTCGCCGGAGGCGTAAGCCGTCAGGTCGTATCCGGCGCAGAAGGCGCGGCCGGCGCCCGCCAGCACGATGACATGCGCCCCCGGATCACTGTCGGCACGCGCCACTGCATCGGCGAGCGCGCCCGGCAACTCGTCGTCGATCGCATTCATGACCTCCGGCCGGTTCAGCGTGATGCGGGCGATGCGACCGTCGCGCTCGTAGATGACTTTGGCCATGAGAGCCTCCCTGGATAAAGGAATTCAGATCTTGGCAAAATCGCCGTGGCGGCCCTTGCCGGCGGCAAAGCGCGCGGCGCCGCTAACGCCTTCCTTGAAGATGGCTTCAACGCCGTTGGTCCATTCCTGCCGCAACGCTTCACGGACCGGCAGACCGTAGGTTTCCACCACCGAGCGGCGATCTGCCCGCACGGCCGCTTGCGGAAACCGCGCGATCTCCCGCGCCATTGCCTCGGCCGCGGCACGCGCGCCACCGGTCTCGACCACCTGTTCGCACATGCCGATGCGCAGCGCTTCGTCCGCCGGGACCTTGCGGCCCGTAAGGATGATTTCCATAGCTCGTCCCTGCCCGACCAGACGCGCCAGACGAACGCTGCCGCCGTCCAACAGCGGGATACCCCAGCGCCGGCAATAGACGCCGAAATAGGCGCTCTCGGCCATCACGCGGATATCGCACCACAGCGCAAGCTCCATCCCGCCGGCCACTGCCGGTCCTTCTACCGCGGCAATTACCGGCTTCGACAATTCCAATCGCGTCGGTCCGAGCGGACCGCGCGGCGCGGGGTTTGCGCCGGTGGGGAACGCCAGGCCATCGACGACATGACGTTGGAAAGCGGCGCGATCGGAGAGCGTGCTGGCGAATTTGAGATCCCAGCCGGCACAGAACGCGCCGCCCTCGCCCCACAGCACGGCGACGCTAGCGGAATCGTCGGCGTCGAATTCCTTGAAGGCTGCCAGGATTGCTTCCGCGCTGTCGGGATCCATAGCGTTGCGCGCTTCGGCAAACCGGCTGTGGATGATTGTCCACACTGCGCCCTGCTTTTCGATCCGGACCATTTCGCCTACTCCCTTACTGTTTTGATTTGCGTGCGGCCTTTACGTTCTTCGACATCGTCGGGGCAAGGCATTGCGCCAGCATCATGCGAAGCAGCGCCTGCGCGCCGGTTTCCAGAAAATCCAGCCGGCCCGCAATCTGCAGCACGAGAGCCCCGATCATCTGGCTGGTGAGCAGCGCTACCCACGGCCGAACCTCTGAAGGCTTGAGGCCGCGCACTTCAGTCAGCGGCAGGGCGATGCGTTCCAGCACCTTCCATAGCGCCTGGTTGAGTTCCTCATCCGATGGCTTGCCGACGCCCAGCCGCTTGAGGCCGCGGAACGCATAGAGGCCTAGATTTATCTCGAAGCGGTGATCGAGGTAGTAGTTCAGGAAGGCCCCGCAGGCCGCCTCGACCTGCGTCTCCGGCGTCCGCGCTTTAGTCACGGCCTCGGCAACGTAGGCATCGAGCGCCGCCAGCGACTGTTTCAGCAGTTCGGCGTAGATCGCCTGCTTGCTATCGAACAGCGGATAGATCGCGCCCGTCGTGCAGCCGGCGCGAACGGCGATGCCGCGCATGGTGGCGCCTTCCAGGCCCTGTTCGGCGAATTCGTCGCGCGCGGCGCGCAGCAGAAGCTCGCGCTTCGCCCCCTTCACGACGTCAGACCAGTCCTTTTGGGAGGGTGCGAGCTTGTTCATGATAACAACGTTATCAAACAGTTTGATGTAACGTCAATAGTAACAGCGGTTTCACGGCCCCGCCAATCTGGGCGCCGCCGACCAAGCCAACGCTCGATCGATTGCACGGAGAAAGCGTGCATAGGACGCAGGACGCCCTCTCCCTGCAAATGGTCGCGAGCGAATGGCGATGATCGAACCTGCGTTGACGCGTTCGCGACGCCGCCCAAACCGGCAAGCGCAATCATCAGCAGGCTTCCGCGCCCTTTGCGTCGCGCAGCGGATCAGTAGCACCATCGTTATTTTCGCCTGCCGTATTGCGGTGTATGGTCGGTCGGCAAACCCCGGCCGGCGGCGCTCGCAAAAGGAACTCAACGCGTCGGGTGATGTCTTGCTGCTGCATGCCGCTGAGCCGTGTCGCTGTACATCGAGGCAAACAGGGAGGCAGTACGATGAACATTCGGCCCGATCCCACGTTTCACGCTTCGCCAAAGCTTGCCATGGAAGCTCCGCCGGAGAGCTTCGCCTACACCGTCCTGCTCAGCCCGGACGCTTCAAAACCGGATGCGCTGGCTGTGATCGACGTCAATCCGAATTCCCAGACCTACAGTCAGATCGTTCACACGGTGACGATGCCGAACAAGGGCGACGAGTTTCACCATTTCGGCTGGAACGCCTGCTCGTCGGCGCTATCGCCGCTCACCGGACATGCCTTCCTCGAGCGCCGCTATCTGATCATTCCCGGCATGCGGTCATCCCGCATCTACATCGTCGATACCAAGCCCGATCCCACCAAGGCGGCGATACACAAGATCATCGAGCCGGAGGAAATCTTCAGGAAGACCGGATACTCGCGGCCCCACACCGTTCATTGCGGGCCGGAAGGCATCTACGTCTCTACGCTCGGCGGCGGCGGCAAGGATGGCACCGACGGACCGCCCGGCGTCTTCATCATGGACTGCGAAACCTTCGAGGTGCTCGGACGGTGGGAAATCGATCGTGGCCCCCAGACAATGCACTATGATTTCTGGTGGAACCTGCCACGCGATTACATGGTGACGAGCGAGTGGGGGTTGCCGCCGCAGTTCGAGAACGGCATCGTGCCGGAGGATCTGCTCTCGAACAAGTACGGTCACCATATTCACTTCTGGGATCTGCGGGCCCGGCGAAACGTGCAGACAATTGATCTCGGGGCCAATCATCAGATGGGGCTGGAAGTGCGTCCCGCGCATGATCCGGTTCGCGAATACGGCTTTCTGGGCACCGTGGTCGACACCACAAATCTCGAAGGCTCGATCTGGACCTGGTGGCGCGAGGGCGGCAAGTTTCACGTCGAGAAGACGGCGACGATCTCGCCCGAGGCGGCGCCGAAGGAGCAATTGCCGCCGCTGCTGCAGGGCTTTGGCGCAGTGCCGCCGCTGGTGACGGACATCGACCTGTCGATGGACGACAAATTCCTCTACGTCGCCTGCTGGGGCACCGGCGAGATGCGTCAATACAATGTCAGCGAACCGCGGAGGCCGAAGCTTGCCGGCTCGGTGCGCATCGGCGGCATCGCGCGGCGCACGCCGCACCCGAACGGCAAGGCGTTTGCAGGCGGTCCGCAGATGGTCGAGATCAGCCGCGACGGCAAGCGGGTTTACTGGACCAACTCGCTCTACTCGACGTGGGACGATCAATTCTATCCCGATGGTGTCCCGGGCGCCATGGTGATGGCCAATACGAAGCCGGACGGTGGCCTCGAGCTGGCGCGAGACTACTGGGTCAACTTCCCCGACGGATACCGCGCACACCAAGTCCGGCTCGACGGCGGTGACTGTTCGACGGATTCGTTCTGCTATCCGTCGGTCTGAATTTGAGCGCAGCCGACTGGACACCTGCCTGGCTCTGGCTGGCTGTCATCGCGAGCGGCCTCTACCACGGCGTCAACCCGGGCATGGGGTGGCCGCTCGCCGTTTCGGCTGGATTGATGGAAAGAAGTCCGCGGGCGCTGGTGGCCGCGCTCTGGCCGCTCACGGCCGGCCATCTGCTCGCGATGCTCCTCGTGATGTTGCCCTTCGCGCTATTGGTTGCCGTGGTCGAATGGCAGCGCACGATACAGATCGGCGCCAGCCTCCTCGTCGTGGCCTTCGGTCTGTTCCGGCTCGCCAACAGGCGCCATCCGAGAGTGCTGGCGCGGATATCACCGGCGCAATTGGGGCTTTGGTCGTTCGCCGTGGCGCTCGCACACGGCGCCGCGCTGATGCTGGTGCCGATCTATCTCAGGCTCTGCCGGGAAGCCGAACTAGACAGCGGCCATGCTGCCGCTGGCACGCTCATCAACGCCAATCTCGGCATGGCCGTGCTGGTCGCTACCATCCATGCCGCAGCGATGATCGCCGCCGGCGGATGTTGCGCGTGGCTCGCCTACCGCTATCTCGGCCTCAAATTCATATCGCAAAGCTGGTTCAACCTGGACACGACTTGGGCCGTCAGCCTCATCCTGGTCGGCGCGGTTGCACTGGCATTCAACCTGAGCTGACGCGGAAGCCGCGGCCGGCATTCAGCGCAACTTGTCGAGTAACGCGATCAGCGTCTCGCGCTCCTTGGCATCCAGCGGCGCCAGCGTCTCCCGCGTGATCGCGAGCGCGTTCGGCGCGGCCTTCTCCGCCAGTTGCTGGCCGGCGCGGGTCAGGCTCACCAGCAGGCGGCGGCCGTCCTCAGGGTCCGGGCTTGTCTCGGTCAGGCCGCGCGCGGTGAGGCGGTCGATCACGCCTTTGATGGTCGCGACGTCCATTGCCGTCAAACGGCCCAGCAGGTTCTGCGAGCATGGCCCAGTCTCGGTCAGTTTTGCCAGTGCCGCCCATTGCGTCGGGGTCAGGTTGATGCCGATCTCGCGGGCGAAGATGGTGGCATGGCGCTGCCAGACCTGGCGCAGGATGAAGCCGATCTGCTCGTCGAGAATATAGGACGGCCGCGCCGGCTTGACATTTCGTTTCGGCGAAACACTCCTTCCCATCTGCGCTCCCCCGCCCTTCCCCTTTGCCGATCACAGCGACAGATGCGCGTCCCGGATGTCCGGCCGCGCGTCGAGTTCGGCCATCGTGCCGCCGAAGCAGATCTTGCCACGCTCGATGATGTAGGCGCGATCGGAGATCAACCGCGCGAAATGCAGGTTCTGCTCGGATACCACGATACTGACGCCTTCCCTCTTCATCGCAAGGATGGCTTCGACCATCTGTTCGACGATCTTCGGCGACAGCCCTTCCGACGGTTCGTCGAGCAGCACCAGCAACGGGTTACCCATCAGCGTCCGCGCGATGGTCAACATTTGTTGTTCGCCGCCGCTCATCCGCCCGCCCGGACGGTTGCGCATTTCACCGAGATTCGGAAACAGCGTGAAGAGCTTTTCGCGGGTCCAGTACGGCGCATTCGGCCGCTTCGGCTGGCGGCCGACTTCGAGGTTTTCATCGACTGTTAGGTCCGTGAAGATGCGCCGCTCCTCCGGCACGTAGCCGAGCCCGCCGCGCACGATCGCATGCGTCGGCTGGGCCGACACGTCCCTGCCCTCGAACACAATGCGTCCGGACCTGTTCTCGACCAGGCCGACAATGGAACGGAAGGTTGTCGACTTGCCGGCGCCGTTGCGGCCGAGCAGCGCCACCACTTCGCCCTCGCCGACTTCGAGCGCAATATCGAACAGGATATGCGCCGGGCCATAAAAGCTGTTGAGATCGGCGACCTGCAGCTTCATGCGCCGGCTCCCTCGCGATGCCGCGCGTCGTAGACCAGACCCTCACCGAGATAGATCGCCCGTACCTGCGGGTTGCCGCGGACTTCCTCCGGCGAGCCCTGCGCGATCAGGCTGCCGCGGTTGAGCACGAGGATGCGATCGGCATGTTCGAACACCACGTCCATGTCGTGCTCGGTGAAGAGCACGCCGATCGACTGCTCGCGGGCGATGCGCGCGGTCAGCCGCATCAACTCGATCCGCTCACGCGGCGCCATGCCTGCGGTTGGTTCGTCCATCAGGAGGAGCCTGGGCTGGTTGGCGAGCGCGATCGCAAGCTCGAGCCGCTTGAGGTCGCCGTAAGCCAACTCGCCGCAGGGCCGCCCGGCATAGGCGCCCATACCGACGAGATCGAGCAGCCGTCCCGCCTCCTCGCGCGCGTAAGCCGCCGTCGAGCCCCATAAATTGAACAATTGCCTGCCATACGACACCAGCGCGACCTGCACGTTCTCGCGCACCGTCATGGTCGGGAAGGTCGCGGTGATCTGAAACGTGCGCCCGACGCCGAGCCGCCAGATCGCGCGCGGCTTCCGCCCCACCGTATCCTCCCCGAGCAGAGTAATCCGGCCGCTGTCCGGGATGTTCTGGCCGTTGAGCATATCGAAGCAAGTGCTTTTCCCTGCTCCGTTGGGCCCGATCAATGCCAGGATTTCGCCGGCCCGGAGCTCAAACGACACGCTGCGCACGGCATGCACGCCGCCATAGGATTTGCTCAAGGCTTCGACTGACAGCAATGTGGGGACCATGCTCATTCGGCAGTCTCGATCCGTGACATGGCAAGCGCGGATTTTTTCTCAGGGGACCGCCAACGATTCCTGATCGTCTCCAGCGTGCCAACGATGCCTTTCGGGAAGGCGACCACCATCAGCACGATGAAGCCCCCCAGCACCAACTTGGAAAGATCGGTTTGGCTGACCAGCCAGATATTGGCCGCCTTGAACACGATGGCGCCGATGATCGCGCCGGAAACCGTCTCGACGCCGCCGAGCAGCACCATGACCAGCGCATCGACCGACAGCGAGATGCCGAGGCTGTCGGGGAATACGCTGCCCTTCAGATAGGCGAACAAGGCGCCGCCGATCCCCGCGACCGTGCCCGATATGACGAACGCCGTCCACTGCACGCGCTTGCCGTTGATGCCGATCGCCTCGCTGCGCAGCGGCGAGTCCCGCGTCGCGCGCAACGCAAAGCCGAACGGCGAGAATACGATCACGCGCAACACCGCAACTGCGAGGGCTGCAACCGCGAGCGACAGCCAGTAGAAACTGGCCGGGCTCGATGCCCATTTATCCGGCCAGACGCCCAAAATGCCGTTGTCGCCACCGGTCACCGTGACCCACTGGAACGCGATCGACCAGACGATCTGCGCAAACGCGAGCGTCAGCATCGCGAAATAGACGCCGGAGAGTTGCACGGCGAAGAAACCGAACACCGCGGCACCGAGCAGGCCCAGCAGCGGGCCGAGCAGCAGCGAAACGATCATCGGCAGCCCCGCCGCCTTGGCAAGGAACGCGACGCCATAGGCGCCGAGCCCGAAATAGGCGGCGTGGCCGAACGAGGCGAGCCCGCCGACCGACATCAGGAAATGCAGGCTGGCGGCAAAGATCACGTAGATCGCGATCTCCGACCCAACCGTGAGCGCATAATTGCCCGCGAACAGCGGCAGCATCGCCGCAAGGACCAGCGCGCCGAGCGACATCAGCCGCTCGCCCGAAGTCAGCGGCCGCCACGGATTGACGGTCAGCCCGGGCGTGCGGCGCGCGGCAGCTTCCGGTTTGCCGAACAGCCCCCACGGGCGCACGATCAGCACCACGGCCATCACCAGGAACACCAGGATGATGGATATCTTCGGGAAAATGAGAATGCCGAAGGCGTTGAGCTCGGACACCAGCACGGCGGCGACAAAGGCGCCGATGATGCTGCCGAGCCCGCCGATCACCACCACCACGAACACTTCGACGATGATGCGCAGGTCGAGCGCATGATGCACGGCATCGCGCGGGATCTGCAGCGCGCCGCCGAGTGCCGCGAGGAAGACGCCGAGCGCGAACACGCTGGTGAACAGCCATTTCTGATTGACGCCAAGCGCCGCCACCATGTCGCGGTCCTGCGTCGCCGCGCGTACCAGCACGCCCCAGCGCGTGCGTTGGAACAACAGCCAGAGCACGCCGAGCACGACCGGACTGAGCGCGATCAGGAACAGGTCATAGCTCGGGATGTTCTGGCCGAAGAAGTCCACCGCGCCCCTGAAGCTCGGCGCACGGCGGCCGAGCAGATCGTCCGGTCCCCAGATCAGCACGACGATATCCTGGACCATCAGCGTGAGGCCGAAGGTTGCCAGCAACTGGAACAGTTCCGGCGCATGATAGATCCGCCGCAACAGCACCATTTCGACCAGCACGCCGATGGCGGCGACGACCAAGGCCGCGGCGACGATTCCGCCCCAGAAACCGAGCGCGCCGGAGAAGCGCTCGGTCAGCGTGAACGCCATATAGGCGCCGAGCATGTAGAATGCGCCATGGGCAAAGTTCACGATCCGCGTCACGCCGAAGATGATCGACAGCCCCGACGCGACCAGAAACAGCGACGCCGCGCTGGCGAGACCGGTCAGGAACTGGACGAAGTAAAAGGCCATTGGCGGTCCGGGTTAGGGCAGTCGTCAGAGCGGGGGCCTTCATCCTTCGAGACGGCGCTTCGCGCCTCCTCAGGATGAGGTCTGGTAGTCCCTCATGGTGAGGAGCGCGGCAACGCCGCGCGTCTCGAACCATGAGGCCTCGATAGCGGTGAGCGACTCTGTCTCTGCGAGTTCGATTCGTGGAGACAGCCCTCACCCCGGCCCTCTAAGAGCGAGCTTCGCTCGTCTCGACCCCGCAAGGGCGGGGCGAGGGAGAAGAGGCTCACTACTTCGGCCGGAGCTTCTCAACTTCCGCATCGCTCGGGAGATAATCCGCGCCCTTGCGATAGACCGAGTTCACCATCACGCCCTTGCCGTCCTTCAGCGCGGTCTTGCCGACATAGGCTCCGAGCGTCGACTGATGATCGATCTTGCGGAACGTGATTTCGCCGAACGGTGACGGCATCGACAGGCCTTCGGTCGCCGCAATCAGCTTCTCCGGATCGGTCGAATTGGCTTTGGCAAGGATCGCTGCTGCCGCCTTGATGGTCTGGTAGCCGACGATCGAACCGAGGCGCGGATAGTCGTTATACTTGGCCTGATACGCCTTCAGGAACTTGTCATGGTCGGGCGTCTTGATGTCGTACCAGGGGTATCCCGTCACGATCCAGCCCTCCGGCGTCTCGTCCTTCAAGGGATCGAGATATTCCGGCTCGCCGGTGAGGAACGAGACCACCGAGCGGCCCTTGAACAGGCCGCGGGTGTTGCCCTCGCGCACGAGCTTTACCAGATCGGCGCCGAAGGTGACGTTGAGGATCGCCTCGGGGTTGGCGGCGGCAACCGCCTGCACCACCGGACCGGCGTCGATCTTGCCCTGCGGCGGCCACTGTTCGTCGACCCACTGGATGTCAGGACGTTTCTCTGACATCAGCTTCTTGAACACCGCGACCGCCGACTGACCGTATTCATAGTTCGGCGCAATCGTCGCCCAGCGCTTGGCCGGCAGTTTTGCGGCTTCCTCCACCAGCATCGCCGCCTGCATGTAGTTGGAAGGACGCAGGCGGAAGGTGTAGCGATTGCCCTTCGACCAGGTGATGGCGTCGGTCAGGGGTTCTGCCGCCAGGAAGAACACTTTCTTCTGATTGGCGAAGTCAGAGACGGCGAGACCGATGTTGGACAGGAACGTGCCGGCCAGCATCGCGACGTTCTCGCTCGACACCAGCTCATTGGCCGCGGTCTGCGCGTCCGCCGGCTTGCCGCCGTCATCCTTGGAGATGACGACGAGCTTCTTGCCGTTGATACCGCCCGCCGCGTTGACTTCCTCGACCGCGAGCTGCCAGCCCTTGCGATAGGGCTCGGTGAAGGCAGGCAACAGCGAGTAGCTGTTGATTTCGCCGATCTTGATCTCGCTCTGCGCCATGGCGCTGCCCGCCATGCCCGCAACCGCGATCGCCAAGCCTGCTCCAAGTACGTGTCTACGTCGCATCCCTACCTCCAATGTACTGTGAAACTATCTCAATCCGTCTTCGCCTTTGACTTCCGAAACCGTCAGCCCACCGACGCGCGGCAATGGCCTGCCGCTGTCGGTGACGGCCACCGCCACCATGATCTCGTTGGCGCGCGGCGCATCGTTGATCTGCACTTCCATGCCGTCGAAATGGCTGCGCACGAACGCCGCGTCCTTGTGGCCGAGCGGGATATCCAGCGTCGTCCCTGGGCCGCTGCGCTTCTTCGACGACGGGATCAGTGCCGCGCCCTTGCCCAGGACCTTGCGCACCGGCGCGCCCATCTTCGGATGCAGGATCGCTGCGGCGTGTTCCAGTTCGCCGTTTTCGCCGACGGCTGCGGCCTTGCCGTAGCTATGGGCCTTTGCGCCGTCGATGCCGAGCGCCGCCACCGCTCTTTTCGATAGCAGATCGCCCAGTTCCTCGCCGATTTCGATCAGGGGCGAGAGATCCTCGACATACCGGCCTGCAAAAGGGTTCTCGATGACGGCGATCGCCGCGGCGCGCCGTGTCGCCGGCGCAACCTTCTGTCCCATCTCCAGATGGGTCTCCTCGACCACCGTGACGATCTTGCGAATGATCGCGCTCATTGTCCGCCTCGCTGCCGATCAAACATGCGCTGTTCTCTCTAGTGCGTTTCCATGAAACGTTGGCAACACGTCCGCCTTGATCCCTGCTGCACCCACCACAGCCGTCTCGCCTAGTAGACGCAAGGCGGCACCTTCGATCAACCCCGCCGCAAGCAATTGCTGTGCCCGGCTAACTCCGGCCCTCAACGCATCGTCGATCTCGCTTTCCCGGAGCACGCCGACGTCGCGGGTGACGAGGCGCGCGCCAAGGTCGCTGTCGGGCTGCAATTCATTGGCCGGACAGCGAATGATGGCGGGATGGCCAGGCAAGTCGACGGCATTGGCGATGATGGTCGCCGCCGCATCCGCCTGCGAGGCCGTTCGAGCCAGCACGGTAACGGCATCGGCAATCCCGAGCGAGAAACTGCGGCCATGCCGTCCGCTGGTCGCGATGCCGCGTGCCGGATCATTGGCCTCAATCTTGATGGTTTGCATCACGCCATGATGGTCCGGTCGGTCCATCAGCCCGACGGTGAATTGCTCGCCACGGGTCAAATGCAATGCGATGTCGCCACCATTGTTGACGTAGGCACGATCGAGCCGCGCCGTGCCCAGCATCGCACCAAGAATCTCTTCCGCGACGCTGCCCGCCACCGCCGCCATCGGCGTGATGAAGTGCTCGCCCGCAAACGGCGCGACCGCCGCATGCATGCGACGCGCAACGACACCGTTCAGCGCGCTTCGCGCCGGATCGGCGGCTTTTCGAAGTTCGATCAACTCCTCGCAGAGTTCATCGAGCAGGCAGGTGAAGCGCCGCGCGGCGTCCTCGTAGGCGGCGCGCACGTTGCGCTCACTTCCCTTCGCCTCGATGATCAGGTCGATCGGACCGTCCTGCAAATGCAGCCGCTTGCCGTCAGGAAGAAGCGCGATTTGCGGGAGCCGTTTCATGCGCGCCGTCCCGGCATATTGGGCATCGGGCGGAACCCGCCGTTCTCCCGCAGCGACGCCAGCGGGCGCACATGATCCATGTGACCGCCGAGCGCCGCGTAATCGGACAGTTTCAGCGTGAACTCGATCGGCGCGACCAGCGCCGGCGTCGGCACATAGCCGAACGCGCCGGCCGGCATCTGCGTCACGTCGACCATGAAAGTGATGCCGCCGCCCGGCCAGACATAGACCGGCGCGCCGCCGCTGGTGACCCGCGTCAGCGCGTCCTTGACCGACCGCGTCAGCCGCACCGGATTGTCGGTGACGCCGGCACGAAGCGAGCCGCCGGCACCGCCCATGAACAGCACCGTGCACAAGGCCGGCTCGCAATTTTCCTGGATGCGCTCGACCGAGAACTGGAGATCGGCCGGCATCTGCTTTTCGATCGGCCGCAACGCCTCGTCGAGTTCGTAATAGGCGGCGTGCTCGCCGGTGGTCGAGACCATCAGCATGGTGAGCCCGGGCCGCGCCTCCTTCGGATTGAACGGCCCCAGCACCGACAGCGGATCGGAAATATTGGTCCCGCCCCAGCCGGTGCCGGGATCGGCGACCTGGAAGTAACGGCCCGGCGTCGAGCGCCGCCCCTTCATCTTGATCCCGGTATCGGGAATATCGAGCAGCTTGCCGGCCTGATGCTCCGAGAGAACGCCGGTGATGTGATCATCCACGACAACGACTTCGTCGACCTTGCCGTGCCATTGCTTGGCGAACATGCCGATCGTCGCTGAGCCGCACCCCACCCGCATGCGCTCTTCGGCGACGCCGTTGACGATGGGCGGATGGCCGGCCTGCACCACGACCGTGGCGCCGCCGTCGATCGTCAGTTCCACCGGCTTGCAGTTGGAGAGATCCATCAGCGCGTCGCAGGTGACGCGGCCTTCCTTCTTGGAGCCTCCGGTCAGATGATGCACGCCGCCAAGCGACAGCATCTGCGAGCCGTATTCGCTGGTCGTTACATGGCCGATCGCCTCCCCTTCCGCGCGGACCGTTGCCGTCTCAGGGCCGAGATAGCGGTCGGTGTCGATCTTCACCTTGACGCCGCAATAGCTGAAAATGCCTTCGGTCACGACGGTGACCATGTCGACGCCGTCGACCTCCGACGACACGATAAAGGGCGCGGGCTTGTAGTCGGGATAAGTTGTTCCGGCGCCGATTGCGGTGACGAACACGCTGGGTTCGTGAACGAGCTTGCCGTCCCAGTCGCCCCCGGCCTGGAATGGCACCAGCCGCCCGCCATGCGATACCGTTCGCTCCAGCACGATATGCGGATCGACGCGCACCAGCTCGCCATTGTGGTTGGCGTAACGATCGCACGCGCCGGCCGCGCCCGGCTTGATGTAGCACATCACCGGACAGGCATCGCAGCGGATCTTGTCGCCACCGGCGACGGTCGCATCGGTCATGAACAAGCCTGCAGTCGAGAAGGCGCCGATCGGAGCTGCTTCCTCGCGGCCCGATCACTTTGTTCGTATACGAATGATGTTGCGCGCGGACTTGAACGCTGTCAAGCGGGCCCGGAAGCCAAAAGCCTCGCTTGCCGCATAATAGCTCATTTGCCTCGCATCTCTGTTCATAAAGCGGGCAGCGCGCTGCGGCGCGGGATGGCGCGCTTGCACGTTTGTACACAAACGGTATCTTTCCAGCGCAGAGTGTTGCAACGCAGCGAGGGCTTGAGGGAGCATGACGCAGAACACGATGCGCCTGACCGTCAACGGCAAAGCGTACGATGTCGACGCGGCTCCCGACACTGCATTGCTTTACGTCCTGCGCAACGACCTCGTCTTGAATGGGCCGAAGTATGGCTGCGGTCTCGGCGAATGCGGCGCCTGCGCGGTGCTGATCGACGGCGTCGCCGCGCGTTCCTGCGTGATCCCGATCGAGGGCTGCGCCGGGCGCGACATTGTGACGCTCGAAGGTCTCGGCACGCGCGAGCATCCCGATCCCGTGCAGCAAGCCTTCATTAGCGAGCAAGCCGCGCAATGCGGCTACTGCCTCAACGGCATGATCATCACGACCAAAGCGCTATTGCTGCGCTCCCCTCACCCTACCGAGGACGAGGTGCTGGAAGCGCTGCGCCATCACCTGTGCCGCTGCGGCGCGCATATCGAAATCATGCGCGCGGCGATGCGGGCTGCAGGTCATGTGGTTGAGGCGCAGACGTGATGACTGGGCCTGATACGACCGAGCATCGCGAACGGTTGCAGGGATCGCTGTCCGTCGTTCGTCCGGCCTCACCGGTCGAGGCCGTCAAGTTCGAGACCTTCATCAAGATCACCGCCGACGGATCGGTCACCGCCTATAACGGTCACGTCGATCTCGGCACCGGCATCCGCACCGCGCTCGGCCAGATCGTCGCGGAGGAGCTCGATGTATCCTTTGCCCGCGTCGTCGTCGTGCTCGGCGATACGGCGCTCGTACCCAATCAGGGCGCGACGATTGCGAGCGAGACCATCCAGATCACCGCCGTGCCGCTGCGTAAGGCAGCAGCGCAGGCGCGGCAATTTCTGGTCGCGCGCGCGGCGGAGCGGCTCGAGCTTCCGATCGAAGATTTCGTCATTGAGGACGGCTTGATCCGCGGCAAGGACAATCGCAGTGTCAGCTATGGCGAACTGATAGCAGGCGAGACCATTCGCCTTGAACTCGCCGACGACGTTCCAGTGAAGGCCGTGAGCGCCTACAACATTGTCGGTCAATCCATTCCGCGCGTCGACCTGCCGGCGAAGGCAACGGGTGAACTGGTCTACGTTCACGACGTGCGGGTATCAGGCATGCTGCACGGCCGCGTGGTGCGACCGCCCTATGCAGGTGTCGATGCCGGTGACTTCATCGGCAACAGCCTGATCGCGGTGGATGAGGCCTCGGTGCGCGACATCCCCGGTCTCGTCGCCGTCGTCAGGATCGGCGACTTCGTCGGCGTCGTCGCCGAGCGCGAGGAGAATGCGATCAAGGCTGCCGCCCAGCTCAAGGTGAGCTGGAAGCCGGTGCCGACGCTGCCCGACCTGAAGGACATCGAAACCGCGCTGCGCGCCAATCCATCGACGCCGCGCACGCTGATCAACAAGGGCGACGTCGATGCGGCAATTGCCGCCGCCGCCAAGCCGATGCCGCGCACCTATATCTGGCCCTACCAGATGCACGCCTCGATCGGCCCGTCCTGCGCGGTCGCTGATTATCAGGATGATCACACCAGGGTCTGGTCCGGCACGCAGAACCCGCATCATCTGCGCACCGATCTGGCGCGGCTGATCCACCGGCGCGAAGCCGAAATCGAAGTGATCCGGCTGGAAGCGGCGGGCTGCTACGGCCGCAATTGCGCCGATGACGTTTCCGCCGACGCGGTGCTGCTGTCGCGCGCCGTCGGCCGTCCGGTGCGCGTGCAGTTGACGCGGGAGCAGGAGCATGCGTGGGAACCCAAGGGCACCGCGCAGTTGATGGACGTCGATGGCGGGCTGAACGCCGACGGCAGCGTCGCCGGCTATGATTTCGCGACGCGTTATCCATCGAACGGCGCGCCGACGCTGGCGTTGCTGCTGACCGGCGCCGTTCCGCATACGCCGGCCATCTTCGAGATGGGCGATCGCACCGCGATCCCGCCCTACGACTACGAGAATCTGCGCGTGGTGGCGAATGACATGCCGCCCATCGCGCGCGCCTCTTGGCTGCGCGGCGTCTCGGCGCTGCCGAACACGTTTGCGCATGAATCCTGGATCGACGAATGCGCTAGCGAGGCCGGCGTCGATCCAATCGAATACCGCCTGCGCTATCTGAAGGATCCGCGCGCCATCGATCTCGTCAATGCGGTGGCCGAGCGCGCCGGCTGGAAGCCGCGACCGGTGCGGCCGGAACGAGAAGCCGAAGGCGATATCGTGCGCGGGCGCGGCTTTGCCTATGCGCTTTATGTGCACAGCAAGTTTCCCGGTTATGGCGCGGCGTGGTCGGCGTGGATCGCCGACGTCGCCGTCAACAAGGCGACCGGCGATGTCAGCGTCACGCGCGTGGTAGCCGGACAGGATTCCGGCCTGATGATCAACCCGGACGGCGTCCGCCACCAGATCCATGGCAACGTCATCCAGTCGACCAGCCGCGCGCTGATGGAGGAAGTCTCGTTCGACCGCACCTCCGTGACAGCGCGGGAATGGGGCGCCTATCCCATTATCAAGTTTCCCGAAGTGCCTGACATCGATGTCTTGATGCTGCCGCGCCAGGATCAGCCGCCGCTCGGCGTCGGCGAGTCTGCCTCGGTCCCCAGCGCGGCCGCGATCGCCAACGCGATCTATGATGCGACCGGTGTGCGCTTTCGCGAATTGCCGTTCACGCCGGAACGCATCCTTCGGGGATTACGCGGCGAGGAGCTAGCAGCACACCAGGCATTGCCGCCGCCGGAATCGCGGCCCGACTTAAGCAGATGGCAGAATCCTTTTGCCGGACGGCGCGGCGTGTTTGCCACCGCCGCCGCGCTCTGCGCCGCCGCGATCGGCATTGGCGCGGCCGTGCTGCCATGGCGCGCGATTGCGCCGATCGCGCGGCCCGATGCCTCGGTCTATTCCGCTGCGACCATCGCTCGCGGTCAGCAGCTCGCTGCACTCGGCGACTGTGCGGTCTGCCACACCTCAGTGAACGGCCTGCTCAACGCCGGCGGGCGTCCGCTACAAACGCCGTTCGGAACGATCTACGCGACCAACATCACGCCGGATGTCGAAACTGGAATCGGCGCATGGTCCTATCCCGCCTTCGAGCGCGCGATGCGCGAAGGCATTCATCGCGACGGCCGGCATCTCTATCCGGCATTTCCCTATCCGCATTTCGCCAAGACGACCGACGCCGACATGCAGGCGCTCTATGCCTATCTGATGGCGCAGGCGCCAGTGCGCGCGGAGACGCCCCAGAACGTGATAGCGTTTCCGTTCAACCTTCGCCCGCTGATGGCAGGATGGAACGCGCTGTTCCACCAGCCCACTGTCTTTCAGCCCGATCCGGCGAAATCCGAAATATGGAATCGCGGCGCCTATCTGGTCGAAGGCCTCGGCCATTGCAGCGCCTGCCACTCGCCGCGCAATGCGCTCGGCGCGGAGAAGGCGAATGCCTACCTCGCCGGTGGATTCGCGGAAGGCTGGGAAGCGCCGGCGCTGACATCGCTGTCGCAGGCGCCGATTCCGTGGAGCGAGGACGAGCTTTATGCTTACTTGCGAACCGGCGAGTCGCGCTTTCACGGCGTCGCCGCCGGGCCGATGGCGCCCGTGGTGAAGGAGCTTGCTACGATTCCGGATTCTGACATCCGCGCGATGGCGGTCTATCTCGCTTCGTTTAACGAGGTTTCCATGGACCGAGCGGCGCAGGAAGCGCTCGCCGCAAGACTGGAATCCTCGACCGGCACGCGCGCCTCGGCGGCCTCAGGCGTCGGCGCCCGGATCTATCAGGGGGCCTGCGCGGTATGCCACGAGGTCGGCGGCGCGCCGCTGTTCGGCAGCCGCCCGTCGCTGGCGCTGAACAGCAATCTGCACAGCACTGCACCTGACAATCTGATCCAGGTCATCCTGCACGGCATCGCGAAGCCGGCGACAACCGACCTCGGCTATATGCCGGCCTTCAAGGACAGCCTGACCGACGGCCAGATCGCGGAACTGGCAACCTATCTCCGCCGGCAATTTGCCCCGGACAAGCCGGCCTGGACCGATGTCCAGGCTGCGATTAGCCGTATCCGGCAGGAATAGCGCGCTGAGCAGCCATGCCGCCGCCAAAACCCACTGGTTGGGCGGCCCCCGGCACGGTAGAGTTCCGCCATGGCAGTTACCGACATTGCATCCCGAACCTATAACCATGGCTGGCGGCTCGATCCGATCGTGCGCAGCTTGCTCGATACCGATTTTTACAAGCTCCTGATGCTGCAGATGATCCGCGAGTTTTATCCGGATCAGCGCGTCACCTTTTCGGTGATCAATCGCACCAAGCATGTACGCCTGGCCGAGATCATCGACGAGGGCGAGCTGCGCGCGCAGCTCGACCATGCGCGCACCATCCGGTTCACCAAAAAGGAGCTGATCTGGCTTGCCGGTAATACGTTCTACGGCAAGACCCAGATGTTCTCGCCGGACTTCATCCACTGGCTCGCCAACTTCCGCCTGCCCGAATACGAGCTCAACAAGGTCGACGGCCAATACGAACTGCACTTCCACGGACCGTGGACCCACACCACGATGTGGGAGATCCCGGCGCTCGCGATCATGAACGAGCTGCGCTCGCGCCAGGCGACCAAGGGACAGGGACGCTTCGTGCTCGACGTGCTCTACGCGCGCGCCAAGGCCAAGCTGTGGTCCAAGGTCGAACGGCTGCGCAAGCTCGAAGGCTTGCGGCTCTCGGACTTCGGCACCCGCCGACGCCACGGCCATCTATGGCAACGCTGGTGCGTCGAGGCCGTCAAGGAGGGCCTCGGTCCCTCCTTCACCGGCACTTCCAACGTGCTGCTCGCGATGGACAACGATCTCGAAGCGATCGGAACCAACGCGCATGAACTGCCGATGGTCGCGGCCGCTCTCGCCAATTCCGACGAGGAGCTGCGCTGGGCGCCCTATCGCATCCTCGATCAATGGAGGCATACCTACGGCGGCAACCTCCTGATCGCCCTGCCCGACGCGTTCGGCACCAAGACCTTTCTGCGCGACGCGCCGGACTGGGTCGCCGACTGGACCGGCTTCCGCCCGGACAGCGCACCCCCGATTGCGGCCGGCGAGGACATCATCAAGTGGTGGAAGCAGAAGGGGCGCGATCCCAAGGAGAAGCTGCTGGTATTCTCCGACGGCATGGATGTCGACTCGATCGAGGAGACCTATCGTCACTTCACCGGACGCGTCCGCATCTCCTTCGGTTGGGGCACCAACCTCACCAATGATTTCGTCGGCTGCGCGCCGGATGGATCCGCCGATCTCGATCCGATCTCGCTGGTCTGCAAGGTGACGTCGGTTGACGGTCGGCCGGCGGTCAAGCTGTCTGATAATCCCGAGAAGGCGACCGGCACCCCGTCCGAGATCGAACGTTACTTGCGCGTGTTCGGCAATGCCGGGCGCGTCCGCACCGCCGTGCACGTCTGAGCTATCAAATACCTTCCCGCCACCCGTTGATATGACGAGCCCCGCATGCCCGCACCCAAGCCGCCTGCTTTCGAAACCCTGAGCCTGCATGCCGGCCAGCGCCCGGATCCCGCAACCGGCGCCCGCGCGGTTCCGATCTACCAGACCACCTCCTACGTGTTCCAGGATTCCGATCACGCCGCGGCACTGTTCAACCTCGAGCGCGCCGGGCACATCTACACCCGCATTTCCAATCCCACGACCGCGGTGCTCGAGGAGCGGCTCGCCGCGCTGGAAGCCGGCGTCGGCGCGATCTGCACCGCGAGCGGCATGGCCGCGATGCACCTGGCGATCGCAACGATCCTGAACGCCGGCGATCACATCGTCGCCTCCGCCTCGCTTTACGGCGGCACCATCAACCTGCTGGCGCACACGCTGCCGCGCTTCGGCATCACGACGACCTTCGTCAAGCCGCGTGCGCTCGATGAATTCCGCGCCGCGATCAAGCCGAATACGCGGCTCGTGATCGGCGAGACCATCGGCAATCCCGGGATGGAAGTGCTGGATATTCCGGCGGTCGCCCAGATCGCGCATGATGCGAAGATTCCACTTCTGATCGACAACACCTTTGCGACGCCGTTCCTCAGCCGGCCGATCGAGCTCGGCGCCGATCTCGTGATGAATTCCGCGACCAAATGGATCGGCGGCCACGGCATTGCGATCGGCGGCGTCATCGTCGACGGCGGACGGTTCGACTGGCACGCTTCCGGCAAATTCCCGCAGCTCACCGAGCCCTATGCTGGTTATCACGGCATCGTCTTCGACGAGCAGTTCGGCCAGGCCGCCTTCATCATGCGCGCGCGCACCGAAGGCCTGCGCGACTTCGGCGCCTGCCTGTCGCCGACCAACGCGTTCCAATTGCTGCAGGGCGTCGAGACGCTCGGCGTCCGCATGGAGCGCCACATGAGCAACACGCTCGCCGTCCTCGAAGCCCTCACCGCCAACAAGGCGGTCGACTGGGTGCTGCATCCGGCGCTGGAGAATCATCCAGACCATCAGCTTGCGAAGCGGCTGCTGCCACGCGGTGCAGGATCGATCGTCTCTTTCGGCATCAAGGGCGGTCGCGCGGCCGGCAAAAAATTCATCGAGCAGCTCAGGATGATCAGCCACCTCGCCAATGTCGGCGACGCCAAGACGCTGGTGATTCACCCCGCCAGCACCACGCATCAGCAGATGGACGCGGCACAGCTCAAGGCAGCAGGGGTCGGTGAGGAGCTGGTGCGACTGTCGGTCGGCATCGAAACCGTCTCCAACATCATCGACGATCTCGGCCAGGCGCTTCGCGCATCGCAGAAGGTGTGAACCATGCAGCTTTCCGTCAACGGCGTTGATACGTTCGTCGCGACCGGCGGCCGTCCGTTCGATCTGTCGCTGCCCGCAGTCGTGATGCTGCATGGCGCAGGCTTCGATCATTCGACCTGGGCGCTGCACAGCCGGTGGTTTGCGCATCACGGCTATTCCGTGCTGGCGCCCGATCTGCCGGGACACGGCCGCTCGGCGGGTGCGCCGCTGCCGACCATCGCCGACATGGCCGACTGGACTGCCGCGCTGCTCGATGCCGCCGGCGCGCCCAAAGCCAAGCTGGTCGGGCATTCGATGGGATCGCTGATCGCGCTCGAGACATCCGCGCGGCATCCCGACAAGGTCTCCGGTCTCAGTTTGATCGGCACCGCCGCCACGATGACCGTCGGGCCGGATCTGCTCAAGGCCGCCGAGGTTAACAATCCCGATGCCATCGACATGGTCTCGATCTGGGGTCTCGGCTTCAAGGCCGAACTCGGCGGCAGCCTCGCGCCAGGACTTTGGATGCATCAGGGCGCGCAGCGCGTGCTGCAGCAGACGCGTCCCGGCGTGCTCTACAATGATCTCAACGCCTGCAACTCCTATCAGAACGCGCTCGCGGCAGCGGCACAGGTCAAGGTGCCCACGACCTTCATTCTCGGCGAGCGCGACATGATGACGCCCGCGAAGGCCGGCAAGACACTCGCAGCGGCGACGCCGAATTCGCGTACCGTGGTGCTGCCGGGCGCCGGTCACATGATGATGGTCGAAGCACCGGACGAGTTGCTGGCGGCGCTGCAGTAATAGCATCGCATCTCGTTTTCTTCCTTCTCCCCTTGTGGGAGAAGGTGGCGCGAAGCGCCGGATGAGGGGTCTGTCTCCGCGGAGAGAACCCCTCACCCGTCTCGAATGAGCTTCGCTCATTCGATCCACCCTCTCCCACAAGGGGAGAGGGGAAGCAGCGCTCGGTGGCGAAATAGCTACTGCCTCCCCGCCGGCTTCCTCTCCACCGGATGAATGTCGATCGCCCGCAGGCGGCCTAGCCGCAGCACGTCCATCGTCAGCGTGCGGCCGATGCGGTCGCGGTCGAGAGCGCGGATCAGATCGTCGACGCCGTTGATCTCGACGCCGTCGAGTTTGATCACGACGTCACCCGGCAACAGGCCGGCCTTTGCCGCCGGGCTGTCCGGCTCGATCTGCGCCAGCAGCGCGCCCATCTTGTTGTCGACGCCGGCGACCACCGCATGCCGCCGCGGGATCGGCGCGGTCTGGCCGGCGACGCCGATATAGGCGCGGCGGACGTAACCGTGCCGGATGATCTCGGACAGCACGAACTCCGCGGTGTTGCTGGCGACCGCAAAACAGATGCCCTGCGCACCGCTGATGATGGCGGTATTGATGCCGATCACCTCCGATGCCGACGATACCAGCGGCCCGCCGGAATTGCCTGGATTCAGCGCAGCATCGGTCTGGATCACGTCCTCGATGGTCCGGCCGCTCACCGAACGGATCGAGCGGCCGAGCGCCGACACCACGCCGGCGGTCACCGTCGATTCGAAGCCGAGCGGATTGCCGATCGCGACCACGAGTTGGCCGCGACGCAGGCTCTTGGAATTGCCGAGCGAGGCATAACGCAGATCGCGCGCGCCGTCGGCCCTCAGCAAGGCAAGGTCAGTGTCTGGATCGACGCCGAGCACGTGAGCGTCGGTGTCGAATCCTTCGGTGTCGCGCAGCCTGATCTCCTTCGATGATCCGACCACATGGCTGTTGGTCAGTACGAGACCATCGGGCGAGATGACGATGCCGGAGCCGAGCCCGCCGCGCTCGCGCACGGTACGCACCTTCGGTCCGGTTTCGACACGCACGACCGCGGGACCGACGCGTTCAGTCACGTCGATCACGGCATTGGAGTAAGCATCGAGCAAGACCTGGTCATTGTCCCGGGCAGACTCGGCCGTTCGCGATGACGGCCCGTCATCGGCGATATCTGAGGTAAAATCCAACATGGTGAGTTTCCTTCGGTCTCATCAGATGGTGACCGGGAACCGCGTATGCAAGAGCTGCGCTCCGCACGCAGCGCTGCCTCCATCTCAAGGAATCCGCATCCGGCCACCGCGCACCCTGACGGGATCGAGCAGCGACCAGTCGCCCTGCTCCAGCGTGTAGCCTTTCGGGAACGGTGCGCGCAGCTCGAGGCCGAGCGAGCGGAGCACGCGGTCGTCGCGGTAGTAGCATTGCAGCACGACGCGGACGAGCGTCGCAGCCGCGACGCCGCCTGTCGCACGGAACTCCTTCGCGATCGCATCGCGTTTGGCTGCATCGAGTTCGGCCAGCGGCTTGCCGGCCAGACGCGCGAGATGATCGAGCGCCTGCGCCACCAGCGCGGTGTCGCGGCCGAGTGTCGCCAGCATGTCGGCCTGGATCGCGGGGTCGTCCGCGCCGGGCACCTTGTACTCATCGCTGGCGGGAATGATCATCGCGGCGACGGTGCGGAGATTATCGCGCTGGGCTGAAGTCAGTTCATTGGCTGCGGACATCGCGGTCTCAATCGAAGAGGTTGGCAAGGCGTTGCTTCATCTGATCGGCGACGTAGAGCGCGATCGCCTGGATGGTCGAGGTCGGGTTCACGCCGCCCGAGGTCACGAACACGCTGCCGTCGACGATGAAGAGGTTCTTCACGTCATGCGACCGACCCCATTCGTTGACCACGGAGCGCGCGGGGTCAGTGCCCATCCGCGCGGTGCCGAGCAGATGCCAGCCGCCCCAGGGTATAGGGTTGTTGATGCAGATGTCAGTCGCGCCGGCGGCTTCGAGAATCTCCCGGCCGCGTGCCAGTCCATGCTCCATCATCTTCCGGCTGTTCTCGCTGATCGTGTAGTCGATCCTTGGCGCGGGAATGCCGTGGCTGTCCTTCAGCACCGGATCGAGCGTGACGCGGTTGTGCTCCTCGGGCAGATCCTCGCAGATCGCGGAGACCGCGAGGCGATGACCATTGAGCCTGCGGAACACGCGGTGATGGTCTGCACCCCATGGCAAAATGCCCTTCTGTTCGCTCGCGACAGCTTCAAACACAGGCCCGGCGCCGCGGCCGAACTGGATGCCGTAGCCGCGGACGAAGCCGCGCGAGAGATCGGTGTCGTAGAATTCCTTGCTCCAGAGGCAGGTCGGCGGCGCGCGGTTAGAGTCGGTCGGCTCCTTCACGAAGCCGTAGATCTGCGCATAGGGATGGAACATCAGGTTCTTGCCGACCAGACCGGATGAATTGGCCAGCCCATTCGGGAAGCGGCCGGAGACCGAATTCAAGAGCAGCCGCGGCGTGCCGACGCCATTGCAGGCGATGATAACGACCTCGGCCGGCTGGAACTGCTCGACGCCATCCTTGTCGTAATAGACGACACCGGAGGCCATGCCGTGCTCGTTGGTCAGGATCTCGCGCACGCGGCAATGCGTCTTGAGCTCGACGCCGGCGCGGATCGCCTGCGGCCAATAGGTGATGTCGGTCGAGGCCTTTGCGCCTTGCGCGCAGGCCGGCGTGCAATGGCCGAGATTGATGCAGCGCGCCCGGCCCTCGTAATCCATCGTCGCGACCGTGGTGTCCGATGGCCACCAGTGCCAGCCGAGCTTGTTCATGGCCTTGCCGATCAGCGGGCCGGAAAGCCCGAGCGGCTGCGGCGGCATCGGCGGGTGTGTCAGCGGCGACAGCGGATCGCCTGACAGGCCCGAGACGCCCATGATCCGGTCGTTCTCTTCGAAGAACGGGGTCAACGCATCGTAATCGATCGGCCAGTCGTCAGCGACGCCGTCGAGCGTCTTCACCTTGAAATCGGAGGGATGCAGCCGCGGCCAGTGCGCGGTGTACATCACCGTCGAGCCGCCGACGCCGTTGAAGTTCACGACCTTGATCGGCGAGTTGTCGTCGTTAACAGGATAGTCCTCGGGCCGGCCGCGGATGTTCGGGCTGGTCGACCAGTCGCCGTAAAACTTCGCCTCCCAGTCGCGCCCCGTGCTCGGATATTCCGAGGGCTTCATCCAGCCGCCCTGGTCGAGGCAGAGGATATGCATCCTGGTTTCGGCCAGGCCCCATGCCACCGCCGCGCCGGACGCGCCGGCGCCGATGATCAGGACGTCAACGGGATCGTGCTTCATTCTTGGTCCTTCCGTCATTCCGGGATGGTCCGAAGGACCAGACCCGGAATCTCGAGATTCCGGGTTCGATGCTTCGCATCGCCCCGGAATGACGAACACAATTTAAAGTGGCTGTTGGCAGGAATGCTGCGTAAGAGCCGCCGCTGCGCGCTGGTGATTTCGGTGCAAGTTTCTCCTCCCAAACTGCTCGCCGCTTGTCGGGCGATCTGGGCTCCACGATAGGGGCAGAAGCGGCCGGCAGTAAAGCTGAGTGAGGCGGGCTTGGTGGGACAAACCTGCAACCCTGCCGCGCCTTGATACAGGTTTGTTCGCCGGCACGAGACGGGATAGCTTTGCTCCCAAACATGCGCTAGGGAGCGACGCCAATTCCGGACTACGACGCCATCATCATCGGCGCGGGCATGTCGGGCCTGTACCAGCTCTACCGGCTGCGCGAACAGGGTTTCCGCGTGCGGGTGTTCGAGGCTGCAACCGATGTCGGCGGCACCTGGTACTGGAACCGTTATCCGGGCGCGCGGTTCGATTCCGAAAGCTATTCCTACGGCTATTCGTTTTCGAAGGAGTTGCTGGAGGAATGGGAATGGTCGGAGCATTTCGCCGGCCAGCCGGAAACGCTGCGCTATCTCAATTACGTCGCCGACAAGTTCGACCTGCGCCGCGATATCCAGTTTCGCAGCCGGGTGACGGCCGCGGTCTACGACGAGAACTGGCGAAGCTGGACCATCACGATCGAAGACGGCAGCCGCTTCGACACGCGTTTCCTGATCACCGCGATCGGACCTCTCTCGACGCCGACGCTGCCGAAGATCGAGGGACGCGACGATTTCAGGGGCGCATCCTTTCACACCGCGCGATGGCCGAAGGAGCCCGTCGACTTCGCCGGCAAGCGCGTCGCCGTGATCGGCACCGGCGCGACCGGCGTGCAGACCATCCAGACCATTGCGGGACAGGTCGGCCATCTCACCGTGTTTCAGCGCACGCCGAACTGGTGCGCGCCGCTGCACAACGGCAAGATCGACGCCGCGACGCAAGTGAAGATCAAGGCTGGCTATCCTGAGATGTTTGCCCGCTGCCAGGAGACCTTTGCCTGCTTCCTGCATACGCCGGACCCGCGCGGCGCGTTCGAGGTTTCCGACGAGGAGCGCGAGGCGTTTTATGAAAAGCTCTATGCCGAGCGCGGCTTTGGTATCTGGCAGGGCAATTTCCGCGACATCCTGATCGATCGCAAGGCGAACGCCACGATCTCCGACTTCGTGGCGCGCAAGATCCGCGGGCGCGTGAAGAATCAGGCGGTGGCCGAAAGGCTGATCCCGAAGAATCACGGATTCGGCACCCGCCGGCTGCCGCTCGAGACCTTCTATTATGAGGTCTACAACCAGGACAATGTCGAGCTGGTCGACATCAACGAAACGCCGATCGAGCAGATCACGCCTGAGGGCATCAGGACCAGCGACAGGGAATACACGTTCGACATCATCATCTACGCCACCGGCTTCGATGCCATCACCGGCAGCTTCGACAAGATCGATTTTCGCGGCGCAGGCGGTGTGCGGCTGAAGGATAAATGGAAGAGCGGCCCGGAGACCTATCTCGGCATCATGGTGCATGAATTTCCGAACATGCTGATGCTGATGGGGCCGCACACCGCGCTCGGCAACATCCCGCGCAGCATCGAATACAGCGTCGACTGGGTCACCGGGCTGCTCCTGTTCGCGATGAAAGAGGGGTTGACGCGGCTGGAGGCGGCTCCGGAGGGCGTCAAGTCCTGGACCGATCACGTCAAGGCGCTCGGCGAGGGATTGCTGTCCAACGAGGTCAATTCCTGGATGACCGGCATCAATTCCAACGTCGAGGGCAAGCAAACCCGTATCGTCGCCCGCTACAGTGGCAGCGCGCCGGCGTACCGCGCGCGATGCGACGAGGTGGCAGCTAAGGGTTATGATGAGTTGAGGCTGGGGTAGCGGGACCGTCTCGACGCACGGGCGGTCCGCTCCCTCCCCCCTTGCGGGGGAGGGCTGGGGAGAGGGGTAAGCCACGCGCACCGCCGTTGCCGCCACCCCTCTCCCTAACCCTCCCCCGCAAGGGGGGAGGGAACAGACCTTTTGTGCGGTGAAGCGTGTGTACATGGTATTATAAAAACAAGATATGCGTTCGCGATCTCGCGACACGAACTGCCCGAGCTTTGCCTAAAATTTCCCGCCCTCTCCTATCAGAGGGCGCAGGGAAGACCGGGTGCTTGCTGCACCCGCGGTCTCGCGTGCGATTTGCGCAAACAAAACTGCACACGAGCATACAGGGCAGCGGGAGCATTCCGGCCTTCCCTGCGCAATGGCTTTACGGCTTACTTCGTGCTCTCCCCGGCGAACGGCTTTCTTGCCACCGTCGCATCACGAGACAACCCGTGACACTTAACGCCAGCACCGCGGCGTCCGGACCACACGACTTCGCCGTACGCTTCCGGCGCGTACGTCTATCGCGCCATCAGCGTCCATCGCATCTCACCGCACGTTCGTGACGATCGCGAGCGCCCCTCATCTGCCGTGAGACGGGCGGAGTTATGCGACTGATTTGGGTGAGAACGAAAGCAGAATATTTTTGCGGAAGGGCTGGACAGGTTTTTGGTGATTTGCCCGTCGTGCCAATTGGTCGCAGACCGCTGCATGAAGTCGCGCTTGTGCGCAAAGCAAATCAGTCTGTAGCGCCAGGCAATTTCTCTCGTCGTCCCGGCCAAGCGAAGCGCGAGCCGGGACCCATACGCCGCGGCCGTCATTGTGGAGCGCGCTGGTCGGCGTTCTTCTTCAACAACGCAACCCTGTGGTTATGGGTCCCTGCGTTCGCAGGGACGACACCTACCACGCATCAATACACGGCCGCTTCTTCGTCGTGCGGGCTTCCGGCTTCGGCACCGAACGCAGGCCAGACATGATCCAGTGCCGGGTGTCGGCTGGATCGATCACTTCGTCGATCTCCAGCACCGAGGCGATCGAGACCGCCTTGCCGTTGGCGTAGAGCTCGGCGACCTTGGACCTGTAATAGTCCTCGCGCTCGTCCGGGTCCTCGATCGCTTCCATCTCCTTGCGGAAACCGAGCCGGACATAACCTTCCAGCCCCATGCCGCCGAACTCGCCGGTCGGCCAGGCCACCGTGAAGAACGAGGCGTGGAAGCCGCCGCCGATCATGGATTGCGCCCCCAAGCCGTAGCCTTTGCGCAGGACGATGCCGAACAGCGGCACGGTGAGGCTCGCGCCGGTCACGAACATGCGCGCGACATGGCGCACGATCGCGGTCTTTTCCGCTTCGGGCCCTACCATGAAGCCCGGCGTGTCGCACAGCGACAGCAGCGGGATGTCGAAGGCATCGCAGAGCTGCATGAAGCGCGCGGCCTTGTCGCCGGCCGGCGCATCGATCGCGCCGCCGAGATGTTTTGGATTGTTGGCGATCAGGCCGAACGGTTTTCCTTCGATGCGAATGAAGGCGGTGATCATGCCGATGCCGAAATCGCGACGTATCTCCAGAACCGATCCCTCGTCGGCCAGAAGATCGATGACGGTACGAATGTCGTAAACGCGCAAGCGGTTTTCCGGGATCGCCCGCCGTAGCAGCCGCTGGTCCGGCGCCTTCCAGTCGCTAACCGCGCCTTGAAAATACGATAGATATTTTTGCGCCGCAGCCGTCGCTTCGGCCTCATCCTCAACCAGGATGTCGATGACGCCGTTCGGCGACTGGAACGACACCGGCCCCACTTCGGCGGGATGGTAGACGCCGAGGCCGCCGCCCTCGATCATGGCGGGGCCGCCCATGCCGATCGAGGCGTTCCTGGTGGCAATGATGACGTCGCAGCAGCCGAGCATGGCGGCGTTACCGGCAAAGCAATAGCCTGATACGACGCCGATGACCGGCACGAGGCCCGACAGCTTGGCGAACTGTACGAAGGACGGCCCGTCGAGGCCGGTCATGCCGAGCCGGTCGGTGTCGCCGGGACGGCCGCCGCCGCCTTCGGCATAGAACACCAGCGGCAGGCGCCATTGCTCGGCAAGGCTCAGCATACGGTCGATCTTCTTGTGGTTCATATGACCTTGCGTACCGGCCAGCACGGTATAGTCGTAGGCGATCACCATGCAGCGCGCGGCTTCCGCGCCGAATTTTTCGGCGTTCATGGTGGCGACGCCGGAGATCAGGCCGTCGGCCGGCGTGTTGCGGATGAGATCATCGACGGTGCGCCGCCGGCGCTGGGCAGCGATGGCGAGCGAGCCGTATTCGACAAACGAGCCGTCATCGACGAGATGGGCGACATTCTCCCGCGCGGTGCGCTGGTTGGTCTTGCGGCGGCGCTCGACCGAGGCCGGGCGGTTTTCATCCAGCGTGATGGCGCGGCGCTCGATCAGTTCGGCCAGATCGGGGCGGATGTGGTCGAGATCGACATCTTCTTCCTCAGCCAATTCGTGGGCGTCGATCTCGGCCAGCTCCAGATAGAGAATCGTCTCGTCCTGCATCAGCGTCACGCCGGCTTCCGCCGCAACTCTCGTTACCCTGCCGCCATGCGGCGCCGTCACCAGATGCTCCATCTTCATGGATTCGAGCACGGCGATCTGCTGGCCGGGGCGGACGAGGTCCCCTTCCCTGACGTCAACAGCCACGATCGTACCTTGCAGCGGCGCCGGCACGGCCACCGAACCCGCCGGCCCGGCCGTCGCAACCTCGACCGTGGGCGCGCCGTCGTCGGCCGCGGCGCCCGATTCGATCAACGCCGTCTCGGCGGTCGCCTCAACCGTCTTCCTGGCTTCGCCGACCAGATCAACGACATGAGCCTCGATGAAGCCGGTGCTGACGCGGTTCTCGACAAAATCCGGATGCGCCAGGATCGCCGCGAGGAAGGAGATGTTGGTGGCGACACCGCCGATCCGGAACTCGCGCAGCGTGCGCGAGGCCTTGTGCACGACGTCGGTCCAGTTGCCGCCCGGCGAATGCACAATGACCTTGGCAAGCAGCGAATCGAAGGCGGCGCTGGTCCGGTAGCCGGAGTATCCAAACGTATCGACGCGAACGCCGGGGCCGGACGGCAGGTCGAACACCGCCAGCGTCCCGCCGGTCGGCTGGGTCACGCCTGATACGTCCATCACCTCCATGTTGACGCGGAGCTGCATCGCAAATCCGCGCGGCCGGGGGATATACCCTTGCGCGAGGCCGAGCGAGCCCAGCGTGGCGCCGGCCGCGACCGCAAGCTGCGACTGTACCAGATCAAGGCCCAGCACCTGCTCGGTGACGGTATGCTCGACCTGCAGCCGCGGATTGGCCTCGATGAAGGCAAAGGCCTTATCCGACGTCCTGGCGTCGTTATCGACAAGAAATTCGAAGGTGCCGAGATTGTCGTAGTTCGCAGCCGCAGCCAGTTCCTTGGCGGCATCGATGATGCGCCCGCGCAAGGCGTCGTTCAGCGACGGGCTCGGTGCGATCTCGATCAGCTTCTGGTTACGGCGCTGGATGGTGCATTCGCGCTCCCAGAGATGGCTGATCGCGCCGTAATGGTCGCAGATGATCTGCACCTCGATGTGGCGGGCGTTTCGGATCAGCCGCTCGACATAGACGCCGTCGCTGCCGAAGGCGGCCATGGCCTCGGATTGGCAGCGCGCATAGGCCTCCTCCAGCTTGCCCGCGTCATCGACAATACGCATGCCGCGGCCGCCGCCGCCCGCGATGGCCTTGATCATGATGGCGCCGCGCTCGCCGAGCGATTCAAGGAAGGCCTTTGCCTCTTCCAGGCTGGTCGGCCCGCTGGTGCCCTCGATAACAGGCACGCCGCACTGGTTTGCCAGCGCCTTGGCCAGCGCCTTATCGCCGAACAGGTCGAGCGCTTCCGGCGACGGCCCGACAAAGACGATGCTTTCCTCGATGCAGCGCCGGGCGAGCGTGGCGTTCTCGCTAAGGAAGCCATAGCCCGGATGCACGGCGTCGCACCCGGTCACTTTGGCGGCCGATATCACGGCCTCGACATCGAGATAGGCCCGTGCGCCCCGCCCGGGAATTTCATGGGCGGCGTCGGCGGCGCGGATATGCAGCGAAAGGGCATCGTCGGCGGAATGGATCGCGACGGTGGCGAGGCCTGCATCTCCGGCCGCGCGCGCAATGCGGATGGCGATCTCGCCGCGGTTGGCGATCAGCAGCTTGTGGAAAGACATGGACGATTCCGTTTGGACGTCAGAGCGTAATGAATGGGCCATCGGCGCACCTCGCCCCGCTTGCTTCCCCATACCCCAATCGGCAGCACGATGCGGCCGCCCGCCTCAGTTTCTTGTTGCTGGACAACAACCTTTGCCGAGATTCTGTGCAAGCGGAATTTCGTCCCGCGCTACGGAATTCACAAAACAGCACGGCGCGCTAGCGCTACCGGCAGTCCAGTTGCACTTCGAACCAGCTTTGCAGCGAGGTCGAAAGCTGCGGCCAGGCACGCTGAAAGCCGGAGAGCCTGTCGGCGCCGGCGCGGTAGATGCCCCGCAGCTCCGTTTCGATCGCGGGGAGATCGACGCCGGTGCAGCGGCCGTCCCTCACGATCAGCCGTCCATCCACCACCACGTCGCGCAGGAGGGAGGCATTGCCGCGCGCGAACAGGAGATCGATGGGGTCGACCGGCATGATCTGGTCGCGATCCAGCCGGTCGAGATCGATGGTAACGAAATCGGCCGGCGCACCTGATACGAGCGCCCCCGTTCCCGGCGCGCCGGTCGCCTTCCGTCCGTTGGCGATCGCGAGCGCGAGGAATTCGGAAGCGGTCCAGGTGCGCTGGAAGCCGAGGCCGCCGTGCACCATCTGCACCAGCCGCATCTCGCGCAGCACGTCGTCGTCCTCGTCCAGCGCCAGCCCATCGACGCCGACCGCAATGGCGCAGCCGCATCGGTGCGCGGCGGCGACCGGCGCGAGGCCGGAACGCAAATGAAGATTGGAGGAGAAATTGGTGACGATGCGCGCGCCGGAAGCGGCAATCATCTCGATTTCCTCGGGGCGGGCATGGATGCAATGCGCCAGCGTCAGTCGCTCCGACAGGAAGCCGATATCACGGAGATAACGGACGATACCATCCGGAAAATGCCGGTCCGCCCAGGCGCGCTGATAGACGGTCTCCAGCAGATGCATGTGGATGCGCCGGCCGGTCTGTGCCGAATTCTCCGCGACCGCCTCCAGCAGCGGTTTCGAGCACCATTGCACGCCGGCGGGACCAAGCTGCACATCGACGTTGGGACCAGCGATGGCCGAAGCGATCGCGTCCGTCAGCTCGATATAGGCTTGCGGCGACATCGGCGCGCGGACGAACATCTGCTCGATCGTGCTGCGATCGTTGCTGGAGAGACCGGAGAGAACGGGTTCTTCATCGCCATAGACGACCGGATTCTGGTCGCGGACCGCGAGCGCAAAGGCGATGCGGATACCGACGTCGGATGCCGCGCGCGCGATGGCGCCCGCCTCTTCCACCAGCGGCATCGTCCCGCTCGGGCGAGTATAATGGATCATCATCGCGGCGCAGCCAGCACGCGCCGAACGCGCCAGCGCGGAAGCTGCGGTGAGATAGGGATCGACCGGCGTGCCGAGCGCGGAGCGCAGGATCCAGCTTTCGAGCGGCATGCCGACCGCGCCGAATGACGACGCGGTCGGCCGCGCATGGTCGTGGGCATTGACGAAGGCGGGTAACAGGAGAGAGCGCGGGCTTGTGGCGGGCGGAGCGCTATCGGAGATGGACGTAATAACGCCGTTGTCGTGACGCAGCACGACATCATTGAGCAAGCCGCCCTGCAGGCCAGAGAACAGGCTGTGTGCGGCAACTTCCATAGTCATGACGCGCCCTCTCCGTCATTGCGAGCCACCCGGTCGGCGCGTAGCGCCGCCGGATGGCAGGCTCCGCGAAGCAATCCAATTCGCCGCTTGCTAAGACATGGATTGCTTCGTCGCTTTCGCTCCTCGCAATGACGGAAACGCTCAATTCGCCGTATAAACCAGCTCCCTTTCCGCCCGCGGCGGCAAAAACTCGCGCGAAAAAATCTCAGCCGGCGCCGGCGCTCGGGCGAGCTGATAGCCTTCGACGATGATACCGATGGCGCGGGCCATGCGGTCGTCCTTGACGTCGCCGACGCCGATCTCCTTCATCTCGGGCGAGACGATCAGCTTGTCGAAGGAATATTGCAGGCGGCGCTTCTCGACGTCGACGTTGATCAGATTATCGTAGTTCACCGCGGCCTTCATCCCGGCGTTCTGATCCTTGGCGATTGCGATCATGCCCTTGTTGACGGCGCGGACGAGACCGGCGACGGCCTTCGGATTGGACGCCAAAAGCTTGCGCGAGACCATCACGCCGTTGGAATAGAGATCAAGCCCGTAATCGCCGAACTGGAACCATTTGTAGTCCTTGTCGGGATCCTGGCGGTTCAGCACAAGGTTGAAATAGCTCGTGATGTTGAACACCAGCGCAGCATCGATATCACCCTTGATCAGCATCGGCTCCTGCAGGTTCGGCGCCATGTTGGAAATCTTGATCTTCTCGCCCTCAAGCTTGTTCTTCTGCGCAAACACCGGCAACAGCCGCGTCGTCGGCGTGCCCTGCGCGCCGCCGAGCGTATGGCCTTCGAAATCCTTGATGGTGTTGATGCCGCTGCTCTTCTTGGTCACGATCGCGAACGGCGGCTGGTTCCAGATCATGTAGACCATGACAGGGGCGTCCTGCGGCTTGGTCGAGGCGTTCTGGATGATGGCGTTGACGTCGCCGAAGCCGGCGTCATAGGCGCCGGACATGATGCGCGTCACGGTCGCGCCGGAGCCCTCGCCCTGATCGATCACGACGTTGAGGCCTTCCGCTTTGAAGAAGCCATGGTCCTTGGCATAGAAGAACGCGGCATCGCTGCCTTGCGTTTTCCAGCCCAGCGTAAACTTGATCGTCGTCTCCTGGGCGTTGGCGGCGCCGGCAAACAGGACAGCTCCCAACAGCGCGGCACTTGCTCTGGCTAACATCGCGGGTCTCCTCGATAAGGGTTGGATGACGGTTGGCGGATCTTGCTCAGGTGGCGATCATGTCGTTCTTACGGGTGGCCCAGCCGGTGACGCGCCCCTCGATCGCTGAGAAGATCACGTAGAGCGCGACGCCGAGGCCGGCGAGCACGAACAGGCCGGCAAACACCAAGGGCACGTTGAAATTGGAGGACGCCGTCATCATGACGTTGCCGATGCCGCGGTTCGATGCGACGGTCTCTGAAAGCACCGCGCCGACAAAGGCGTAGGAGATCGCGACCTTTAGCGACGCAAAGAAGAACGGCATGGTCCTGGGCAAACCGACATTCCAGAGGATGTCGAGCTTGCTGGCTCCGAGTGCCTTCAGCACGTCTTCCAGTTCGGGTTCGGTGGTCGCCAGCCCCGTCGCAATGTTGACCACGATCGGGAAGAAGCAGATCGACAGCGCAGTCAGCACCGCCGGCACGGTGCCGGAGCCGAACCACAGCACGAAGATCGGCACCACGGCGACTTTCGGAATCGAGGAGAAGCCGACCAGTAGCGGATAGGCGGTATCGTAAGCGGTCTTCGAGACGCCTATGACAGCGCCCAGCACGACGCCGAGGCCGACGCCGAGCACGAAGCCGATCATCGTGGTCGCCAGCGTCTGCAGGATGTGCGGCCACAGGATCGGGAATTTCTCAAACAGCGTGACGAACACCTGCGATGGGCGCGGCAACACGAGGTCGGACATCCCGGTCATCAGGCAGAACAATTCCCAGGCGACGAAGAACAGCACGATCAATCCCGCCGACCAGGCTTTTTGGCGATAATCAAACTCGGGCATGTCAGGCCGCTCCCTGTGCTGCCGAGGCGTCTTTGGATGCTGTTCGGGCATCCTCGATGAACGCGCGCAGTTTTTGATTGAGCGCCACGAAGTCAGGCTCGAAGGTCATCGCGACCGTGCGCGGCCTCTCGAAGGTGACGCGGCTGTCGTCGAGGATGCGGCCGGGCCGTGCGCTCATCACGCAGATGCGGCTGCCAAGAAACGCCGCCTCGCGCAGGTCGTGCGTCACCAGCAGCACGGTCGGCTTGTGGGCGATCCAGAGGTCCTGCAGGATCGACCACAGCTCTTCCCGCGTGAACTGGTCGAGCGCGCCGAAGGGCTCGTCGAGCAAGAGCATGCGCGGCTCATGGATCAGCGCACGGCACAGATTGGCGCGCTGAAGCATGCCGCCGGAGAGCTGCCAGGGATAGCGGTTGCCGAAGCCCTTGAGGCCGACCTGCTCCAGAAGCGCGTTGGCCTTGTCGCGGAATTCGCTCTTGCGCAGCTTGCGGAATTGCGAGCGGAACGGCTCGACGATCTTGAGCGGCAGCATGATGTTCCGCTCGATCGTCATCCAGGGCAGCATGGTCGGATTCTGGAACGCCATGCCGACGCGCAATGCACGCGCCGCGACTTCCCGTCCGCCGACGATGACCACGCCCGATGTCGGCTGCACCAGCCCGCTCACCAGCCGCAGGATGGTGGACTTGCCGCATCCGGAAGGCCCGACAAGAGCGACGAACTCGCCGTCGGCGATCCGCAGCGTCGTCGTGGAAAGGGCCGGCACCGCGCGGGGGCCGCGGCCGAAGGTGACCGAGGCCTCCGAGAGCTCGATGGCAATGGGTGCGGCGGAAGCCGGAACCGGCGATCCCTGAAATTCGGAATGTGGTTGCATGCGCATCATGGTTGGAAGTGCATGCAAGCCGGATGCCAGCAAAACCCGGCTGTTAAATCAATGGGATCGCGCAGAGCCCACCAGATCCGCCGGATTCATTTTGTGCAGTTACCCGTCAAACTGCATGCAATTGAGGCGCTCAATCGCTGCACAATTGTGATAAGAGACGCTATCCGAAGCACTTCCCCCAGGATTCGCCGATGGCGCCTCGCTCCGCCAGCAAGTCAGCCGTACCGTCCGACAAGGTCGGCGTGATCTGCCGCGCGCTGCGCCGCGCCATCATCGAACAGGCGCTGGAGCCCGGCGCGAAACTGCCGGAGGATTCGCTTGGCGAGAGGTTCGGCGTCAGCCGCACCATCGCGCGGCATGCGCTGGGACAACTGGCAGCGGAAGGTCTCGTCGAACTTCGGCGCAACCGGATTGCCGTCGTGGCGACGCCGAGCTGGCAGGAAGCGCGCGACGCCTTCGATATCCGGATCGAGCTCGAACGCCTGGTGGTGCGCCAGCTCGCCGGCAAGCTGACCAAGAGCCAGGTCGCCGAACTGAACGCCCATGTCGACGCCGAGGACCGCGCCCGCGACGGCTCGGATGCGGTGTCGATCAGGCTCGCGACGGAATTCCATATCCTGCTCGCCAACATGACGAATAGCCCAATCCTGGTGCGTTACGTCAGCGAAGTCGCCTATCGCTGCTGCCTGACGCTATCGCTGTACAGTCGCCCGCATTCGTCGGAATGCGCCATCAACGAGCACCGCGCGATTATCGCCGCGCTGGTCAAGGGCGACGAAGCCAAGGTGATGAGCCTGATGCACAGCCATCTGGATTCGGTTGCCAGCCGTGCGCTGGTGGCCCCTGCCCCGCGGCGCGGCCGGGATCTGCTGGATATTCTGGCGCCCTATGCCGAGGAAGGCGACGGTGGTCGCGTGGTGAAACTGCCGAAGGTCGTGCGGGCGAGGTAGTGGTTTCCACGTCATTGCGAGCGCAGCGAAGCAATGACGAGAAAACCCTACGCCTCAATCCCACACTGCACCAGTATCCGCTCGGCGCTGTCATTCCAGACGTCCATCTTCACGATCTGTCCGCCCCTGACCACGAAGCGGTCGACGTAGCGGTTGCCTTCGAACGGCGTGCCGTCGAGCCATTCGCCGTAGAGCGTGCCGATGCTATAGACGACGGTCTCCTCCGCAGCCGGGCAGACGTCGAAGCGGTCCATCTTCTTCTTGACCCAGCGATAGCGCCGCGCGTTGAAGCCGGTCGGGCCGCGCGGATGATCGAACTCCCGGCCGCCGGTGAAGGTGATGATGGTGCCGGGCTCCATGTAGGCGGCGGCCGCCTCGGGGTCCGGGATCATCGATGCCGTAAGGTAGGCCTCGACCACCTCGGCATCGGACATTCCCTTCGGCTCGGCTTTGGCGGCAACGGACATGGCGATTTCTCCTGACCGGAGAATACTACAATCCGGCCGCCTAATTGCATGCACATATTTTGAACAATTTAGCCGGCGAACTGCACACAATCTGGGGCTGCCTGGCGTGCGCGCTTCCGCTAGATTCTGGTCTCCTCCAGCCTGCCGGTGCCATGAAAGCCAAGACCGCCTTCGATCTCATCTTCCGGAATGCAAGGACGCGGTCCTCGGCGGCGATCGATATCGGCGTCGCCGGAGGACGTATCATTGCCATCGAACACCGCCTCGCCTGCGAGGCGGTCGAGATCGATGTCGGCGGCAAACTCGTGCTGCCCGGTTTTGTCGACACGCATATCCACCTCGACAAGGCCTGCCTGCTCGGCCGTTGCGGGCACGACCATGGCAGCGTCGGCGAGGCCATCGCCGCGGTCGCAGCGATGAAGCGCGATTTCACGGTGGAAGATATCTATGCGCGCGGGGCGCGGGTGATCGAGCGGGCGATCGTGCACGGCACCACGCGTATGCGCACCCATGTGGAGATCGATCCGCGCATCGGCTTGCGCGGCTTCGAGGCGGTCAAGGCGCTGAAGCGCGACTATGCCTGGGCGATCGACCTCTCGATCTGCGTATTTCCGCAGGAAGGCCTGACCAACGATCCCGGCGCCGAGGAACTGCTGATCGCGGCCCTGCGCGACGGTGGCGAAGCGATCGGCGGCTGCCCCTACATGGACGCCGACCCGAATGCGCATCTCGAAAGAGTTTTCGATCTCGCGCAGGAATTCGATGTCGATATCGACCTGCATCTCGACTTCGATCTCGATCCGTCCTGGTGGCATCTCGAAGAGGTCTGCCGGCAGACCGAGCGGCGCAATTACCAGGGCCGCGTCGCGATCGGCCATGCGACGAAATTGTCGGCGCTGCCGCCGGAGCGGTTGAAAGCCGCGACCGAACACCTCGCAAAATCCGGCGTCGCCGTGACCGTGCTGCCCGCGACCGATCTCTATTTGATGGGCCGCGACGTCACGCATAATTCACCGCGCGGGCTGACGGTGGCGCACAAGCTGGTCGAAAACGGCGTCGTGTGTTCGGTCGCCACCAACAATGTGCTCAATCCGTTCACACCGTTCGGCGACGCCTCGCTGCTGCGGATGGCAAACTTCTACGCCAATGTGGCCCACGCCGGCATCAGCGAATTCGATGCCTGCCTCGACCTCGTCACGGACCTTCCGGCGCGCCTGATGAATCTGCGGGATTACGGCATCGCGCCGGGCAATCCGGCCGACCTTATCATCCTCGATACGGACAGCGGCCAGAACGCGATTGCCGAACTGCCCGACATACTGATGGGTTTCAAGAATGGCCGTCAGGTGTTCGAGCGACGCCGGCCGACGCTGTTTCCTCCGCAAGCTTAGCGACATTCCGGCCGGTGGCTTCATCCTTCGAGACGCGGCGCAAGCGCCGCTCCTCCGGATGAAGTCTAACACCTCATGGTGAGGAGCGCGGCAACGCCGCGCGTCTCCGGACGATGCTTCGCATCGCCGGGCGAACCATGCAGGCCGTGCTCTGCCTCATGCGTGCCCTGCGATTGACGCGCCTTTCAATCCGTTGTTGTTATCGGCCAACCACAACAACAACACGCGGGGCGGAAAATCATGGCCAAGGCAACCCAGATCAGAAGCGTCGAAACGCTCGCCTGCGACGCCGGCTGGCGGAACTACCACTTCATCAAGATCATGACCGAGGACGGCATCGTCGGCTGGAGCGAGTATGACGAAGGCTTTGGCGCGCCCGGCGTCACCGCGGCCATCGAGCGTCTCGGGGCGCGCGTGGTCGGCAAGAACGCCTTCCAGCACGAGCGGATCTATGCGGAGTTGTTTGCCGCGACGCGGCCCGCCGCCGGCGGCGTGGTGGCGCTGGCATTAGGCGCCATCGAAAACGCGCTGCTCGACGTCAAAGCCAAGGCGCTGGGCGTGCCCTGTTACGAACTGCTCGGCGGCAAGATGCGCGACAGCATCCGGGTCTACTGGTCGCACTGCGCGACCTGGCGCATCAATCATCCCGACTGGTTCAAGCCGGCCATTACCGACCTCGACGGCGTCAAGTCGATCGGCAACGAGGTGCGCGAGAAGGGCTTTACGGCGATGAAGACCAACATCTTCGTCTATACCGACGGCAAGCCGCAGGGCTGGCGGCCCGGCTTCGGCTCGCCGTTCGAGCCCGAGATCAACGTCGACCGCAAGGTGTTGCGTAACCTCTGCATGCATCTGGAAGCGATCCGCGACGGCGCCGGGCCTGACGTCGACCTGCTGCTCGATCTCAATTTCAACGCCAAGACGGAAGGGTATTTGAAGATACTCCGCGCCATCAAGGACATGGATTTGTTCTGGGTCGAGATCGACACCTTCAACCCGCAGGCGCTGGGTTACATCCGCCGCCAGAGCCCGCACCCGGTCTCCTCCTGCGAGACGCTGCTGGGCCTGCGCGAGTTCCTGCCTTACTTCAACGAACAGGCAATGGATATCGCGATCATTGACACGCCCTGGAACGGGGTGTGGCAATCGATGAAGATCGCCGCCGCCGCGGAGCACTTTGAGGTCAACGTCGCCCCGCATAATTTCTACGGCCATCTCTGCACCATGCAGAACGCGCATTTCGCGGCCGCGGTGCCGAACCTGCGCATCATGGAGACCGACATCGATCGTCTCGCATGGGACCACGAACTGTTCACGCACGTGCCCGAGATCGTCGACGGCCACCTGGTGATTCCGGATCGTCCGGGCTGGGGCACCGAACCCAGTGAGCAAGGCCTGCGCGCCCATCCGCCGAAGAGCAAGGGCGGGCTGTTGAATTACGGGCAGAAGAAGTAGCGGGATTATGCTGTCATACCCCGCGAAGGCGGGGTATCCAGTACGCCGCGGCTTATCCGTCTTATCACCAACGTCTCGGCGTACTGGATCGCCCGCCTTCGCGGGCGATGACAGTGCTGGTTGTTGGTGGAGTTCGCAAGGCTCCGCTCAATTATCATCCGGTCCACTCGCAAACGCGCTCTCGATTACGTCGCCGATCGGTTGCCAGGAATTGCCGTCGAACTGCACCAGCCGCATCTGCTCGATCGGATGGAAGTCGGCAGGCCCGGTGGTCATCGCAATTCCCGGAAGCGCTATCGGGCTCTGGTAATTCCTAAGGGACGCCGCCTGCCGCATGATGTTCTCGCGCGACAGATCATCGCCGCACTGGGTCAACACCTGAACCATGGTGGCCGCCGCCGCATAGCCGAAGATGGCGTTGCCATCTTCCTTGTCACCATCAGGGTAATATTTGTCCATGAACGCCAGCCAGTCCTTGATGGCGGGATCTTCCTTCCAAGTGGTGTCGCTGGCATCCTTCAGGAACGAGGTCGAGATCACGCCGACGGAATTCTGAAGTCCCGCCGGTCTTAACGCATTCGCGATCGAAGCTGCCGCATTGACCAGCAACAACTGTGGATGCCAACCCAGTTCGGCCGCTCTGCGGATCGCACGCGCCGAGATCGGCGGCGCGCAATTGAGCACGAGCACTTCAGCGCCGGAGTTCTTGAGGATGTCGACCTGGGTATCGATTGACATGTCCGCATCAATGGCGATGTCCGCAACGATCATATTCGCGGTGAGGCCGAGTCCCTCCTGCAATCCCCGGAACAGATCGCGACCAAACTGGTCGTTCTGCCAGAGCACGGCGATCTTCCTGCTCGGATAGGCGGCCTGGATGTAATTGGCATAGATCCGTCCTTCGGACCGGAACGTCGGCTGCCAGCCCATCGTCCAGGGAAATCGCTTCGGATGCGCCCACTCCTCGTCGCCGGAGGCGACAAAGAGCTGCGGGATGCTCCTCTCATTGAGATAGGTTCGCGTCGCTAGATTGCTCGGCGTGCCGAACGATCCGAACATCAGGTGAACGCGCTCCTGCTCGACCAGTTCATGGGTGTGCTCGACCGCCGTTCTCGGATTGGAGCTGTCGTCGCGCGAGATGAATTTGATCTTGCGCCCGTTGATGCCGCCGCGCTCGTTGACCATGTCGAAATAGGCGGCTTCAGCCCTGCCGATCGAAGCGAACGCGGCCAATGGCCCCGTATAGGGCATGATGTTGCCGATGCGGATTTCGGTATCCGTCACACCGGCAGCGCGGGTTGGCGGGGCGAGCCAAATCGATGCCAGCAACAATGCGGTGAAGAAGGCTGGTGACAGCCATTTTATTCTTGTTTTCATCAACGCGGCCCTCGAACCCGAGCTGTTCAGAGCTCGTGACGCCACCCAGCGATGACGATGATAGCGCGGGAGTTCAGGTTGTTAAAATGAAATGTTGGCGGCGCGGCATTGCCACGCCAAATGGGTCGGCAGTCTTCATAAAATGAGACGTTGCGGTTCAGGCGTGTTTGATGTCCGATATACCCTCAGCAGCGGCACGAATTCGAACATCGCTGGATATCCGATTTGCATCTAAGCAGTGTGTGGCAAGGAGGTCGAGGCATGAGGATAACGATCGTAGCTTTGGGAACGGCCCTGGTCCTGTGTAACCTGGGCACGTTTGGTACCGCAGCGCATGCGCAGACGGCCCAAGCCGTTCGTGAACCACGGGAAAGGCCCCTCATCAGGGTGCCCGTCGTAAGGCCAACTCCCTACTGGGATTACAATATCGTTCCACGATATCGTTATCGCCCTGAGGACGACCGGGTCGATCCATGCGGCGGGCCCGTAGTGCCGGTGATACGCGAAGGGCCTCAAGAGGCAACGGTTCCGTTGTGGCTGGCGAACGAATTGGGTCTTGGCCGTGTGCATGGTCGAGATTGGCCGTGTAGGGGTCGAAATCGGTAAAGCACCGATTGAGCAGCAACGTAGCCCGTAGGATGGGTGGAGCGCAGCGATACCCATCAATGACAACGCACAAAGTTGATGGGTATCGCTTCGCTCCGCCCATCCTACATATCAGCGCAGCGAAATATCCAGCCAGCCCAACGCATTGACCGTGAGGCGGTCGCCGGTGTCGACGAGCACGGTCGTGGTCTCGGCCTCGATGATGGCGGGTCCGGCCAAAGTGTGGCCGGGCCGCAGATCATCGAGCGCATAGACCGGGACTTCGCGCCACCCGCCGAAGAAGGCCTGCCGCCGGTTGCGTGGCGAGCAGGTGCTGGATGCCGCGGCTTCCCGCGCGTCCTCGCCCTGCCGCTGAACTTCGCCGACGGCGGCGACGCGGGCATTGACGAAGACGACCTCCTGGCCGCGCGAGGCGTAGGTATACAATTCCTCGTGCCTGACGTGAAAGCGGTCCTCGATCTGGTCGACAAGGTCAGCAGCGTTCCAGTCGAGGCCGTCGAGCGATACGTCGATCTCAAAGATCTGTTCGCCGTAGCGCATCTCGGCGGAGCGCTCGATTGAAACGGGGCCGCTGAACCATGAGCGCAGCCGGCCGGCGGCCTGTTGCTCCAGCCTGGCGAACAGCTCGCGCACTTCATCGGCGGTGATACGCGCGGCCGCGCCGTAATGCGTGCGGCTGACCTCGTAGCGGAGATCGCTGGTCAGCATGCCCCAGGCCGACAGCACCGAGGCCACCGTCGGCACGATGATGCGCTTGATCTCGAGTTCGCGCGCCACTTCCGCCGCGTGCAGGCCTGCCGCGCCACCGAAACTGAGCAGCGCAAACTTGCGGGGATCGACGCCGCGGCGCAGCGTCATCAGGCGAATGCCGTCGGCCATGTTCAGATTGATCATGCGGTAGATGCCAGCGGCGGCCTCGACGCGCGACAGCTCCATCGTCTTGGCGATGCGGTCGACCGCGGCTTCCGACGCCGCGCGGTCGAGCGGTCGCTTGCCACCCATGAAGGCGGTGGCATCGAGGTAGCCGAGCACAACATTGGCGTCGGTGACGGTCGCAGCCAAGCCGCCATTGCCGTAACAGGCCGGGCCCGGCACCGAGCCTGCGCTCTCCGGCCCCACCCGCAGCGTGCGGCTGGCATCGACGCTGGCGATCGAGCCGCCGCCTGCGGCGATGCTCGCAATGTCGAGGCTGCGCAGCGCGATGCGCTGGCCCGCGAGCATGCCGTCGGCGGAGAGCGACGCCTGCCCGCCCGAGATCAGCGAAATGTCGGTCGAGGTGCCGCCCATGTCGAACGGCACGAGGTCGGGAATGCCGACCAGATCAGAACAGCGCCGGCCGCCGGACATGCCGCCCGCGGGTCCCGACAGCACCGTGCCTGCGGCAAGCCGCGAGGCTTCCTCGACCGGGGCCATGCCGCCATGTGACAGCACGACAAAGAGGCTGCCCTTGAAACCGGCCTCGCTAAGGCGCGCTTCGAGGTTGGTCAGATAGCGCCGCACGATCGGCTCGACATAAGCGTTCACGATCGTGGTCGAGGCGCGCTCATACTCCTTGATCTGCGGCAGCACGTCGCTGGAGCGCGAGATGCTGATGTCAGGTAGCGCCTGCTTCAGCCGTTCGACCGCGGCGAGCTCGTGAACCGGATTGAGATAGGAATGCAGGAAGCACACCGCGACCGAGGTCGCGCCCGATTTCTTGATACCGGCAATCGCGCCATCGAGCGATTTTGGATCGAGCGGAATAAGCACCTCGCCATTGGCCCTGAGCCGCTCCTTGACGCCGAAGCGCCGTTCGCGCGGCACCAGCGGCTCCGGCGGCGGCGAACGCAAATCGTAGCGATCCGGCTTGAGACCCTCGCGCATCTCGATGACGTCGCGATGGCCTTCGGTGGTCAAGAGCGCGACCTTTGCGCCTTTGCGCTCCAGCAGCGCATTGGTGGCAACCGTGGTGCCGTGAACCAACCGGTCGGTCGAGGCCAGCATTTCCGCGCGCGTGATGTTCAGCCGCCGCGCCAGTTCTTCCAGGCCCGCCATCACGCCGAGCGATTGATCCGCCGGAGTCGATGGCGATTTTGCAAATATCGTCCGCCCACTCTCGTCCGTCGCCACGAGATCGGTGTAGGTCCCGCCGACGTCAACGCCGATCCTGAACATCATGAGGACGCCTGCTCCGCCGCGACGTCCGTCAGGCCCTGCTCGCGGTCGCGCCGGCGCGCTTCCGCCGATCGCTTGTCAGGCGGTCCCCAGCCGCCGCCGCCGGAGGAACGGATCTCAAGGCAATCGCCGGGGCGCAGCTCGATGCCAACTTCCTTGGTTCGCAGCACGAGCGGCTCGCGGCCTTCGGAGAGCAGACGATAATGATGCGGCTTGCCGTCCTCGCCGCCGAGCATCCCGCAAGGACCATGGCGCGCGCCATCGCCCGCCGTGTTACCCTTTGCGATCTTCTCGGTTTCCAGCACCAGATCGAGCGACACGCCAAGGCCTCCGCGATGCTGGCCGTCGCCGCCGGAGCCGGGGCGGAATTCATGCATGCGGAAATGCAGCGGGAAACGCACTTCGGCGACTTCGAGGCTGCCGAACTTCAGTCCGCCGACCGAATGCCACTCCCCGATTGAGGACCAGCCGTCGCCGCCGGCCGACGCGCCGCCGCCCGGCCGCGCCTGGAACAGGTGCCAGATGAAATTCTTTCCCGTGCGCGGGTCCTCGCCTTGGATCGCGATCCGGAAGCGGCGGCTCCAGCCGGCCATCGCGCGTTCCGGGCACGACGCCGACAGCGCCTTCACAATGGCTTCTACGATTTCATTCGAGGGATGGCTGGTGCACAGCGTCACCGGCCGGCCCGGATCGGCCCACACCACCGTGCCCTGTTTTGCAATCACCTTCAGCGGCCGTAGCGCGCCAGTATTTTTTGGGATCTCCGCATCGATCAAATAGGCAAAGGCCATCGCCACCGCCGCCTGCATGTTGGCGTGCGAGGAGTTCACAAAACTGGTCGACTGTGGATCGGAATCGGAAAGATCGACTTCGACATCGCTGCCCTTCTTGGTCACCTTCGCGGCGATGCGGATATCGGTGCGGCCATGGCCGTCGTCGTCGAGAAACGCCTCGCCATGGAACACGCCGTCTTTCCAGGTCGAGACGACAGCGCGGGTCTGTTGCTCGGTCGCATCGAGGATCGCTTCCATGGCGGCTTCCACCACCGGCGCGCCGAATTCGGCAAATAGCCGCGACAGCCGCCGCTCGCCGAGATGCGCCGCGCCGAGCATTGCCGCGAGGTCGCCGCGGAACTCGCGGGGGTTGCGAATGTTCAACGCCAATAGATCGAGCAGATCGTCGCGCAGCCTGCCGGCCTCATAAAGCTTGATCGGCGGGACGCGCAGGCCTTCCTGATAAATCTCGGTCGCGGCTGGATTATAGGCGCCATGGGTGGCGCCGCCGATGTCGCTCTGATGCGCGCGCACGATGGTCCAGAGCAGGCGCTTGTCGCCGGCGAAGACCGGGACGAAGGCGGTCAGATCGGGCAGATGACTGCCGCCATGATAGGGATCGTTGAGCAGGATGACGTCGCCCCGTTGCACGTCCTTGAACCGTTCCTCGACCGCGAGCGTCGCCCATGGCAGCGCGCCGACATGAACCGGCAGATGATCGGCCTGCGCGATCAGGCGGCCACCGGTGTCGCAGATCGCCAGCGAGAAATCGCGGCTGGAGTTAAGGATCTGCGAATAGGAGGTGCGAAGCATCGCCTCGCCCATCTCTTTCACGATCGAACTGAGCCGGTGCTGGACGACGGAACGCGTGATGGGATCGATCTTGGCGAACATTCGGTGCCGTTGTTGTTGGTTTCGTAGGATGGGTAGAGCGAAGCGAAACCCATCGATTGGTACGGATGAACGAAATGATGGGTATCGCTTCGCTCCACCCATCCTACGAAGCTGCGCTAGTCAGAGCGTACGTGCAACCTCCTCAAGCGCGCCCGACGCCGCGTCAATGATCGCATGTATATCGGCATCCGTCATCGGGGTCGACAATGCCATCAAGCCATTGCCCGCCGCCAGCACGCCGCGATTGAGCAGCGCGCGCGAGAAAGCCGCCTGGCGCCGTGCCTCTTCCTCGCTCAGATAGGCCGAGCGATAGTCGCGGATCGGGCGATCGGCGAAATGAATCTTGAGCAGCGAACCCAAGCCCACCGTGCCGCCGGGCACGCCGTGGCGGCGAAACGCATCGTCGATGCCGGCGCGAACGGCCCGCCCCATCGCATCGAGGCGCGCAAAGGCCGCGTCGTCGAGCAGCTCCATCGCGGCGATTCCTGCACGCATCGTCACTGGATTGGCGGAGAACGTGCCGCCATGCGGCAGCGCCGGCTTGCCCGGGCGCGGATCGAACACCGCCATGACGTCCCGGCGGCCGCCGATCGCGCCGACTGGAAAGCCGCCGCCGATGATTTTTCCCAACGTGGTCAGGTCCGGATCGATGTTCCAGATACCCTGCGCGCCGCGATAGCCGAGGCGAAAGGTGATGACCTCGTCGAAGATCAGGAGTGAGCCGACCTCGCGCGTGACCTTTCGAAGTGTCTCCAGATAAGCGTGATCCGCCGGTGCGAGCCCGGCGCGGTTAGGCATGGGATCAACCAGCACGCAGGCGAGCCCCTCGCCATGCTCGCGGATCAGGCTGACGGCCGCTTCCGTATCGTTGAAGGGAATGGTGACGACGTCAGCCAGCACATTGTCCGGTGTGCCCCTGGCGTAGGCCACCGACACCGGCGCGTTGCGGCCCCATGCTTCCGGCGTGGGATCGAGGCTCACCTCGGCGTAGTCATAGGAGCCGTGATAGGCGCCCTCGCATTTCGCGATCTTGGGACGGCCGGTATGCGCGCGCGCCGCCTTCAGCGCCATCATCACCGCTTCGGTGCCGGAATTGGCGAAACGTATCTGATCGACGGACGGCAGCCGCGAAACCAGGAGCTCGGCGAGGTCAACCTCGGATTCCGTCGGCAGGCCGAACGCCGAACCCAGCGCGAGCTGCGCTGTCGCTGCCTTGATCAATGCGGGATGCGCGTGGCCGTGAATCTGCGAGGTGAAATTGTTGATGCAGTCGATATAGACGTTGCCGTCGAGATCCCAGACCCGGCAGCCCTCGCCGCGCGCGGCGTAGATCGGATAGGGCTTCATGAATACGGTGGTGCGCGTATTGCCGCCGGGCAGGCTCGCCAGCGCGCGGTCGTACATTTTCTGCGATGACGAGTCCGGATCCGGGTACATGCGGCTGCCTCTTCGTAGGATGGGTAGAGCGTAGCGAAACCCATCACGCTTCGACCGGCAATTGATGGGTATCGCTTACGCTCCACCCATCCTACGTATGCATCAAAAACACAATCGTCCCGACGATCAAGGTCGCGGCCATGAATAGCAGCACTGCAGGCAGGCCAAAGATGGTTGCCACCACGCCCGTCGTCGATTGCATCAGTGCGGCGCCGAGGAAGAATGCGAGATTGATCGCCGACAGCGCCTTGCCGGCATTCTGCGGGCCTGCGAGTTGCCGCGTCATGCCGAAGAGCAGCGGCTGCGTCGATATCGCGATGCCGATCAGGACGAACAGCGCGCCGTCGATCTGTGCCGGCACGGCTTTCACGCCGAGCAGTTCGGACAGCGGATAATGCGGGGCGCCGGCCGCCATCAGGGCGAGTAGCAACGCGGCAAAGGAATGGGTGGCGGCCAGCACTTCGCGGCGATGGCCGATGGTGCGATCGAGAATCCCCATCAGCACCGGTCCTGCGATCAAGGCGAGCGTGAACAGGCCAAGCGTATTGCCCGCCTCGATGCGGCCGAGCGCCTTGATCTCCATCAACCACGGGCCGCCCCACAATCCCCGCAGCACCAGCGAGGCCGCGAGCGACACCAGCGCCAGCGCGATCAGGCCGCGAAGCTGATACGACAGCCCGATGCGCAGCACTTCGGCCATCTGCGACAATGGCGAAGACTGATCGGCGTGCGTGGCCGGTTGTTTCGGAACCAACGCGAATACAGCGATCGCAACCACAGCGCCGAAGCCGGCGGAGATCCAGAATCCCGCGCGCCATCCCCAGAGCTCGACCACGAAAGCAAGCGGGCTCGCCGACAGCAGCATGCCGATATTGCCGATCGACAGGATGATCCCGGACCACAGGCCGAACCGCGACGCCGACATCTGCTTGGCGGCCAGCGTCATCGGGCACATCAGCATGCCCGAGGTAGCGACGCCGAGCAGGAACTGCCCGAACAGAAACCCCTCCGGCCGGGTGGCGAGCCCGGACGCCAGCGCGCCGACGATGGTTCCGGCCAGGAGGCTCAGTGAAACCGGCCGCACGCCGAAGCGATCCATCGCGGCGCCGACCGGAATCTGCGAGGCGGCGAAGGCAAAATGATAGATCGAGGTGAGGCTCGCCAGTGTCTGCGGGGCCGTAGCGAAGTCAGCCGCCATCACGTCAAGGCTGATGGCCGGAATGGTCCGCAGCAGCGTCGACAGCATGTGGCCGCAGGCCAGCGCCAGAAGCGCAAAAATCAAGACGCGGATGTTGATATCAGCGTCACCGGCCTTGCCGTCCATGAGCCGTCTCGCCCCAAAAAACTGTTTGGGGCGAGGTATCACCAATAGAGTGGGAACGCGAATCCGCCTATCGCGTCGTTCAGTTCCGGTGGAACACCAGTGTCCGGAGCTCGATGCTTTCGCGCGGGGCCGCATCGACGGGCGTGGTCGGGTCGGTGAAGGCAGTATGCGGCCCGAACCGCGTGCGGCCGTCGGTTGCAGAATCATAGCACTTCAGCAGCAGCGCCTCGTCGGTCCGCATCTCCGGGATATAGTACCAGCGATGGTTCGGATTGTATTTCACGGAATAGGTCTCGCCGCTGCGGTTCGGATAGATCAGGTCGGACGCGACGAGATCGCTCGCCTCGACGGTCTGGCCGTCACACATCGCAAGCGGTGCATCGCGCAGCGGTCCCCGGATCGGCCGCCACACATTGATGACCTGCACGCGCCCCTTCAGGAGTTCGTCGGCCTCATCGGGAAGATGTTCGCGAACGCGGTTGGCGCCTGATTTATCCGTCTGGTCGATATGGACGCGCGTCGCCGGCTGGCGCGGTCCGGCGCCCCTGATATCGGCGGCCCCCTCCACCCGCTTGCGCACGGTATGGTCGAAGATGAACACGCGATCCGCTTTCAGGGTCGCCTTCAGGAACGCTTCCACGGCGGGATAGTAGACGTTCTTCACTTCCTTATCGTCATAGAAATTCCTGACGATGGTGGGGTGGCGGACCAGCGCAAAACCTTCGCGGTCCAGAGAAAGGTTGCCGGCGATCAGGCGCGCATCGAAGATCGGGACGTTGCGCGGCTCCGGCAGCGCGGTCGATTTGGGTTCGCCCGGCGGCGGATCGAAGGCGTAGGTTCGTGGCTTTCCCGCCGTCGGCGCGAGATAGTTCACCTCGGCCGTGACGAAGGGGAGCGATTCGAGTTTTGCTTGCTGCAGGCCCATGGTGGTCTCCTGGACTCCATTGTTTGTTCTGTTTGATTTTGGCCCGGCCGCAGGGCTCCACAAGACGCTCTCCGAAAATAGCAACGATGCCATTCGGACTGGGGCCAAACAGGAAAAATCCTTGTCTAAAGCGCCTTCCGAACCGGATAGTATTTCCGGCATTCACGGGGTCGTCATCGACCGCGATCGGGAGAACAACATGCAAGTCACGATGAAGGACAGAGTGGCCGTCGTCACCGGCGGCAGCAAGGGAATCGGCCTCGCGGTCGCGCGGCGATTTGCGGCCTCCGGCGCCAAGGTCGCGATCCTCGCGCGCGGCGCGCAGGATCTCAAAGCCGCACGGGAACAACTCGGCAAGGAGGGCCTTGATGTCAGCGACTATGTCTGTGACGTCTCGAAGGCATCGGACATTGCGAAGGCGCACGAGAAGATCGTCAGCGATCTCGGCCCGGTCGACATCCTCATCAACAACGCCGGCACGGCACGGACGATGGCGTTCGAGAACATCTCCGACGAGGCCTGGCAGGAAGATCTCGACCTCAAACTGTTTGCGGCGATCCGCTTCAGCCGGCTGGTCTGGCCGGGCATGAAGGCGCGCAAATGGGGGCGCATCATCAACGTGCTCAATACCTACGCCAAGGCGCCGGCAGCGTCCTCGGCCCCGACCTCGGTATCGCGGGCGGCGGGCATGGCGCTGACCAAGGTGCTGGCGGGTGAAGGCGGCGAGCACAACATCCTGGTCAATGCCATGCTGGTCGGCCTGATCATGAGCGATCAATGGGTGAAGCGGCACGCCGCGCAGGCGCCGGACATGGATTTCGAGGTGTTTGCCAACAACCTCGCCAAGGGCACCCCGCTGGGGCGCATCGGCACGGCGGAGGAATTCGCCAACCTGGCCTGCTTCCTCGCTTCCGATCAGGGCTCGTTCATCACCGGCACCGCCATCAATGTCGACGGCGGCCGTTCGCCGGTGGTGTAGGGAGCATTGCGCTGAAGGCGCGACGCGCAGCAACTGCCGCTTCTCCCTCGCCCCACGCTTGCGGGGAGAGGTTAGGCCAAACAAAAAGGCCCCCGTCGCCGGGGGCCTTTTCGCTTTTCTTAAACCGCGTCCTTGGCGGCCTTGACCGGGCGGGCCCGGACGATCTTGCGGGCCGGCTTGGCCTTGAACATCATTTCCTCGCCCGTGAAGGGGTTGGTGCCCTTCCGAGCCTTGGTCGCGGGCTTCTTGACCACGACGAACTTCGCGAAGCCGGGGACGAGGAATACCCCGTTCTTCTTGAGCTCCTTGTGGCCAACGTCAACGAGCGTGTCCATCACGTTCTTGACTTCCTTCTTCGAAACTTCGGTGGTGGTCGCGATCTTCTCGATGAGCTGCGACTTAGACATTTGGGTAGCCATGGTTGCTCCATTGATTCTGGCACAGGCGACGATATGGCGGAAACCGCCTAAAAAACAGGGTTTCCGACATTCTGCACAGCTATCTCGCTAGTCGAGTTGCACTGATTCGTCCAATTTTGGCTGGTTTTTTGGCTTCCGGAGCCGCCGGACCCTGTTTTTAAGGGCTTTGAGACGCCTTATCCGGGCGCTTTCCCCGCAATCTCAGACTGCGCCCCTGCCTCCGCCTCTATTCTGGCGAGCTCTGATCTTTGCGCCGGTGCACCAAAATGAGCAGGCTGAACAGGCGGTGAGCACGTTGTTTTCAGAAAGGATTTTCCGCTTCGCCCCGCGATTAGAAAATGACTCGCGTTCGCCTTCCAGCGTAACATCGGTCTCAAGGCGGACGTCTGAATGGTCCGCCATCAATATTGTGTTCGGAGACTTCGCATGGATTTGACGCGCCTTGAGATCAATCGTCGCACCGCGCTGCTGACGTCGGCGGCCATCGCGGCCAACGTGATCAATCCAATGCGGGCCTTTGCGCAGGAAACGCCGCGCAAGGGCGGCGTGTTCAATGTCCACTACGCCGCCGAGCAGCGCCAGCTCAACCCAAGCATTCAGGCTTCCACCGGCGTCTACATCATCGGCGGCAAGATCCAGGAGAACCTCGTCGATCTCGACGCCAACGGCCAACCGGTCGGCGTGCTCGCCGAAAGCTGGGAAGCCTCGCCTGACGGCAAGACCGTAACCTTCAAGCTGCGCCAGGGCGTCACGTGGCACGATGGCAAGCCGTTCACCTCGGCCGACGTCGAATTCACCGCCATGAACATGTGGAAGAAGATCCTCAATTACGGATCGACGTTGCAGCTCTTCCTGACCGAGGTCGAGACGCCGGACGCGCAGACCGCGATCTTCAAGTATGAGCGGCCGATGCCGCTGAACCTCCTGCTCCGCGCCCTGCCCGATCTCGGCTATGTCTCGGCCAAGCACCTCTATGAGAGCGGCGACATCCGCCAGAACCCGACAAATCTTTCGCCGGTCGGCACCGGCCCCTTCAAGTTCGTCAAATATGAGCGCGGGCAATACATCATCGCCGACCGCAATCCAGATTACTGGCGTCCCAATGCGCCCTATCTCGATCGCATCGTCTGGCGCGTGATCACCGATCGCGCATCAGCGGCGGCGCAAATGGAAGCCGGCGAACTTCATTACGCTCCATTCTCAAGCCTGACGATCTCGGACCTCGCGCGGCTCGGCAAGGACAAGCGGTTCATCGTTTCCACCAAGGGCAATGAAGGCAACGCCCGCACCAACACGCTGGAGTTCAACTTTCGTCGCAAGGAATTGTCCGACATCAAGGTTCGCCGGGCGATCGCGCATGCGATCAACGTGCCGTTCTTCATCGACAATTTCCTCGGCGATTTCGCAAAACTCGGCACCGGGCCGATCCCCTCGACCTCGGCCGATTTCTACCCGGGTGCGAACACGCCGCAATATCCTTACGACAAGGCCAAGGCGGCCGCGCTGCTCGACGAAGCCGGCTTCAAGGCAGGCCGCGGCGGCACGCGCTTCTCGCTGAAGCTATTGCCCGCCCCCTGGGGCGAGGACATCTCGCTGTGGTCGACCTTCATCCAGCAATCGCTCGGCGAGATCGGCATTCCCGTCGAGATCGTGCGCAACGATGGCGGCGGCTTCCTCAAGCAGGTCTATGACGAGCACGCTTTCGATATCGCCACCGGCTGGCACCAGTACCGCAACGATCCCGCCGTCTCGACCACGGTCTGGTACCGCTCCGGCCAGCCCAAGGGCGCGCCCTGGACCAATCAATGGGGCTGGGAAGACAAGAACGTCGACAAGACCATCGATGATGCCGCGACCGAAGTCGATCCGGCCAAGCGCAAGGCGCTCTATGCCCAGTTCGTCAAGGAAGTGAACACGGAGCTGCCGGTCTGGATGCCGATCGAGCAGATTTTCGTCACCACCATTACGGCAAAGGCGCGCAACCATTCCAATACGCCGCGCTGGGGCTCGGCGAGCTGGCACGATCTTTGGCTTTCGGCTTAGAGCATGATCCGAAAAAGGGGGCACCGGTTTTCCGAAGAGATCATGCTCAGACAAAAACCAGAGCGGGATGACGAAAGTCATCGCGCTCTAAATCGATATCCGCCAAGATAGATCTATGCGCATCCTCGGCCTTGCGGGGCGGCGGCTCGCCGCCTCGATCCCGACCCTTATCCTGATCCTGATCGGCGTGTTTCTGCTGCTGCAGTTCGCGCCGGGCGACACCGTCGACGCCATGATGGCGCAGATGGGCGGCGGCGACGCCGCAACCGCCAAGGAGCTGCGCAAATTCTACGAGCTCGACCTCTCGATCCCGGTCCAGCTCGGCAACTACCTCTGGCGCCTGGTGCGGCTCGATCTCGGCTTCTCCTCGATCTACGGCAAGCCGGTGGCGTCAGTTATTCTTGAGCGGCTGCCGCCGACCATCCTGTTGATGACCGCGTCGCTGTCCTTTGCGTTCTTCTTCGGCCTCGTGTTCGGCGTGATCGCCGCCCGCGGCGTCAACCGCTGGCCGGACACGCTGATCTCCACCCTGGGCCTGATCTTCTACGCGACGCCCTCGTTCTGGTTCGGGCTGATGGCCATCGTGGTGTTCTCGGTTTACCTGCAGTGGCTGCCGCCGGGCGGCTTCGAGGATATCGGCACGGTGCGGACCGGCATCTGGCGCGTCCTCGATATCGCAAGCCATCTGGTCCTGCCGACGCTCACCCTCGGGCTGATCTTCCTCGCCATTTACTTACGCATCATGCGCGCCTCGATGTTGGAGGTGCTCAATCTTGACTACGTCCGCACCGCGCGCGCCAAGGGACTGGACGAGACCCGCGTGGTGACGCGGCACGTGCTGCGCAACGCTCTGCTGCCGATGGTGACGCTGATCGGGCTGCAGGCCGGCACCATGCTCGGCGGATCGGTGGTGGTCGAAAGCGTGTTCTCGCTGCCGGGCCTCGGACGGCTCGCCTATGAATCGGTGGTGCAGCGCGACCTGAATACGCTGCTCGGAATCGTATTCGTCTCGGCGCTGCTCGTGATATCAGTGAACTTCGTCGTCGATCTCATCTATGCGCGGCTCGATCCGCGCATCACGGCGGGAGGCTGACGCCATGGATGCGGTCAAGCGCTATTTCCGAAGCCCCGCCGCCGTCGCCGGCCTGATTCTGCTGTTGATCGTGATCGCAATGGCGGTCTCGGCCGGCTGGTTCTATCCGCGCGATCCCCTGGCGCTTGCCGGCCGGCCGCTGGTCTGGCCGTTCTCCAACCCGCGCTTCCTGCTCGGCACCGACAATTCCGGCCGCGACATCGCCGCGCAGATCTTTTATGGCGCGCGGATATCGCTTTTGATCGGCGGCGTCGCCACCGCGATCGCGATTCTGATCGGCATCCTGGTCGGCGCCTTCGCCGGCTATTACGGCGGCTGGGTCGACAATGTGCTGATGCGGATCACCGAGGCGTTTCAGACCCTGCCGAACTTCGTGCTGCTGCTGGTACTGGTCGCGGTGTTCGGCTCGACGCTGACGACCGTCACCATCGCCGTCGGCGTGGTGTCGTGGCCGGCGCCGGCGCGGCTGACGCGCGCCGAGTTCCTGTCCTTGCGCAACCGCGAATTCGTGCAGGCCGGGCGGACGCTCGGCATGAAAAACATCCAGCTCATCTTTGGCGAGATCCTGCCCAATGCGCTGCCGCCGGTCATCGTCTATGCCAGCGTCGTGATGGCGGTCGCGATCCTGCTCGAAAGCGCTCTCGCCTTCCTGCGGCTCTCCGATCCCAACGTGGCGTCATGGGGCAACCTGATCGGCCTCGGCCGCGACGTGCTGCGGGTGCAGTGGTACGTCTCGGCGATCCCTGGCATCGCCATCCTCGTCACCGTGCTCGCGGTGTCACTGGTCGGCCAGGGTCTCAACGACGCGCTCAACCCGAGGCTCAAGGGCCGATGAGCGGGAAAGAAACCATCCTCTCGCTCGATCGCCTGAGTGTCCGCCTGCCCCGCGGCGCCGACCGGACGCATGCGCTCAGGGATGTGTCGCTGGAAATCGCTTCCAACGAAATCCTCTGCGTGGTCGGCGAATCCGGTTCCGGCAAGTCGATGATGGCGAATGCCGTCATGCGGCTGTTGCCCAATGAAGTGACGATCGACAGCGGGCGGGTGATGTTCGAGGGCCGCGACCTCTGCGCGGCACCTGTTGCTGAAATGCGCGAAGTGCGCGGAGCCGGCATTGCGATGATCTTCCAGGAGCCGATGACGGCGCTCAACCCGCTCCGCACCATCGGCGACCAGATCGCCGAGATGTTTTCGATCCACACCGGATTGTCGAAAGCCGAGATCAATACGCGGGTGCTGGCGCTGCTGGCGGACGTACGCATTCCAGATCCCAAGGTTGCGGCGAAGGCCTATCCGCATGAGCTCTCCGGCGGCCAGCGCCAGCGCGCCATGATCGCGATGGCGCTGGCGCTCGATCCAAAGCTGCTGATCGCCGACGAGCCGACGACGGCGCTCGACGTCACAACGCAGGCGCAGATATTAAAACTGATCCGCGACCTGCAGCAGCGCCGCAAGACCGCCGTCATGTTCATCACCCATGATTTCGGCGTGGTCGCCGAGATCGCCGACCGCGTGGTGGTGATGCAGCACGGCGTCATCGTCGAACAGGGAACGGCTTCTGACGTGCTGCACCATCCGCAACATGCCTATACCAAACAGCTCATCGCCGCCGTCCCGCCGCTGAAGGCACCGCCACCCCGCGCGCTCGCGGCCGACAACATCCTGACGATCACGGATGTCTCGAAGACCTACCGCACCGGCGGCTTTCTTGGACGCGGCGCGCGGGTGACGCCGGCCGTCAAGAACGTCTCGCTCAACCTGCCGCGCGGCGCCACGCTCGGCATCGTCGGCGAATCCGGCTCCGGCAAGTCGACGCTGGCGCGCTGCATCGTGCGGCTGATCGATCCGGATGCCGGATCGATCGTGCTCGACGGCAGCGACTGGGCGAAGATGCCGCGCGAAAAAGTCCGCCGCGAGACGCGCCATATCCAGATGGTGTTTCAGGACCCGTTTGCCTCGCTCAATCCGCGCCGCAAGGCGGCCGAGCTGGTGGCGCAAGGCCCGATCGTGCATGGTACGCGGCGGGCGGAGGCGATTGCGGATGCGAAGGAGCTGTTTTCGCTGGTCGGGCTCGATCCTTCCTCCGCCGACCGCTATCCGCATGAGTTCTCCGGCGGCCAGCGCCAGCGCATCGGGCTGGCGCGGGCGCTGGCGCTGAAGCCGGACGTGCTGGTGGCGGACGAGCCGGTGTCGGCGCTCGACGTCTCCGTGCAGGCGCAGGTGCTGAAGCTGCTGGCCGAACTGCGCGCGCGACTGGGACTCTCCATCGTGTTCATCACGCATGACCTGCGCGTTGCCGCGCAGATCTGCGATCTCGTCGCCGTGATGAAGGATGGCGCGGTAGTGGAGCACGGGCTGGCGGGCGAGGTGTTCGGCAACCCGCAGCATCCGTACACGCAGGCGCTGCTCGATTCCATCCCCGGCGGGGAATTTGCGAGAGAGCATGATACGGAGATGGTGTAGCTCCCGCGGCGGCGGTGCAGCTCCCTCTCCCCGCCCTTCGCGGGGAGAGGGTTGGGGTGAGGGGCTGCCTCAACGCACTCCAACTCTCATTCGGATTCGCGGAGAGAGCCCCTCACCCCGACCCTCTCCCCGCAAGAGCGGGGCGAGGGAGAAGTGCGCCGCGCGCCGCTCACATCACACCATCTCTCTCGCGTCGCGGCGGCGGTAGACGAGCAGCATCAGCGGGGCCAGCTTGCGCAGGATGCCGTGGGCCACGATCGGCACGGGCTCCGTGAACGGCAGCGCCAGCTCGTTTTCCGGCACACCTCGGACGGCCTTCGCCAGCTCATTGCCGAGCGGGATCGTCAGCGCTACCGCGCGGCCGTTGCAGCCGGTCCATCCATAAGCATCGGGACCGAGCTTGTGGATGCGCGGCAAAAAGTCCGTGGTCATGCCGACATAGCCGTTCCAGACATAGTCGAACGAGACCTCGCCAATCTGCGGCCACAGCCGCTGCAGGCGCTCGGTGACGCGCGCCTTGATCCGCTCCACCTTGTTGCCGGTGCCGATCACCGCGCCACCGGTGACGAGGCGATTTCGCGCGTCATAGCGCGCGAAATAGAGTTCGCCATGGGTATCCGACATCGCCTGACGGCCGGGGATGATGGTCTTGCGGACATTGTCGGACAAAGGCTGCGTCGCCATCTGCCAGGACAGAACCGGCATCACCTCGCGCGCGATGTCAGGCACCAGCGACTTTGAAAATTCGCCGCTATAGGCATTGGTCGCCACAACAAGCGCGCGGCTGGAAATCTCGCCCTTTGCCGTCTTCACCACCCAGCGATCGTTGCGGCGCTCAAAGCTTTCCGCCGGCGAGCGCGCGTAAATGCGTGCGCCCAGCCCAAGCACGGTGCGCGCGAGGCCGCGCGCCAGCGCCAGCGGATTGATGTGGCCGCCGGTCTTGTTCCAGAAGCCGCCGAACCACGCATCGGAGCCCAGCATGTCGCGCGTCTGGTCGCGCGACAGCAATTCGACCGGCGCGCCGAATTTCGACCACTGCCGCACCCGCCGTTCGGCGATCTTGATACGGCCCGGAGAATGCACGGGCTGAACCCAACCGGCCTGTTCCGCCTCGGCTTCGATATTGTAGCGCCTGACGACGTCGAAGAGATCAGCGGCACTGTCGCGCAGCATGCCGACAAAACGTTCCCCCGCCTCACCGTGTTTCGCAACAATGTCCTCCGGATCGGGCCGCGACAGCGTCGGGATCACCTGGCCGTTGTTGCGCCCCGACGCGCCCCAGCCCGGCTCTGCTGCCTCGACGATCGCGACATCGACGCCGGTCTCGCGCAGATGCAGCGCAGTGGAAAGGCCGGTGAAGCCGCCGCCGATCACGATCACGTCAGCCTGCTGCGTGCCGGTCAGTTCGGGCAAACCAGGCCCTGATGGCGTCACGGCCGCCCACAGCGAATTAGGCCAGCGGACGTTACTCGTATTCATCGGTATCCTTTCTTGCGGACGCCTTATCCTTGCGGGCGCCCAGTCGTTCTGCTTAGTTTAGCCCGCTAGCGAAGCCCAAGGAAACAAGAAGTGGCACTCAAAAACGTCATCGGAATCGATCACGCCGTGGTCATGGTGAAGGACCTCGACAAATCAGCCGAAAACTACAAGCGGCTTGGCTTCACGGTGTCGCCGCGCGGCACCCACAGCGCGCATATGGGATCGGGCAACTACACCATCATGTTCGATCCTGATTATATGGAATTGCTCGGCGTGCTCAGGCCGACGGAACATAATGAGCCAGCGCGGGCGTTTCTCGAAAAGAGCGGTGAAGGCATCGAGCGTATCGCCTTCACCGCCGTGGATTCGGCGCAGGGCGCGGAAGAAATTCTCGCGCGCGGTTATACGCCTGTTGGCCCGACGGATTTCGAGCGGCCGGTGATGCTGCCGGATGGTACGGAATCCTCTGCCAGGTTCCGGACCTTTCAATGGCCGACGGTGGAAGCGCCAGGCGGCGTGCGCATCTTTGCCTGCCAGCACAAGACGCGCGAGACGGTCTGGATTCCCGAACTGATGAAGCATGCCAATGGCGCGAAGCGCCTGAAGCAGGTGATAATCGTCGCGCCGGAACCGGCGAAGGAAGCCGCGCATATGTCCAAGCTGATCGACCGCGAGGTACGCAATGAGGCGGACGGTGCGGTCGCCGTGCCCTCGGGTGGGGATCGCGCCGATTTTCTGTTCCTGACCAAGGACCAACTCGGCAAGCGCTATCCGGGCGTATCGTTGGCCGGCCTACCCGAGCGCGGCGGCGCGGGACTCGTGATCGTGGCCGATGTCACGGCGGCAGAGAAGGTGCTGGGTTCTGTCAGCGTGAAAAGCGCGGGCGGCATTGTCGTGCCGCCGGCTGAAGGCAACGGCACGATGCTGGCGTTTGTGAAGGGGTAGGAGCCCTCCTGCTCCTCATCCTGAGGAGCGCGGAACGCGCGTCTCGAAGGATGAGGCCACTAGCGGGGCCTCATGGTTCGAGACGGCGCTGCGCGCCTCCTCACCATGAGGGGCATGATCACTCCGCTGGTGCCGCCGCCGGCACCTCCGCATGCGCACTATAATCCACGCCCGAACTGGTCTTCGCCAGCGCGAACAGGCCGGCCGCCATAACGGCATAGGCCAGCGCCACGCCGGGCGTGACACCGAGGCCGCCGCCGATGCCGACGGCTTCACCGTGCATGAAGCCGAAATAGGTCATGACGGCGCCGGCCAATGCGAAGGCTGATGCCTTGAGGAAATCACGTTCGATCACGAACACGCCGATGGCGCCGAGCACGAGGCCGGCGAGGATCGAGCCGCCGCCCATCACTTCCAGTCCGCGATAGAGCACGCCCTGCTGCGGCAGCGCGGCGATGGCCGCGGTCTTGACGGCGTCGACCTTGTCGGCAGCGAGACCGCCGACGGTCTGAGCGGCGGTCACCGTCGCACCCAGCATGGTGTCCACCTGAAGCTTGGCCCACGCCGCGAGATGCGGTGTCAACGCCAGCACGATGGCCGGCGCGTGCTTGACCGGCGTGGTCTGGAACGCCTGCGCGCCGATCAGCATGCCGATATAGAGCAGGATCGGCGAGATCGCGACCACGGGCACCAGCGCCAGCAAGACCGAGATGATGCCGAACCACGACAACAGCACCACCATGATGCCGGTTGCCGCCGAATAGCCGATCCGGCCGCCCATCGCCTTCCAGCCGGGATGGCCGATATAGACCGCGTTGATGAAGGGATTGCCCATCAGGCAGCCGATCAGGCTGACGACGCCGTCTGCCGTCAGCACGCGCGTGGTCGGAAATTCGTCGCCGGCGGCTTCCGCGCTCTCGACATTATCCATGGCTTCGACCAGATCGTAGATGCCAAACGGGATCGCGGTCACCAGGATGATGCCGAGGAATTCGAAGCCGGAGAACACATGACCGATGGCAGGTAACGGCACCGAGAAGCCGAAATTGGCAAAGGCATCGCCAACGCCCTTCAGGCTCAACCCGCCGAGCCCGAGACCGAACAGGTTCGATCCCCAGGCGATGATCATGCCGGCCGCAATGGCGACGAGGCCTGCGGGAATCCCTCTCGGATATTTCACACCGCCGAACCAACTCACCAGGATGATGGCAAAGCAGATGAGCCCGATCTGCGGCGTCATGTACATCTCCAGCGCTGGGCGCATCGAGATGAAGGTGACGGAGACGCCGGCGAGCGTGCCGAGCAGCGCGGCGCGAGGAGTGATCTTCCGGATGTAAGGCGCGATGAAGCCGCCGATCATCAGGATAAAGCTCTGAAAGAACACCCAGACGAGGCCAGCCGACCAGCCTTTGATGGGGTCGCCGGTCTTGAGCGTGATCGGCAGCATGATCACGAAGGTGACGATGAACATGTGCGGCACGCTGACGCCCGACGGCAGCGCGCAGACATCGTTGCGGCCGGTTTTCTGCGCCAGCCTGTAGGCGAGGTATGCGTAGTACAAGGTGGAGAGGCACATCATCAGGCCGAGCGCGGGCAGGATGCGGCCGAACACGATCGAATCAGGCATCTCCAGCACGAAGCGCAACAGGCCGGTCAGCACCAGCATGTTGACGAGAATGTTGGTGCCGAAACCGAACAGGGCGTTCCAGTCGCCCGGCGTCCACAATACCGGCTTGAATCCCGAAGTGCCCGATGTCCCCGTCGCGCCCGTGCTCATCGTGATGCCCCCGCTACTGCCGTTGTTGGAATCTCCGGTAAAAGTGCGTCCAGCACCGCGGCCGAGTCGGAGACCCAGCCGAAAATGCCGCCCTGAGCCTTGATCATCTTCAGGCCCATCTCGTGAAACTCTGGAAAATAGGATGCGCAGCCATCAGCCAGCACCACGCAGCGATAGCCGCGGTCATTGGCCTCGCGCACCGTGGTGTTGACGCAGACCTCGGTGGTGACGCCGCAGACCAGCAAATTGTCGATGCCGTAGCGCTGCAAGACGTCGCCGAGCTCGGTGGCGTAGAACGCGCCTTTGCCGGGCTTGTCGATCACGATCTCGCTGTCGAGCGGATAGAGTTCGGAAATGATGTCGTGGCCGGCCTCGCCGCGAATGAGGATGCGCCCCATCGGCCCGGGATCGCCGATGCGCAAGGACGGCGCGCCGCGCTCGACCTTGGCCGGCGGCGCGTCGGAAAGATCGGGCAGATGACCCTCGCGGGTATGAATGACCAGCATGCCGGCCGCACGCGCCGCATCCAGCACCGCTGATATCGGCTTCACCGCCCGCGCAAGCTGGCTGACGTCATTGCCGAGCGTCTCGCCAAAACCGCCCGGCTCCATGAAATCGCGCTGCATGTCGATGATGAGAAGCGCAGTCGCCGCCCAGTCGAGCTCGATCGGCCCCGGCTCCGCTGCGAGCTTTGCTGAGTTCGCCATGACGTACGCCCCGAACGAGAGAACTCTTAAGGCGAAGTCAAGCAAGGCGCGTGCCATTGTGTACAATGGTGTCAGGCGGTCGGCCTGGAGAAAATCAATCGTATTGTCAGTCCGTTACTTGCCGATGCTGATCTCGGCGGGCCTTTATCGAGCGCATCACAAGCGAGCAATTGCTCATTAGCTGTGCATGCTGCGATTGCGCTTTCCCGATCGAAGATCGAACGCTCTGTCATTTCCGATCCGCAACTGCCCCAACAACCGGACGAGCCAGGCGAGTCCGGCATCCATCATCGCCACCTTCGGAAGGACGACATTGATCGAGAAGCGTGGCAGTGGCAGCGGCGCCTTGACGGCAACGACATTGAAGCGGGCGCCATGGATCTCCACGAACCGTCTCGGCAGCGCGGAGACCATCTCGGTTTCGGCCAGCACAGAAAGTGCAAAAATGAAGTTTGGCACGGTCAGGGCTACCCGCCGCGTCAAGCTTTTCTTGGCGAGTTCAACATCCACGAATCCCAGGACATCACCGGTGTGCGAAACGACGAGATGCTCCATCTCGCAGTAGCGCTTCAGAGTCGGGTTACGCTGGAACGAATGCCCCTTTCTAACCGCGATGACGAACGCTTCCTCGTAAAGCTTCTGCTTATGGAAACGGACCGGAACATCGTCGAGGGGAATGATCGCGATGTCCGTCGTCCGGTCTTCGAGCTCCTTCAATGCATCCTTCCACGCCAAATGAGGATCAGTGAAGCCTTGCACCGGCAAGAGCTGCCGGATGCCCAGATCGACGCCCGGCGCCGCCCCACGCAACGTCTCCAGCAGCGAAGGCAGGATGACTGACGACACGCCATCCGGCGCGCCAATGACGAAACGGCGCTTCGAATCTCGCGGATCAAACGGAGTAGCGGTCGAAACGACCCCGCGGATACGCACGAGAATTTCAGCCACTGATGTCGCGAGCTGAAGGGCGCGCTCCGTCGGAACGACGCCTTTCGGGGTTTTCAGAAACAACGGGTCGCCAAGCAGCGCGCGCAGGCGGCCAAGTCCATGGCTGATGGCGGACGGCGAAAGGTGCAGCCGCTCCGCCGACCGGCCGACGTGCCGCTCCTGAAAGACGATCTCGAACAGCACGAGCAGGTTGAGATCAATCCGGGAAAGGTCAATTTGATTCAGCATAGTGCTGAAATCATATCACTGGATTCAGCACGACTGAAATGGGATTTGGGTAGCGCCGCCGGCCAGTGCCGGCCCAACCCGAATGGAAGGCAGCAAAATGTTCAAACCGAACATCTGGAGACGTTTGGCGCTGAAGGCGGCACTCGCCATGCCGCTGTCGGCCAGCGCCGCACAAGAGCCAACGACGGCACGTTCGGAGCAGGAACTTGCCGATCTCGTCAGAAAGACTGAGGCCCAGGCTTCAGCTTTCATGCGTGGCGATATGGACAGATGGTCCGGTCTGGTGCGGATCGCAGAAGACTTTACGCTGATGCAGCCGTTTGGCGGTGAAGCCAGCCGGGGCTTCGACATGAGTGCCGAGCGGCTGGCGCGGCTCGCCAGCTACTTTCGGAATGGCGACGCCAAGCTCGAACTCGTCCAATGCTATGCGTCGGACGATCTGGTCGTTCTTGCGGTGATTGAACGTCAACACGGCGAAGTCGGCGGTTTGCCGAACCAGGATTGGTCACTTCGTGTGACGCAAGTCTATCGCAGGCAGGGCGGACAGTGGTGGCTGGTTCACCGCCATGCCGACCCGCTCGTGCGCCACGTCGGGCTTGAGACCGCAGCCGCGCTGGCCCGCGGCGCAAATCTCGGCAAGAGATAAGGCGGTCTAATTCCCGTTGAGCAGCGCAGTCCCGAATGCCCGCCGCCATACCGACAGAAAACGCGGAAACCAGGAGTGAGCGACGGCGCCCTGATAGGCCCACGTGCGATATTTGAGACCTTTTTCCGACAGCAGTTCCTGGTACCCGCCGTGCGTTTCGGTCGCGGTACGAATGTCACGCAAAATGTCCTGCGCGCAGGATCTGTATCTGTCGGCGCCTGAGTGTTCATCGTACTCCAGCATGCGATCGGCGAATTCGACGTTAAACGTCGGCCAGGACGAACGGCCCTGGTAGGCGGGCGCTGCAATCTTGTGGATCATCTTGTTCAGCGGGTTATCCGCGGACACCAGGAAGTGAGACGTACCCGGTATTCGAAACCGCGGTTCTGCGAGTATCAAATCCGTCGTTGCCGCGAACAACGCGCGTTCACCCGCGTCGCTCAAATCCCAAAATCCCCGGTGCACGTTGACGAAATCGAGCGCAATGGAGGACGCCGGCGGCTCGCTGCTGGAATGCAAAGCATGCCTGATGTAGCCCGGTTTTCCGAACAACCGGAGCAGCTCCTTCTTGTATTTCGAGAGTTCGCGTCCGAGCACGGCTTCCAATTCGATCCGGTCGATCACCCCGAGTTCTATCCCGCGCATGAAAGTTGCGTAGACGCATGCATTGGTGACAAACCGCTGGCGTTCGGCGCGGGTATCGGTTGCTGCGGAACGCGGTGCGGTGACGTCACACAGCAAAGCGCCGACGCCGCCGTCTTCGAACGGCTCCAACGCTTCCGCAAGTTGACATATCGCCTTCTTCAGTTCCTCGCGATACTCGGCAAGCAGCAAACGGCCGGCATGCGCGCCTTGCGACATCGCCAGATACGGAGATGACCTTTGGTCCGCCCGGATGATTTGCTCCAGGCCTGCGAGGATGCCCAACAGCGTATCCGAAGGCAGCGAAAAGTAGTTGATGCCGATGTAGCGGTCGCGGCCGGCCGGAATAATCGTGGTCGTGACGACATTGGAACGAACGGCCTCCAACATCAGCCGGACGCTTTTTTCCAGCAAGCGAACCCTGCGGATTGCATCGTCGGAATCCATGATGGTCTCGGGATCGAGAACATCGGGATAAAACCAGGCGAAGTCCCGCGGATAATAGGCGGTTGCGTGCGGCGCCCCCGTGACGAGAAAGGCTTCCTGCGGCGAAAATGCGCTGTCGACCGCGTGCCGGTACAGCTCATCGATTCCCAGCGACAGGCGATGCGCTCTTCTCAGGAACCGGTCGCTGAGAAAATTGACAGCCTGAATGCCGTTAGCGACGAGGCTCGCAAACTGTCCCTGATAAAATCGATATTCGCGAGGTGACGGAAATGAAATATCACTATTCATAGGCTTGGATGATCGATGTCCGAGGGCTTCGAGGTCACGCGTTGGTAGCGAAACGCGATTGATTCGTCTCTCCGCCAAAGCACGGTGACCTGTCATCGAATTGTCATTTTGTTCGATCTTGGCATTGAGCATGATCCGCTGCAAGCCAGCAGCTACACTGCCCCGCCCGCTTCCGTTGTTTAACTCCTTGGCCGGAAATTCTCGATGAACCGCAGCATCACGCGCGCGCCGGCATCGGCGTCGGCGGCTTCGACATGCTCGGCTGGATTATGGCTGACGCCGCCGCGGCAGCGCACAAACAGCATGGCGACATCGGCAATGTCGATCATCGCCATGCCGTCATGCCCGGCCCCGCTCGGCAGTTCGAACACGCCATAGCCTTCGGCCGCAACAGCTTCCGCCACCTGCGCTTTCAGCCATGGCGCGCAGGGCACGGTGCGGTTCTCGTGGGTGACGTCGATCTGCAGCGACAGCTCACGCCGTTTCGCGATCGCCTCGATCCGCTGCACGATTTCCGCGACGGCGTGTTTGCGGTGCGGATCGTCCGGCGCGCGAATGTCGAGCGTAAACGATACCCGTCCCGGAATGACATTGGTCGCGCCGGGCATCGCCGTGATGACGCCGACGGTGCCGACCAGGCCTGCGCTATCCGCCTTGCAGAACTGCTCGACCGCCACGATGCATTCGGCAGCGCCCGCCAGCGCGTCACGGCGCAGCGCCATCGGCACCGTGCCCGCATGGCCGGCCATGCCGGAGAGGTTTGCGGCCAGCCGCGTGGCGCCTGATATTGCCGTCACCACGCCGACCGGAAGGTTCTGTTGCTCGAGCACCGGCCCCTGCTCGATGTGCAGTTCGACATAGGCATGCAGCTCGCGCCGCGCCCGCGCCGCTGCGCCGATTTGTTCGGGATCGAGCCCGAACTGCACCATCGCCTCGCGCATGGTGAGGCCGCTCGCATCGCGTACGTTGAGCACGCTTTCATCAAAAGTTCCGGCGATGGCCCGGCTGCCGAGCAGCGTGGAGGCAAAACGCACGCCCTCTTCGTCGGCAAAGCCTATCACTTCGATCGCAAACGGCGGCCGCATGCCGCGCCGGTTCAGATCGGCGACGCAGGCAATCGCCGTGATCACACCGAGCGGCCCGTCCCATTTGCCGGCGTCGCGCACGGTGTCGTAATGCGAGCCGAGCATCAGGCACGGCAGCCCCGGACGGTCGCCCTCATAGCGGCCGCTGACATTGCCGATGGCGTCGAGATGCGCGGCCATGCCAGCGTCGCGCATCCACGACAGAATGAGATCCGCGGCAATGCGATGTTCGGGTGAAAGGAAGATCCGAGCCAGATGCTCGCCAGTCTCGGAAATCGCCCCGAGCTGATTGATCCGGCTTACGATTTCGTCGCCAAGCCGTGATCGTGTCGTCGCGCCGATGGCCGCCTCCGTCCTGCTCATGCCGTTCCAGTAAGCGCACTTCGATCGGCGCTTCGACGTGTGGGGGTGCCTTTTAGCCCCTTCCCACGGTGCACTCAATCTGGCCGTGGGGCTCGTCGGTCGGCAGGAAAACGTCATTATTGTTATCCAGCCCGAACGCCGAAAGATTAATCGGAATGAAGTGCATGTTTGGGCAGGCCATGCTGATTTCCGCAATCTCCGGCACTGACGCCAGGGCCGCCTCGCCCATCCGGTACAGGCTGTCCTGCACGCTCTTGCTGTAGGTCGTACCGAACACTTCGAGCAGGGTGTCGAGAATCCTCGCATTGGCCGCGGGATAGCTCGACGGCTTCGCCGACCATTTCCAGGACGCCACCATGCTGGTTGCGCACATCCGGTCGGCGGTCGGCGGCAGCGTCGTGTAGCGATCCCTCGGATAATTCTCCCATCCGGACTGCGTCGACTTCATGAAAGCAAAACCATCGATGCCCGACGTCAATGCCGGCGGTCCCCCGCGGGTGGCGGCAACGTCGACGAACGGCTCGCCGTTGCTGTCGAGCACGAAGCTATGGGGATGCGGCTTGCCGCCAAAATTCAGGCGGCGCCATTTGGTCTCATGCGCTGATATCGCAACCGAGGCGATTTGCGGATAGGTGTCGAGATATCTATTCGCCAGCACCTGGCAGAATTCCTCGGCGCACAGCGCGGTGTTTTCGCGGGCGACGACATTGACGATGTTCTTGATCGTATCCGTCGCCACCGAGGTGGAATTGTCGGCATGGGTATAGGCGCGGGCAAAGTCGCCCTCGATCATCGCCTTGACGCTGAGCTGGCTGACTTCGTGTTGCTCGCCGTCCCGGTGAATCCGCATGACCCGGACGCGACCCTTACCATATCTGTTCCTGATCAGCGGCATCCGAGGCCTCCCGTTCAACCTGCAATTTGCGGGGATTACGACCGCCCGCTATGGTTCAATATTGAGCAACCTTCGTGCCACAGGGCAAGGCTTGCGGGGATGAGCATCTGGCACGAGCCTTGTATCGGTTCAAAACAGGTATCGGCTCAAACAGGCTTGGGGCCTGCAGCAGGGGGAATCCGAATATGAGCAGCGAAATCCATCCGGTCGACCAGATTTTGCCGACGCCGCGGTTGCTGGCGCTCGGTCTGCAGCATGTGCTGGTGATGTACGCCGGCGCGGTTGCCGTGCCCCTGATCATCGGCCGGGCGCTGAAGCTGCCGCCCGAGGACGTCGCCTTCCTGATCAGCGCGGATTTGTTCGCGTGCGGGATCGCCACACTGGTGCAGTGTATCGGTTTCCCCGGGGTCGGTATCAGGCTGCCGGTGATGATGGGGGTCACCTTTGCCTCCGTCGGCCCGATGCTGTCGATGGCAGCAGTGCCCGACATCGGCCTGCTCGGCATCTACGGCTCGGTGATATCGGCGGGCTTATTTGCGATCCTGGCTGCACCTTTCGTGAGCCGATTACTGCCGCTGTTTCCTCCCGTCGTGACTGGGACCATTATCCTGGTGATCGGCATTTCCTTGATGCGGGTCGGCATCAACTGGGCCGGCGGGGGCCTGCCGACCTTGACCAAGATCGTCGACGGCGTACCGGGCGCCTTTCCCAATCCCGGCTACGGCCAGTTGCAGGGCCTTGGGCTTGCGCTGTTCGTGCTGCTGGTGATCCTTGGCCTGATCAAATGGGGCTCCGGCTTCGTCGCCAATGTCGCCGTGCTGCTCGGCATCGTCGCAGGCGCCGTCCTGGCCGCCGCGCTTGGTGTCATGCATTTCGAGAAGGTCGCCGCAGCGCCGTGGGCTGCGATCGTGCTGCCGCTGCATTTCGGGCTGCCGAAATTTCAACTCATCCCGATCCTCACCATGTGCATCGTGATGATCGTGGTGATGATCGAATCGCTTGGCATGTTCCTCGCGCTGGGCGAGATCACCGGCAAGACCGTCAGCCGCGACGCGCTGACCCGCGGCTTGCGGGCCGACGGTGTCGGCACGTTTCTGGGCGGCCTGTTCAACACCTTTCCCTATACGTCGTTCTCGCAGAATGTCGGCCTCGTCGGTGTCACCGGCGTGCGATCACGCTGGGTCACAATCGCCGGCGGCGGCATCCTGTTGCTGCTCGGGCTCATGCCCAAGATGGCGGCACTGGTCGAGGCCGTGCCGCTGGTGGTGCTCGGCGGCGCCGGCCTCGTGATGTTCGGCATGGTGGCAGCCACCGGCGCGCGGATCCTTACCGCGGTGGACTTCAAGAACAACCGCTACAATCTGTTCATCGTCGCGATATCCGTCGGCTTCGGCATGATCCCGCTGGTATCTCCGAACTTCTTCAAGAACCTGCCGCATGACCTGCACCCGTTGCTCGAGTCCGGTATCCTGCTCAGCGCGCTCGTTGCCGTCGCGCTGAACGCCTTCTTCAACGGTGTCGGCAGCAAGGCCGCCGCCGAAGCCGGCGCAGCGACGGCCGCGGCATCGGCGACGCACTAGCCTTGGCGGGCTCGGCTTGGCGATCAACTCCCGCGGTAGGTCGCGTAGCCCCAGGGCGTGACCAATAGCGGCACATGTAGATGGCCTTCGGGATCGCTTACCGAAAAGCGCAGGGGAATTCGATCGAGAAACGGCGGATCGGACATCGGCACGCCGCGATCGGCAAAATAGGCGCCGACGTTAAACGTCAGCTCGTAGCGGCCGATCGGCACCGGCCGGCCGCCGATCAGCGGCTGATCGGTGCGGCCGTCCTGGTTCGTCGTCGCGCGCGCCACCACGCGGGGCTCGCCGAGATCGGACAGTTCGGTTAGTTCAACCGATATTCCCGCGGCGGGTCGGCCGCTATGGGTGTCGAGTACATGGGTCGACAGACGGCCATGCACGGGCAGCTTGTCGTCGGAGGCGACGAGCTGATCGAGCCGCAACGCAGCAATCCGGCAGATCTCTACAATCGACGCCTGCGCCTCGGTCTTGGCATCGTTCGGCAAACGGCGTTCGAAATCACGCAGAACGGAATCGCGGGTGTGGCGGCGAACGCAGACAATATAGGGAAAGCCGAACTTGGAACGGTAGGCGCTGTTGGCGCGCTCGAACGCTTCGTATTCGGCGTCCGACAGCCGATCGAGGCCGGCGCTGTTTTGCTCGGCGCCAGATTCCGCGGTGAGACTTGCAGCGCGCTGGGTCTTGCTGGCGAGATCGGGATGCGCCCTGATCAACGCCAGCCGCAATTCGTCGGGAGCGCGCTCGACCGCCGCCGTCATCGCCGCCAATAGCTGCCCGGCCCCCGCAAACGGTCGCAATGCGGCCGCTTGCCCGGCAACCCAGGGTGAATACTCGAACACATTTGCCAGCGCGGCGACGAAATCATCCTTGCTGCAAACGTTTAAGTCGGAAAGCTTCAACATCGCTTTCGCGCCTCACCCGATATCGAAGGCGTTTTCGGCGAGATGCGCCAGATTGGCGTGCCAGTGCTGCGCGATCTGCAGCCGTGTCGGCACCCAGACGCGCTCGTGCTGTCCGATATAGTCGAGGAAGCGGATCAGCGCCGCCGCCCGACCGGGCCGGCCCACGACCCGGCAATGCAGCCCGACCGACATCATCTTCGGCGCGGTCTCGCCTTCCTTGTAAAGGACGTCAAAGCTGTCCTTGAGGTAGGTGAAGAATTCATCCCCGCCGCCAAAGCCCTGCGCGTTGACAAAACGCATGTCGTTGGCATCGAGCGTATAGGGAATGACCAGATGCGGCTTTGAGCCGCGCGACTTGATCCAGTACGGCAGGTCGTCGGCATAGGAGTCGCAGAGATAAAGCAATCCGCCGGCTTCCATCAGCAGCCGCAACGTATTGATCGAGGAGCGTCCGGTGTACCAGCCGAGCGGACGCTGCCCCGTCGCCTCGGTGTGGACGCGGATCGCCGCTGCGATCTCGGTCCGCTCCTCGTTCTCCGACATATCCTTGTGCTCGATCCATCGGAGGCTGTGGCTGGCGATGTCCCAGCCGGCCTCCTTCATGGCGGCGACCACATCGGGATTTCGCTTCAACGCCTTCGCGACGCCAAACACGGTGGCCGGCAGATTGCGTTCGGTGAAGACCCTCCACAGCCGCCAGAAGCCGGCGCGCGACCCATATTCGAACATTGACTCGATATTGGCGTGGCGCTGTCCGGGCCAGGGCTGCGCGCCCAGCACGTCGGACAAAAAAGCTTCCGAGGCACGGTCGCCGTCGAGAATATTGTTCTCGCCGCCTTCCTCGAAATTCACCACGAACTGGACGGCAACACGTGCGTCGCCGGGCCACTTGGGATCGGGCGGGTTGCGCCCGTAGCCACGAAAGTCGCGCGGGTAGACCGGCGCCGCCATGCTCACACTTCCTCGAAGCGGATCTTCTGCGCGCCCTTCCACAGCACGGCCTTGCCGAATGCAGTCAGGTTCTCCAGCCCCGAGGTCAGGGTGATGAAATGATTACCGGCAAGCTGGCCCATCTTACTCGCGAAATGCACGCCGCCATAGGCGAGCAGGATTTCGGTTTCGCTGATGCCGCCGGGATAGAGAATAATCTGGCCGGGCGCGGGATAACTGGTGTGGTTCTCGTAGGAGACGCCGAAATCGAGATCGCCGAGCGGCATCCAGACACCCTCGCCGCTCCAGCGGACATGGATCGCCTGGCTCTCGAACGGCATCGCCTTGCGAAACGCTGCTACCGTTTTGGGCGCCAGTTGCTCCTCGAAACGGGCCTGGAAGGTGAATTCACCGGCACGGACAATCAGTTGGCTCATCGATCTCTTCTTCTGGATGTAGGCAAGGACGTGGTTCAGCCGTATCCATTACAGCCGGAACAAGCGGAAGCAAGGCCGATTCCGGCCTTGCGAGAGGTTTCAGCGGGGGTTGGTCCACCTCCTGCGCCTACCTTAATTGTGAGCTCTCGCAGGAATCTGTTGTGACGGCGCTTTGCCATGCTCGAACGCGCCGAGCGGCGGCGATATCAGGGCGCGTTCGCGCGGGAACGCTTCGGGCATCTCCTCGCGAATGAAAGCCAGCAGCTTCTCCCTGATCTCGCAGCGGAGGTCCCAGGATTGCGGCGCGGACCTCGCGCTGACCAGCGCACGAAGCTCGATCGCCCGCGGGCTGGCCTCGATCACCTGGAGATTGACCACCGCGCCGTCCCACAATTTGGACTCGCGCACGGCCTCCTCAAGCCGCTGCCTGATCCGCGAGACATCGGTGCAGTAATCGACATGGAAGGCGATGGCGCCGATCAGCGACTGGGTATCACGGGTCCAGTTCTGAAACGGACGCTCGATGAAGTAGGACAGTGGAACCACCATCCGCCGCCAGTCCCAGAGACGGATCACGACATAGGTCGAGGCGATGTCCTCGACCCAGCCCCACTCGTTCTCGACGATGACGGCATCCTCGATCCGGATCGGCTGGGTGATCGCGATCTGAACGCCGGCGATGAGGTTGCTGAGCAACGGCCTTGCGGCGAGGCCGACGATCAGACCGGCGGCGCCGGCCGACGCGAACAGGCTGACACCGTATTGCTTGACGGATTCAAAGGTCATCAAGGCGGTGGCAACCGCAATGATGACGATCAAGGTATCGGTCACGCGCTTGAAGACACGAACCTGGGTGACGTGCTTGCGGGCAAGAAAATTCTCATCGGTATCGAGGCGGAAGCGCTGTAGGTAGCGCACGGCGCCCATGTCCACGGCGCGGACCGTGATCCACCCGATCAGCGCGATGACGGCCACGACGAAAAAGTGCCGGAGCTGTTCACGAAGCACATCGTTCAGCGGTGCCAGCGGCAGCACCAGCGCCACCGCCACGAGACAAAGCGCCAGCCGCGCTGGACCGGCGATCCTTTGCAGGAGCAAGGGCACAGCGGGCCAGCGTGCGCCGAGCCCGCGTTTGATGATCCGTGCGGCAATACCGTGCATGAATAGCGCAACGATAATGGCGCCGACGACAAGGCCAAGGCCCACCAGCCATTGCGGCACCCAGCCAAATATCTGTTCCAACCTCGACTGAAGATCGTCCATGTAAATCCCCGCTGCGCAGCGCACGATCCGCCGCTAACGCGGGGCTTCAGCGCATGGGTCCCTCATTTCATGCAGCGCAGCAATTCACCGAATGCATCCCGGATTGATTAGGAACTCGGTTCCCGCTCGACCCAACTCACGCTTCACCACGCCAGAACGCAGTCTGCAAGGGAAGCTGGTGTTTGATCATCGCGACGCCATCCACGACCTTCAGGCCGCGCGCGGCGCAGGCTTGCATGAACTCGGTCCGGCGAGCGGCGATGATGTCGAACACGGCGCAATCATCTGGCAACCGCGCGGGATTCATCGGCAGGGCGTCCGTCTCGCGAAGCCCGAGCGAGGTGGCGTTGACCAGGAGGCCGGCATCGTCGAATCTTTCGTCCAGGCTGATTTCGAGATCGGCGAAACGGCTGCGGAGTTTTGCGGCCAGGATTTCGACCGGGCCGGCCGCTTCATTCAGGATCCGCAGCCGCTTTAGGCCAGAGGCAGCGAGCGCATGACAGATCGCCCGGCCCGCTCCGCCCGCCCCGATCACGACGCAGCGACGGTCCGGATCGAAAACCTTTTCCTCGCGTGCTGCATTCAGAAAACCGCCGCCATCGAAGGACTCGCCGACCAGCCGTCCGCCGGCCTCAATCCGGATTGTGTTGACCACGCCTTCGAATTCAGCGGCAGGGCCGACCGCGTCGCACAATTCGAACGCCGCCGGCTTGTGCGGCATGGTGAGGTTGAAGCCGGCGACACTCGGCGATTTCGCCAGCGTGCGGATTGTCTCTGCCAGATGCTCCGGCGCGATATCGAGCGGCACCATGTGCCAGTCCAGTCCGTTGCCCTGGAAATAGGGCGTATAGTGGCGCGGCGCGCCGACATGGCCGGCCGGATGGGCAAAGATGAATACAAATCGTGAAGCACCGGTCGGAAGCCGCATCACCCTCACCCCTTCACGGCGCCCGCCGTCAGCCCGCTCACCAGATAGCGGCGCACGGCGAGCGAGAAAATCAGGACCGGCGCCATCACCAGCGAGCCGCCCGCGGCGATCTTGCCCCACTCCCACCCCTCGTAGTTCATGAAGTTGACCACGGCGACCGGCGCGGTGCGCGCATTGGTCCGCGTCAGGATCAGCGCAAAGAAAAAGTCGTTCCAGGCGTAGAGGAAGCACAGGATCGCGGTGGCGGCGACGCCGGGCGTGACCATCGGCAGCACGATCTGGAGGAAGACGACCCGTGTCGACGCGCCGTCGACCAGCGCCGCCTCTTCCAGCGATGGCGGCACCGTCTCGAAGAACGGCTGCATCATCCAGATCACGAGCGGCAGGTTGAAGCTGGTATAGACCAGCACCAGCCCGGTGACGGTGTCGAGCAGTCCGATCCAGCGATAGAACAGGAAGAATGGAATCGTGAATGCGATCGGCGGCGCCATCCGCGTCACCAGGATCGCAAAGCTCAGCGCGTGCTTGCCCCGGCCTGCCCATCGCGACAGCGCGTAGGCCGCGGGTACGCCTAGAATGAGCGCCAGCGCGGTGGAGAACGAGGCGCTCATCAGGCTGTTGACGAAGGAGGCCGGGAACGCGCCCTGCCAGAGCGAGGCGTAATTTTGCAGCGTCGGCGTGAAGATCAAAGGCGGCGGAAACTGCAGGATCAGGTCGTTGGATTTGAAGCTCATCTGCAAGAGCCAGAGGAACGGCGACAGCAGCACGATCAGCGTCACGCCGATCGCCACAAGCCGGCGAACGCTGGCCGAACGGCGGATAGGTCCGCTCATGCCGCCACTCATGCCATGGCCTCCCGGCGGCGGCCCATCCACACCACGCCGAGACTGACGGCGACGACGAGCAACAGCATCACGATGGTGACCGAACTGGAATAGCCGATCTCGTTGAAATCGAAGGCCAGCAAATAAGCATAATAGTTCGTCACCTCGGTGACGCTGCCCGGCCCGCCGCCGGTCAAGAGGAATACCAGCGGAAACGCCTTGACGCTGTCGATCAGGCGAAACATGCCCGAGATCACCAGGATCGGCGTTATGAAAGGCAGCGTGATGTAGAAGAAGATCTGCAGTCGGTTGGCGCCGTCGACCAGCGCCGCTTCGGAAAACTCGTCCGGAATGGTCTGCAGCGCGGCCAGCACCATCAGGAAGGTGAAGGGAAGCCATTCCCAGGTGTCGGCGATGATGATCGCAGTCAGGGCAAAATCGACGCTGGAGGTCAACGACGGCATCGCGATGTTGAGCAGGCCCGCGGCGTAATAGAGCGGGCTGATGTCGGGCGTATAGATCAGCTTCCAGATGATCGCCACGACGATCGGCGGCAGCACCATCGGGATCAGGAAAAAGGTGCGGGCGAATTCGACAACGCGCGACTGCGTGTGCAGCAGGAGCGCCAGCAGCATGCCGAGCAGAACCTGAAACAACACGCCCCAGAACGACAGCTTGGCCTGCACCCACAGCGAATTGACAAAGCGCGGGTCGCCCGGCAGCAGGCGATAGTTGCGCAAGGGCGAGCTGAAATCGGTCGACGAGCCGGGATTGACCAACTGAAACGGCGTCAGGCTGGTCATGACCAGATAGATCGCGGGCAGACCCGCGATCATGAACAGCACGATCAGGCTCGGCGCCAGCGCGAAAGCGTTGAAGCGGCGGCGCTCGGCGTCAACCAGTCCTTTTCCGCTCAAAGCGCAGTCCCGGCCCGGCGCATATTGGCAATCGCCTGCTCCTGCGCGGCGTTCATCGCCGCCGGCGCGGCGAGTTGCCCGGTCGCCACCTGTTCGAACGCCTTGTTGAGGACATCGCCGACGATCGGGAATTCCTTCACGGTGCGATAGGCCATGTAGTTCTCGCCCTTGGCCGGCAGCCCCAGCACTTCGAGATAGAGCGCGCCGAGGTCCTGGCCATTCACCGTGTTGAGCTTGCGATATTCCTCGCTCTCGATAACGGATTTGCGGCAGACCGAGGAATGGCCGTGCTCCTTGACCAGCCGCATCGAGATTTCCGGGCTGAGCGCCCATTTGATAAACTCCCACGCCGCCTTCTTGTTCTTGGCGTTCTTGGGAATGCCGAGCCCCTGGCTGTTGGCGGCCGGGAAATCACGCACCGGGCCGGCTGGCATCCGCACGACGCGCGAGGTGTTTTTCACCTTGCTATCGCCGGACATCAGGATCGGCGTGATCCACGCGCTGGAATGGATGAAGATGTTGGAGCGGCCGGTCAGCAGCGCCTGGCGCGCCTGATCCTCGGTATAGGTCACCACGCCCTTCGGCGCGTAATTCTTCAACAGGTTCGCGTAGAATTCGATCGCCTGGATCGCTTCCGGCGAATTCAGCGCCGGCATGATGTCGGTGGGCGGATTGCGGAAGATGTTGCCGCCAAAACCCTGGATGTAAGGCGGCAGGCACCAGTGATGGAGCTGGAAGCTCACGATGCCGGTGACGTTCTCGACGCCGTTGATCTCGGCGCAGACCTGTTGCAGTTCGGCAAAAGTCTTCGGAATCTTGAGGCCTTTTTTCTCCATCAGATCCATGCGGGACAGGCCCATCACCATGGCGCCGCCTTCCCATGAATAGCCGTAGGTGGCGCCCTTGGCGTCGCGGTAAGGCACTTGCGCGCCTTCGACGAAATCCTTCGGATTCCATTGCGCCGGCGTCAGGCTGGGATCGCCGGTGAATTCATCGAGGTTGGCGAGCAGTCCGGCCGCGACCCAGCGCGCGGCGAGAATGAAGGTGACGTTGACGAAGTCGAAGGCCGAGCCGCCCGACGACAGTTCGAGATTGGCCTGCTGGTTGTAGACCGGAAACGCCGAGAGCTGCAGATCGACCTTCATGCCGGTCTGCGCCTCGAACTCCGGAATGTAGTTCTGCAGCAGGGTGAAGAAGCGGTGCTGGAAGGACGCGCCGCGCAACGTGACGCCGGCAAAGGGTTTGGTCTGTGCGATGACCGGCATCGGGAAGGCCGCCGCGCCGAGCGTGGCGGCGCCTGCCTGAAGCAGCTTCCGGCGGCTGACGGCTGCAGATTTATCGCTCGAATTCTTCTTGATCATGGCGCCCTCCCTGACGAGCTTTTCGACAATATGACCGACATAAAATAGACTGTCAAAAGGAGGCTTCTCTCAGATCGGCTATTTTTATGGTACCAATTGACATCGCATCGCAATAAAGCAGACAATATTATTTCAAGGCTTGAGGGTCGCGATTTGCCCAGGGACGTCGAACTCCGCCAACCCAACACCCACGTTGCGCGCGAAATCGCAAAACTCATCGTCTCCGGCGTATGGCACGAAGGTCGGACGCTGCCGCGGGAGATCGAACTGGCCTCGCAATTTGGAGTCAGCCGCACCTCGATCCGGGAATCGCTGTCCGTCCTCAAGGCGAAAGGCCTGATCGCGGCGCGGCAGAAGGCCGGCACGCATGTGCGCGAGCGGATCAACTGGAACATGCTGGATGCTGAGCTTCTGGAGTGGACATGGGCGGAACGTCCCACGGAAGAGTTCGCCCGGCAGCTCACGCAGGTGCGGCGCATCGTCGAGCCGGAGGCCTGCGCGATCTGCGCCGAGCGCGGCTCCGATGCCGACCTCGCCCGCATCGAACGGGCCTATCGCGAGATGGACGCCGCCGGCATGGACAGCCGCGCTTATTCCGAGCCTGATCTGCGCTTCCACCGCGGCATCCTGACGGCGACCGGCAATGATTTTCTGGTCGCCTTCGGCGCCACCGTCGAAGCGGCGCTGCGGATGTCGTTCGATCTCTCGACGCTGAACCCGGGTGCGCCGCGCAAGAGCCTGCCCTATCACCGTGCCATCCTCGACGAGATCTGGGCGCGCAATCCCGATGGCGCGCGGCGCGCGATGCATCGCCTGATGGACCTGACCGAGCGCAATATCACCTCGGCGCTGTCACGCCGGCATGGCGAAGCGATGGCGGCAGCGGATGCCAGCCGTGAGCACGACGCGTAACGGGACGGCCCTAAACGCTTGCTTTCCCTTGATGTTGTGCGTTTCATTCCGGTCAAGCGTCCACGACCGGGGAAACACCCATGCCCGCAAGAATCATTGGAATGATCGGCACCCAGCAGGAAGGCGTCGCGGTTCATCTCATCAAGGGACAGATATCCCGTGAATGGGTGATCGACTTCACCCGCCTGCACGAGCAGTGGAACTATGATTCTGTTCTCGTGGGATATTACGCGTCCGCCGCCGAAGGTTTTGCGATCGCGCTCTATGCCGCCAACCATACCGAGCTGATCAAGTTCCTGATCGCGCACCGGCCGGGCTCGGTGGCGCCGGCGCTGGCGGCGCGGCAGGTCGCGACCTTCGACCAGCTCACGCAGGGGCGGATGTCGCTGCATATCATCGCCGGTACCAGCGACCAGGATCAGGCCAGCGAAGGCGATTTCCTGCCCAAGAATGACCGCTATCGCCGCGCCGGCGAATATCTGGAGGTGATGCGGAAGCTCTGGACCAGCGACAGCCCGATCGATCACAGGGGCGAGTTCTACCGGGTTGAGGGTGGTTTCTCCGACATCAAGCCGTATCAGCAGCCTTACCCCTCCCTCTTCTTCGGCGGCTCATCCGAGGGTGCGCTGGAGATGGGCGCGAAGCATTGCGACGTGTTTGCGATCTTCGGCGAGCCGCTCAAGGAGACACGGGAGCGGGTCCAGGATTTCCGCCGGCGCGCGGCGGCCTTCGGGCGCAATATCGGCTTCAACATGTCGCTGCGGCCTATCATGGCGGACAGCGAAGGCGCGGCATGGGACAAAGCGAACGCCCTGCTGGCGGATGTCGAGCGCAAGACCGGCGCCGCGCCGCAGCCGACCAACCATTCCGCCGAACGGCTGCTCGGATACGCCGCACGCGGCGACGTTCACGACGAGCGGCTGTGGATGGGCATCGCGCGCGCCACCGGCGCACCCGGCAATACGTCATGCCTGGTCGGAACGCCCGAGCAGATCGCGGCGGCGGTGCTGGAATATTACCGGCTCGGCATTCATTCCTTCCTGCTGCGCGGTTTCGAAAATCCGCATGACACCATGGCGATCGGCCGCGACTTGATTCCGCTCATCAAGCAAGGCGCGCTTGCGATCGACCGGCAGGCCGAAGCGGCCGAATAGAATTTGCAAGCACCTCAAGACGCCGGCGCAAGCCTTTGGCGCAGGATGAGAAAACGCATGAGAGAATTTGCATGAAGGCCGTTGTTGTCGACAACTACGATTCAATCGACGGCATCTCGATCAAGGAGATCGAAACGCCCGGCATTTCCAAAGGCGACGTCCGCGTCAAGGTCGGCGCCGCGGCGGTCGGCTTCGTCGACGGATTGAAAGTGCAAGGGCTCTATCAGACCAAGGATCCCCTGCCGTTCGTGCCGGGAACGGAGTTTGCCGGCATCGTCGATGCCGTTGCCGACGACGTCACCGCGTTCAAGCCGGGTATTTCAGTGATTGGAATGGCCCGTTCCGGCGCGCTGGCCGAATATATCTCGGTGCCATCTGCGGCACTCAAGCACCTGCCGCCGCAGGTTCCCTTCGAGGCCGGCGCATCGTTTCAGGCCAACTATCTCACCGGGCTTTACGCACTCGATGCCCGCGCCTCACTTCAGGCCGGCGAAATATTGCTGGTGCTGGGCGCGGCAGGCGGCGTCGGTATCGCCGCCATTCAGATCGGCAAGCTGATGGGCGCGCGGGTGATCGCCGCAGCATCGACGGCAGAAAAGCGCGACTTCGCGGTGCGGTTCGGCGCCGATCAGACCATCGACTACACCAAGGCGGACTGGCGGGACACGCTTAGGGAATTGACTGGCGGGCATGGGCCGGACGTGATCTTCGATCCTGTCGGCGGCGACGTCGCCCTGCAGGCGTTTCGCTCGATCGCATGGCGCGGGCGGCACCTCGTGGTCGGATTCGCCTCGGGCACTATTCCAGCGCTTGCGTTCAACCTGCCGCTGCTCAAGGGCGGCGCACTGCTCGGCGTCGATCTCGCCCAGATCCAGAAGCGCGAGCCGGAAACCCACGCCCGCCTGATCGCGCAATTGTTCGATTGGCTCGCATCAGGCAAATTGCGGCCGGTGGTCGGCAAGATCGTGCCGTTCGAGAATTTCCGCGAGGCGTTCAAGACCATGCAGTCCAGGTCGGCGCTCGGCAAGATGATCGTTAAATTCAATTGAACTCAGGCGGTGTTGGCAGCCTCGGCGTCGAAACAGGACAAACTGATGCCTTCAGCAAATGACGGTAACGCGACACGCCGCCGCCTGATGCATACGCGGTCGGTTACATGCGAAGGCTTTCTACGCGACGACGGGCTCTGGGAAGTCGAGGCCTGGCTGCGCGACACAAAGCCCTTCGTCCAGCGCGCCGATCGTTTCCGCGGCGAACTGAAGCCGGGCGATCCCGTGCACGATATCGGCCTGCGGCTCGCGATCGACGAGGACATGACCATCCGTGAGGCGGAAGCGATGATGCGCGCCACGCCCTATCCGACCTGTGTCGAGGTGGAGCCGATCTTGCAGCGCCTGATCGGCGAGCGCATCGGCCCCGGCTGGCGCGAAACGGTGCGGCGCAAGATCAGCCGGCTGGAAACCTGCACGCATCTGGCGGAACTGCTCGGCCCCGCCGTGACCACGCTGTATCAGACTATGTCCTATGGCAAGAATCCGGAAGGCCGCGACACGCTGGAGAACCAGCAGAACTCCGGCAAGCGCCCGTTCTTCATCGGCGGCTGCCATTCCTGGCGCACCGACGGGCCTGTCGTGGCTGCGATGTTTCCGCAGTTCGCGACCAAGCCGGTCGCAAAGGATTAGGTGCGAGAGCGAACGCGATCGTAGATCGCAAACGCCGCCGCGAGCGCGCATCCGGCGATGATACCGACTGTCAGGTCTTCGATCAGCGTCAGGCCGAAGGTCGCGATCAGCACGCAAGCCGGGCGCCAGTCATGAAGCAGGCGAGAAAATTCTTCCTTCTCGGCCATGTTCCAGCACACCACAACGAGCACGCCGGCCAGCGCCGGCAGCGGAACAAAGCTTGCCAGCGGGGCGGCGACCACCATGAACACCAGCACGAACAACGCGTGCGCCATGCCGGAGACCGGGCTGCATGCGCCCGCGCGAATATTGGTTGCCGTACGCGCGATCGTACCGGTTATGCTGATGCCGCCGAAGATGGCAGACGCGACGTTGGCAATGCCTTGCGCCACCACCTCCATATTGTAGCGATGCTTGCGCCCGGTCATACCGTCGGCGACCTTGGCGGACAGCAGGCTTTCGACCGCACCGAGGAGCGTAAAAGAAAGCGCCGCCGGCAACACTTCGAGAATGGTTGCGTAAGAGATATCAGGCAGACGCGGCCCCGGCAGGCCGTCCGGAAGTTGGCCAAAACGGCTACCGATCGTCTCCACCGGCAGATGGAACAGCCACGCGGCGACCGAGGCCAGGATGACCGCGATCAGCATTCCCGGCCAGTTCGGCGCCAGACGTCGCAGCAGAAAGATCAAGGCGGCCGAGCCGACGCCAACGCCGAGCGCATCAGGATTGAGCGTCGGCAATGCATGGCCGAGTGCGGCGAGCTTTGGCAGCAACCGTCCCGGTTCGGCAGCGGCGAGCTTCAGGCCGCCGAGATCCCTGAGCTGGCTGGCAAAGATCGTGACCGCGATGCCGCAAGTGAAGCCTATGGTCACCGCATGGGGAATGTAACGGATCAACGTGCCGAGCCTCAAAAGGCCGATCAGCGTCAGCATGAAGCCGGAGATGAAAACCGTCAGCAACAGCCCTTCGAGGCCAAACCTCGCCACCGTCGCCGATACGAGAACGATGAACGCGCCGGCGGGACCGCCGATCTGATAGCGGCTGCCGCCGAGCGCCGACACTAAAAAGCCGCCGATGACGGCGGCGTATAATCCCCGCTCGGGCGATACGCCCGAGGCGACGGCGATCGCCATCGAGAGCGGGAGAGCGACAATCGCAACCGTCAGGGCCGCCAGCATATCCTTTCGAAAGCTGGCGAGGCCGTAGCCCTCGGTCAGGACGGTAACGAGCTTTGGGCGGTAATGATGAGCGGTGGCGGAGCCGTCAGGCATTGCGGGTTAACCAATCAAGGATTCGCAGATTATAGCCAAGGGCCAAACGCGGGACCAGAAAAACCCTCCATAGGCCGCGATGGCGCGGAAGCGTGCACCCCGTAAAATAGCGGGGCATCGGCAGGCTCAAGCGTACCTGAGGTTGTGATGAATCTCTATCGCGTCATCCAGCAACGCGCCCGACGGCGATAGGCCGACAGCGGCTTGTTGCGTTGGCGGTGATCTGCAGCCAGCGATGATCGGCATCCTTCGCACGCGCCATCAGCGCAAAGCCACGAGCGCTTGTTTTCGTGAGACGAAATTCTCGCATTGCGAAATGTCATCGCGCAAAGGGACGCAGTCGAAGCGAACTGGCAGATTGGACGTGACGCCGCCTCTCGCAGGTGTCAGTATCCAAGCATAGTCAAAAGCCGCGCACGTCGGACGAAGCGCGGCTGCCGAGGGGGAAATAAAAGCGTCAACATCGGCGCGTGAGTTCCTTTTGGCCAACCCGTCCGTTGGCGTCGCATGGGACAACAGATCGTCCATCGTCTGCTGATTTCGTTCCCCGCCTTGCTCGGGGTTCTCTTCCTCTGCTTTTGTCTGTTGCAGGTCGTGCCCGCTGATCCGGCGATGATCATCGCGGGACCTGATGCCAAGGCCGAGACCATCGCCGCGATCCGCCAGGAACTCGGCCTCGACAGATCCATTCCGATCCAGTTCTTCGAATACATCCTGCGCGTGCTGCGTGGTGATCTCGGCCGCTCCATCATTTCCAATCGGATGGTGAGCGAGGAACTGGCGATGACCATCGGGCCTACGATCGAGTTGATGCTGGGCGCGATGCTGATCGCAGTGCCGAGCGGGCTCGCGCTGGGCACGCTGGCGGCAGTCAATCGCGGTCGCCTCGCCGATCGCGTCATCATGGCCTGCTCGGTCGCGGGCGTATCAATGCCGGTGTTCTTCATCGGCCTGATCCTGATCCAGTATGTCGGGTTCAAGTGGGCGCTGCTGCCGTTCACCGGCCGCACCGGCCCGGTATGGGACGGCGGATTACCAAGCCTGATCCTGCCGGCACTGACCTTGGGCGCAGTACTGATCGGCCCGATCGCGCGGTTGACGCGCACCGCCGTTCTTGAGGTGCTCGGCGCCGATTTCGTGCGCACGGCGCGCGCCAAGGGATTGCGTGAGTCGGTCGTGATCATCCACCACGCGCTGCGTAACGCCATGATCCCCGTCGTCACCCTGATCGGGCTGCAGGCGGCGTTCCTGCTTGGCGGCGCTGTGGTCACTGAAACCATGTTCTCGTGGCCCGGCGTCGGCCGGCTCGCGGTCGGCGCCATCGTCTCCAGCGATTTTCCGACCGCGCAGGGCGCCATCATGATCCTCGCCGTCGCCTTTCTGTCGATCAACCTGCTGGTCGATGTGCTCTACGTCTATCTCGATCCGAGGGTGCAGCGCAGATGACCGTCGAGGCTCTCGAGCAAGGATTTGCACAGGAGCGCGAAATCGCCGCGTTTGCCCGCGCCGGGGTGCTGCGCCGCCTGGCGCGCGACCGCGTGGCGGCCACGGCCGGGCTGGTGCTCACGGTGATCGTGTTCGCAGCGCTGTTTGCGCCGTGGATCACGCCGTACGATCCCTACTTCACCGACCTTACCAAGGTGATGCAGCCACCCGACGCCGAGCACTGGTTCGGCACCGACAACACAGGCCGCGACATCTTAACCCGCGTTATCTACGGCACGCGCAACACGCTCATGCTCGGGCTGGTCGGCGTGATCGTCGGCGGTTTCATCGGCGGCGTTCTCGGCATCCTCGCTGCCTACTACCGGCGGCTGGACGGCTGGATCATGCGGCTGGTCGACGTGATGCTCGCCTTTCCCGCGATCCTGATCGGGCTGGCGGTCGCTGCGATCTTCGGCGCCGGGCTGACGGCCGTGGTGATTGCGCTCGTCGTCGCCACCGTGCCCGACGTCGCGCGGGTCGCGCGGGGCGCAGCGATCGGCGTGATGGGCCAGGAGTTCATGGAGGCCGGCCGCGCTGTCGGCGTATCCGACGGCGAACTGATCTGGCGCTACCTGACGCTCAACTGCATTTCGACGATCTTCGTGTTCCTGACGCTGCGCTTCGGCCAGATCATCCTGATCGGCGCCGCGCTCGGCTTCCTCGGCATGGGCGCGCAGCCGCCTACTGCCGAGCTCGGCATGATGGCGGCACAGGGGCGCGACTTCCTGTTCATGGCGCCGCACATCGCGACGATCCCGAGCTGTGCCATCTTCGTAATCGTGCTGGCCGCCAACCTTCTGGGCGACGCATTCCGCGACGTCCTCGATCCGAGGTTACAGACATGATCAGGATCGCATTGGGAGTGTCATTGGCATTGGGCATCGCGGGTCCGGCATCGGCCCAGACGCTCAACCTGATGAAGGGAATCGACGCGCCGCATTACGATGCGCAACGCACGACCTGGGGGCCGACCTCCGATATCGTCAACATGTTCCAGGACACGCTGGTGGCGCTCGACTGGGACGGCCGCACGCCGGTTCCCTATCTCGCCAAGTCATGGACGATCAGCGAGGACGGCAGGACCTATACGTTCAAGCTGCGCGACGACGTGTCGTTCTGCAGCGGCAAGAAATTCACCGCCGATGACGTCGTCTACAGCTTCAAGCGGCTCAAGGATCCCGCGATCAAGGCGCCCTATGCCTGGCGCGCCGGCAACATCAAGGAGCTGCGCGCGACTGATCCCTACACCGTCGAATATGAGCTCGACGAGCCCTACTCCGAACTGCTGCTGCAGCTCACCATGTTCACCAACGTCATCCACAACAAGGAGAGCGTCGAAGCGCTTGGCAAGGATTACGGCATCAAGGGCGCCGACGGCACCGGACCCTGGTGTTTCGAGAGCTGGCAGCCGCGCACCGAAATCGTGCTCAAGCGCCACGACGCCTACCGATGGGGCCCCTCGATGTACAAGAACAAGGGCCCGGTAAAATTCGAAAAGCTCAGCGTCAAGATCATGCCCGAAGAGTCCAGCCGCGTCGCGGCGATGATGGCCGGGCAGTTCGATATCACCCATCAGTTCCCGCCGCAGTTCATCGCCCAGGCCAAGACTGCGCCGATGCTGCATGTCACCGAAGCGAAGCCGAATTTTCAGTTGCTCTATTTCGGCTTCAAGACGACGCGGCCGATGGTGGCGGACCGGCGCGTGCGCGAGGCGATGAGCATCGCCATCAACCGCGCGGAGATCGCCAAGGGCGTCCTGCTCGGCAATGCCGATCCGGCTTTCACCATCGTCGATTCCGACGCGCTCGATTTCGACGCCAACACCAAGGGAATCGTGAAGGAGGACATCGAACGTGCCAAGTCGCTGCTCGATGAAGCCGGCTGGAAGATGGGCAGCGACGGCGTCCGTGAGAAGGACGGCATCAAGCTGCAGCCCAAGGTCTACTACACCCAGGCCGGCAACACGCCACGCGTCGCCGAAGCGATCCAGGGTTATCTGCGCCGCATCGGCGTGCAGTGGCAGCTCCAGCCCTGGGACTCCACGATTGCCTCAGCGAAGATGGCCGAGCAGGACTACGAAATCTGGTCGGTGACGGTGCCATATCTGTCGGCCGGCGACCTCATGAACATTTACTTCGACTCGCGCAACATCCCGACCCCCAACCGGATGAACTGGAAGGACGCCGAGACCGACGAGTGGCTCAAGCAAGGCCGCTCGGCGCTGACCGAGGCCGAGCGCGCCAAATATTACGCGATGGTGCAGCAAAAGGTGATGCGCGAACACCTCTGGATGCCCGTGCTCAACATCAACATGAACCAGGTGGCCAACAAGAAGATCACCGATGCCAGGCCGCACATGATCTACCAGAACACCTTCTACAAAGGCCTGGACGTGTCGCGCCAGAAATAACAAAAGGAGGAACATAATGCGCAGCATTTTGACGGGCATTGCAGCGCTGCTCGGAGCGGTCGGAATAGGGACGGCCGCCGAGGCGCAGACCTTACGGGTGATGAAGTCGCTGGACGCGCCGCATTACGACGGCCAGCGCACGACCTGGTCGCCGACGTCTGACATCGTCAACATGTTCCAGGATACGCTGGTGGCGCTCGACTGGGACGGCAAGACGGCGATCCCCTACCTCGCCAAGTCGTGGACGATCAGCGAGGACGGCAGAACCTATACCTTCAAGCTGCGCGACGACGTCACGTTCTGCAGCGGCAAGAAGTTCACCGCCGCCGACGTCATCTACAGCTTCAAGCGGCTGAAGGATCCCGAAACCAAGGCGCCCTATGCCTGGCGCGCCGGCGACATCAAGGAGCTGCGTGCGCCCGATCCGTATACCGTCGAGTACGAGCTCAACGAGCCCTACTCCGAACTGCTGCTGCAGCTCACCATGTATACCAACGCGATCCACAACAAGGAGAGCGTGGAGACGCTGGGCAAGGATTACGGCATCAAGGGAATCGACGGCACCGGGCCATGGTGCTTCGAGAGCTGGCAGCCGCGCACGGAAATCGTGCTGAAGCGCCACGACGCCTACAAATGGGGCCCCTCGATGTACAAGAACAAGGGCCCGGTGAAATTCGAGAAGCTCAGCATCAAGATCGTGCCGGAGGACGCCAGCCGCGTCGCCGCCATCATGGGCGGTCAGTTCGACCTCACCCACCAGGTTCCGCTGCAGTTCATCCAGCAGGTCAAAGCTGCGCCCAACCTGACCGTCCAGGAAGCCAAGCCGAACTTCCAGCTCATGTATTACGGCTACAAGATCACGCGTCCGATGGTATCAGACAAGCGCGTGCGCGAGGCGATGAACATCGCCATCAACCGCGCTGACATCGTGAAGGGCGTCATGCTGGGCAACGCCGAGCCGGCGCTCACCTTCGTCGATCCCAAGGCGCTCGACTTCGCCGAGAAAACCAAGGGCGTCATCAAGGAAGACGTCGAACGCGCCAAAAAGCTCTTGGACGAAGCCGGCTGGAAGGTCGGGGCCGACGGCATCCGTGAGAAGGACGGCGTCAAGCTGGCACCGCGTGTCCTGTTCACGCAGGTCACCTACTTCCCGCGCGTTTCTGAGGCCATTCAAGGCTACATGCGCAAGATCGGCGTCGACTGGAAGATCGTGGGCTTCGACTCCACGATTGCGCCTGCCGAGATGGGCAAGCAGGACTACGAGTTGTGGACCGTGACGGTGCCTTACCTGTCGGCAGGCGAGTTGATGAACATCTATTTCAACTCGAAGAACGTTCCCACCCCCAACCGCATGAACTGGAAGGACGACGAGACCGATGAATGGCTGCGCGCCGGCCGCGCCGCGTTGACGGATGCCGAGCGTGCGCTCAACTACGCCCGCGTGCAGGAGAAGGTGATGAACGAGCATCTGTGGATGCCGGTGATGAACGTCGCCATGTACACGACGAGTTCGAAGAAGCTGAAGGATGTGCGGCCGCATATGCTCTATCAAAACACCTTCTACAAGGGCTTGGATTACTCGTTCTAATGGACAATCTTCTCGAGGTTCGCGGCCTGAAGACCCACTTCGCGACGGATCGCGGACTGTTCCGCGCCGTTGACGGCATCAGCTTCAGCGTTCCCCGGGGACGCACGATCGGCCTGGTCGGCGAGTCCGGCTGTGGCAAGAGCGTGACGTCGCTGTCGGTGATGGGCCTGGTGCCGAGCCCGCCGGGCAAGGTCGAGGCCGAGGCGGTGCTGTTCGGCAACCGCGACGTGCTGCGGCTTTCGGCCGATGAGCGCCGCAGGCTGCGCGGCGGCAAGATGTCGATGATCTTCCAGGAGCCGATGACCTCGCTCAACCCGGTCCACACCGTGGGCCAGCAGATCATCGAGGCGATCCTGGCCCACACCACGATGTCGCCGCGCGCCGCCAAGGCGCGCGCGATCGAAATGCTCGAGCTGGTGCGGATCCCCTCGCCAGCGCAGCGCATCGATGATTATCCGCACAACATGTCGGGCGGCATGCGCCAGCGCGTCATGATTGCGATGGCGCTGAGTTGCGAGCCGGCGCTGTTGATCGCCGACGAACCGACGACGGCGCTCGACGTCACCATTCAGGCCCAGATCCTCGACCTCCTGAGCGACCTGCAGCAGCGGCTCGGCATGGCCATCCTGATCATCACCCATGATCTTGGCGTCATCGCCGAGGTCGCCGACCAGGTGCTGGTGATGTATGCCGGCCGCATCGTCGAGAGCGCCGACGTCAAGGACCTGTTCGCCGACCCGCAGCATCCCTATACGATCGGCCTGCTCGGTTCGATCCCGCGCATCGACGTCGACCGCAAGCGTCTCGCCACCATCGAAGGCACGGTGCCCAGTCCGAACAACCAGCCGGCGGGCTGTCGCTTCGCGCCGCGCTGTCCGTTCGCGGACCAGCGCTGCAGGCTTGATCCGCCGCCGTTGCGCGATATTGCGCCGGGCCACCAGGTGGCGTGCTGGAAGGCGCCGGTCGAGGTGACGTCATGAGCGATGCCCCGGTTCTTCAGGTCGACCGCCTGGTCAAGCATTTCGCGGTCACGCGCGGGCTCATCCGCCGCAAGGTGATCGGGCTCGTGCGCGCCGTCGAAGATGTGACTTTCGAGATCGCCCGCGGCGAGACGCTGGCGCTGGTGGGTGAATCAGGCTGCGGCAAGTCGACCACCGGACGTCTGATATTGCGTTTGATGGACCCGACGTCTGGCTCGGTGCGTTTCAAGGGCCAGGAGATCGCGAATCTCGACAAGAATTCGCTGCGCCGGATGCGCCGGCACATGCAGATCATCTTCCAGGATCCCTACGCCTCCCTCAATCCGCGCATGACGGTCGGCGAGATCCTGGCCGAGCCGCTGCGGGTCCACGAGATCGGCGACGACGCATCGCGCGAGGCGCGCGGCCGCGAGCTCCTGGAAATCGTCGGCCTACTGCCCGAACATGCGAGGCGCTATCCGCACCAGTTCTCGGGCGGGCAACGGCAGCGCATCGGCATTGCGCGTGCGCTCGCCGCCAATCCCGACCTGATCGTCTGCGACGAGCCGGTGTCGGCGCTGGACGTCTCGATCCAGGCGCAAATCGTCAACCTCTTGCAGAATCTACAGCAGCGCTTCGGCCTCTCCTATTTGTTCATTGCCCATGATCTTGCCGTGGTGAAGCACATCAGCGATCGCGTCGCGGTGATGTATTTGGGCAAGCTGGTCGAGATCGCGGACAAGAAAACGCTCTACGACCGGCCGTTGCACCCGTATACCCAGGCGCTGCTGGCGGCGATCCCAAAACCTGATCCTGCCTTGCGCACCAAACGCGTCATGCTGCAGGGCGACGTGCCGAGCCCGTTCAGGCCACCGACCGGCTGCCGCTTCCACACCCGCTGCCCACATGCGCAGCCACGCTGCTCGGCCGAGGAGCCGGCGCTGCGCGAGGCTGCACCCGGCCACCGCGTGGCCTGTCATTTTTTTGAATCGCTGCCCATCCCCACCATCATCGCGCGGGCCGGCCTCGCCAACGGCAAATTCGCGGAGCGGCTGGCGGCCTTTGAGGCCGCCAAGCAGGCGCGAGTGCCGGGCTGAGCCGGAGCGGGTTGGGAAGGCCCAGGCACAAAATTGCGAAAACAACCCCATGCAAAGTAGAATGGGGCCCTGCGCGCAGCACTTCCCGCCCTACCCGATGTGTTCGATGGCGCGGATGGCGCCGCGCAGTTCGGCGAGCCCGCGCAGCCGGCCGATCGCGGTGTAGCCGGGATTGGTGCGCTTGGTTTCCGCGAGATCATCGAGCATGCGATGGCCATGATCGGGCCGGAACACGATTCTGTCGCTCGACGAACGCTTGCGGTTCTCGGCAAGCAACGCCTTGAGCACTGCGATCATGTCGACGTCGCCGTCGAGATGATCGGATTCGAAGAACGACAGGCCGTCGGCTTCGCGCTTGGTGGCGCGTAAGTGCGCAAAACCGATCCGCGGCGCGAAGCGTTTTGCCATCGCCGGCAGATCGTTCTCCGCGCGCACGCCGAGCGATCCCGTGCAGAAACAGATGCCGTTGGCCTTCGATGGAACCGCATCGAACAGCGCCTGATAATCCTCCGCCGATGAGGCGATGCGCGGCAGGCCGAACAGCGGGCGCGGCGGGTCGTCCGGGTGCAGCGTCAGCGTCACGCCGAGTTGCTCGGCGACCGGTGTCACTCGCGCGAGGAATTCGCTGAGGTGCTGGCGCAGCACCGCGGAATCGATGCCGCGATATTGCTGCAAGCGGTCGCGGAACTGCGGGATCGTCAGCGGATCAGTCGTGGAGCCCGGCAGCGCGCTGGCAATATTGGTGACGAGGACATCGATATCGGCCTGCGTCATTCTCGAATAGACCTCTTTGGCGCGGCGCTGCGCGGCCTCGGAATATTCAGCCGGCGCTTCCGGCCGCTGCAGGACATGCAGATCAAATGCCGCGAACCGTTCCTGGTCGAAGCGCATCGCCTTCGCGCCGTTCGGCAGCTCCCATTCCAGATTGGTGCGGCACCAGTCCACAACCGGCATGAAATTGTAGCAGATGATCTTGATGCCGGCGGCAGCCACCGCCTCGAGGCTCGCGATCCACGCTTCGATCGAGCGCGTCGCGCCACCCCCGAGCCGCTTGACGTCGTCGGGGATCGGAATCGATTCCACCACCGACCAGGTCAGCGGCGAGCGGCCGGGCTGGCTGTTCTCGATCAGGTTCTTGCGCTCTTCGACAGCCGCACGGGTCCAGGCTTCGCCGATCGGCACCTGATGCAGCGCCGTCACCACGTCGGTCGCGCCAGCCTGACGGATATCGTCGAGCGATACGGGATCATTCGGCCCGTACCACCGCCATCCCTGCAGCATCATGCGAGACCTCCTCAAATGAGCACGGCAATCAAGCCGTCAGCACGACCTTGACGCTCTGCGAACGGTCAAGCGCCAGCCGCACCGCGTCGGGCGCGACCGCGAGCGGCCGTTGCGCCGTCACCAGCGACAGCACGTCGACACTGCCATCGGCGATCAGTTCGACCGCGGTGAAGAATTCCGCCCCGAAGCGGAACGAGCCACGGAGGTCAATCTCCTTGGCCATCACCGCATTCGCCGGCACCGGGATCTGCCCGCCCGGCAGGTTGCCGACCTGAACTACGATACCGCCGCGCCTGACGACGCCGATGGCGCTGGCAAGGCCAGCGGCCGTTCCAGATACTTCGAACGCAACGTCGAACGGACGCGCTGCAGCCTCGGCCTTCAGCGCCTGTTCGCCGCCGGAGATATCGACGACATGGTTGGCGCCGAGCCTCGTGGCAAACGCCAGCGGCGCCGCTGCGATATCGACGACGGTCGTCTCCGCGATTCCTGCGCGCTGCGCCGCCAGCATGGTCAATAGACCAATCGGGCCGGCACCGAACAGCACCGCGCGCTTGCCGGTGACGTCCCCCGCGCGGGCGACCGCGTGCAGGCAGACTGCGAGCGGCTCGGCCAACGCCGCCGCCTGATAGGTCACGTGGTCCGGAATCTTCACGCATTGCGCCGGGATGGCGTCGAAGTAAGACGCAAATCCGCCCTGCATATGCGGTGTCTTCGAGGCGGAACCCATGAAGAAGATGTTCTCGCAGAGATTGAGCCGGTTCTCGCGGCACGGCTTGCAGTGGCCGCACCAGCGCGACGGATTGACGGCGACGCGATCGCCGACTTTTACGCCGGGCGCGGAACCTGCGATCTCGACCACCTCACCCGCAATCTCATGGCCGAGCACCAGCGGCGAGGTCACGACGAAATCGCCGGTGCGGGCATGGCGATAATAATGCATGTCGGATCCGCAAATGCCGCCGGCGCCGAAGCGAATGCGCACCATGCCTGAGACCAGCGGATCGAGCGGCCGCTCGACCATGCGCAGATCTTCCGGGCCAAACAGCGTTGCAGCCAGAGCCATCGATGTCATTTTGAGAGTCCCATGTATTTAGGCAGCCAGAGCGTTAGCTCCGGGATGTAGGTGATGGCGACGAGCGCCAACAGAAGCGGCACCAGCCAGGGCAGGATCGCCATGGTCGTGCGCTCGACGGACAGCTTTGCTACCCGCGCCAGCACGAAAAGCACCATGCCGAGCGGCGGATGCAGGAGACCGATCATCAGGTTCAGTGTCATGATCAGGCCGAAATGGATCGGGTCAATGCCGAGCTTGAGCACGATCGGCAGCAGGATGGGCACCAGGATAGTGATCGCAGCGATGGTGTCGATGAAGCAGCCGACGAACAAGATCAGGATATTCGCCAGCAGCAGGAACACCCATTTGTTCTGGGTGATCCCGAGCATCGCATCCGTCAGCGTCTGCGCTGCCTGCGACACCGTCAAGAGCCATGCAAAGATCGAGGCCGCGGTCACGATGAACAGCACCGATGCCGTGGTCTCGATGGTGTCGAAGGTCGCCTTGGCAACGGTCTGCAGCGTCATCGAGCGGTAACGCACGAGGCCGAGGAACAGCGACCAGATCACCGCGGCGACCGCGGCTTCGGTCGGCGTGAACCATCCGAGCGTCATGCCGCCGATCAGGATCACGGGAGCCATCAGCGCCATCACCGCGGAGAAATCGAAATACCAGTCGAGCGCCAAAAGCGCCACGAGACCGATTCCGACCGCCATGTTCACCGAAAGCCCGGCGACGACCAGCAGCCAAACGACGACCGGGAACGCCAGCACGATCAGGATTTCGATCGCGGCCGAACCGATCTGCGGCCAGGAGAACGGCGTATCGCTGCCCCAGCCGTTCTTGTGGGCGAAATAAGCCACGGTCGCCATCATGGCCAACGTCATGAACACGCCCGGAATCACGCCGCCCAGAAACAACGCGCCGATCGAGACGTTCGCCATCATGCCGTAGATCACGAACGGCAGCGACGGCGGAATGATCGGCCCGAGCGTCGCGGACGCCGCGGTGACGCCGACGGCAAACTCGGTCGAGTAGCCGTGATCCTTCATCGCCTTGATCTCGATGGTGCCGAGTCCCGCGGCATCAGCAATGGCGGTGCCGGACATCCCGGAAAAGATCACGGAGCCGACGATATTGACGTGGCCGAGGCCGCCGCGCATCCAGCCCACCAGCGCGACCGCGAATTTGTAGATGCGCCCCGTCACGCCCGCGATGTTCATGAGATTGCCGGCCAGAATGAAGAACGGCACCGCGAGCAGCGGAAAGCTTTCGACACCGGCAATCATGCGCTGCGCCAGCGTGACATCCGGCGTGATGCCGGTGACGAGAATGTAGACCAGCGACGATACCGCCATCGAAAGCGCGACCGGCAGGCCGACCAGCATCAGCAGCAGAAATCCCCCAAGCAGCAGCAGCATCGCGTCAGCCTTCCGTTCCGTCGAATGCGCCGGGTCGCTCCAGGATCGAATAGCCCCGCCGCCAGTTTTCGACCGCGATCTGGATCGAGCGTGCGAACATCAGCGCGAAGCCGAGCAGCACGGCGTAGTAGACGAAGCCCTTTTGAAACTTGATCGTCGTCATCCGCTCATCACCAATGATCTGGATGAATTGCCAGACCAGCTTGATCGCGTAACCAAAGAACGCGATCCGGATGAGATCGATCACGCTCGAAAGCGCGCGCGCCGGCAAATGCGGCAAGTAACGGAACAGGAGATCGACCTGGATGTGCCGCGACAGCCGCACGCACATCGCCGAGCCGATGAAGACAACGCCGATCAGGCAGTAGGTCGCAATCTCCTCGGTCCAGGCATAGCTGTCGTTGAGGACATAGCGGGTGAAGAACTGCAGGAAGACGGACAGCGCCATGATCCAGAAGATCACAAGCGCCAGCCAGTCCTCGGCGGCGTATTGCCCGAGATCGGCACCCTTGGGGACCTCGTCCTCGAAGGTATGGGCGATCTCGTCCGCCGTGATTTGCTTGTGAACTTCAACCGTCGACATGCGCTTATTCCCCCGGCTCTCACGTCATTCCGGGGCGGCTCGGAGAGCCGAACCCGGAATCTCGAGATCCCGGGTTCGACGCCGACGCGTCGCCCCGGGATGACGACTTCGTCGTCACTTCACCGCCTGGATGCGTTCCCAGTCGGCCTTGCGGTAGTCGAAGCTTTCGAAGCTGACGGTCTTGAGCACGGTGTCGCGGAACTCAGACTTATTGACCTCGGTTACCGTCAGGCCCTTCTGCTTGAAGAAATCGACCAGCTTGGCTTCGTTGGTCTTGATCTCGGCGGTCGCCTTCGCCGCCGCTTCCTGCGCGACGTCGGTGAAGATCTTGCGGTCTTCCTCGGACAACTTTTTCCAGAGCGCGCCGGACACCACGGTGTTGAGATGATCGACGATGTGGCCGGTCAGCACGATGTGCTTCTGCACTTCGTAGAATTTCTTGGCCTCGATGGTCGTGAGCGGATTTTCCTGGGCTTCAACGGTACCGTTCTGCAGGGCGAGATAGACCTCGGCAAACGCAATCGGCGCGGTATTGGCGCCGCAGGCGCGCGGCATCGCGAGATAGGCCGGCACATCAGGCACGCGAATCTTGAGGCCCTTCATATCGGCGCAGGTCTTGATCGGCTTGTTCGACGAGGTGTGACGAACGCCGTAATAAGTTACCGCCACGATGCGATGGCCGCTCTTGTCCTCGTAGCCCTTCGTAAGCTCCTTGAAGACGTCGCTCTTGGTATAGGCCAAGAGATGGTCGGCATCGCGGAAAGTATAGGGATAATAGGTCACGCCGATTGGCGGAAAGCTCTTGGCCGCAAAGCTCGAGCCCGAGATGATCATGTCGACCGAGCCCAGCGCGAGCCCCTGATTGATGTCGGTTTCCTTGCCGAGCTGCGAGGCCGGATAGACGTCGATCTGGTAACGGCCATTGGTGCGCTTGTTGATTTCACCGGCGGCCCACACGGAAGCGGTATGGAACGGCTCCGAGGTCTCGTAAACATGGGCCCATTTGAGCTTGGCCTGCGCCACGCTCGACGTGGTCGCGGCCAACAGCGCAGCGGCAGACGCCGCGAATGCAATCGTCAATTTCTTCAACACGTGAATTTCCTCCGTTGCTACAATTTGCTTTTGTTACTCAACCGGCCCGGCATTTCCCCGAACCGTTCGAATTCTTCCCGCTCAGCCGCTCCTTGCGCGGACGCCGGAAGCTTCGGCTCCGAAATTTTGCGCAAAGCGGGCCTGCGAACGCGCCAGGTGCTCGCGCATCGTCACGCGGGCCGCGTCCGGATCATGTGCGGCAATGGCATCGCGGATCGCCCGGTGCTCGGCCAGCGCCGCATTCCAGGATTCCGGATTCTCGAAATAGTGCGCGAGCTTGGCGAAGTAGGGATTGAGCCGCTGGTCGAACAGCTCGCCGACCACACGGACCAGCACCGCGTTGTCGAGACAGCCGGCCACCGCGACATGAAACGCGCGGTCATGGATCATCGAGGCTTCGCCGGGATGCTGCACGGTGGCCATCGCATCCAGCGAAGCGTCGATGCGCGCGATGTCTTCAGGTGTCGCTACCCGCGCCGCCTGTTCGGCGATGGCGCCTTCGAGGAATTCGCGCGCACGCAGCAGTTCGAACGGGCCTTCGATCTCGGCCGCCGCCGGCAAGGGAGGCGCGAGCGCCGCGGGTTCACTGACATAAATTCCAGAACCGACGCGAATCCGGACCCGGCCCTCGACTTCCAGGGCAATCAGCGCTTCGCGTACCGTCGGCCGCGACACCTTCAACTGTTCGGCTAGATCGCGTTCGGTCGGAAGCCGGCTGCCCACGCGGTATTCGCCGCTGTCGATCAATGCGCGGAGCTGATCGGCAACCTGGCGATAAAGGCGTCGCGCTTCCACGGCTTCGAGCGGCACGCTCGGCTCCTCCCTGACGATCCCCTTAAGTGAATCGATTTTTCTTGCTTTGGTCGGGCCAAGGCCAATAAATCCGGAACATTGGCCTTACCAATTGACCAAAGATTGATAGATTGGGCTCCTCATGTCAAGCGACCCGGCCAAAGTCCCGGTTTCCGGCACGAAAGACGGCGATTTCCGTCTCTCGAATGCCACCCTGCATCGGCTTCCGGACCAGATCCGGCGTCCGGCCTATGACCGCTCGCGCGTCACGCCGGGCATCGTTCATCTCGGAATTGGCGCGTTCCACCGAGCACATCAGGCGGTGGTTATCGACGACCTCCTTGCAGGCGGCGCGACGGATTGGGGAATCGTCGGGGCCAGCCTGCGCAGTCCGGAAACGCACGACGCCCTCGCCCCGCAGGATGGCCTCTACACGCTCGCCGTTCGCTCCGGCGCAGGTACCAATCACCGGATCGTCGGCTCGGTCCTCGCCACAGAAGTCGCCAAGGAGAAGCCCGGACAGTTGGTCGCGCGCCTGGCTAACCCGGCCACGCGCATCGTCTCGCTGACGGTTACCGAGAAAGGCTACTGTCATACGCCGCAAACCGGCGATCTGGATGAGAGCCATCCCGACATCGTTCATGACCTGCAGAATCCGGGCACGCCGCGCTCGGCCGTCGGATTCCTGGTGGCCGCGCTCGCGCGCAGACGGATTGCAGGCGCAGCCCCCTTCACCGTTTTGTCCTGCGACAATCTCTCCGCCAACGGTCATACCGTCGGGCGCATCGTGACGCAGTTCGCAGCCTTACGATCGCGAAATCTCGCCAAATGGATTGAAGCCGAAGTGGCCTTCCCGTCGACGATGGTCGACCGGATCGTGCCGGAGACGACGGAGGCCGACCGTGCCGCGGTTTCGTCCGCGCTCGGCATGACCGACGCATGGCCCGTGGTCACAGAGCCGTTCACGCAATGGATCGTCGAAGATCGCTTTCCGGCCGGACGGCCGGACTTCGCGGCTGCAGGCGTGCAACTGGTTTCCGACGTGACGCCATTCGAACACATGAAGCTGCGGCTGCTCAACGCCAGCCACTCGGCGCTGGCCTATCTCGGCTATCTCGCAGGCTTTGAGACCATCGCGGCCGCGATGACCGACGAGCGCTTTGCGGCATTTGCGCTGCAGGTGATGCAAGACGCGGCGCCGACGCTCGCGATGCCCGAAGGGACGGATCTGGCAGCCTATAGCGCATCGCTGCTGCAACGCTTTTCCAACCCGGCCCTGCATCATCGCACCTGGCAGATCGCGATGGACGGGTCGCAGAAACTGCCGCAACGGCTGCTCGCCACCATGCAGGACCGGCTGCGGCTGGGACTGCCGATCGATACCCATTCGCTCGCGGTTGCCGGCTGGATGCGCTACGTGACCGGGACCGACGAGCAGGGACGCACGATCGACGTGCGCGATCCGCTTGCAGCGAAGCTGAAGGCCATTGCCGAGAGCACCGGTCCGGTCGCGGAACGGCTTGCGCCGGCGTTGCTGGAAGTCGAGCCCATCTTTGGCGTGTTAGGTGCTGATCCTCGCCTGCGTAGCGCGGTCACCGGGGCGCTCACTAAACTCTACGCACTCGGTGCACGTCAGGCGGTGCAGACGTTTCAGGCAGCATGATTGGTAGGTCAGAACCATCTGGTGGCAAGGCCACATCGCGACCGCCGTTCATTTCGGAACGTCAGCAGGCTACGGCGACAACAAGATCCTGGTGAGTTGGTGACGGGGATCGGCGAGCCCGTCGATGACATCAAAATGATGCCGGCCGGGTTCTTCAATCAGGCAGGTTTTCGCGCCGAGCCCGGTCCAGATGTTGGCGAGGAGCGCGTTCTGGCGGACGAATTCCGGGCGCTCGGCGCTGCCGACCCAGCACGTCACACGTGCATTCTGCATCGGCTCCAGCAATGCGGGGCTTTCCACGAGCGCCTCGGCCTCGTCGATCCGAAGGTCCGTGTTCATGGCTGCCTTCATCAGCGGACGAAGGTCATGAACGCCGGAAATGGAGACGGTGTGGCTGATGCGCGCCCGGACATTGTCCGCGAGCGGCGACGTCGCCGAAATCATGCGTGTCACCAGATGCCCGCCGGCGGAGTGGCCGGCCAGAAAAAGCGGGCCTTCGACCATCGCGGCGGCGCGCTCGACGGCCGCGGCAATTTCGCGCGTGATCTCGGAGATGCGCACAGCCGGGCACAGCGTGTAAGAGGGCATCGCCACCGCATAGCCGCTTTCAACCGATCCGCGCGCGAGATGCGACCAAAAGCTCTTGTCGAGCGCCTTCCAGAATCCGCCATGGACGAAGACGACCAGGCCCTTTGGCCGGCCTTCCGGTCCAAAGAGATCGAAGCGGTTTCGTGCGCGCTCACCATAGTGGACGTCGAGCGTCGCGCGGCCGCTGCCATGGAGTGCGTCGCGATAGGCCTGCGCGGGTTGCACCCATGCGGCCGGCCAGCGTTCGCCGCCCGGAATGTTCGGAGCATTCGCATAGGCGTCGTTCCAGTCGGAAATCTGATGAAAAATCACGCGCTTCGGTTTCCATTCCATCCTGTGGGCCGGGCCGATGTCCGATCGATGCCCGCAGGCAACCAGTCTATACCGAGAAGAGCAACTCCCGCCCATAAATTTCAAGCTTGAAATAATCGATGGCCATGCGAATAATTCCAGGGGGCGTGGACCAGGGAAAGACATGACCGATTTCACGCGAACAAAATCCCTGTTCGCCATCCCGGATGGCGTGATCTATCTGGACGGCAATTCGCTCGGTCCCCTGCCGGTTGCAGCCGCCGATCGCGTCGGCCGCATGATGTCGGAGGAATGGGGCAAGCATCTCATCAAGGGCTGGAACGTCGCCGGGTGGATGACGCAGCCGCGGCGTGTCGGCGACCGTATCGGCCGATTGATCGGCGCTGCCCACGGGACGGTGGTGGTGGGCGATACGCTGTCCATCAAAGTCTACCAGGCGCTGGCCTCGGCGCTCGAGCTCAATCCGTCGCGGCGCGTGGTCCTGTCGGACACCGGCAACTTTCCTTCCGATCTCTACATCGCCGGCGGTCTGCTTGAATCGCTCGACCGTGGCTACGAGTTGAAGGTCGTGGCCCCCGAAGACGTCGAAGCCGCCATCGACAAGACGATCGCGGTGCTGATGCTGACCGAGGTCGACTATCGCACCGGCCGGCTGCACGACATGGGCGCGCTGACGCGCAGGGCGCATGCCGCCGGCGCGTTGACGGTCTGGGATCTGGCGCATTCCGCGGGCGCGATTCCGGTCGAATTGGAAGGTGCCGAAGCCGATTTCGCGGTCGGCTGCACCTACAAATATCTCAATGCCGGTCCTGGCGCGCCGGCCTTCATCTATGTAGCGCCGAAGCACGCCGATACGGCGCGGCCGGCGCTTTCCGGTTGGATGGGTCATCACGCGCCCTTTGCCTTTGACCTCGACTATCGGGCCGGTCCGGGCATTGAGCGAATGCGGGTGGGTACGCCTCCGATCATTGCGATGGCCGCGCTCGACGCCGCCCTCGACGTCTGGGACGGCGTCAGCATGACCGACGTGCGTCATGCATCGATCGCGCTCGCCGACCTGTTCATCCGCGAAGTCGAAGCACGCTGTCCCGAACTGACGCTGGCTTCGCCGCGGGACGCAAAGCGGCGCGGCAGCCAGGTTTCATTTCGTCACCCGGACGGCTACGCGATCATGCAGGCGCTGATCGCGCGCGACGTGATAGGCGACTTCCGCACGCCGGACATGATGCGCTTCGGCTTTACGCCGCTCTACATCGGAGCAGCCGAGGTTCGCGCGGCAGTCGACGTCATCGCCGACGTCTTGACCAATCGCCGCTGGGATACCGCGGACTACCGCAAAAAGGCGCTTGTGACATGACTGGCAAGCCCGACGAATCTTCGCGTGAGGGAGCCCAGATGTCGTTCGAAGGGCGCATGTCCTACAGCGATTATCTGCATCTGGAACGTGTTCTGGACGCGCAAGAGCCGCTTTCGGACGCGCATGACGAACTGCTGTTCATCATCCAGCACCAGACTTCCGAACTCTGGATGAAGCTGGCCATCCACGAAATCCGTTCCGCCATCAAGGCGATCTGCCACGACCAGTTGCATCCCGCCTTCAAGATGCTGTCGCGCATAGCCCGGATCTTCGAGCAGCTCAATACCGCCTGGGACGTGTTGCGGACGATGACACCCAGCGAATACACCGAGTTTCGCGATCAACTCGGGCAGTCCTCGGGTTTCCAGTCATACCAGTACCGCGCGATCGAGTTCCTCGCCGGCAATCGCAATTTGGCGCTGCTTGGCCCGCACGCCCACCGCGCCGACATCATGGCGAAGCTCGAGGAAATTCTCGCTGAGCCGAGCCTCTATGACGAGGCGCTACTGCTGCTGGCGCGCAATGGTTTTGACATCGGCGAAGACGCACGCCGAACCGACTGGCGCGTCAACCGCACGCCAAACGACGAGGTTTTGGAGGCCTGGAAGACCGTCTATGCGTCGCCGGCGAAACACTGGATGCTCTACGAGCTTGCGGAAAAGCTGGTCGATTTCGAAGACTATTTCCGCCGCTGGCGCTTCAACCACGTCACGACGGTCGAGCGCATCATCGGCCTGAAGCGCGGAACCGGCGGCACGTCGGGCGTCTCCTACTTGCGCAAGATGCTCGAGGTCGAACTTTTTCCGGAACTCTGGAAGTTGAGAACAGAGCTCTAAGACGATACCCGATAAGCGGGTTTCAGCGCGGCACCACGGCGGTCGCCTCGATCTCGACGCGGGCCGCCTTCTCGACCAGGCGCACCACCTGCACCAGCGCCATCGCCGGATAATGCGCGCCAAAAATCTCGCGATAGGCGCGGCCGAGCTCTTTCAGGCTCGCGAGATATTCCTCGATGTCGATGACATACCAGGTTAGCCGCACGAGATGCTCGGGCCTGGCGCCGCCCACGGCGAGAATCTCTGAGATGTTGGAGAGCGTCTGCCGCGCCTGCGCGACGAAGTCCGGCGCCAGATGCCCTTGCGTATCCCAGCCGATGACGCCGCCGGTCACGACAAGACGGCCTTCGGCTGCCATGCCATTGGCGTATCCTTTCGGCATCGGCCAGCCGCTCGGCTGCAGCACTTGCGGGCCCGATGACGAAGTATCGGTCTTGGGATGAGGCACCACGCTCAACGTGGGGCCTTTGGGGGCGGTCACCGGCTTTTCTCCATCAGGTTAGACGTTATTCCGCGGCGACGCTTGGCGACGCCGGGCCGGCCGCAGCCATCTGCCTCAGCGCAAAGCGCCTTAGCTTGCCGGTTTCGGTCTTCGGCAGTTGCGCGACATACTCGATCGCACGAGGATATTTATACGGCGCAATCGTCTGCTTGACGTGATCCTGCAACGCCTGCGTCAGCGCCGCGTCGCCCAGGGCGCCACCCGCCAGAACCACATAGGCCTTGACGATCATGCCGCGCGCCTCGTCGGGCGCGCCGACCACGCCGCATTCGGCGACCGCAGGATGCGACAGCAGCGCCGCTTCGACCTCGGGGCCTGCGATGTTGTACCCGGAGGAGACGATCATGTCGTCCGAACGCGCGACAAAGGACAGCCGGCCGCTCGCATCGCTGACAAAGGTATCGCCGGTCAGATTCCAGCCGTCGCGCACATAGTTCGACTGCCTCTTGTCGGCGAGATAGCGGCATCCGGTCGGTCCGCGCACCGCAAGCTTGCCGACGGTATCAGGCGGCAATTCGTTCATGTCGTCGTCGACGATTTTTGCCTCGTAGCCCGTCACGGGATGTCCCGTCGTGCCCGGGACCGCATCGCCGACGCGGTTGGTAATGAAAATGTGCAGCAATTCCGTCGAGCCGATGCCATCGAGAATGGTCTTGCCGGTCTTGCGGGTCCAGCCTTCGAACACCGGCGCCGGCAATGTCTCGCCGGCGGAAACCGCCAGCCGCAGCGACGACAGGTCGGCGCCATTATCCATCGCCGCCATCATCGCGCGATACGCGGTCGGCGAGGTGAAGCAGATCGTCGCCTTGTAGGTCTCGATGATCTTGACCATCTCGGGCGGCGACGCGTTTTCCAATAGCGTCGCCGTTGCGCCGAAGCGCAGGGGGAAGATTGCCAGCCCTCCGAGCCCGAAGGTAAAGGCCAGCGGCGGTGAGCCGACGAAAACGTCGTCCTCTGTAACGTTGAGCACTTCCCTGGCATAGCCGTCCGCAATGATCATGAGGTCGCGATGGAAATGCATCGTCGCCTTTGGCTCGCCCGTGGTGCCCGAGGTAAATCCCAGCAAGGCGACGTCGTCGCGCCCCGTCTTCACCGCGTCGAACCGGACCGGCTTGTTGAGCGCCACCCTGTCGAGCTCGGCATCATGGTTGGACGTGCCGTCGAAATTCACCACCTGCTTCAGGAAGCGGCTGGTCTTCGCGCACGCGACCAGTTCATCGGCAATGCGGCTATCGGTCAGCGCCAGCGCAATCTCCGCCTTGTCGACGATCTTGCTCAGTTCGCCGGCGCGCAGCATCGGCATGGTGTTGACGACGACGGCACCCGCTTTTGTCGCCGCAAGCCATGCCGCGACCAGCGCCGGGTTGTTGCCGGAACGGATCAGGACGCGGTTGCCGGGCTTGACGCCGTAGTTCTCCACCAGCGCATGCGCGAGGCGGTTGGACCAGTCGGCCAGTTCCTTATAGGTGCGCTGGCGGCCGTTGCCGATCAGTGCGACCCGGTCGCCCCAGCCCTTTTCGACGATACGGTCGGTCAACTCGACGGCAGCATTGAGATATTCCGGATATTGAAACTCGGACCGGTCGAGCAGCAGGTCCGGCCATTGCTCGAACGGCGGCAGATTGCGCCGCGTAAAATCATCGACATGGCCTGATGGGCCAAGAGACGGGGACGGGCTGGGAGTTCTATCTGACATTTCATCGCCTCATCAATGGAAGGCTCGAGTTCAATATCGAAGACACCCGGCAGCTTAGCTTGCCAATCATTTTAAGCTTAAAGTATTTTTTCGCAAGTGCAGAATCGAGCCTGCCCCCAATAGAATGGCCGGGCGTCGCTCGCCCGGCCCGGGGAACCCGTCTTTGCCCTAAACGGCTGCGCGGTAGGCCGGGGCCGAGGCCAGGAAGCGGCCATAGGCCGCGGCATCGGGCGGGGTAAATTTCTCCACCAGCGGATTGCGTCTTCGTCCGGCCACGCCGATATCGGCCAGCAATTCGTCAAAGTGCTTGAAGTGGTAGGGCGCGACGCACAGCCCGCCATAGACGCCGGCCGCGGGCCGCTCGACGCGCCTGAAATGCAGCATCATCTCGATGTTGTCCTGCATCTCCTTGGGCGTCGGCTGACGGGCGAGCTGGCCATCGGCGTAGCGCACCAGCCAGTTCGCCGCGAGTTCTGCGCACAACACCGTGCAGAAGCTCGAATTGAAACCGACGAATCCCATCTCGGGCAGGTCCGGATTGGCGATCAGCCGATAGAGCCGGTATTGCCCGTCGGAATCGACAAGCTTGTCGCGGTAGGCCTGCGGCAGGAAGGGCACGCCCAGTTTGTAGCCGATCGCGAGCACGGCCACATCGGCCTGGACGCGCTGACCTCCGGTCATCACGATGGAATTGCCATCGTAACGATCAAAGCTGCCTCTGATAGCCTTGATGCGCTTGTCTGCGACCATCGGGAAGAATCCGGGCGTGGCGATCGGCACTGAGCAATTGACGCCGTCTTCGATTCTCTCGTTCGGCACCATGTCGCACTTGCCGAGCTTGAGCTGCAGCTTCAGCAGGCTCTCCAGCCCGCGCCAGTTGGCCCAAACGAGCGGCTTTGCCACGGCATGCGCGAACCGCGACAGCGCGCCGATGCCCCAACTCCGGAACATCTCCTCCTGCGCGCGGATGTAGAGAATGCGTTTGAAATTGACCAGGCCGCCGATGAAATAGGGAATCCGCCACACCGGCTCGCGGTACACCAGCGTCACTTCGGCGGCGCCGGAATTGACCGCGTTGACCGCGATGTCCGTCGCCGATTTCGAACCGCCGAGCACGACAATCCTTCGGCCTTTGGCGATCATCGGATCGTTGTATTGCGAGGAGTGCAGGATGCGTCCGCCCTGCGCCTTGAACGATTCTTCGCCGGACAGACTGAGCGTCTGGGGCTCGTTGAACTGCCCGGTGCAAACCGCGACAAAATCGAAATCCTCGTGACTGATACCACCATCCGGCTCCCGCAGCTCGAGCCGCCAGCCGGGTGCGGAATCCGGCCGACGATCCATCTTCATCACGGCCGTGTTGAAGCTGATGGCGCCGAGGAGATCGTTGTCCTTTGCATACTCAGTTAGATAGGCATGCACCTGCAGCCCTTTCGGCCATTCCGGATAGGAATCCGGCATCGCCTTGTCGGTGTAACGATAGAGATCCTTCGGGCTTTGGGTTTGCACCTCGGGATAGGACCGCGCCGGTTCCCAGACGCCGCCGAGATCGCCGCTGCGCTCGACGATCGTGATCTGATGTCCGCGCGCGGCAAAGGCTTTTGCGGCCGCAAATCCGGATACGCCTGCGCCAATAACGCAGACTTTCTTTCGCCTGACCATGATGACGCCTCCAGCAAGGATGAGTTCAGGGAGCTATTCGTTGGCTTCGGGCGGCAAGAAGTTCACTTCGTGCTGCGCGGAGATCCGAACCACCTCTTCAGGGTCCGTCAGATTGTCGAGCTGGTTGAACAGCGCCTCGAGCTTCTGCATAGGCGATATCCAGAACAGCGCGCGCGCCGGCTTGTCCGACTTGTTGAAATAGCCATGCGGGATGCCGCGCGGCATCCGAACGAGGTCGCCGGCCTTGGCCTGCACCCAGACGCCGTCGAGCTTGAGATCGAGAACGCCTTCCTGCACCAGAATGAATTCATCCTGCGTCGGGTGGACGTGCACCGGCACGAACTGGCCGGGTTCGCTGTTGGTTTCGAAGGCGAAGGTTGAATCGGTCACGGCTTTGGGGAAGTAGATCTGACCGAGGATGTTCCAGGTCTTGCCGCCATAACCCGTACCATTGGCGGTGATGCCTTTTTCGAGCGCTGCCATTGTCCATCTCCTGTATCGCGGCTGACGTTGCGAAGTTTCGAATGGTTCACGCAGGCTGGATCGAGCTGAAGCGGCCGTCTAGCCGCAAAACGAATCCCGTTTGCCCTCACGCGAGGTTTTTCGGATTGCTGCGGCGCGAAATAATTGAGTCGCGTCATTCCGGGGCGATGCAAAGCATCGAGCCCGGAATCCATCGGGCGGCATCACCTGCGTGAAATGGATTCCGGGCTCGCGCTACGCGCGTCCCGGAGTGACGAAGAATGACCGTGTAGACGCCGATGCCTTCCGATCGGGCACCCACGGCCATCAAATCGCCTTTCCAACCACGGCACCTGCAGATATTATAGGCTTCAAATAATGCAGAGGACCGGGCTGTGGCGACGGGCACCAGCATTGCCAGGCATGACCCCGCCGCCCGGCTGGCGGCGTTCAACCGCGTTTCGACCGGCAGCGTCGATGACGCCGCTGCCGCGATCGGACGCATATTCTGCCCGCATGCACTGACGCCGGCACGTGAAACGGCATCCGAATTCTTCGCGCTGCATAACAGCGCGGTCTTTGGCGGCTTCTCGGTCAACTACGTCGCCTATGGCGGATCGGTATCGATCGACCCCGGCTGTCTCGAGCGCTTCTTCCTGTTGCAGATCCCTGTGCACGGTTCGGCGCGGATTGAGACGGCCTCGCGCGATATCGCGACCGCTCCCGGCGCCAGCGCCTCGCTGTTGTCGCCGACCATTCCCACGCGAATGGCCTGGGAGAGCAACTGCGCGCAGCTCATTCTGCTGGTCGATCGCCGCCTCCTGGAGCAGCGGGCAGCGGCGCTGTCGGGCCGGCCGGCGTGTGCGATCGAGTTCGAGCCTGCGGTTGATCTCTCTTCTGCAGGCGGCCGAGCGCTTCAGTCGCAGATACTGGACCTCGTCGATCTCGCCGAACGCCTCGGACCGCGACGGCCGCTTTCGCCGGCGGCGGCGGCCAATGTACGCGAAACACTGTTGGGTGCGTTGCTCCACGGCCAGCGCCACAGCGCGAGCGAGGCGATCGACCGATTTGGCGGCCGGGCCGAAGCGCTGCCGCCGCCGTTACAGCGGGCGCGGGATTTCCTGTATGCGCATGCGGAAGAGCCGCTGGATCTCACGCAGCTTGCCGCTGCCGCAGGCACGGGTATCCGCGCGCTACAGCTCGGATTTAGGCGGCATTTCGGAACGTCGATCTCGGAGATGCTGCGCGACATCCGGCTGGCGCGTCTCAATGTCAGATTGACCGCCGCCGCTCCTGACGAAAGCATCACCGACATCGCGTTCGAGCTCGGATTTACCCATCTGAGCCGGATGGCGAGCGCCTATCGGACCAAGTTCGGTGAAACGCCCTCGGCGACCCTGCGCGGAATGAACTAGCGCCCGGCGAGCTGGCTCAACGGATCCTCCCCGACGCCGGATATCAGGCGGTCCGCGCCTTTGCGGATTTCTGAGCCGACGCTTTGGTCTTGGCCAACAGGCGCATCAATTCACGCACGTCCTTTGGCGTGAGGTCGCCGAAGATATCGGCAATCCATAATTCGTGTTCCGTCGCCATCTTGCGGAATTCGGCCCGGCCCGCCTTGGTCAGACGGATCACCTGCACGCGACGATCGGCCTCCGAGGTACGGCGATCGAGGTGCCCGGATTCGACGAGTCGCTCGACCAGCCCGGTGACATTGCCGTTCGAGACCATCATCCGCTTGGAGACATCTGAGAGCGTCATGCCCTCCGGAACCTTGTCGAGCTGGGCCATCAGGTCGAACCGCGGCAGCGTGACGTCGAAGCGCTCGCGTAAGCGGCTGCGCACCTCGCCCTCGATCAGGGTCGTGCAAGTCAGGAGGCGAAGCCATAACCTGAGTTCGTCGCCATGATGCTCCGGGAGCTCGACGGCCTTGGTCTCTGAATCAAGGATCATGATGCAAATTTTGTCCGGCTTGGGCGTTCGGTGATCCGAACAGGCTGCAGCTTGGGATCATTGCCCAGATTTCTTTAAGTTTCAAGCAATTGGCGCATGGCTTGCATGGATGCGTTCTGCTTGCAGGTGCAGTCACCGTCAGAATAAGCTGCACTGCATTTGTTGTGGCGTGGGTTTGGGCGGCAGAGGCCGAACGGAGGAATAAACATGAAGCAGTCGTTGAAGCTGACCGGACTTGCCGTTTTGCTGGGGGTTGCCGCAGCTCCGGCCGTAGCGCAGGAGAAGATCAGGATCGGCGTGATCACGACCTTGTCCGGCCCGGCGGCCGTACTCGGCCAGCAATCCCGCGACGGCCTGCAACTCGGAATCAAGGACCTCGGCGGCAAGATGGCCGGCAAGGACGTCGAGGTCGTCGTCGTCGACGACGAGCTCAAGCCCGATGGCGCCGTGACCAAGGCCAAGGGCCTGCTCGAGCGCGAGAAGGTCGATTTCGTGGTCGGACCGATCTTCTCCAACATCCTGCAAGCCATTCACCGGCCGGTCACCGGAAACAAGACGTTCCTGATCAGCCCGAACGCAGGGCCGTCGAGCTATGCCGGCAAGGAGTGCAGCCCGTTCTTCTACGTGACCTCCTACCAGAACGACCAGGTTCACGAGATCCTCGGCAAGGTCGCGCAGGACCGCGGCTACAAGCGCATATACGTGCTGGTGCCGAACTATCAGGCCGGCAAGGATTCGGCGGCCGGCTTCAAGCTGGATTACAAGGGCGAGATCGTCGAGGAAAGCTACACGCCGCTGGGCACGCTGGATTTCCAGGTGGAGCTGACCAAGATTTCTTCTTCCAAGCCCGACGCATTGTTCACCTTCATGCCGGGCGGCATGGGCGTCGGCCTCGTCAAGCAGTACCGGCAAGCCGGCCTTGCCGACAAGATTCCGGTGCTGTCGGCATTCACCGTCGACGAATCGACCCTGCCCGCGCAACAGGACGCCGCCGTCGGCATGTTCGGCGGCGCCAACTGGGCGCCGAACATGGACAATCCGCAGAGCAAAAAGTTCGTCACCGCTTATGAAGCGGCCTATAACAGCGTGCCCGGCACCTACGCCATGCAGGGCTATGACACAGCCATGCTGATCGACAGCGCGGTGAAGGCGGTGAAGGGCGACCTCACAAACAAGGACGCCGTGTCGGCTGCGCTCAGGAAGGCCGAGTTCACCTCGCTGCGCGGCGACTTCAAGTTCAACGCCAACGGCTATCCGATCCAGAATTTTTATTTGACGAAGGTCGCCAAGCGTCCGGACGGAAAATTCCAGACCGAGATCGTCGAGAAGGTGTTTTCGAACTATGGCGATCGCTACGCCAAGGATTGCACGGCGGGCAAATAAGTCATCAAGAGGAGCGACACCATGAAAACCGAAATCGCCGGCATTACCCGCGCCAATGAAGGCATTCAGGGTATTTCCTGGAGCATTCTCGGCCAGACCTATGTGCCGAAAAACGTTACCGAGCATTCCTTCTCGTGGCATGCGACCCTGCCGCCCGAGACCTTCGTGCCGCCGCATATTCATCCCGACCAGGACGAATATCTCTACATCCTCGAGGGCCAGCTCGACTTCCTCCTCGACGGCGCCGACACGCAGGCGACGCCGGGCGATCTGGTGCGGCTGCCGATGGGCAAGCCGCACGGCATCTTCAACAAGTCCGGCCGCCCCGCGAAGGCGCTGTTCTGGGTGTCGCCGACGCGGCGGCTCTACGATCTGTTCTGGGCGATCCACAACATGAAGGAGCAGACCCCTGACGCAGTGGTGGCGCTGGCGGCCGAGCACAACATCCATTTCCTGCCGCCGCCTCCGGGGGCGTGACTGTCGATCCTCATGGTGAGGAGGCGCTTCTTCAGCGCCGTCTCCGGACGATGCTCCGCATCGCCGGGAGAACCATGAGGCCACAGACGGGCATTCATCCTTCGAGACGCGGCGAAGACGCCGCTCCTCAGGATGAGGACCTCGAAGCTTACGCCCGCACCGCTGCCAGTCCCAGCGCCGGCGGTGCGAAGCCGGCCTTGGAGGCATAGCCGCGCACGATTGCCTCGCGCTGGGCGTGGCTCAGCACCTTCTCGATATCGGTGAATCCGTCAGGCGCCAGTTGCTCGACCGCGTCGATCACGCCTTCGGGGCCACCGCGGCGGTTGGCGCGCACGATCTCCGCCGTCATCGGCAGGCGCTTCTGTTCATAGGCCACCAGCGCCTGGCGCGGATGTTCGCTGCGCGCCAGTTCATCGGCGAGCACGCGGGCATCGAGGATCGCCTGCGAGGCGCCGTTGGATCCGACCGGATACATCGGGTGCGCGGCATCGCCGAGCAGCGTGACCCGGCCCCAGGTCCAGTACGGCAGCGGATCGCGGTCGCAGCACGGATATTCGTAGAATTCCGGCGTCGCCGAGATCAGGCTGCGCACGTCGAAATAGGGCACCTTGAACCGCTCGACATGCGGCATCAGTTCCTCGCGCTTGCCGGGCCGTGACCAGTCCTCGCGGCGCGGCGGCGGCGAATTGCCGTCGCCGATCTTCACCAACACCGCCCAGTTGGTCAGCCGGCTCGACGGGCTCAAGCCTTCCGCAATCGGATACACCACGACCTTGGCATTCAATCCGCCGGCCACTATCATCGAGCGGCCAGTCAGGAACGCCGGCCAGTCGCGCGCGCCGCGCCACAGCATCAAGCCGTTCCAGCACGGCGGCCCCTCGTCCGGAAACAGCATCTCGCGCACCCGCGAATGAATGCCGTCGGCGCCGATCAGGATGTCGCCGTGCGCGGTCGTCACGTGTGCGCCGGTGCGATCGAAAAAGTGCGCGACCACGCCGCCCTCGTGCTGCGCGAACGCGCCGAGCCGGCAACCGGTGTGGATCGCCTCATGACCGAGCCGCTCCTCGACGGCGCGATAGATCACGCTTTGCAGGCGGCCGCGATGAACGGAGAATTGCGGCACGTCGTGTCCGGCATCGAGGCCGCGGGGCTCGCGCCAGACTTCCTGGCCGTGCCGGTTGAGATAGTACAATTGGTCGGTGCGTATAGCGGCGGCATCCAGCCGGTCGAGCAGGCCGAGGCCCGTCAGTTCGCGGATCGCATGCGGCAGCGTGTTGATGCCGACGCCGAGTTCGCGGATGGTTTCGGACTGCTCGAACAATTCGCAGTCGATGCCGCGCGCGCGCAACATCAGCGCAGTGGTAAGGCCTCCAATGCCGCCCCCGACGATGATCGCTTTCATGCGCTCTACTCCACTCTCTTCCTCAACCTCGCCCCGCTTCCGGGAAGAGGGAGGGATCGCGCAAGCCTGCCATTCACCTTATTCGGCTGCAAGCGGCTTTGTTGCCTCGGCTTTCAGCTCGGCGCGGGTTTTCGGCTTACCCTTAATTTTGAGGTCCTCGAAATCCTGCCGGTCGCGCACGCTGTTGCGGAAGATTTGTTCCTTGCCCGGCAGATATTGCGGCGGACAGGCAATATCGGCGCCATACCAGGCCGCCGCCCGCATCGTGAAGGACGGATCGACCAGATGCGGCCGGGCGAGCGCGACGAGATCGGCACGACCGGCGGCCAGAATCGTGTTGACCTGATCTGCGGTGGTGATGTTCCCGACGCACATGGTTGCGACCCGGGCCTCGTTGCGGACCTGATCGGAGAATGGTGTCTGGAACATCCGGCCGTAGATCGGCTGCGCGTCGCGCACGGTCTGCCCTGTCGAGACGTCGACCAGATCGACGCCGGCCTCCCCAAACGCGCGTGCGACCGCCACCGCGTCGTCGCCAGTGATGCCGCCCGCAGCCCAGTCGGTGGCGGAGATGCGCACCGACATCGGCTTGTGCGGCGGCCATGCCGCACGCATCGCCTCGAACACCTCCAGCGGATAGCGCAGCCGGTTGGCGAGCGAGCCGCCATATTCGTCGGTGCGCTGATTGGTGAGCGGCGAGATGAAACTCGCCAGCAGATAGCCGTGGGCGCAGTGCAGTTCCAGCATGTCGAAACCGCAGGCCTCGCCACGCAAGGTTGCGGCGACAAACTCTTGCTTGACGCGGTGCATCGCGGCGCGATCCATCTCGCGCGGCACTTGGCTATCCGGGAAGTAAGGCAATGGCGACGCCGAGATCGTATCCCAGCCGCCCTGCTCCAGCGGCCGGTCCATCCCTTCCCACATCAACTTGGTCGCGCCCTTGCGGCCGGCATGTCCAAGCTGCAGGCAAATTTTCGCGGCAGAGTTGGCATGCACGAACTCGACGATCCGCGTCCATGCGGCCTGCTGCTCGTCGTTCCACAGTCCGGTGCAGCCCGGCGTGATGCGGGCGTCGCGCCCGACGCAGGTCATCTCGGTGAAGATCAGCCCAGCGCCGCCGATGGCGCGCGAGCCGTAATGCACCAGATGGAAATCGCCGGGCACGCCCTCTTTCGCCGAATACATGCACATCGGCGACACCACCGCGCGATTCCTGACTTCCATCTCGCGCAGTTTCAGCGGCTGGAACATCGGCGCAACCGGCTTGTCGATATCGACGTCGAACCCCTTTGAACGAACCTGCTTCGCAAAGGCCTTGTCGACCTCGCGGACGAACTCCGGCGCGCGAAGCGTGAGGTTATCGTAGGTGATCGCCTTGGCGCGGGTCATGACGCCGAAGGCGAACTGTACGGGATCGAAATCCCAGAAGCGGTCGACATGCTCGAACCAGACCAGCGATACGTCAGCAGCATGCTGGGTCTTCTCGACCTCCTCGCGCCGGCCATGCTCGTAGGTCTGCAACGCGTCGTGGACGGTCGGCGCCTGCGCCATCGCGTCAGCCAGTGCGATGGCGTCTTCCATCGCGAGCTTGGTGCCGGAGCCGATCGAAAAATGCGCGGTCGCCTTGGCGTCGCCGAGCAGCACCATGTTGTCCTTGACCCAGCGCTGGCTGCGGATCATCGGGAAATTGCGCCACATCGAGCGGTTGATCAGCAGCGGATGGCCGTCGAGGAACCAGCCAAAAATCTCGGCCATCCGATCGGCGGATTGCTGTTCGCTCAGGCCTTCGAGCCCGGCACGCTGAAACGTTCCGGCGTCGGTCTCGAAGATCCAGGTCGAGCGGCCCACTTCATATTGATAGGCGTGCGCAATGAACGGCCCCCACTCCGTCTCCTGGAAGATGAAGGTGAAAGCGTCCAGCGGACGGGTCGATCCCATCCAGGCGAACTTGTTGGAGCGTAGGTCGACCTGCGGCTGGAAGTGTTCGATGTGCTTGTCGCGGAAGCGGCTATTGATACCGTCGGCCAGCACGATGAGATCGGTGTCGGCAAAGCGGCTTTCGTCGTCGATATCGGTCTCGAACAGCAGCGTCACGCCGAGTTCGCGGGCGCGCTCCTGCAGGATCAGCAGCAGCGTGCGGCGCGAGCAGCCGCAGAAGCCGTTGCCGCCGACGCGGTGCACGGTGCCGCGGAAATGCACGGCGATGTCGTCCCAATAGGCGAATTCCTGGGTGATACGGCGATAGCTCGGCGGATCGTACTTTTCGAAATTGTCCAGCGTCGCATCGGAGAACACCACGCCGAAGCCGAAGGTGTCGTCGGCGCGGTTGCGCTCATAGACCGTGATCTCGGCCTGCGGCCGCTGTTTCTTCAAGAGGATCGCGGCGTAGAGACCGGCCGGTCCGCCGCCGATAATCGCGATCTTCATCTACCGCCTCCGAGACAGGCTTTGGGGCTAGTTCGAAATTACTTTAAGCCTAAAATAATTTTCGGGCAAGGGGGCTGGGCACCACATACTCCACCCTCATCCTGAGGAGCGGCCGTTAGGCCGCGTCTCGAAGGATGGCCGCGGGGCGAGATCGGGCCTGCATGGTTCGAGACGGCGCTAACGCGCCTCCTCACCATGAGGAACGACGCTCAATTCCCCTGAAACACGGGCGTCCGCTTGTTCGAGAACGCCTCGAAGGCGCGGGCGAAATCCTCCGTGGTCATGCAGAGCGCCTGGGCGACCGCTTCGGCTTCGATCGCCTCCTCCACCGACATCGCCCATTCCATCGCCAGCATACGCTTGGTCATGGTGTTCGCGAAAGTGGGCCCATCCGAAATCTGCTTGGCCAGAAGCTGCGCCTGCGCCAGGACCTGCTCTGCCGTGACGATACGGCTGAAGAAGCCCCAGCGCTCGCCCTCCTCCGCGGTCATGAAGCGACCGGTGTAGAGCAGTTCGGATGCCCGCGATTGGCCGATGATGCGCGGCAGGATCGCGCAGGCGCCCATGTCGCAGCCGGCAAGCCCAACCTTGTTGAACAGGAATGCGACCTTGGCGCCGGTGGCGGCCAGGCGCAGATCGGAGGCCATCGCAACGATGGCACCGGCGCCGGCGCAGATGCCTTCGACGGCGGCAACGATCGGCTGCGGGCAGGCCCGCATCGCTTTCACGAGATCGCCGGTCATGCGGGTAAAGGCGGTCAGTCCCTTGGTGTCCATCTGGATCAAGGGGCCGATGATCTCGAACACGTCGCCGCCGGACGAGAAGTTTCCGCCCGCGCCTGTCACGACGATGGTTTTGACCTCGTCATCGATCGCACAGGCGCGGAAGAAATCAGTGAGCTCGCGGTAGCTTTCGAAGGTCAGCGGATTCTTTCGCTCGGGGCGATTGAGCGTCACCGTGGCGACGCGGTCGACGACGGCCAGCAGAAAGTGCTTTGGCGAATAGTCCGCCAGCGGCAGCGTGACGGGATTGGCTGGCTTGCTCATGTTCTCTCCTCGTTATTCCTTGCAGGCGCGCTGACTAAACCTCGCCGCCGGCGACCGCGATGGCCTGTCCCGTGATAGCGGCGGCGCCTTCGCCGCAGAGCCAGAGCACGGTATCAGCCACTTCCGACGGCACGACCAGGCGTCCTTGCGGATTGTGCTTCGACAGTTCGGCAATTGCTTCGTCGCGGCTGCGGCCGGTCTTCTTGATGATGTTCTCGATCGAGCCTTCCAAGAGATCGGTTTCGGTGAAGCCGGGGCAGACGGCGTTCACGGTGACGCCGCTCTTCGCCGTCTCCAGTGCCAGCGAACGGACGAGGCCGATCACCGCATGCTTGGCTGCGCTGTAGGCGCTGACATAAGCATAGCCCTTCAGGCCGGCGGTGGAAGCCACCGCGACGATCCGGCCGCGGCGGCGCTCGATCATTCCCGGCAATACGGCTTGCGTGACGTGGACCACGCCCATGAAATTGACGTCCATCATCCGCTGGAACAATGCTGCATCGGAGCGGCCGAACGGCGCGGATTCAGCCGCGCCCGCATTGGCAATGAGGATGTCGATCGGTTGTCGCGCGGCGGCCTCGGCAACGGCTGATTTGACCGCGGCGTGATCGGCGACATCGGCGACCGCCGCGAACTTCGCCGCGCCGGAGCTAACAGCTTCATCCAACGTCGCGCGATTTCTGCCGAGCACGGTGACGGTAGCACCCGCTTCCGTCAGCGCCGCTGATATTGCAAGGCCGATACCCCGCCCGCCGCCGGTGACGAGCGCATGGGAGGAACGCGACAATGGGGACATCGGTTGAGCCTCCTGGATGATGGTTCAGCATATATTTTAAACTTCAAGCTTTTGCAAGGAAGTGGCGAGGCCACGGTTACTGCTGCTTAATCAAGGGGTCGTCCCTGCGAACGCAGGGACCCATAGCCACCGCCGCCCATCGTGGAACGAAAGCCGGCCACCATCTTGGCAAGACAACATCCGCCGCGGCGTATGGGTCCCTGCGTTCGCAGGGACGACGTGAGGATGGATTTCGGGTTTCGACCGTCAAACAGCTCGCTCGCAATGACGGTGGATACAGTTTCGCGATCTCGCGGCGCTGACCGCCCGAGGTTTGCATCTTCGTTTGCCCTCTTCGAAATCAGAGGGCGCAGGGAAGACCGGGTGCTTGCTGCACCCGCGGTCTCGCGTGCGATTTGCGCAAACAAAACTGCACACGAGCATACAGGGCAGCGGGAGCATTCCGGCCTTCCCTGCGCAATGGCTTTACGGCTTACTTCGTGCTCTCCCCGGTGAACGGCTTTCTTGCCACCGTCGTCGGCGGGATACTTCCTGCCAACTTAACGCCAGCACCGCGGCGTCCGGACCACACGACTTCACCGTACGCTTCCGGCGCGTACGTCTAGCGCGCCATCTGCGTCCATCGCATCTCACCGCACGTTCG
>NZ_LLXX01000119.1:233915-347695 GCF_001440405.1 Bradyrhizobium valentinum
CCAAGTTAAGCGGAATATTTTTGCTGAAAGGGCTGGACAGGTTTTGACTGATTTGCCCGTCGGGCAGTCACATAGGACATCACAGATGGCAGACCTCATCCTGAAGAGGCGCGAAAGCACCGTCGCGAAGGATGAATGGCACCAGCGGGGCCACATGGTTCGAGACGGTGCGGAGCCTGTCATCGGGCCGCGCTACGCGCGGACCCGTTGGCGCCTCCTCACCATGAGGGTTTAATGCTTGCTACGGCAGCTACGCGTTAAATAATCCCGTCTCTGCGCAACGCCGCGATCGCCTCCGCATCGTAGCCGATATCGGCGAGCACGCGATCGGTGTGCTCGCCGAGCGTCGGCGGGCGCGACACGATTTCGCCTGGGGTCTCCGACAGCCGCACTGCTGCGCGCGCTGTCGGCGCAGGGTTCGGCAAGCCGGGATAGTCGACGTCCTGCATGAAGCCGGCGGCGCGGATGTGCGGATGCTCCAGCGCCTGCTGCGGGCTCAGCACGGGACCTGCCGGAATCATCGCTCTTCCGAGGGTGTCGACGGCTTCCTGCGTGGTGCGCTCGGCGCACCAGCGCGCCATTCTTTCGCTGATGATGGGTCCATTGTCGCCGCGCTTGATGTCGTCGGCGAAACGCGGGTCCTGCAGCCAGTGATCCTCTTCCATCAATTTCGCCCAGCGGATGAACAGCGGGTGCCCGGTGACCTGACACAACACCCAGCCGTCTTTGGTGCGGTAGATGTCGGCGGGCGCCGCGGTCTGGCCGAGATTGCCTGTGGGAACACGATTGGCTGATATCACCGCCTGCTCGATCAGCGTCGCGTTGGTGAAGGAGAGCGCGGTCGCCAGCAGCGCTCCCTCGACGATCTGCCCGCGGCCGGATTTAGCCCGCTCGATCAGGGCGGCGAGCGTGCCGAACGCGCAATGCAGCGCGGTGCCGAAATCGACCCAGTTCACCGCGGCGCGGTATGGCGGATCGCCCTTGCCCGTCATGTAGACCGCGCCCGACATCACCTGCCCGACGCCGTCGAAGCCGACGCGATCGGACCACGGCCCGGGGCCGCCGAAGGCGGTCGCCGTGGTCAGGATGATGTCCGGCTTGATCGCCTTCAACGATTCATAATCGAGCTTCATCGCCCGCAGCGTCTGCGGCGGCAGATTGGCGACGACGACGTCTGATGTCGCGACCAGCCGGCGCATCACCTCCTGCCCTTCCGGCTTCATCGGATCGAGCGTGATGCACTTCTTGTTGCGGTTGACCTGCAGGAACAGCGCGCCCTCGCCGCCTTCGCCGACCGGTGCGACAAATCGATCCTCGCTGCCGTCGCGCTTCTCCACGCGAATGACTTCCGCACCGAATTCCGCCAGCAAGGTCGCGCAATATGGCCCCGCGATATAGCGCCCGAAATCGAGAACGCGAACGCCCTCCAGAACTCCCGCCATCGGTCTTTCCCTTGTTCTTTCTGCTCGATTGTGCCGAGCCTTCTATCATGTTGATGAATGAATTGGACAACCATACAATCACTGATCCTCTTTGAACGGAACATCCCCAGATGACCACGACTGCAAAACGTCCCTATCGCGGTGTCTTCCCCGTCGCTCCGACCATCTTTGACGATCGTGGGGAGCTCGATCTTGCAGGGCAACGCCGCTGTATCGATTTCATGATCGACGCCGGCTCAAACGGCCTCTGCATTCTGGCCAATTTCTCCGAGCAGTTCGTCCTGACCGATGCCGAGCGCGAACAGGTGATGGTCGCGGTGCTGGAACACGTCGCCGGCCGCGTGCCGGTGATCGTGACGACCACCCATTTCGGTTCGCGCATCTGCGCCGAACGTAGCCGCCAGGCCCAGGACGCGGGCGCCGCGATGGTGATGATCATGCCGCCCTATCACGGCGCCACTTTCCGCGTGCCGGAAAAGGGCATTTTCGACTTCTACCGCACCGTGTCTGACGCCATCGATATCCCCATCATGATCCAGGATGCGCCGGTTGCTGGGACGCCGCTTTCGGTCGACCTGCTGGCGCGGATGGCGCGGGAAATCCCGAACATCAGCTATTTCAAGATCGAGGTGCCGATGGCGGCGGCAAAGCTTCGCGATCTCATTGCCGCCGGCGGCGACAACATCGAAGGGCCCTGGGACGGCGAGGAAGCCATCACGCTGATGGCCGACCTCGATGCCGGCGCGACTGGCGCCATGACGGGTGGCGGCTATCCTGATGGCATCAGGCAAATCATCGATCCCTATCTGGCGGGACGCCGGGAGGAAGCGATGGCGGCCTATGCGCGCTGGCTGCCGCTGATCAATTACGAGAACCGCCAGTGCGGATTGCAGGCCGCCAAGATCCTGATGAAGGAAGGCGGCGTGATCGGTTCGGAAGCGGTTCGTCACCCCCTGCAAAAGGTCCACCCGGCGGCTCGCGCGGGTCTCATCGAAATCGCCCGCCAGCTCGATCCCGTGGTGTTGCGTTGGGGACGGCAATAGCGTCTTCATGACGGCTAGAGCGTTTTCCGGCGAAGTCCGGTTCGCGTCAAGAAAACGCGTCAAAACAAAAATCTAGAGCCCCGTTCCGATTCCATCGGAACGGAAACGGCTCTAGACGCAAAAGCTCACGGAAACGGAACCTTCGCTTCGGTCAAACGTAAAAATTGCGGAGGATCGACATGACCGAACAACAGACCTTTGCATTGCTGCTTGGCGAGGCGGCCATGGCCGTTTGGGGCGATATGCCGCGCGACATTCAGGAAGCGCTGTTCGAGACCGCGATGCGCGAGCGGGAGGATTTGCGCCACGACCTCGCCTGCCTGTTGCATGATCGCCATCCCAGGACACAACACCCGGCAAAGCCGGCCTGACGGCGAGCAATCCCTAATCCGAGAAAGCGACATCGGCGATGACGGGCAGATGGTCCGAGCATGTCCGGGCCTTGCGGTCGGTCCAGGCGGAGCGGATCAGCCCGTCGCGCGTGACATAGATCCGATCCAGCCGCAGCAGCGGAAAACGCGAGGGGAATGTCCGCAACCGTGTCCGAACCGGGCAGGTTTGGGCCAGTACCCCGCGCACCGACCTCACCCAGAGCCAGTCATTGAAGTCGCCGAGCACGAGCGTTCGCTTCGGCTGCACCAGATCAACCAAGGCATGGGCCTGAGCGTGCCTCTCATGGATGCTCAAACCGAGATGAGTGGCAACGACCGTCATCTCGCCCGCACTCGATTGTATGCGCGCCGAAATAGCCCGGCGCGGCTCGCGTTCCTGATATGAGACGTCGACGATTTTCGGAGCCTCGAGGAAGGGCCACTTGCTTAGCAACACCTGTCCGTAATCGCCGTCCTGTGTGATGATCGAACGGGCATCAATGCTGTGGTCTCCGACCGCTTTCGCCAATTGGGCAAAGGGATCATCGGTTCGTCCGCGCGAATCGACCTCCTGCAGCGCGACCACGTCAGGCGACCAGTGCCGGATGATCGAACAAACGCCATCCAGATCGAATGTCCGATTGAGGTGGAAGATGCCGTGCACGTTCCACGTCATGAAGCGCATGGTGGGCGTCACGTTCTTCGTCCTGCCATCCATGTCACCAGGAACTGCACGCCGAGGCACAGCGCGATCCAGGCTATGATCGCCAGCGCAAGTAGCACCGCATTCGTCCACGAGGCATTCCTGGCCAGATCCGCGATCTGCGCGCCGAGCGCAGCCATCACCGCGATCCCTGGCGCCATGCCCAGCACGGTGCCGAGCAGAAAATCGCGCAGGCTCAATTTGCTGGCGCCCGCCACCACGTTCACGATCGAGAACGGGGCAATCGGCACCATCCGGATCATGGCGACCGCAACGACGCCCCTATTAATGATGCGGCTCTGGACCCGGGCCGCCCGGCGCCCGAGCAGGCGCTGCAACCGGGCCTGACCCAGCACGCGGCCGATCGAAAACAGCGTGAGCGCGCTGAGCAGTACGCCGGCCCCGGCGCTGACGAACCCCATCCACGGCCCCAGTGCCGCCGCCGTGGCGGCGATCAGGACCAGAACCGGAAACACCACCAGCCCGCCGACGACGAAGGCGGCAATCGCAAACAGCGGCGCGAATTGCGATCGCGCGGGCTGCGAAATGACCGAGGAGACGAAGCCGACATCGGTGAAATCGCGCAGCGATGTGTACTGCCAGGCTAGCGCAAGGCCGGCGAGCGCCGCGGCCAAACCGGATACGGCGAAGATGGTTCTTGGCGTCCACATGCGATTGGCGGCGCGGTCGAGATGAAGCGGTTCTCTGGGATCGGCGACCGGCTGCACCATCGTTGCCATGCTGCTGGCTGACGCGGCCGGGTCGATCGGCTGCAGTGATTTCGCGCCGCCGCCCTCCGCCAGGCGGTCGAGAAATCCAAGCAAATCGGCTTCGTTGCTTTCGATTTCCTGTTCATCGACGCCGCAGAAATGCCCGATCAGTTGGCGGCGAAGCCGGGCGATATCTTCCCGGTGCGCCTCAGACGTCGCCTCGAAGGCGAGATCGCATTCGGTGTCGGCGCCCATCGAGCGATTGTTGAGGTTGGCCGAACCCACGCGCAGAATACGGTCGTCGACGATCATCACCTTGCTGTGCACCATGACGACGGCGGCCCCGTGCGCATCCCGCGTCGATGGATAAAGAAAACGAATCCGGTCCATGACGCCTGCCGCCACGAACCGGGCAATGAAGCCGCCGCGGCCGCTCTGCATCGCCTGCGATTCGAACCAGGACGAGTGCATCTTCGGCATGACGATCAGAACACGAAGCTGCGGCACGTCCAGCATCCGCTGCGCCAGCAGGCGCGCGATGTCGGTGGCGCTGGTGAACTGATTCTCGATGTAGATGAAGCGGTCGGCCGCATTGATGGAGGCCTTGAACAGCCGCGCGACCTCGTTCACGCCGGCGTGGCTTGCGGTCGCTATCTCGGTCCGGGCGATGCCCACCGTCATTCCGCGGGACTGCACCGGCACCGAGGCCGGCCAGCGCTCGCAGGTGACGGCAGCTGACGTTGCGACCGTGCAGCCGGCGGCTCGCCACCTGCCCTCGGCCATTTCCGTCAGGCTGGCCGCAGCTTCGCCATCCACCATGCACTGCACGTCGTGAAACGGCAGATAGGGCTTGCCGTCGGGATCGGTCCGCAGCGGATGATGGGCTTGGTGCTCGCTGGTATCCCAGCGCCGGATCGTGAGGTCGAGACCGCCGACAAAGGCGAGCGCGCCGTCAATGACGACGATCTTCTGATGCTGCGCGGAGCCCAAGGGAAGGCTGGAGTCGAAACAGAAACGGAGCCGGTCCGGCGCTTCCGAGGTAAATTTGGCGGCTGAATTCCACTCCCGCTCCGCGGCGTACAGCGCCGGGAAATTCCAGCTCAGGATGTTGACCCGCAACTCGGGCTTCGCCTTCAGGAGCGCTTTGAGAAACGCACCGAGCTCTTGCGGATAACCATCGTCGGCATGCCCGGAAGGCCCGACAAACCGGGTCTGGCTGTGGATGTCCCAGCCGATGATGTAGACCTGCCGCGTCGCCAGAAGCAGCGCTTCCCGCAGAGCGGCGAAATACGCGGCCGCGTCGTTAAGAATTGCCAGCCGCCCTGCCTTGCATCTTCTCCAGACGGTTTCGCCAGGAATGAGGATGGATGAGCTTCGCAGCAGACGGCACCTCGGCGATACGTGACAATGGGGGACGGATCGCGAGCCGTCGGGCCCGGCCGCCAACTAGCCAACGTTTGGCGGGGAAGACGGTTCCAGCGCCGCACGCGCCGACGGCGATCCTCCGGCCGCCGACGCCGTAGCGTCCGGAACGGCGGCGCGGCCATTCTCACCGCGGCCGGGAACGTCGGCAGTTTGGACCCTTTGGGCGCGAGGAAGCAGCCGTACCTCATTGCAATGTCGCGATATATGATTATCGTCATATAACAATCCGCGACCGAACAGGAGAACCCGTGATGTCCGCAAGCCCCGATCCCGTCGTCATTCTTTCCGCCGCCCGCACGCCGCTTGGCCGGTTCATGGGCGAATTGTCCCCGTTCAGCGCGCACAAGCTCGGCGCCCACGTGATCGGCGCGGCGCTGCAGCGGGCAAAACTTGCGCCGGAGCGTATTGACGAGGTCTTCATGGGCAATGTGCTGCCGGCCGGACAGGGTCAGGCGCCGGCCCGACAGGCCGCGCGCGGCGCCGGACTGCCAGATGCCACCGGCGCCACCACCGTCAACAAGGTCTGCGGCTCCGGCATGAAGGCAACCATGCTGGCCCACGACATCATCAGTGCCGGCTCGGCCGCGATCGCGCTGTCCGGCGGCATGGAGAGCATGTCGAATGCACCCTATTTGCTGGCGAAAGCGCGCGGCGGCTATCGCGCCGGCCACGACCGGATCATCGATCACATGATGATGGACGGGCTGGAAGATGCCTATGAGACCGGGCGATCGATGGGCGACTTTGGCGAAGCCACCGCGGAAGCCTATCAGTTCACCCGCAAGGATCAGGACACTTACGCGATGGAGACGCTGACCCGCGCCCGCAAGGCGGTGGAAGGTGGCGCGTTCAAGGCTGAAATTGCGCCGGTCACGGTACCTGAAAAAGCGGGGCCGCGGATCATCGCCAATGACGAGCATCCGCTCAAGGTAGACCCTGCCAAGATTCCCGGACTGAAGCCCGCGTTCCGCGCCAACGGCACCATCACGCCGGCCGCCTCCTCCGCGAATGCGGACTCGCTCGCCGATCGCGACAGCCTGCCGGTGCTCGCCGAGATCAAGGGACACGCCACCCACAGCCAGGAGCCGCAATGGTTCACCACCGCGCCGATCCCCGCGATCCGCAAGCTGCTCGACAAGGTCGGCTGGAGCACAGCCGACGTCGATCTGTTCGAGATCAACGAAGCGTTCGCGGTGGTGGCGATGGCGGCGCAGAAGGACCTCGGCATCGCCAGAGAAAAACTCAATGTCAATGGCGGCGCCTGCGCGCTCGGCCACCCGATCGGCGCCACCGGCGCGCGGTTGATCGTGACGCTGTTGCATGCGCTGGAGGCGCGGAACCTGAAACGCGGCGTCGCCGCGCTCTGCATCGGCGGCGGTGAAGCAACCGCCATCGCGGTCGAGCGCGTCACTCGCTGACGGTTGGAACGACATGCGGGCGGCGCCAACGGTGTCGCCCGCCGCCTTTTCTCAATCGATCATCTCGCAGGCCCGCTCAACCGCCTGGCGCGTGCGCTCGGAAGGGCCAGAGAAAAAATGGCCGCGGCCTCGCGTGCTAGAGCGTTTTCCAGCGAAGTGGAAACCGGTTCGCGTCAAGAAAACGCGTCATATCAAAAATCTAGAGCCCGTTCCGATTCCATCGGAACAGAACAGGCTCTAGGCTCTCTTCGGGTGCAAGGTCACAACCGAGCGCATATCGGCCTGTACGCGCATGGCCTCCTCGATAGCGGCCACCAGCGCCGTCTGGTCGAACGGCTTGGAAATGCGCGGCAGGTGCGTGAAGCCTGGAAGCTCGGCATATCCCGTGCAGAGCACTACGGGCGTGCCGGGACGCTCGGCGGCCACTACCTCGGCAAGCTGAAGCCCGTTCATTCCCGGCATGGCATAATCGGTCACCACGATGTCGATCTTCGGCATTCGGGGCAGCAGCCGGACTGCCTCCTCGCCAGAGCGCGCCTCGATCACGGCGTGGCCGAGATCATCGAGCATCGCAGCGATGCTGTCGAGAACAAGAAGATCATCATCGACGACCAGCACGGAGATGGGTCGACTGCGGGATGCGGGGCGCGACGGCTCGGCCGCATGGGGCACCGCCACCTTTTCGTCCTGACAGGCGGGCAGCCAGATCTCGGCCGTGGTCCCTTCGCCGATGTGGCTCTTCAGCAGCAGCACGCCTCCGGACTGTTCGGCTAACCCTTTCACCATCGAGAGGCCGAGGCCGGTTCCCTTGCCAACACCCTTGGTCGTAAAGAACGGCTCCTGCGCATGTTTCAGCGTCGCCTCGTCCATGCCGCATCCGGTGTCGCTCACCGAAAGCGCGACGTATCGTCCCTCCGCAAGGCCGTCGATGGCATGCTCTTCGCGCGCGGCGATGCTGATCACCCCACCGCCCGCCGTTATCGCATCGCGCGCATTGACAGCGAGGTTGAGGATCGCGAGCTCAAGCTGGTTGGCATCGACCTTCACATTTGCGAGTTCGATCGGAAAACGGGTCTCGACCCGGATGCCCGGATCAAACTTCAAGAGCGCTGCCATTCCGCGCACCAGTTCCGGGACATTCACGACGACGGGCCTGAGGTCCTGCTTGCGCGCGAATGCAAGCATGCGCTGGGTCAGCGAGGCGCCCCGGAGAGCACCCTGGATCGCGTTGTCGAGGAGCCGGTGGATCCTGGGATCTTCCGGCTGGAGGCGCTTCTTCGCGAGTTCGAGGCTGCCCAGGATCACGGCGAGTATGTTGTTGAAGTCGTGGGCCACGCCGCCGGTAAGCTGTCCGATAGTCTCCATCTTCTGCGACATCGCGAGCGCGTCGCGCGTGCGCTCCAGCGCTTCCTGGGCTCGGCGGCGTTCCGTCACGTCCCGAACGATCTTGGCGAAGCCTATGGTCTCGCCCCGCTCGTTTTGCACCACACGTATAGTCGTCTCGGCCCAGAAGCGGCTGCCGTCCTTGCGAATGCGCCAGCCTTCGCCTGTCGACTTGCCTTCCCGCTTGGCCTCCAGAAGCATGGCATCAGGAATTCCGGAATCGCGCTCCTCGTCGGTGTGAAGGATAGCGTAGTGCGTCCCGACGATCTCGTCGCCGTAGCCGATCAGCCGGCGCGCGCCGAGATTCCAGTTCGCCACCCGTCCCTCGGGGTCTAGCGTGAAGATGGCGTGATCGGCCACCCCCTCCACCAGCAGCCGGAATTTCTCCTCGCTTCGCCTGAGCGCCTCGGCTTCGCGACCAGCTCGTTCGGCCGAGAATCGGTCGTACACGGCCGCAGCAAGTCCCATCATAAGGACGACAATCGTGGTGCCAGCGATCAGGAACGCGAGGGGCGCTTGTCCCACCGAGCCGGGTGCTGCGCGGCCAAGGACGACATCCGCGGGAACGAAGGAGGAGCCCCGCATGGCTGCGTAGTGCATCCCGGAAATCGCCACGCCCATGACGGCTCCCGCCGCTATGCGCTCGAGCACGCTCGTCATGTGAAAAGCGAGGCGCAGCGCTATGATGGACGCTCCGATCGCAATGGCGATGGAAAGCACGACCCAGACGGGGTCATAGTGGATGGAAGCCGCCATCCGCATGGCGCTCATGCCGGTGTAGTGCATGCCGGAAATCGCGAGCCCCATTGCAATGCCGGAAACGACGAGCGCGTTCGGCCGCCGACTTACGACGACGAACGCGGCTGCCGCCACCAGGATGGGAATGGCAAGCGAGAGAAGCGTGAGGAGCGGATCGTAGGAAATATCCACGCCGGGCAGGCTAAAGGCCAGCATGGCCACGAAATGCATCGACCAGATGCCGCCGCCCATGGCGACTGCCGCAGCCCCGAGCCAGCCCAGGCTGGCGGAACCTGAAGCGGCCCGCATGCGAGTCGCAAGATCCAGTGCCGTGTAGGAGGAAAGCGCGGCGATCAGGATCGACAGCGCGACGAGAACGGGGTCATGGGAGCCTGGATGGTGATGCATTCCGTCGACGCGCGTTGAAAACATCTGAATAGCACCGTTTTTCCAACGGTGCATTGTTCCGGTGCCGAATAGTTGAAGATGCCAAGTTCGGCGAAAAGCCGGCCGGGCCGGGAGGAATCGAACCTCCAATGGCAGAATCAAGATCCGCTGCATTATTCAACGATTTCAAGGGGCATTTGGAAAAATGACGAAAATGCCCCTGGCATTTTCAATGGCCCGGCAGTTGTTTCCAAATAAAGAAGCGACCCTTGCGGAGGCCGGTCAACAACGCCGGCAGTCGGCCGCTTCGAGCCGATGCCCGCTTTTACTGCGAATCGATAAGCGAGTTCTTATCGGTCGTAAGCAACGAACGGCCGCTTGTGCCAGCAGCGGACCTAGACGCGCCCGAAAACGAGGCCTGCTGTGCCCTCTTAAACGGACTTCGTGAGCCTGAACTCTCAGGTCCGAAAAGTGCCAATTCCGGAAGTGGACTGTGCCTACTCGATCACCTCGTCGGCACAGTCGAGAAAGGATGCCGGAATCTCGATGCCGAGCAATTTCGCTGTCTTTGGGATTGTTGGTAAGCAAGCATTTGGTGGGCTGCTCCGGTCATTGAAAGTTTGCGGTTCACGGGTCAGGTCAACCACGCATCATAAGATGATCAGAACGAGAGTTGCCCCCGGCTTGGGTCCTCGTTGATTGAGCAGGCGCCGCGCTCAGCTTCCACCAATAGGCTGTCGGGCATAAACGCTTCCACTACTCTGCACAGGACCGGGCGGCGCCCCACGGCAGGGGGCGTCGCCCGACTGCTGTCAGATCGTCACGCGGCTGCCGTCGAAGCGCGTGAAGGAGAAGCCGTCGAAGGGCTCGCGCAGCGTCGTGCGCTCGTCCCGCAGCATTCCGATCGCCACTTCCTCGCCGATAGCCATCGAGGCGGAAGCATCCGAACGCCAGTGGATGCCCGACCAGTTCCGTCCGAAGCCGAAATTCACCGCGAGCTTGTTCAACTCGCCGCCAACCGTGAGCGGCGGCCCGCTATAGGGCACGAGCTTCGTCGGGTCAGCCGGATCGGGCTGAACCGGGTTGGCGATGACGCGGCTCTCGTCGAAGAACGCCTTCAATATGGTAGCTGTGACAGCACCAACGCCCGTGGCGCCGCCGGGATAGGTGGAGTGAAGCGGCGCTCCCTCCGGATAGGTTTGTGACAGAAGATAGCTGCCGTATTTGGCTTTGCTGCGATCGAGGGCTTCCGATTTCAGGAAACTCTCATGCAACGGGTAATCGCTCACGCCATTGGCGAGGCGATGGTGCGCCAGGCCGCCATAGGCTTCCGGTCGCGCGGCCCGGTGCACAAAATACTTCTGCCAGTAGGACGCACGGACGGAGTTACTGATCCCCGTGGTGAGCAGGGCCTGCACATAGGGCAACCCGAAGGTGCCCCCTCCAGGTCCCTGTGTCTTCGATTTCCGATATGGATTCGACGGATAGGACACGGGGTCCGCCGGGGGAAACATGCCGGTGTAGCGTGGGTCCGCTCCACCGCCGGGGGTGGCAAGCATCAGTGCTGCCGCCCACCCAAGTGCAGGAAGCGTGCGGACATACTCCGCGAGATCTCTTCCTGTCGTGATGTATCGCGGTGTCGTGTCGAACTGCAACCGGCGTTTCGATGCAGCGCCGTTCTGGATCGCCAGCCACTCGTCGTATTCGGTCAGGAATTCGCTGGCGGGCAACGCGGTGCGAATTTGAGCACTGATCCACTGTGCGGAATAGGGCACGTCCCGGAGCAGGAATTGCGAGATCAGCGGGCCATCCAGAACGCCTGGAGGCGTGACGGAGCGGCCCTTCGGGTCGGTCGGGTCGAAATAAAGCACATTGGCACGGAACAACGTACCGGGTGTGACCCGCCCACCGGACTTCGGTCCCCGGAAATCGGCAAGCTTGTTCAGTTCCTCGGTGGCTGCAAGCACGTCGCGATGGGAGGTGTCGTCGCGCAACTCGGTAAGCGGAACGTCACGAAGCAGGGATTGCCAATATACCTCGACCGCCTCGCCGCCGCGCTCCGCACTTGCAAGGGCCGGCGCCGGCGGTATCGCAATTTGGGTAGGGTTGATGCCGCTCAGGCTGACGGCCTGCGTGCCCAGGGGGTTGACCAGTTTGCGGGTGCCGCCGAGCGGGATTTTCTCGAAATCAGCTGCTTCGCCCGACTGGCAAGCGGCATAGAGCGCCTGCCACGCCGCCTGCTCCACTTCGCCGCGTTTGTCGTGCGGCAGGCCCCGTGTGTCGGAACCGATCTTGTTGGTGTAGCGCGCCTCATCGCCATTCGCCGGATGAGGCGGGATCGGAATTTTCTCGTTGTTGCTCGCGCAGGCCTGTCGGACTTCGAAGGCGCGGCGCTTGAACGCCGCGTCGAGCGGGCGCACGTCCACGCTCACGCCCACAGTCTGCGCCGCGGCCGGGGCTACTCCGGGCATGCCCGGCGGAGACGCAAGCACGGCGGCGCCAACTGCGATGCCGGCCCCGCCGAGGAGCGAGCGGCGAGTGACCGCCGTGGTCGGCAGGGTCGGCGATGTCAGGTCAGATTCAGTCGAAATGGTGGGGTGGTCAGCCATGGAGATCTCCTCCCTCGCAGGCACGCTCTGGGGCCCGCGTTTCAGGATTCAAAGCATCCGGGCGCGCCTTGCGCGCACCCGCGTTGGAATGCGAATGCTGAAGGACCGGCGAAAAAGAAGTCGGTGATTTGAGTGCAATGCTTGCCGATGGCACGACCGCTGTCCGTTCAGTCCCGCGAGGAATTCGGCATTTCCCGCCTGCGACGACAGCTATTGAAAGAGTACACGATCTCGTGCGTCCTGAAAAGACGCCTGAATCTTTGGACGACTTCCGCTTAGGGTCAATTGCGTCTATTTGACCGGGCCACGGCGACTTCCGGTCTACCAGGTGAACGGACATTTTCAGGATAGGCAAGCATGTCTCATAGGTTGCCAGGAAGAGACATCCGCTTCCGCAAGTCCGCACTCTGCTCCTCGAAGTTGCTTGGTTGCGCACGCGAGAAATTGCAATTTCAGCCAGTGTAGATCCAGCCCCTGCGGCCGTAAAGACCGCCCAAAGCCCACCGGTTATTCTTGTCGCTCGCTTGACGATCAACGTCGCTCGCAAGAGTTTACGCACCGAGACTGACACTTCCGAAAAGTGCCAAAGGTAGACCGTTTCCGAGAATGCAGAGCATGTACGTTGCGGTTTCGATGAGATGGAGTTGCGGGTGGAACAGTCTCCTAACAAAGGCGCAGCTGTTGCTGGAACAATTGGCCTTGGGGACTTAACAGTTAACCGATTGGGCTTCGGCGCAATGCGTCTATGCGGAGATTCAGCTTGGGGAAGACCAAGGGATCGAGGGCATGTCAATCGGGTTCTGCATCGCGCGGTCGAGCTTGGCGTGAATTTTATCGACACGGCGGATAGTTACGGCCCCGAGACGAACGAGTTATTAATCTCGGAGGCGCTGTGTCCTTACCCTCGGGGTTTGGTCATTGCCACGAAAGGTGGCTTGGTGCGACCAAATCGACGATCTTGGATCCCAGACGGTCGCCCCGACCATTTGCGACGCGCGGTTGAAGGTAGCTTACAGTGCTTGCGGCTAGAGCGCATCGATTTGTATCAATTTCATGCGCCTGATCCCAATGTGCCATTCATAGAGTCGGTTGGAGCATTGGCTGATTTACAGCGCTTAGGCCAAATTCGCCATATTGGCATTTCGAACGTCACGGTTGCGCAGCTCGAAGTGGCGCGCTCCATCACGCCAATCGTGTCGGTTCAGAACATGTACAATCTGCGAAACCGAACCAGCGAAGACGTACTCGCCGCGTGCGAGCGTCTTAGAATTGCTTTTCTGCCGTGGTATCCCCTGGGCGGCAAACGCGGCCTAAGGGCACTCAAGATAAAGCAAGTCGCCTCGCGTCGCGGTCTCACGCACGCAGCCTTATCTCTTGCGTGGCTGCTCGCTAAATCACCTGTTATGCTGCCAATCCCCGGCACTCGATCCATTGATCACCTAGAGGATAATGTGCTTGCGGCCGCCCTCAAGCTTGCGCCGGAAGACTTCGACGATTTGGGATGAAGGTGCGTTTCATGAAACGACATCGATCTTTAGGTTACGAGAACTTGCTACGCAACCTGTCACAGTGAAAGATGCTCCATTTTGAACTAAGCACGATTGATGAGCGCTTTGGTCAATCGCGTCGGTTCGCCCCACCGCTAACCACTTCCGGTCTTGCCCCAACTGCGGACATCACGCACCGGCACCACCGCTTCCGAAAGGTGCCAAAGGCGGTCGTCCTTTCGATCTCATCGCAAATCGGAACCGAAGATCATATCAGGGACAAGCAAGACCACCGAGGGGACGAAGATCAGTATCAGGGTCACCGCGGTGACGGCGATCAAAAACGGCGTCGAGTCTCGGGTGTACTCGCTGATCGGACAACGCAGCACCTGGCAGGCGACGAACATGGCGGCGCCGACGGGCGGCGTGTAGTTTCCGATCGTGGCAGCAATAATGAACACGAGCCCGAAATGGACCGGATCAATCCCGTACTTCGTCACCAACGGAAGGAAGATAGGCGTCAGCATGATGATGAGCACCGAGCCTTCCATGAAGGTGCCGGCGATCAGGATGAAGAGCACGATGAGCACCATTACAACGTGCGCGTTTTCCGTCATGCCCAACATCCAATCCGAAATCACCTCGGGTATTCGCTCGAACACGATGCCGTAACCAAAGATCGCGGAGAGCGCGAGCAGGAACATCACGGCCCCGACATCGACCAGGCTGCCTTCGATGGCTTCACGGAAACTCGCGAACGTCAGCATCCGGTAGGCGAAGAACCCCACCGCCACCGAATAGATGACCGCGAAGGCTCCAATCTCCGATGGCGTGAAGATGCCGTAACGCAATCCCGCCAACAGGAAGATGGGAAACAGGATGGCCCAGATGCCACCCCACGACGCCAGCAGGATTTCACGCGCAGTCGCCCGCGTCTCGCGTTCCGGCCCGTAGCCGCGGCGGCGGGCGGTGATGGCTATCGCAACGGCGAGAGCTGCCCACAGCATGAGACCCGGAATAATGCCGGCAGCAAATAGCCGTCCGATCGAGACCTGGCCGACCGTGCCATACAGTATGAATCCAATCCCGGGGGGAATGATTGGCGCCAGCAGAGAACCGTACGAAATCACGCCGGCCGCATAGCCGCGCTTGAGCATCTGCAATCCGATGATGCGGGCATTCATTGCCGCGTCGGCAATCGAGGACCCCGTCACCCCGCTCATCAGCGTCGAGAGTGCAATAGAGGTCTGCGCCAGACTGCCGTGCATTCTTCCTGTCAGTACCGTGGCGAGCTTGAGCAGGTTGGTCGTGATGCCGGAGTTGTTGAGAAAATTGCCGGCGAGGATAAACAGCGGAACCGCAAGCAGCGCGAAATTCTGCGTCTCGGTTACCGTTACCTGTATCGGGATTGTTGCCGGCAGTTCCGGATGCTGGATGAAGAACAGCGCGCCGGCGATTCCAATCGCGAAGGCAACTGGCATTCCGATCAGCATCAGTACTGTGAACGCAATGATTACGATCAACATGGCCGTGCGCGTCGGATCATATGACGTCGACGGCGCGATATTCGGCGCGCTCGCCCCGGAGTTCTCCGCGGACCTTGAGCGCGGTTGTCACGATCAGCAGCGCCGCGCCGACCGGCAAGCTCATTGTGACCCAAGAGTAGCTGACTTCCGGAATGCCCTGGAAGCTGCGTACCCGACTGATCCACGATAAATAGGCACCCATCACGAGGAGGTAAAACAGGAACGCGGTGATCAATGCGTAGTTCACCATACGGAGGGCCGTCTGGAGCTTGTCCGGCAGGCGATTGGCGAAAACTTCGATGGCCATCATGCTATTCTTCCGCCAGGCAATGTCGGCGCACAGAAAGCAGGCCCAGGCGAACAGGGCGGTCGAAACATCCGTCGACCAGTTGATCGGATGGCCCAGCATCCGCATGACGCCGCCAAGAAAGATCAGGATTACCATCACGATGAGAAACACGGAGGCGATCCATGCCTCGGCGGCGCATACACGCTGGTAGACTTTCTGCATTCAGCGGAACCTACTTGCCGATTTCCTTATGCACCGCGCTCTTGGCATCGGTTATCTTCATGACCTCGAACGCTTTGTCGCCGGCCTTCCGGAAAGCGGCGAGATCGACATCCTTGTTGATCGTCATGCCGCGAGACTTCAATTGCTGCTCGACTTCGGCCTCCAGCCTCAAGATCTGACGCGATGTCTCCTCTCCGGCTCGATCGGCCTCTTCCACCAGCGCGTCCTGATACTCCTTCGGCAGGCTGTCGAACCATTTGGCGCTGACGACTTCGAAGTTGATCAGCATGATGTGCCTTGTCTCATTCGCGACTTTAAGCACCTCGTAGAAGCGGCCGCCCGGAATGTTGTTGTAAACCAGCTCGACACCATCGATCGCCCGCTGCTGCAGTCCCGGGTACATCTCGCCGAATGCCATCGCTACCGGCACGGCGCCAAGCGCGCGTATCGACTCTTGCCAAATTGGGGCCGGCGGCGTGCGGATGCGCAGGCCCTTCAGATCGTCCGGCGTCTTTATCGGCTTGTTCGTAAAGAAATGTCGATAGCCTTGCACCCAGTTGAAAGACACCACCTTGAGCCCGAACTTGGCCGCGAGTTCTTCCTGCCATTTTGCGACGGTCGGCGCTTTGCGCAGCTTGGCAACCTCTTCCAGCGTCTCGACGAAATAAGGTCCGTTCATCACGGCGATGCCGGGAACGTAGTTTCCCATACGCGCCGCGTCGGTGTTCTGGCCGATATTGGCTCCCTGCCTGATCTGCTCGATGATGTCTTCCTCGAGACCCAGTTGCGCGGAATGGAAGACATCGATCTTGAGACCGCCATTGGTGCGCTGCTCGACGGCTTTGGCCCACTTCAGGAAGCCGTCGTGGTATGGCTCCTTCGGGCCAAGCACGTGATTGAATTTCAGCGTGAATGTTTTCGGTGTCTGAGCCCAAACATTCGAACAGTCGAGCGCCCACAGGCCGAGCGCAGCACACGTGATCACAGCCAAATTTTTCATCACATCCTCCCTGCGGCTTCGTGCCGGCGTGCCGCCCCGTGCCTGCCGTCTTTTTCCTGCGGCGGCCATTCTGACGATGGTTTGGCGCCGAGGCCGATGCTATACCAAATGAAACCAGGTAGACCTTGCTTTCTCATACAGTGAAACAGAGCGCCGGCCGCCGCGAGGGTAAATTCCGCCAAGGCAAAGTCCGTTCCACGGCCCGTCGATGCTGCGAGAAAGATACGGACCAGAGTGTCGTCCGCGGCTGAAGAACCGCCGCCGGGGAAGGGGTACTCACCAATCACTCGAGCGTGGATCGCAGGTGCTCGAGACGATCGCGGCGACCGGTTCGCTCGTCAGCCTCGGGGAAGCTGCACGCCGCACTGGTTTGCATCGCAGCACAAATGCATAGCAGCACCGGCGCTCGCCTATTCGGGACGCGCCGTCGGCTCACTACGCGTTGTCGGGCCGCGGAGTCGAATGACACGTCAGAAGCATAGGGAACTTCGTCCTGAAGTCCTGACGCTCTGCGGGGCGCTGTCGAAGAAACTCGGCTGGCGAGGCGCTTCATCGAGACGCTGAGCCATCCGGCGTTCCAACGATAGTTGCATTCAGTAGTAGGGACGAAAGTCCGCTTTGCGCCAGGACCGGCCAACCGGACGCCTCTCAAGCCGAGAGGACGGCTGGTCTCAAACGCCGTGCTGCACGCTTGACCTTTTCGAAGGCCAGGGTTTCGATCTGCCGCACGCGCTCACCGGAAATGGACAGCTCACGCCCGAGTTCCTCCAGGCTCGGCGGATCCTCGCTGAACCGCCGCGCCTCGAACACACGTCGCTCCCGCGCCGTCAGCACATCAAGGGCTGAATGGAGCGCTTTCGCCTTTTGCGCGCTCTCATCCTGCTCGACGACGATCGTCTCGGCGTTCGGCGAATGGTCGACCAGCATCGCCTCCCATTCGGTCGGCCCGTCATCGCTGACGGGCGCATTCAGCGAAACGTCCCCCGTCAGACGGCTGCTCATCTCGATCACTTCGCGAACGGGGACCACGAGCTCCCGCGCGACGGCCTCGGCGACCTCCTGCGTGAGCCCTACCCTGTCGCCTCCGAACTTGATCATGGCGCGCCGGAAGCCAAAGAACAGCTTCCGCTGCGCGGCCGTCGTCCCGATCTTGACCAGCGACCGCGACCGCAGAATGTAATCGTGGATAGCGGCCTTGATCCACCACAGCGCATAGGTGGAGAACCGGGCGCCGCGGCCGGGCTCAAAATGCGAGGCCGCGATGACGAGGCCAAGATTGGCCTCGCCGATCAGATCGGCAAGCGGAAGGTCGTATCTCTGGTAGCGCCGCGCGACCTTTGCCGCCAGCCGGAGATGGCTGGTGACGAGCGCATCGGTCGCCCGGCGGTCTCGATGCTCCTGCCAGCGCCGTGCAAGCTGCTGCTCCCGCGGCTGCTCGAGCAGAACGTATCGCTTGATGAGAGAGGCGTATTCATCGACGAAATCCTGCGATCTGCCGTTGGTCTGCGCCTCCCGGCTGTCTGACATCAATGTTGTGCTATGGGCGTTCATGGGTGGCTCCAATCCGTCGGGTCCGGCAGATGGACCCTAGGAGAAGACGCCGCGACGCAGCCATTAAATTGGAATTGAGGATTATAAATTCGCTGTTAGCGTCCGTGCGCTTTGCATCTCGATTTCAAAATAGCCCGATCTTGTTCTGAACGAGAGGCTCAAGATTAGTTGAGCTTTGTGAAGGGCAATTTAATGGGGCGAAACTGCTGCCGCCCTACATCTCCATCACGCATCCGCTGTCTGGATGCAGTTTCAAGCGAGCAGTTCGCGTTCGAAAAAAACATACGCCAGTCGCGGCGTGTTACCGCGCTTGCGCGTCCGGCGAATTCCCGCATCATGTATGGAGAATGACAATGACCTCGATCAAGACGATCGCCGTCGCAGGACTGCTGTCGATGATGGCAGCAGCACCTGCCTTCGCGCAAGAAGCCATCCAGGAGCCGGGGGCTTTCGCATTCTTTTACCCGAACCTTGACGTCCTGAATGGCGGTGCGCCCACGCCGGCCTACCGGATGGAAGGGCTGCCGCCCTCGGTGATGCAATCCTATAACGAGAGAGAAAGCGGCTTGGCCGGTCCAGACGTCTGGCACCACCGTCGGGTCCACCACGCCTCCAGCACCATGCATGACGGCCGTTGGCATGGATGACTTTCGGCAGCCTGCCGCCCCTATGTCCCGACGACTTGCTCATCGGGGCAAATGATCTCCACCCGGCCTCCCGGGCCGGAGTGGATGATCAAGCGAAATCCGTGCAGCTTCACGATTGCCGAAACCAGGTTCAGTCCGAGGCCGACGCCCGGCGTGTTGCGAATCTTGTCCGATCGATAGAACCGGCGCAGCACGGCCTCCTGTTCCTGATCGCTGATCCCCGGTCCCGTATCCGTCACGCGCAGGATGGTTTCTCCCTCGCCGCGCAGCAGCTCCAACCTGACCGCGCCGCTTTCGGGCGTGAACTTGATGGCATTGTCGACGAGATTGGCGACCGCCTCCAACAACAGATCCCGATCGCCGTGCACGTAAAGCTTGTCTGACGTGTCCACGCTCAACGCGATCTGCTTGTCTTCGGCGATCGGCTCGTACATGTCGCAGACTTCGCGCAGCATTTCGTCGAGCGCCACATTACCGAATGCAGACGACCGGCGGCTGTTTTCGATTTCGGCCAGGCGCAGCAACGCCGTGACGATCGTCAGTGACTGGTCGATGCCGGCGATGGCCTTGTCGGCGACCTCCTGGAGCTGCTCAAGCGTGGCCGCATTGGTACGGCCGCGCTCGAGCGTCAGGCGTGCACGCGTCAGCGGCGTTCGCAGATCGTGGGCGATGTCGTTGCCGACGCCGGCCAGTGCGTTGATCGTCGTCTCCAGTTCGTCGAGCATGCCGTTGACGATGGCGGCCAGCCTCGAAAACGGTTCATCCACCTTTCGGTGCGGCAACCGCTCATGCAGGTCGCCTGCGATGATGCGCTGGACCCGCAGGTTGACTTCCTCGACGCGTCGCTGCGCGCGAACGCTCAGCCACGCGCCGGCCAGTAGCCAGAGGCAGAACGCCGGCAACAAGCCAAGCGCGAACGCCGTTCCGACAACCCTGAAGATCTCCCCGGTCTCGTCGACGTTCCGCCCAATCACCAATATGTCGCCGTTCTCAAGGCTCCGCGCGACGGTCCTGACCGATGTCGCGCCGGCCGCCTTGTCGTCGACGCGCGCGAGCGGCACGCTCTGCGCCGGCGCGCCGATCTGAATCCCGTCCGGCAGGGCTGCGACGTTGCCGACAAGCCGCTTCCCCCTCGCGTCGAACACTCCGGAAAACTGGACGCCGCGGGAATCCTGCCCGAGATGATCATCGAGCGCACCGATCAGGCGGTCGCGCGGCAATCCGGCAAAGAAATCGGCCTGCCTCGTGATCATCCGATCCGACCGCGCGATCAGGTAGTCGTCGATACTGAAATAGATGAACCCGAACAATACGGTGACGAAGACCGCGAACAGGCCCGCCAGCGCCGCGGCCCAGTGAAACGTCTTCGAGCGTATGAATTGCAACTGAAGCTTCCGATCCTGCCGTCCGCCTGCCTCACCGGTCCGACGGCGTGGGCGCCCGGCGCGGTCATCCAAAATCAGTCAGGACACGGCGCGTAGAATGAACCCCGCGCCGCGGACATTGTGAATCATCGGGGCGTCGCCCGGACCGTCGACCTTGTGCCGCACACGGCCCATATGCACGTCAACCAGGTTGGTTGCCGGAACAAACTTGTAGTTCCAGACCTCTTCGAGCAGCATCGCGCGCGTAAGCAGCTGGTCGCTCCGCCGCATCATGTATTCGAGCAGGCGAAACTCGCGCGGCAGCAGGTCGATCTTGCGCTCGCCGCGTTTGGCCGTGCGCTCGACGAGGTCGAGTTCGAGCTGCCCTACCCGCACGATGGTTTCCCGCGTTTCCGGCGGGCGGCGCAGCAACGCCTCTATGCGCGCAATGAGTTCGACGATCGCGAACGGCTTGGTGAGGTAGTCGTCGCCTCCCATCCGCAATCCGCGCACGCGGTCATCGACCGCGCCAAGCGCACTCAGCACGAGGACCGGCGTGCGCACCTGATCCTTGCGCAGGGACTCGATGACGGTAAGACCGTCCATTCCCGGCAACAGGCGGTCGACGATCATTGCATCCGGTCGCAAGTCGCGCGCCTTGGCGAGGCCATCCAGCCCATTGGCCGACCATTCGACCTCGAAGCCGCGATCGGCCAGCTCGGCAGTGATTTCCCCCGCCGTCTCGCCGTCATCTTCTATGAGAAGAACTTTCGTCATCAGATCGGTCCGACTGCCATCAAGATACCCCTCACCGCACGGCCCGGTCGCAATGATACGCCGGCCGGCCGACAAAGCCACAGTGACGGCCGCATGTCTCTTAGCTCAAGAGAGCCGGCCAGCGCCGCCATCCTTTTCCGAAGCCGGCATGCGCCATCCGCCCGGCGGCCGTTCCGCCGCGCCAGTGCGAGCACGGCGAAGCCGCACGAAACAGTTAGTCCCCGTCGACCGGCCGCGCCAATAAATAGCAATTTAATGAACCCGCCGGCCTGCATTGGCTGGCCCACCGGCGGTTTCGAGCCAGGCGAGACAATAGATGGAGCCCGCATCAGCTTCACGCCGAGTTGAAAGCACGTGAAGCGATGTTTCCTTTGGACGATGGCGGGCCAGCCGCACGTCGGAGGGAGAAGCCAGCCTGGCTTCCCCTGACCTTTGGAGAACAACAATGCACAAAGTCAAACTTCTGTCGGCTGCGTTACTCACCGCAGCCACTCTCGCCACGCCGGCGCTGGCCGCCACACACACCTCGCGGCATGTCGTAACCGATGACAACGGCCGCGTGATGTCGACGATGCATCGCGACGTAGGCGATAGCTGCATCCGCGCTCCGCGCGTCGGCGCCTTCGCCACCGCACCGTGGACCACGCCCCCTTGCGAGCCCAACACGGGTTACTGATCGACGTTGCGATGTAACAACGAAGCATGACGGGCTGGCGGAATATTCCGCCGGCCCTTTTTTCTTTTGCCGCGTACCAAAGTGTTTCCTTCGTGAATGCAAGGCGGCGGAGACTAACGCCGAATTTAATGGATGCCTTGTGCATCGCACCTACCTGTCAGCCATCCGACGTTTCGTTCGCGCGGTCCGTCGAAGTTCGCGCGTCGCGGCGGCGAGCAATCTGATTGAAAAGGAGTGTCATGATGAAACGAATGATCACGATATTGGCGACAGCTCTTCTCGCTTCGAGCCTGCTGGCGGGCGCGGCTAACGCTCGTGGTGGCGGCGGTGGTGGTGGGCACGGCGGAGGTTTTGGCGGCGGCGGCCACATGGGCGGAGGCTTCGGCGGCGGAGGTCACATCGGTGGCTTTGGCGGCGGTGGCCATATCGGCGGCTTCGGTGCCGGCGAACACATCGGAGGCCTTGGCGGCGGCGTTGGTGTCGGCCACTTCGGCAGCGGCCACATTGGCGCGCATGGCTTCGGCCTGCACCATCACGCTGCGCATCGCTTCGGCGGATACGGGCCGGGATACGGCTACTACTACGGTTATCCCGATTGCTACGACTGGTACTACCTGCATCCCAACCAGCCTTTGCCGCTGAGCTGCGGCTGAGACCCTCCCGCAAATCCTGCACGCAGGCTTCGGACTGGAGGGCACTTTCTCAATGCCCTCCGGACCGATCGCTGCCCTGCTCGTTCGTCGCACTACCCGACCGGCACTGGAGAACCCCATGAAACGCTTCCTGATGATCACGGCAGCCTCGGCCCTGCTGTGCGGCCAAGCCTTTGCGCAGCAGGCCGCGGTAATGCCGACGCCTTCGCTCTCGGCCACGTCGCCGCTCGGCATGATACCAAGCGCGCCGGTCGGCGGCACCGGCATCCCGTTGGGCGCAACGGAAATCGCATCCCCCGGCGTAAGTCCGGCGCCGATCTCGTCGACCATGGGCAGCGCCGTGTGCTCGACCATCGGCACAGCACCATCAACGATGTTCGGATCGGCGACTACCTTTGACGGCGGCGGCGTGGACGTCGGGAGCGTCACACCGCAGAGCACGATGTCCATGATGCCGGGAACGTCGACATCATCGATGTCGTCATCGGGCGTTCCGCCGACATCGGCACTGATCGACACGTCGGGTACCCAAAGCATGTGCGGCGCCGGCTCAGGCAATCTTGCCGCGTCATCGACACCGACGTCTCCTACGACACCGGGCGGCGTGCCGCGAACCGGCATTCCGATGGGCTCGACCGAGATCGGCAATCTCGGGATTAGCTCCGCCGCGATGGTTCCAACCATCACCGTCGCCCCACCATCAGCACCATCGCGCCGACGATCCCGACGGTGCCCGCCGTCACCCTGTCGGCCCCTAACACGACGGCCGTCGCCGCGACCACCGATCCCATCACAGGGATACCGAACATCACAGGGGCGACGAACACGATACCGGGCCTGTCAACCGCCGCCACGACGTTCCGTTGAGCGGCAACTCACTCGCGAGAAACAGCCATGAAAATGAAAGTCGCAATACCTGCCGTCGTGTTCGGCGTCGCCGCCGCGGGCGGCCTTCTCTACCTGACGCATGCCAACGCGTTCAAGGCCGCCGTCGCGGCGCCGCCGCCGCCTCCGGTCCCGGTCGTTGCCGGCGTGGTCGCGCAGCGTGATGTGCCGATTTATCAGAATGGCGTCGGCACCGTGATTGCGTACAACACCGATGTCGTGCGGGCGCAGATCCAGGGCCAGCTCATCAGCATCAACTTCACCGAAGGACAGACCGTCCATGCCGGCGACCTGCTCGCGCAAATCGATCCGCGTCCCTACCAGGCCCAGATCGACCAGTTCGAGGGAAACCTGCAGCGCGATCAGGCTCAGCTCACCAATGCCCGCGCCAATTTCACGCGTTACAGCCAGCTTGGCGACAAAGGCTGGGCCACGCCGCAGTTAATCGAGACCCAGAAAGCGCAGGTCGGCCAGCTCGAGGTCGCAATCAAGACCGACCAGGCGCTGATCGAGGCGGCCAAGGTGCAACTCAGCTACACCCGCCTCACTTCACCGATCGACGGCGTGGTGGGAATTCGCCAGATCGACGTCGGCAACATCATCAGCCCGACGACGACCAACGGTCTTGTCGTCGTGACGCAGCTCGATCCCGTCTCGCTGATCTTCACCCTCCCGGAAGGAGTGCTGACGCAGATCCTCCGGCAACAGCAGGCGAGCAAGACGCCGCTGCCCGTCCTGGCCTACGACCAGGCCAATTCAGTCCAGCTCGGACAGGGCAAGCTCGCGCTGGTCAACAACGAGATCCTGCAGACCACCGGCTCGATCCAGCTCAAGGCGAACTTTCCCAACAAGTCCCGCGAGCTGTGGCCGGGCGAGCTGGTGAACGCGCGGCTACTCGTCACGACCCGGCACAACGGCCTGACGGTTCCCGCCAACGTCGTGCAGCAGGGGCCGAACGGCGCCTATGCCTATGTCATCAAGCCGGACGACACCGTGGCGATGCGGCCCCTCAAGGTCGCGCAAATCACCGACGGCGAAGCACTGATCGATTCCGGCCTGAAGGCCGGCGAGCAGGTCGTGGTTGACGGACAATACCGGCTGCAGCCGGGCACGCATGTCACGATCCTGCACGGCGAAGCGGCCGAGGAAGTGACGGCACAGCAAGCACAACAGGCGGTAATCCCATGAACATTTCTGCACCGTTCATTCAGCGGCCGATCGCGACCGCGCTTCTGATGGTTGGCCTTTTGGTCGGCGGCCTGATCGCCTACCCGCTGCTGCCGGTCGCGTCATTGCCAAACGTCAACTATCCGACGCTTCAGGTCACGGCACAGTTGCCGGGCGCCGATCCGCAGACCATGGCGGCGTCGGTGGCGACGCCGCTCGAACTCCAGTTCGGCCAGATTCCGGGCCTCACCCAGATGACATCGGCGAGCGCACTCGGCTTCACCCAGATCACGCTGCAGTTCGATCTGAACCGCCAGATCGACGGAACGGTCAGCGACACGCTGTCGGCGATCAACGCCGCGAGCCCGTTCTTGCCGCCCGGCATTCCCTATCCGCCGACGATCCGCAAGGTCAATCCGGCCGATACGCCGATCCTTGTGCTCGGCCTGACCTCGGACAGCCTGCCGCTGACCACGGTGGACGCCTATGCGGAAAACATCCTGCTGCAGAAGATATCGCAGATACCAGGCGTCGGCCTCGTCGGCATCGGCGGCCAGCAAAAACCTGCCGTGCGCGTGCAGCTCGATCCGCAGGCGCTCGCCGCGCGCGGCATCAATCTCGAGGACGTCCGCACCGCGCTCGGCCAGGCCAATGTCGATCTGCCGAAAGGCACGCTCAATAGCCCACGCCAGACCTTCACCCTGAACACCAACGACCAGCTCTTGAAGGCGGAGGACTACGCCAATCTCGTGATCGCCTATCGAAACGGCGCGCCGGTCCGCATCCGCGACGTCGGCCGCGCCGTCAGCGCGCCGGAAAACGACCTGATCGCCGGCTGGTACAACAATCAGCGCGCGGTCATCCTGGCGATCCAGCGCCAGCCCGGCGCCAACGTCGTCGACACCGTGGAGCGGATCAAGGCGACGATGCCGGTGCTGCAGGCCTCGATTCCGCCTGCCATCAAGGTCAATGTCATCTCCGACCGCACCGACACGGTCCGCGCCTCCATCCACGACGTTCAGTTCACCTTGATGCTGACGGTCGCGCTGGTGGTGATGGTGATCTTCATCTTCCTGAGAAACTTCTGGGCGACGCTCATTCCGGCGGTCACTGTGCCGTTGTCGCTGATCGGCACCTTCGCTGTCCTTTACGAGCTCGGCTACAGCCTCGACAACCTCTCGCTGATGGCGCTGTCGATCGCGGTGGGCTTCGTGGTCGACGACGCCATCGTCGTGATCGAGAACATTGTGCGCCACATGGAGGGAGGCGCCACGCCATTCGAGGCGGCGCTGAAGGGCGCCGGCGAAATCGGCTTCACCATCATGTCGATCACGCTGTCGCTGATCGCGGTGTTCATTCCGCTGTTCCTGATGGGCGGATATGTCGGGCTGCTGTTTCGCGAATTTGCCGTCACCGTCAGCGTAGCGCTGGTGCTGTCGCTCTTGATCTCGCTGACCCTGACGCCCATGATGTGCGCGCGGCTGCTCAAGCCGGAAAGCAGGACACACGGGCGGCTGTTCCACGTCCTCGAAAGCGGGTTCAATGCCTTGCTCGGAACCTACGAGGCGGGGCTCAGAATCGTGCTTCGTCACCGCTTCATCACCCTGCTGACGATGTTTGCGACCATCGGACTGACCGGCTATCTCTACGTCGTCATTCCCAAAGGCTTCTTTCCGCAACAGGACACCGGACTGATCATCGGCCTGTCCGAGGCCGCGCAGGATATTTCCTATTCTGCGATGGCCGAGCGTCAGCAGGCTCTGCTCAATGCCATCATGAAGGATTCGGCCGTCGCATCCATCGGCTCGGCGATCGGCGCCGGCGGCGGCAACACCACGGTTAACAACGGCCGCATCTACATTGCGCTCAAGCCCTACAAGCAACGTGACAGCATGGAAACGGTGCTTGCGCGCTTGCGGACCAACTTGGCCAAGATCCAGGGCATTACTCTCTATATGCAGGCCGCGCAGGATATCACCATCGGCGGCCGGGTTTCGAAAACCCAGTATCAGTACACACTTGGCGACGCCGACCCCGGCGAGCTCAATCATTGGGCGGCGCTGTTCCTCGACGGGATCAAGAAGGTCCCCGGCATCACCGACGTCGCGACCGACCAGCTCAATTCCGGCCCCCTGCTCGACATCGCCATCAAGCGCGAGGTGGCTTCGAGCTACGGCATCCTGCCCTTCACCATCGACAACACGCTCGATGACGCCTTTGGCCAGCGCATCGTCTCGACCATGTATACGGCGCTGAACCAGTACCACGTGATCATGGAGGTCAATCCGAAGTTCCAGTATTCGCCCGAGGCGTTGAGCGGGATCTATGTCAAATCCTCAACCGGCCAGGAAGTGCCGCTTTCGACGCTGGTCGACAGCGTGGTCAAGGTCGCTCCGCTCGTGGTCAATCATCAGGGCCAATTCCCGTCGGTGACGATCTCCTTCAACCTCTTGCCCGGCACGGCGATCGGCCAGGCGACCAGCGCGATCCAACATATCGAGGAGCAACTCGGCAAGCCGCTCTCACTGCAGACGAGCTTCCAGGGCAATGCCCAGGCGTTCGGGGATTCACTATCGACGACGCCGATCCTGATCGCTGCCGCACTGTTCGTGATCTACCTCATCCTCGGCATATTGTATGAGAGCCTGATCCACCCCATCACCATCATCTCGACGCTGCCGTCGGCGGGGCTCGGAGCGCTGTTGCTGCTGATGGCGGTTCACCTCGATCTCAGCGTGATCGCGATCGTCGGCATCATCCTCCTGATCGGCATCGTCAAGAAGAACGGCATCATGCTGGTCGATTTCGCCCTGCATGTGGGCCAGCAGGAGGGATTGTCGGCGGAAGACGCCATCTATCGCGCCTGCGTCATGCGTTTCCGGCCGATCCTGATGACCACGATGGCGGCCATGCTCGCCGGCGTTCCGATGATGCTCGGCACCGGTGCGGGCTCCGAGATACGCCAGCCGCTGGGCTACGCCATCGTCGGGGGCGTAGCCGTGTCGCAGCTTCTCACGCTGTATACGACGCCGGTGGTCTACATCTACCTCGACAGGCTGCAGAGCTGGCTGTTCGGCAGCAACAAGCCGGCGATTGGCGATAGCGCCAAGCCGTCACCGGCCGAATAACGGAAAATTTTGGCGGGCTGCGGCCGGCATCCATCCGGGCTGATGGCGTTCGACCAGCCGTGGAGAACGCGGAGAGGCCGGCCATGGGCGCTCGACGGGCCGCGATCAGGTTGTTAAAGCCCGCCTCCGCAGGGAGACTTTGAGTCGAGACATGACCGTGGCGATCGAGATGGGACACACGACGGCAGGTGCCCCGGCGACTCTGGACCTTGAGGAACTGCTTGCAACTCGCTTGCTGGTGCAGGGCAATTCGGGCTCCGGCAAATCCCATCTGCTGCGCCGGCTGCTGGAACAGAGTGCCCCCTGGGTGCAGCAGACCATCATCGACCCCGAAGGCGACTTCGTGACGCTTGCCGACCGTTTCGGCCACCTCCTGATCGATGCCGAGGACCATACCGAGCGGGGCCTGCAGGTCGCCGGCGAGCGAGCGCGCATCCATCGCGTCTCCACGGTGCTCAATCTCGAGGGGCTCGACGCCGAGAACCAGATGCGGCGCGCCGCCGCCTTCCTCGGCGGGCTTTTCGACGTCGCCCGCGACCACTGGTACCCGATGCTGGTGGTGGTTGATGAGGCGCAGCTCTTCGCGCCGGCCGTCGCCGGCGAGGTTTCGGACGAGGCGCGCAAACTCTCGCTCGGCGCCATGACGAACCTGATGTGCCGTGGCCGCAAACGCGGGCTTGCGGGGGTCATCGCCACCCAGCGGCTGGCGAAGCTCGCCAAGAACGTGGCGGCCGAGGCGTCCAATTTCCTCATGGGCCGAACCTTTCTGGATATCGACATGGCGCGCGCCGCCGACCTTCTGGGCATGGAACGGCGACAGGCAGAGGCCTTTCGGGATCTGGAGCGCGGGCAATTCATGGCGCTGGGACCGGCCCTCTCCCGCCGTCCGCTGGGGCTGCGCATTGGTCCAACGGATACCACGCCGCACAATGCGACCCCGCGCTTGCTGCCTCTGCCGGAAGCGACACCGGACGCACGCGCCATCATTCTGGCAGCGCCGCCGCCTGAGAATAATCGGCCCCAGCGCCGGTCGCCGCCAGACCTCCTCGGGCAGCTCATGGCGGCGAAGTCAGCGGCGCTGGAGCTCCGTCCCGAAGCGGTGGAGCAGCCACTCAGCGCTGAGGAGCTGGCGGAGCGGCGTGAGCGAGTGGACCGTATTTTGCGCGCCGTCATGGCGGAACCCGACGCGGGATTCCGCGCCATCGGCGTCCTCTATCAGGAGTTCGTGGTCCGCTGCCGAATAGAGGGCCTCGGTTCGACCGTGCCGGACCTCGGTGACTTCCGTCGCATGCTGACGCGCGCCCGCGCCGGGCTCGGCTCCGATATGGCGGAGGATGACGGGTGGCAGGATGTCTCGGTCCGCGCCTCACTTCTGCCGGAGGATATGCAGGGCGTCTTCATGATGATCGCCCGCGCCGCGAAGGAAGGTTGGCCCTGCCCGGGCGATGCAGCGATTGCCCGCGCCTACGGCTCACATTCGTTGCGCCGTGCACGGCGTCTGCTGACCTACATCGAGGAGCAGGGCCTCATCGTTTGCCAGCTTGACGGTGCCGGTCGGCGGATCGTGACGCTCGTCGAACTGGCCTGGGCGACGGCACCGGGCGACCCCAATGCCGAGGAACTGCCGGCGGAGCAAGGCTGCAGCAGTTCCGCTCCCTGATACTTGATAATGGCGCCCGTCGCGCTCCGCGGTATATGATTCGCAAAAGCCGTTGAGCGTGGCGCTACGGTTCCTTTGACGGGTCCGCGCTCTTGTCGCCGACCGCTTTTTTTTTGCATATCTTGCTTAAAAGGAGTTCTGAGCTTGAGCGTTGCCTTCACCAAGGAAGACAGTGCCGAAACGGCGTCGGAGACCTTGCTCCCCGACCGTCCGATTTCACCTCATCCGAATCTTGTTACGGAAGCGGGATTGAAGGCTCTTGAATTTCAGCTCGACCAGGCTCGCGAGGCATACGAGACCGCGCAGAAGATCGAAGACGTGAACGAACGACGGCGGCAGGCCGCAGCCCCATTGCGTGATGTGCGCTACTTTGCGGCGAGAGTTCGGACAGCCCAGGTCATCCCCAATCCAACGTCGACTGACACTGTCGCCTTTGGGAGCACCGTGACCTTCAGGCGAGACGATGGGCGCGTACAGAAATATCGTATCGTGGGAGAGGACGAAGCGGACCCGAAGGCCGGTTCCATTTCCTTCGTGTCCCCGGTGGCAAGGTCGCTGATGGGCAAATCTGTTGGGGATGTCGTCGGTACATCCGGTCAAGAGCTAGAGATCATTGCGATCTCGTAGCACCCCGCACAGGACGCAGCCGACGTTTGGAATGTCCAGGAAGGACCGGCACTCTGGCGACCAGATCGATCGACATTGAGTGAACCCGGACACCAGTAAGGCCTCAGCCTTCTGCATCCATTTCGTGAAGCTTCTGGACGCGTCGCCGGAAGTCCTCCTCCGTCGAAAACTCGGCGGCAAGAAATGAGGAGATGAGATCGTTGGCGAGCCACGGTCCGACGATCTGGGCGCCAATGCACATGACATTCACGTCATCATGCTCGACGCTCTGATGGGCCGAATGGACATCGTGACAGACCGCGGCGCGGATGCCCTTCATTTTGTTGGCCGCAATCGAGGCACCGACGCCGGTGCCGCACACCATGATGCCGCGAACGACCTCTCCGGAGATGATCTTCTGCGCCACCGCCCGTGCGATATCCGGAAAATCCACCGGATTTTCGTCGTAGGATCCGACGTCGACGACCTCGTGTCCGAGGCTGCGTACGTGATCGATGACAGCCTTCTTGAGTGACCAGCCGGCGTGGTCGGAACCTACGACGAGACGCATATAATTTTCCTTTTGTTGATTTGCGGCGGCCGTGGCGGCCGCCACGGATTTATGGGTTTCAGCCGCGCATGTCGGGTGGCAGTTCGACACCATGGAATTTCTTGTAGATGGCGTTGAGCTTGCCGTTCTTCACGTTTTCGGTGATCCATGCGTTGAGTTTGTCCAGGAGGCGCGGCTCGCCCTTTTTCAGGCCGATGGCGAGATCGAAGCTGGCGAGTGGGATCTTGGACTCGAAGATTCGAGCCGGATTCTTGACGCCGATCTGGTTGATGATCGTGGCCGACGTGCCGACGCAATCGACCTGGCCAGAGACGGCCGCCGTCACTTCGGTGGCATCGTCGTCGTAGCGCGCGATCTTCAGTTCCTTGTCCTTCATATTCGACAGCATCGTATCCTGCGTGGTGCCGCGCGAGACGCCCACGGTCTTGTCCTTCAGGTCCGGCCAGTCCTTCACGTTCAGTGACTTCAGGCAGCCGATGTCCGATTGCAGCGTCGCGTAGCGCTTGGAGAAATCGATTACCTTGGCCCGCTCGGGCGTGACCGACAGGGTCGAAATGATGATATCCGCCTTGCCGGTCTGCACATTGGGGATCCGCGTCGCACCGGTCGTCTGGATGAATTCCAGCTCGAGTCCCCAGTCCTTGGCCAGCAACTGGGCGACCTCGACATCGGAGCCGGTCGGCTTCATGCTGCTGTCCATCATGCCGGACGGAGGAATGGCAAGGTCCGTCGAGATACGGATCTTTTTGGCCTGCGTGATGGCATCGAGCAGGTCGGCTTGCGCCGGCCGGGCCGCCAGCAAGACAAGGCAGCATGCAGCGAGGGCGCTGCTCAGAATCTTCCGGTTTCCGATCATTGGGTTTTCCTCTCCTGTTATGATTTTAGATTGCCCGTCCCCACGAACTGGACGAGTTCCGGCGTCGTCGGCGCCGTCAGGATCGAGGCAGGCCCGGTTTCGTGAACCTTGCCGCGATGCATGAAGACGATCCGATCGGCGATGCTCCTTGCAAATCCCATTTCATGCGTGACCATCACCATGGTCATGCCATCGGCTGCGAGCTGTTCGATCACCTTCAGCACTTCGCCTGTCAGTTCGGGATCGAGCGCCGAAGTTACCTCGTCGAACAGCATGACCTTGGGCTGCATGGCGAGCGAACGCGCGATGGCGGCGCGTTGCTGCTGACCACCGGATAGCTGCTCAGGATAGGCGTGAACCTTCTCCTCGAGACCGACCTGCGCCAGCACCTTGCGCGCCAGCGCTTTCGCCTCGGACAGGCCCATTCGCTTCACCGAGCATGGCGCCAGCGTGATGTTCTGCTCGATCGTGAGGTGGGGAAACAGGTTGTAACTTTGGAATACGATGCCGACATCCTGTCGCAGAGCCCGCAGATCGATGTCTGGAAGATCAACCCTGCGTCCGCAGACGATGATCTCACCCCCGTCGACCTTCTCAAACCGGTCGATGCAGCGTAACGCGGTGCTCTTGCCGGAACCCGACCTGCCAATAATGGCAAGGACCTCGCCGCGCTCGACGGCAAAGCTGACGCCATCAAGCACCTTCAGTGAACCAAAGCTCTTCTGCACGTCGCGGAGCGACACAATGGGAGTGGGGGATGCGGTTTGCTGCATGTCAGGCCAGAGCGGGGTTGACGCTACCGCGTCCCATCCGCCGCTCCAGCTTCTGGCTGAACAGCGACAGGGGATAGCACATAGCGAAATAGACGGCGGCGATGATGGCGTAGACCACGAACGGCTCGAACAGCGAGTTGTTGACGATCTGTCCTGATCGCATCAACTCGACGAAACCGACGACCGAAGCGAGTGAGGTGTTCTTGATGATCTGCACCATGAAGCCGACGGTGGGCGGCGTCGCGATGCGGACCGCCTGCGGCAGGATCACCTTCATCATGCGCTGGGTCCGGCTCAGCGCCAGGCCTTCCGCCGCTTCCCATTGCGGCTTTGGCACGGACTGGATCGAGCCACGCCAGATCTCGCCGAGATAGGCCGCGACGTAAATGGTCAGCGAGGCGCCGGCGGCGACAAGGGGAGAGGTCTGCAATCCGATCGCCGCCAGCCCGAAATAGCCGAGGAACAGGATGACGAGCAAAGGCGTCCCCTGGACAATCTGGACATAGGCGGCACTGAGAAGGCGCACGGACTTGAGGGGAGATATCCGCGCCAGCGCGATCACGAAGCCGACGGCAGCGCCACCCACCAGTGCGATCAGGGAGAGTCCAATCGTCCATAGCGCGCCATGGCCGAGAAAGAGGAGGTGGTTGATGTTCAGATGTCCGCCCATGCATCACCTCACAACGGCGTGCCAAGTTGGCGTCGGCGCGGAAACAGGACCAGGCCGAGCCCCCAGAATCCCGCGCGCATGACGAGCGACAGCAGAATGTAGAGCACGGCGACGATGATGTAGGTCTCGAACGCCCGATAGGTGTCCGACTGGATGTAGTTGGCCACGGCCGTCAATTCCTCGGCGGATATCTGCGAACAGACCGACGAGGCGAGCATCAGCAGGACGAACTGGCTGGTCAGCGCCGGATAGACCTTTTCGACGGCGGGCAGCAGGATGATGTGCCAATAGATCTGGAAGCGCGTGAGCGCGAGCCCTTCGGCCGCCTCGATCTGTCCGCGCGGGATCGCTTCGAAGCCTGCACGCATGATCTCGGCCGTGTAGGCTCCGACATTGATCGTCAGAGCAACCACCGCAACGGTGAAGGCTGACAGTTTCAATCCGATGCTGGCAAGTCCGAAATAGACCAGGAATATCTGGACCAGCAGCGGCGTGTTGCGGATGGCTTCCACGTAGACTTTGCAGATACGAGCAATCAGCCGGCTATGAGTTCCGCGGCCCACTGCCGCAAGTGTGCCGAGAAGCGCGCCGGAAACCGTTGCAAAGAATGCGAGTTCGAGCGTCAGAATGGCGCCTCCGACGAAGTTCGGCCACCGTTCCAGCACCGCGGGAAAGTCGAGTTCGATACTCATCGCAACAAGATCATCCAGTGCTGCTCTGATTGGTCATCCGGTCGTAGACACGGAACAGGGCCTGATTGCCGTTCGCGCCTTCGCCGTGCGCCCGCGCGTCGACATATTGGCTGGTGACGAGTGCGGTTCCTGGCAGTGGCACGTTCAGCGCCTGCGCATGCTCCTGCACCAGCCTGAGGTCCTTGAGCATCAAGTCGATACGAAAGCCGGCGCCGACGTCGCCTCCGATCATCGCCGGACCGAGCTTGTCCAGCATCCAGGATGAAGCCGAGCCGCCCAACAGGACGCGGCGTAGCAAGTCCAGGTCGACGCCGGAGGCGCGCCCCAAAGCCAGCGCTTCGCAAATCGCCTGGATGTTGATGCCGCAAATCAGTTGATTGCAGAGCTTGACCGTTTGTCCAGCGCCGGAAGCGCCGACATGGGTGATGGTGGTGCCCATGGCCCTGAAGAACGGTTCAGCCTTGCCGAAGGCTTCCGCTTCGCCGCCGGCCATGATCGACAGCGCGCCGTTCTTGGCGCCGAGCGGGCCGCCGGACACGGGAGCATCGATGAAGCTGACGCCCGCACGTTGCAGATCCGCATGGATGCGGCGGGCCGCGACCGGTGAGATCGTGCTCATGTCCACGATCAGCTTGCCCGCAGGCGGCGATTTCAGGAGGCCGTCCTCGCTGTAGACCACCGCTTCGACATACGGTGTGTCAGGCAGCATGGTGATCACGATGTCGCAGCCTCGCGCGGCGTCTGCAGGGTTCTTGGCGCCTACGGCTCCCTCCGACACCACGGCGGCAATTGCGGCCTCGACAACGTCAAAAGCCCTGACGCCATGCCCCGCCTTGAGCAGGTTGCGGACCATTTCCCGGCCCATCATGCCAATGCCGATAAAGCCGACGCTTCCCTTGCCGTCCCGTCCCATCGTTTCTCTCGTCGTGTCGTTGTTCTCGTCGATAGCAATCAGCGCGATATTTGCCGGCTGTCTTTCTGCCCGACGACGGCGCGCCGTCGGTATTCATCGCCGATCGCAAAATGTCGTCGCAGTGTCGTATCCGCCCGCTCGGGATCGCGTGCAACGATTGCGTCGAAGATGCGCTTGTGATCGTCGATCAAGTACGTTTTCATCGACGGGAAGGCCTGCACGAGTTCGCGGCGGCTGCGGTGCGAATGCGTCAACAGGCCGGCCATCGAATTGTGCAGGACGACGAGCGTTTCCGAATGGGACGCCAGGACGATCGCACGGTGAAACTCGAAGTCGGCCATGCCGCCCGTATCGGCCTCGTCGATCGTTTCCGAAATTTTCGCCAGCGCACGCTGCAGGCGCTCGAAATCGGCGATGCTGGCGCGCTCGCAGGCCAGCCGAACGGCCTGACATTCGATGGCGATGCGCGCCTGCATCACGTCGTCCACCATGTCGGCCTGCTGGGCCAGCGCGAAGGTGAAGAAATCGTTGAGCACGGAGACGTCCGGACGCGTCACCACGGTGCCGATGCGATCACGAATTTCGACGATGCCGAGCATGGTCAAGGCGCGCAGGGCTTCCCGCACAAGCGGTCGGCTGACGCCGAGCTGTGTCGCGAGCTCGCGTTCGGAGACCAGACGGTCGCCCGGCTTGAGCGAGCCGGCGATCAACCGGTCGCGCAGGAAGGCAAAGACCTTCTGGAAACCCTTCTCACCCTCAGCCACTCGCTTGAGTTCCATTCCCTGCAATCTTTTTGATATTACCTTGGTAAGACCAGTAGGATGACCAAGACGCTCGCGTCAAGTCGTTTGATGTACAGCATCGAGCAACGATCGTTCAAAAATTGGCGATCTCGGGTAAGTCGAGCAGGTCCGCAATGGCAGCGAATTTGAAACCGGCCTCGCTACCTCATCAAGGGCCGAAGCATCCGCGCGGCGTCGCAAGGCGCTTAGCCCGGGTTCGCTATTCCCTCGAAGCCCGACATCAACCAGTGCGGTTCGCAGTCCCGATTACTGCCCAACAGCAGATCTCGCACGACGTTTTTCATCCGAAGCCGAAATTGATTTTGTCGATCTACTTCCTTGTCACCGCAGCCGCGCATCGGCCGCGCCCGCGAAGCTTGCCTGCTCCGCCGGCGCGGCCGTTGGACATTTACGCGGCGCGAACGTAGCCGTAGCGCAGGTTCGAGGGCTCCTTGGCCGCCAGCGCATACTCGTTCTTGAGCGAAGCGAGACGGTCCTCGGAAAAGGCCGGCATCCTGGTGTTCTCAGCCGCTTTCAGCCTGATCTTATAGAATTTGGTGGCGTTGCCGCCGAAGATGAGCTGCTTGGCGGCGCTATTGGCGTCGCCGAGCGGCGCAAACCCGTACTTCTTCTGCATGTCCTCGGGAATCTCGAGGCGGCGCAGCGCCTCGATCTGCCACTGCGGTGAGCCGTACCAGACCGAGTCAGTCCCCCACATGACGTGATCAACCCCCATGCCCTTGATCAGCGTGCCGACCAGCGCGGCGCAGAACTTCGGATGCGCCACCGCCGAGTTCGCAAAGGACGTGCCGAGCTCGGCATAGACGTTGGTGACGCCGAATTTCTGCGGGATTTCCGAAAGATCCGTGGCCCACTGGATGCGGCCGGTCTGCTCGAACTCGGCCCAGGCCTTGTCCGGCAGCTCGAGGAACGCCCGCAGCGCCGAGTGATAGATCACGAAGTTCATCTGCGGCCAGTCCTTTGCCGCCTTTCCGATGTCCCACGCGGTTGCGTATTCCCACACGCCGGCGAACGACTTCTCGTAATCGGGCGGCAGCAGCCCCTTGTGGATGCACAGCGTGTTGATGCCGGCCTTCACCGCTTTTTCGTAGAACGGATACATCACCTGCTCGTCGTCGAGCCGCCATGGGAACTTGGAGGGTGCCAGCGGGTCGCCGATCGTGTAGGACTTCCAGGAATCGGGCTTGTAGACCTCGATCGCCTTGTCGACCTCCTCCATCCAGCCGGGCTGCTTTGGGGTGATGACGCTGTGCGCCAGCAGGCGGCGCGAACCGGCGAAGTCGTTGATGAGTTCGCGGGCCTTGACGATCTGCTCGTTGGACAGAAGCCACCAGCTCGGATCGTCGAATGGTGCGCCGCTCAAGAGCGCCATGTGGGTGTCGCTGTCGTAGTAGATCTCTTTCACATAGTTCATGAACTTGTAACGGGCGAGCGAGGAGACGCCCTCCTCCTTCATCTTCGGGTTCCAGTGCTGGCTCGCAAAGTCCGCCAGCCCCAAAAGCTCCTTGTGATCGAAGTCGTCGCGCACGAAATGGGTCTGGACGTCGAAGATGAATTGGCCGGCGAGGCCTTGCGCGCGCGCCAGCATCAGCTCGGGCTCGCGGGCCTCTGCAGGTGCAACCTGGAAAACATTGCCGTAGACGTCGTTCATTGCGAGAAATGCCGCAGCCATGCCGCAACTCGTGTGCAGGAACTGCCTGCGACTCAAGCCGAGGTGCTTGCCGTTCAGGTCGGCGAGATCGTTGATCCGTGCCTCGACCTTCTTCTGTGTAGCGCTCTGCGGGGGCGGGAGATACTCGCCGTTGGAAACAATTTGAGTGGGGATCGGCGTTGCCGCCGATGCTGCCTCGGCACCCGCAACGAGGCGCTGCTCCCGTTCACTAAGCCAAGTGCTCATCGTTCTCCTCCCTTGTTGATGATCGAAGCGCGTGCCGGTCGTTGCCCGCATGGAGGTTGCGTGCGTCTGGCTGCTTCAGAGCGGTTGGCAGGCCGGCTCGTCGCGCCGTCCCGGGCTCGCTCAAAAATTGCATCGCAGCCGCACATGACGCGACGAATTCAACGCTCAAATTTCCATGATCGCAAGCGGAGTAATCCGGCAGCCGCACTGTCCCAACTCATTTCGCTTCTGATCGTTTTCAGAACTTGAGAACGAAACACTTTTAGCTGTGTGGGGGTACTTGGGGATCTGCCCAGCAGCGGCGCCGTGCCGGGGAAGCGACGATGCGGCGCATCGCGACTTCAAACCGGCTCGGGCAAGACGTCATCTTGTTTGGATACGGCGGCAGTCAGGCTGATCGGCCCAGAGGATGAGCTTCCGTGACCGATACGACGACATGCCCCGCAGGAAGTAAAGTTGGGCACTCTGCATACGAACTTGGGATTCTGCTCGGACGTCAAACAGTCGTCCTCCGTCACGAGGCGCGAAACAGCCATACGATCTCCACCATACATCAAATCAAGGGGTGTGGCCGAGGTCGAGGCATTCCGCAACACGAAAACGAGCAGCCAACTTATCCGCACTGCGGCTCTGCGAAGAAACAGTCCCTTCGGTGTAGCGTAGTCTTCATCGCCCTCGGCCGATGAGTCTTTCGAGACTTCCGGAACGGCCCGGCGGGAAACGGCGTGCATCGCATCGTACATGTAACGCTCCTGCTTCGTTGAGCGTGCGCACGATGAAGTCCGGATGTCGCAGAACTTTGCCGACCGCTGCCGGAAATTGTCGCGATCTGTCTCAGGAATGCTGCATTGCATAGTTCGCGACAGTTGCGGCCAAGGTTGATGGCCACTCCTGTCATCCGCTCTTCAATGATCTTGCTCTCGATGCAGCTTCTCGATTCGCATCAGGCATACCGGTCTGCGACAATTTGCGACAAAGATGGTTCACCGGGACAACGTTCTGCGACAGCTTGCGCCTAAATTGTTTCAGCCAGATCGGGGAATCATGCACATGAGGCCGGTTCCCGCTCGGATCGGCCGGCATCGGCATCGGGGTCCTGCGATCCCGATCCGATGCCGCGACGCTGTCAGTGAAGCCAGCCACAAGCATTTGATTTCGGTCGATCATATGCGGCCGATACATTCTGTTACACTTTTTCGATGGGTTGGGTGCAGGACTTCAGTATGATCCGGGGCGGAGCAAACTAGATGGACTCGGCACCTCACATCGCCGTAGTAGATGATCATCGCGATATTCGCGATCTGGTCGGCAAATACTTGATGCAGCATGGCTACCGCATCAGCCTTGCGGAGAGCGCTATTGCACTTCGCCGCTTGCTCGAACGAAGTGCTCTGGACCTGGTAGTTCTTGACGTCATGATGCCGGGCGAGGACGGACTGTCCCTGTGCCGCCATCTGCGCAGCACCACGGATCTACCCGTTATCCTGTTGACTGCGATGGCTGAGGAGACCGATCGAATCGTCGGCCTGGAAGTAGGTGCCGATGACTACGTGAGCAAGCCATTCAATCCCCGCGAACTTCTCGCCCGTATCAAAGCAGTGCTTCGACGAGTCCAAAGCCTGCCGCCGCAAAAGGGCCGGCTCGCGACCAAGGTCGTGCGCTTCGATCGGTGGACCTTCGAGGTCAACCGGCGCGAGTTGGTTGGACACGACGGCGTCGCAGTGCCGCTCAGCACGGCGGAGTTCCGCCTCTTGTGCGCATTTCTCGATCATCCGGGCCTGGTACTCAGCCGCAATCAGCTCCTTGACCTGACGGTCGGCCGGGATGCCGATCCATTCGACAGGAGCATCGACAATCAGGTCAGCCGCTTGCGGAAAAAGATCGAGGCCGATCCGAAAGCACCAGCCTTGATCAAGACGCACTGGGGCGGTGGATACAGCCTCGCCGCGCAGGTCGAGCAGCCATGATGAGCTTATGGAAGCGTAGTCTTGCGGCCCGTTTCATCTGTTTTACCCTGCTGTCTTTAATGCTGTCACAAGCAATCGTGTTCTTCATTTCGTGGGATGAGCACGGGCAGGCAATTCGGAAGACTGCCAAGGGCGAGATACTCAGCCGGTGCGCTTCGCTCGCGCGGGTATTGGAGGCGACGCCTCCGGCGCTTCAAACAGATATCCTCAACGCCAGTAACACCAGTACGGCGAGATATTGGATATCGGCTAACGGTCTGAAGGATGCCTCCGCGTGGCGTGAGGAAGCATGGGAACGTTTGGCTCAGCCATTGCCGCGCGTGTCCTTTCCCGGCCATACCGTCCCGGCCGAGGCGAGACCGGATTTCGCCCGAAATAATGCCAGCGGCGGCAGCGCCGCCTCCTCGCAATGGATCGATTTAAAGCCGGAAGCCTGGCCGCTGTCTCGACCAGCGAAATTTCTTTATCTCGATGACGCCACCGGCATGGGACTGGCCGTTCGATTGGCGAACGGCGCATGGCTGAACACTGCATTTGCCAAACCCGCGCAAGACGGCTTCTGGACCTCCAAATCGACCGTTACTCTCGGCCTCTCGGCGTTGTTGTTGTCGATCATTGCTGTATTCGCCGCTCGAGGCATCGCGCAACCATTACGCCGCCTGGCCGTAGCGGCCGAAGCCCTGGGCCGTGGTCAGGAGATCGTACCGCTGCCGGAAACCGGGCCCGACGATATCCGACGTACCGCCGAGGCATTCAATCGCATGCAAGCGCGCCTGCACCGTTTCGTCGACGACCGCACCAGAATGCTGGCCGCCATCGGCCATGATCTGCGCACACCTCTAACCTCGCTCCGTTTGCGTGCGGAATTCGTGCCCGACGAGGACATCCGCGAGAAAATGCTCTCCACAATTGCCGAGATCCAGACGATGACAGAGGCGACTCTCGCATTCGCTCGCGAAGACGCAACCGCAGAAAGCACGCGGAACGTGGACCTCTCGGCTCTCGTGGAAAGTCTCTGCGATGATCTCGCTGAACTCGGTTATGACATCTCCTTTTCTGAAGGGCAGAAAATCAGCTATAGCTGCCGACCAGACGCACTGCGCCGCGCGTGCCGCAACCTCGTCGAAAATGCCATCCGGTATGGCGAGCGAGCGCGCGTCAGCGTGGAAAGGCAAGCGGATAGTGTCGAAATCACCGTCTCGGACGACGGCCCCGGTATTCCAGACAGCGCCAAAGAGCAGGTTTTTACGCCGTTTTTCCGGATGGAGAATTCCCGGAACCGCGAAACAGGAGGCGTAGGTCTCGGCCTTTCCATTGCCCGGACCATTGTCCGCCACCACGGCGGCGATATCGTCTTAACCAACACGCAGAAGGGGCTACAGGCGACCATTAGCCTGCCAGCGCAGGACAGCGGGCCGCCTCCTCCCATCAGCCGCCCGGTCGCAGGAGCGAAGGACGTTACCAACGCCCTCGAAGCGGCAAAACCTTCGGTGGCCACGATGTTGCAGCGCGCGTCGAAATCATATTGATCACCCAGCAGACCGCCGATTGATCGATTCCATTCGAATGGGTGCCTGCAGCTTGATTGGGTGTGCCTGTCAGCCGCAAACCCATTTGGGATTTCGTCATTTCCTCGTTCAGACTCGACTGGACGAACGCATCGTGGGCGGCGCAAGCAAATTATCAGTTGCAACGGTGTCCCTTCCCGAAGGGTGCAGGTTGCTGCAAACTGCCTATGTAGCCTGCGATTCGTAGATGTCTTGAGGAGCCATGAACGAGACTTTGATATCCGCCTGCATGATGTTTCTCGTTCCGGCAACGCTTTTGTTTGGCGCTTTAGGTGTCGCGAACTCGTCCTTTCTCAAGGTGCTGGTCTGCTTGCTTGGCGTGGCCACGACAGGACTATGGCTTTACCGCATATGGTGGTGGACAAACCTGTCTTTGATTGATCGCAGAACGGCGCTTGGCCTCGCGGGCATGTTTGCGTGCGCGTGGCTAGTGACATTCCTGGTGCAGTTGAAGAATGTGTTCTCGCGCTGACCGGGATATCCCCAATCAAGGCCCCGCAGCGATGCGAATACCCAGGGCCAGAAGAGCGCAGCCCACAAGGCCGGCCATGAAGACCGCACGCATCCACGGCTTGCGCAGAATGATCTCGCCCTGCCGTGCCTTCTCGCCGGGGTAGGCTCGGGAACCATCCGAATGTCGGCCCGTCGGATTTTGCTTTTCAGGCATTTGCGTACCGCCTTGGCAAGATACCGCGGATACTCCACGAAGGAGTTCCTGATGGAACGCGCCCCCGCGTCATCGCGTTGCCGATAATGTCAATGGAATAACTATCTATGTCACGAATTGATCCTTTGACGAGGCACCGGGTTAACGCACCTACCAGTCGAGCCCGCCGCAACGTTCAATCCGTCAACTGACGGGAATGGCGACAAATCGCGTTGCCTGGTTTGACTTTACCCGCGCCAATGCGATGCGCTTGCCCTTGCTTTGAACTTCGGTCAGCGCCTTGTAGAAGTCGGCAGGAGTCTTCACGGCGTTGCCGCCTACGTCGAGAATAACATCCCCGGTCGAAAGTCCGCTCTCAGCCGCAACACCCCCAGGGTCAAGATCGGCGACAATGACACCCGGGACACCGGGACCAAAGTTGTCCGCAGGCATCAGGGTCAGCCCGACGTTTGGTTTATTGCCGTCCGCCGTCGGTGATTCCGATTTCTCAGCAATCGAGCGGCTCTCAGGAACCGGAAGCTCGCCCAGCGTTATGCTGATATTTTTTTGCTCGTTCTGACGGATCAGGCCAAGCTCGATTGATTTGCCGGGAGCCATATCGCTGACCCTCTTTATCAAGTCGCGATCATTGCTGGCTGGCTGGCCGGCAACCGAAGTGATGACGTCGCCGGGCGCGATATCGGCTTTCGCAGCCGGGCTGTCCGGTTGGATTTCGGTAACCAAGACGCCGTAGACCGGCTTGTTGAGACCGAGACCCTCCACGATGTCGGGACTCACCGATTGAACCTCGACGCCGATCCAGCCACGGGAGACGGTACCGTTCTGCTTGAGTCTTTCCGCGATCGTCTTCACCGTTTCCGCTGGAATCGCAAAGCCGACACCGACCGAGCCGCCTGTCGGCGAAAATATTGCACTGTTGATGCCAATCACTTTGCCGCTAACATCGAAGGTCGGTCCCCCGGAGCTGCCTTGATTGACCGGCGCATCGATTTGGATGAAGTCGTTGTAGGGACCAATGATATCGCGCGCGCGGGCCGAGACAATTCCAGCCGTCACCGTCCCACCGAGTCCAAATGGGTTGCCGACGGCAAGAACCCGCGCACCAATCCGAGGCGCCTTGTCAGCGATCTGGGCAACCGGGAATTCCTTTTCGCCTTCTATCTTGAGCAGCGCGAGATCTGTTTTCGGGTCGGCGCCAACCAGCTTCGCAGGGTAAATCCTGCCGTCGTCGGTGGTGACCTCAATTTTTTCGCTGCGCCTGACCAGATGGCTGGTCGTCATGGCGTATCCATCCGACGATATGAAGAAGCCTGATCCCAGAGTGGTGGCGATACGGGGCTGCGAGGTGCCTCGGCCACCCATCGGCACATCGGAACGATTCGAGGGCGCGCCGCGACCGGAAGGCTGTTCCTCTTGGTCTTCGTCCTGCTCTACCTTCGCGCGCACCCCCACGACCGTCGGCTTGATGCGATCCACGAGATCTTCAAAGCCCACCGGCAGTGCGGCAGATCGGAAGCCAACGGCGGGATTGTACCAGGAGTACAGCTCTCTCCACGTGGAGGCATTCAATCCATCCAGCCAGGCAGCCGTTCCGACTCCGAGAATTCCGATCACAAGAATAGAGGCAGCGAGAATGGCGCGGCGCATCTTACCAGCGGTACGTTTTTCGGCCATGAGCCTTCTCCGTTCGCCCCAATCCAGACCTACCCGGCGGCCCTCCAGCACCCGATGAGCATTGAATTCAAGTAGTCACTCTCGTCTCAGCCGAGGCACACAGAAACAGTTGCCCTCGGGATTCCATGTGCTTCTGGCGGCCGAACCCTTGAGGGCGCAGCGGCGCAATCCCTTACGCGGACGAGACGTGAGAACCTCCCGGTTCGACGACGCCGCACATGGCGGCGCCGGTCGCCGCCGGGTCGTACTTCCTCGCGGCGTCAGCCAGCGAGACAATACCCACGAGGCGCTTGCTCCGATTGACGACCGGCAACCGCCTAACCTGTATGTCGCTCATATTTTGAATAACGTCGTCGATGCTGTCGTCCTCAAAGCAATACTTGACGTCCCTGGTCATTGCGTCGCGGACGCACGATTGCCCGTCCCTGCCCTGCGCGACCGCCCGTGCCATGATATCGCGATCGGTGATCATCCCGACCAAGCGATCGTTCTCTCCGACAGGCAAAACGCCTATATCCTTGGCCGTCATTCGTTTGGCGACCTCTCCCAGCGTATCGTTCGGGCTGGCAAGTTGCACATTCCGACTCATCACGTCTGCCACTTTCATTGATCCGTTTCCATGCTTAGCCTGGGGAATGCGGCCGCTTGGCCAAAGCATCCTGATGTCCTCTGGCAATGCGTGGCGCACTTTTGCCGTTTCGGGCTCCACGACGTGTCGCTGGACGGCGGAGAATACAGCCTTGATGGCTTTCTCCGGATTTACGGATTTTCCTCCGCCTTCGAGGCCATCCGCAACGCGAGCTACGAACTCCTCGCGTGAACGCATCGGGTCTGGCTGAACAGCCGGACGATACTGCTCATAGAAGGCCCCACGAATCAGCAAGGGCAACTGTGCAGCAAGATGCGCCGCGTCCTCGACGGGGAGCCGATCACGCAAAGCCCGAAGGACGACGCCAAGAACGCGCCAAGCTAATCGACGATCCGGTCCGATCTCCTTTGAAATCTCCTTGAGCCAGACATTGGTCGCGTGAATCGATCTGTCAAAAGTTTCAAGGCCATTCGCGCTCATGTGGTAACTCCGCGAGTTGGGCTTTACTGGCGAACGGGCGCCTGCCGAAGTGGTTCCATGCCGAATTGTGGCCGGTTGCTGCGAATAGCCAAAATGCCGGCCAGGCCGGCGGAACCCAGCCTTTCGTCAATGCATGGCTGCTACGGATAGAGCGCAACGATTGCAGATAATCCGAGATCGCCCGTCGTAGGAAGCATTACGTTCCCCTTTCGCGTTGCGAAGATTTTGAATCCAGGTCGACAAGCGCTTGCCGGAACGTCGTCTTGATTGATGCGTTCCATTAGGACTCCACTCAGAGGAGGTAGACATGAGAAAACTGACACTGACATTGCTCGCCGGCGCCGGTGCACTCATAGCCTCGAGTGCATATGCTGCCGACGAGATTCAAACTGGAGGAAGTTCGCCCCTCCTTCATCAGGCACGGGTAGTCTGTGACGACACCGGCCGATGCTGGAATACCCGGAGTCGCGCCATCATCAGAGATGGTTACTATGCAGCTCCGCGCTACTATGACGACTACGATCGCGGCTACTATCGCAGGCCGGGCGTAGGCGTTTATGGGCCGGGCTTCAGCTTCGGCATAGGCCCAGACTGGTAAAGCCATCAATACCCACCGAGCGATTCTATTTCGCTCGGTGGGTCGCGGCCTATTTCTGCGAACCGCCGTTTAGGTTACGAACTGTGATGCGCCGATCCTTTTTCGCAGGAGACGTTCATTCGTCTCCGGGGAGAATGTTTGATGTGCGATTATAGTCTTCACGCTGTCAGATCGCGGGCCGCCGAGGTGGGCGACCAACTAATCTCGACCCGATTTCCCGGGACCGAAACGCGAGGCTTCGCGGCGGTGGGCGAGCCGGGCGTGGCAGTCTGCCTTCTCCCGGGCACCGAACTCGCTTTTGAACACGAAATCGAGACCGTCCATGCCTTCGCTCCCCTCCTGCCGAGCCTCCGGTTTGGTATGCAAGGCGAACGACTTGCCCGGTTTCGACGACTCGACCCCCGCCAACCGCACGTGCATCATGACGCACTCGAGCTTGCCAATGGCAGGGGCGTCCTTGTGACGAGGCTCAAAGAGGGTCAGCGCGCGACCGTCCTGCAGCTGCCGGCGAACCCGCAGTTCGGCAAGGCGGACGAGCGTCATCATCACGAGGGTCATCATCAGCCGATAGATGAAACCTCATCTCCTGAGATTGCTCATGCTGCAGATGATCGCCAATAAGCGCATGGCGTACGCGATATCGGGATGGGTAGTTAACAATCGTCGTGGTCGGTGGAGAATGTGAACGGTCGCAGCCAGACAGGTAAACTCGCCGTCGTATTTGGCGGGACCGGTTTTCTCGGCCGCCGGGCAGTCCGGCATCTACGCAGGCACGAGTTTTCCGTTCGCGTGGCGTCGAGACATCCCGATCGAGGTCGGGATCTGTTTGGGTCCGACGATTCCCGGATCGAATCGATCGAAGTGAATATTCACAACGAGCCATCAATCGCCAGAGCTGTAGCCGGCGCTTATGGCGTGGTGAATGCAGTTAGTCTTTATGTCGAGCGTGGACGGGAGACGTTTCATTCCGTACATGTCGAGGCTGCGCACCATATAGCGGCGCAGGCGCAACAAGCTGGAGTCGAGCGGCTCGTACACATTTCTGGAATCGGCTCCGATGCGACCTCGTCATCACCCTACATTCGCAAACGCGGCGAGGGCGAATCGGCAGTCCGGGCAGCGTTTGCCGACGCGACCGTTGTTCGTCCGGCGGTAATGTTCGGTCCAGATGACACGTTTATTACCACTATAATCACGCTCCTCCGGCGCTTCCCCGTTTATCCAATGTTCGGGCAAGGACTGACGAGATTGCAGCCGGCCTACGTGGAAGACGTGGGAGAAGCGATTGCGCTGATATTGCAAGGGTCTGAAACAGGTACCACGTTCGAGTGCGGCGGCCCGCGCGTCTACTCTTATAAGGAGCTTGTCAGCGCCCTGGCGCGCGAAGCCGGAGTTAAACCTGTTCTTCTTCCCGTTCCCTTCGCCGCGTGGCATGCATTGTCGCGGATGTTGGCAATATTGCCGAGCCCGCCAATTACTCGTCATCAAGTAGCGCTTATGCAAGTCGACAACATGCGATCGTCGGAAATGCCGGGCTTTGAACAGCTTGGAATTTCACCGCGTGCGGTCGAGGATATCATCCAGACTATGCTGAGAGGCCGCTAAGCTAAGAGCTGTTAAGGGCGAGCGCGCCCGCCCCCAAATAGATGGCCAGGACCCAGTTAGCATCGATTGCCCGGCCTATATTCGGTCGCGCAGACCCTTAACGCCTTCGCCTTGGGCGCAATGCTCGCAACAATAGAATGTGCCCCCCTTCTCCAGGCCATGTCCGACGATGCGGATTCCGCAATGATCGCAGGTTGGTGCGAGCGCATGAATGGCGCATTCGAAGCTATCAAAGGTATGCGCCTTGCCGCTCATCGTGACCTGAAACGCCTTGTCGTAGTCGTTGCCGCAGGTTTCACATGTAGCCATGATGTCCACCTTCGCCGATATGTCGCAGATGTATATTGAAGTCTGCAAATGGCATCCGGTTCCAACAGCGGGCACTGCGACACGTCAGTCAGCGGCCGCGAGAGATAGGCAATTCCAAATGCGGCGCGCGCCTCCACTGATTCGAAGCAACGTGGGACCGGAGCACGAGCCGATACCGGCCGCAGATCTTCTGCATGCGTCGCCCGTTTCAGCGTATCGGATGGTTATATCTTGGAGCGCGTCTCCATTTCTGTGATCGATTTGGTTGATATGGGTCAATCGCCGGGAAAACGTGTGTCAACGGGCTGCCCTGCGCTGGTCGGCTGATCGGCGAATCGTAAGACACCTCTGAAGGTGGCTGACACAGCAATAAGCCGGCACCGGCCACCGTGATTGAAGCCAAGAACTGAATATCCGGCCGCTGTGCGGGATCGTGCGCGACTGCTGCTGCTTCATATTGAAGTCTTGCATTGCAAGCGCAGCTCGGGAGGCCATTGAAATGCGTGCAGGCATCGTGACGCATACAGGCAGCATCTAAAGCATCAACAGGCCGAGCTCCCGGTCGGCCACCCGGGCCACAGTAATTCCCATGAAATAACAACCCGCCCTGATCGATGTGAGGGCCATCGCCAGCAACCGATTGCCCGACATGAAATTCCCCAGATCGAGCATCCGCCACTGCGGTCAGAACAATACAGATGCAAACGCTGAAAACCACGCACGAGCGTCGCAGCCGGAAATACATGGCATAAGGCCTTTTCATGCTCGAGCCACCCAAAATTGTGGCCGGCTGGAAAATCCATTGAAAGCATAATGTTCAGGACGCGCCCCAGTTCCAGATGCAGTAGCGTTGGAGCGACCGCTGCGCTGGCTTCGGGCGCGCCGGCGAGCGGCGGGGCCGCCCATGATCTTTCCGGCCGGTCGAGCCGCGGCGGCTTTGGGCTAACGCGGATGCCCGAGCGCTGGTTTATCGCTCGATCGTGCCTATACGGCGAATCTTCTTCTGCAGAAGCATGACGCCGTAGAGCAGCGCCTCGGCGGTAGGGGGACAGCCCGGCACGTAGATGTCGACGGGGACGATGCGATCGCATCCGCGCACCACCGAATACGAGTAGTGATAGTAGCCGCCGCCGTTGGCGCAGGATCCCATCGAAATGACATAGCGCGGCTCCGGCATCTGATCGTAAACCTTGCGCAGGGCCAGCGCCATTTTGTTGCGCAACGTTCCGGCGACAATCATCACGTCAGACTGGCGCGGTGACGCACGCGGTGCAAAGCCGAAGCGTTCGGCGTCTTAGCGCGGCATCGACATCTGCATCATTTCGATCGCGCAGCAAGCGAGACCGAAGGTCATCCACATCAGCGAGCCGGTGCGGGCCCAGGTAATCAAGTTCTCTGCGCTGGTGGTCAGAAAACCTCTATCGGTCAAGTCGTGGTTCACCTCGCGAAAGAAGCGGTCATCGAGACCAATACCCCGCTCCGTACGCAGATGGATCGTTCCGATTGACGCAGGCATGCTCATTCGATGTCCCTGTTTGGTTCGTGCATCGATTACCGCCATGCGAGCCAGCGACGAAGCTGGCAAGCAGCACCCATCGGCAGATGCCATTTCTGCACACCAAGCCAATCAATGCAGAGGGCAAACGTTCCTAGCCGTACGGCACAAACGGCCCGTCGATCGGCGCGTTCGCGGAACGGATGCAGGACTGGGGCGTTTCAGGTTCCAGCGCAGCGAAGGAAATCTTCATGGCCGAGGCTGCTCTCCGCAATTTCACGATCAATTTCGGACCGCAGCACCCGGCGGCACACGGGGTGTTGCGACTTGTCCTGGAGCTCGACGGCGAGGTGGTCCAGCGCGTCGATCCCCACATCGGCCTGCTCCATCGCGGCACTGAGAAGCTTATCGAGTACAAAACCTATCTGCAGGCGCTGCCATATTTCGACCGGCTCGACTATGTCGCGCCGATGAATCAGGAACACGCGTTCTGCCTGGCGACCGAAAAGCTGCTCGGCATCACGGTTCCCCGACGGGGCCAGCTCATCCGGGTGCTCTATTGCGAAATCGGAAGGCTACTCTCCCATCTGCTCAACATTACCACCCAGGCGATGGACGTTGGCGCCCTGACACCGCCGCTTTGGGGGTTTGAGGAGCGCGAAAAACTCATGGCATTCTATGAGCGAGCCTCGGGCGCTCGGATGCATGCCAACTATTTTCGCGTCGGCGGAGTACATCAGGATCTGCCTTCCAGGCTGCTCGACGATATCCGGGCGTTCTGCGATCCGTTCCTGAAGGTTTGCGACGATCTTGAAGGCCTGCTGACCAACAATCGCATCTTCAAGCAGCGCAATGTCGACATTGGCGTGATCAAGCTCGCCGATGCCTGGGCCTGGGGATTTTCGGGCGTCATGGTGCGCGGCTCCGGCGCGGCATGGGACCTGCGCAAGGCACAGCCCTACGAGTGCTACCCCGAGTTTGATTTCGACATCCCCGTTGGCAAGCACGGCGACTGTTACGATCGCTATCTCGTGCGCATGGAGGAGATGCGCCAGTCGGTCCGCATCATGAAGCAATGCATCGAAAAGCTTCAGGCGCCTGAAGGACAGGGGCCGGTCGCGACGCAAGATAACAAGATCGTTCCGCCGCGGCGCGGCGAAATGAAGCGTTCGATGGAGGCCATCATCGAACACTTCAAGCTCTATACCGAGGGGCATCGCGTTCCGGCCGGCGAGGTCTATGCGGCCGTTGAAGCGCCCAAAGGCGAGTTCGGTGTCTATCTTGTCTCCGATGGGACCAATCGGCCCTACAAGTGCAAGATCCGCGCGCCCTCCTTTGCGCATCTCTCGGCGATGGACTTCATGACGCGCGGCCACATGCTGGCCGACGTTTCCGCCATCATCGGATCGCTCGATATCGTGTTCGGCGAGATTGATCGATGAATTCAGGGATCTGAGACTACCGAAATGCGGGGATCGCTGCGTTGCATGACAGAAAACCAACCGAGAAAGGAGAGACGTCATGCCCACCATTCAGACCAACAATCCGACAATCACGCAAATCACGGTCGTTGAGTCCGAGCCGGAAAAACAGGCTGAGGCTTTGTCATTGATGGCAGAGCGCGCGCGTTTCATGGCGCGCCAGCCGGGCTTTGTCTCCATTAGCCTGCATCGCAGCCTCGATGGACGGCGCATTGTCAACTACGTGCAATGGCAAAACCGCGAGCTCCTGCAGCAGGCTCACCAATCGCCCGATTTTCGCAAGGCCTGGGGGAAATTCGACGATTTGACCGACCAAATTGATCCACACCTTTACGAAGTTGCCGAGGTCTTGGACGCTGTTCGCTGAGCATCTCGTGATGCGCTAACTCGAAGGCGAGAAATAGTGCGCACAAGATCGCGCCGCCGGCTCTGCCGAGATCGGCCAGAGTTGCTCGATGCTCTTCCGATCAGCACCTGCGGCAAGCTAGGCCATGGCGCGGCTGCCCGCAGACAGCATTCGGGGGCACCTTTTGCGAGGTACGGCGTTACTGTTGAGGGCATTTTGGAGGAATAGTCATGCCAGAGCGACGAACAGTGGAGAAGGCCCGGAAGGACAAGCGCGCGGGCAAATCAACCACCACTCAGGCGGGCGAATTTGTGCACGAGGAGATCCGCAAGGTTCGCCGCGGCGAACATGGCGCGAGATCGCCGCAGCAGGCCATTGCCATTGGCCTATCCAAAGCGAGGCGCGCAGGCGTTGCTCTTCGCCCGCCACGGAAAGGCAAGGCCAAGGCGAGCACCCGCAAAAGCGCCGAATACGCCTATGAGGCGGGCCAGGGCAAGCGAAAGCCCCGACGACGGCCGCGCGTCTCGCGCGCCGTGTCACGGGTCCTTAAACGCGAACCGCGCAGCACGACGTCGCGCGCTGCGCTCTCAAAGCAAACGCAGCGTGCCGCCTCGCGCCGCACCGCCTCTGCTCGTTCTGCCTCAGCCAAGAAAGCCGTAAAGACAAAAGGCGCCTCTGGCCGCTCTGCCGCCGCCAAGAAAGCGGCGCGAACCAGAGCGCGTCGCCGACGATAGCGCGAGCTGGTCGATCGTTATTCCGGACCTGGTTCTGTCCGGGAACCTCGTGCGACGACTTCTTGGTGAAGGGAGATGGCAGGAGCAGGATTGATGCGGTCCCGGGTGTTGATGCTCGTAGAGCGCGCTCTTGCCCACGACAGGCAGGGTGGACATCGGGGGCAGTCGTCTACTGCTCTACTCCTGGCCAATTGGGCAATTGCCTTGACGATCGGCGATCACCCTCGCCTGCCAGTTCGCCAGTCGCCTGAAAATTAATCTGTTGCCGTTCCCCGAAATCGGCTTTGTTTCGCTTTGGTGCAAACTGCTAAGGAAACCAGGACATGAACGGACTTGGCGGCCTCAACAAATCGCCTGATGGCGTCGTCATCGGGCTCGTCCAATTGCAATTGCCTGTTGTGGTCACCAAGACAGACCTAGCGCGACAGACCGAACGCATCGTGTACATGATTGGCAAGGCGCGGCGCAATCTGGGCACCATGGATCTGGTGGTGTTTCCTGAGTATTCCCTGCACGGCCTGTCGATGGACACCAATCCGGAAATCATGTGCCGTCTCGACGGCCCCGAAGTGGCGGCGTTCCGGAAGGGTTGCGTCGACAACAAGATCTGGGGCTGCTTCTCCATCATGGAGTTTAATCCCGACGGCAACCCTTACAATTCGGGGCTTATCATCGACGATCACGGGGAGATCAAGCTGTACTATCGAAAACTCCATCCGTGGATTCCGGTTGAGCCATGGGAGCCCGGCGATATCGGCATCCCCGTGATCGAGGGACCGAAGGGTGCGAAGATCGCGCTGATCATCTGTCACGATGGCATGTTCCCGGAGATGGCGCGTGAGTGCGCTTACAAGGGCGCGGAGATAATGATCCGCACAGCCGGATACACCGCGCCTATACGCGAAAGCTGGCGCTTCACCAATCAGGCCAATGCTTTCCAAAATCTGATGGTCACGGCCAATGTCTGCATGTGCGGATCGGATGGCTCATTCGATTCCATGGGCGAAGGCATGATCGTGAATTTCGACGGCAGCATCATTGCCCACGGCACGACAGGACGTGCCGACGAGATCATCACCGCCGAGGTCCGTCCTGATCTCGTGCGCGAAGCACGGATTCACTGGGGCGTCGAAAACAACATCTATCAACTCTGGCACCGCGGTTACGTTGCAGTGAAGGGCGGCGCGATGGATTGTCCCTATACCTTCATGCAGGACATGGTGGCCGGCACATTCCGCTTGCCGTGGGAAGACCAGGTCAAGGTGACCGACGGCACATCGTGCGGCTTTCCAATGCCCACTCGGCTGTTCGGGCCGAAGAACGCCAAGGCAGCCGAGTGACTCAAGCCTGCATTGCGCCTGAGCTCGCTCGCACGAAAGAAGGATCCCGGCACCGGCGTTCAAACGATCAGACCGGCATTCTCTCCGAGCCAAGTTGCGGGCGATCCAGCCGCCGATTTCCTTCAAGCCAGGCTTAAGAATTGCTTAACTCTCTTGCATACAACAGGAGAATGTCGATTATTTATTAGGCAGTCGCTGCGCTGCACAAGTTTTCGACCAGTATTCGAGTTTCAAATACCCGATATAATTCAATATTTTATGCACGCATGATTACGAGAAATGCCCTGGCACGAAGATTGCGACATGGAGCGGTGAGCTTCGCCGCATCGGCGCGGCTGCGAATTCAGCGGCGGCATGCCCCCGCCAAAGGAGCGACCCATGGATTTTGCAAAGATTTCTCGGCGGCATCTCCTGCGGGGAAGCGCCGCACTGACGCTCGGATCAGTCCTCGGCGTACGTTCCGCCGCAGCGGCCGACACCACTATCGGCTTCATCTATGTCGGTTCTCGTGACGACTATGGCTACAACCAGGCTCATGCCCAGGGCGCCGCGGCCCTGAAGAAAATGCGCGGCCTCAAGGTCGTTGAAGAAGAGAAAGTGCCGGAAACCGACGCCGTCGAAAAGACTATCGAGTCGATGATCAATCTCGATGGCGCGTCGCTGCTGTTCCCGACTTCGTTCGGTTACTACAACCCGCACGTGATCAAGATGGCGAACAAGTTTCCAAAACTGCGCTTCGAACATTGCGGCGGGCTGTGGAGCGACAAAGACCCTAAAAACGCCGGCAGCTATTTTGGCTATATCGACGAAGCCCAGTACATCTCGGGCATTGTCGCCGGCTATTCGACCAAGAGCGGCAAACTCGGCTTCGTCGCCGCAAAACCGATCCCGCAGGTGCTTCGCAATATCAACGCTTTCACGCTAGGCGCCAAGCTCGCCAACCCGAAGGCGACCACACAGGTGATCTTCACCGGCGACTGGTCGATGCCGGTCAAGGAAGCCGAAGCCACCAACAGCCTGATTGACCAGGGCGTCGATGTTCTTACCTGCCATGTCGACGGCCCGAAGACGATGGTCGAGAATGCGGCGCGCCGCGGCGCGATGGTCTGCGGCTATCACGTCAACCAGTCGCCGCTGGCGCCGAAGGCCTACCTCACCGGCGCGGAGTGGAACTGGGAGGCGCTGTATCCGAAGTTCGTCAAGATGATCGCCGCCGGCGAAGCGATTCCGAATTTCTATCGCGGCGGCCTGAAGGAAGAGATCGTGAAATGCTCGCCCTATGGCGAGGCGGTCTCTGCGGAAGCACGCAAACACGCCGACGACATCAAGGCCAAGCTGATTGCGGGCGGCTACACCATCTTCAAGGGCCCGATCATGGATAACAAGGGCAAGACCGTGATCACCGCCGGCACCGATCGCGGGCAGAAGGATCCGGAACTTGAGAAGATGGACTATCTGGTCGAAGGCGTGACCGGAGCGACTTCGTGACAACTGAGGCTGCGGATCCGGTCGAGGCGGTCGCAGTCTCTCCTGCCGCCGACCCCGGTTTTCTCCAACGCTACGGCACCACCATCGAATACATTCTGATCCCGGGCGCGGCGCTGGTCGGCGCGCTCGCCGTGTTCGGCATATTCGTGGCCCTCTTCGGCAAGAACCCGCTCGATCTGTATTTCTACATGTATCAGGGCGCGTTCGGCACCTGGTTCTCCTGGCAGAACACCTTGACGCGCGCGGCACCTTTGATCCTGACGGCGCTGTGCACGGCCTTGCCCGCGCAGCTTGGCATGGTCATCATCGGCGGCGAAGGCGCGCTGCTGATCGGCGCCTTGTCCGCGACCTCGATCGCTCTGGCCATACCGTGGGCACCGCCGCTGGTGGTACAAATTGCAATGGTTTGCGCTGGCGTCGTGGGCGGCGGGCTCTGGATCACGCTTGCGGGCGCGCTCCGGCAATACCGCGGTGTCAACGAGACGATCTCGAGCCTGCTTCTGGTCTATATCGGACTCGCGATCCTCAATCATCTGGTCGAGGGCGTGATGCGCGATCCGTCCAGTCTCAATAAGCCCTCGACCCGCGAGATCGGCGCCGCCAACATGATCGGCAGCATTCCTGGCACCGACGTGCATTGGGGGCTGGTGTTCGGCGTAGTCGCCGCCTTTGCGTCCTATATCCTGATCTATCACACCGTGTTCGGCTTCGCTGCGCGCGTGGCCGGCGGCAACATCCGCGCAGCAAAGATCGTCGGACTCGGCGTCGGCAAATTGATCCTGATGATCTGTTTTCTCGCGGGCGGCGCGGCCGGCCTTGCCGGCATGATCGAGGTCGCCGCGGTGCAAGGCCGCACCAACGCCAATCTCGCGGCCGGCTATGGTTTTACCGGCATCCTCGTCGCCTTCCTGGCGCGGCAGAATCCGCTGGCCATCATTCCCGTGGCGATCCTGCTCGGCGGCATCAGTGCCAGCGGCGGCCTGCTGCAGCGCCGGCTCGGATTGCCCGACGCATCTGTCCTGGTGCTGCAGGGCATCATCTTTGTGTTCGTGCTCGCCAGCGATGCGCTGTACGGACGCATCGCCTTCCTGAAAGGAAAATCCTGACATGGCGGATGGAACGATCGGACTCTGGACTGTCCCGCTCGCTGTGTTCGGCGGCGCCGTCCGCGTCTCGACGCCGTTCCTGTTCGTCAGCCTGGGCGAATGCATCACCGAGCGCTCAGGGCGCATCAATCTCGGCCTCGAAGGTACGCTGATCATGGGCGCGATGAGCGCCTATGGCATCTCCTATCTCTCGGGTTCGCCCTGGCTTGGCGTGCTGGCGGCCGGCATCACAGGCGCGCTGCTCGGCGCGCTCCATGCCGGCATTTGCTCGCTGCCGCGGGTGAACGACATTGCCGTAGGTATCGCGCTGATGCTTTTCGGCACCGGGCTTGCGTTCTATCTCGGCAAACCGTTGATCGAGCCGACCGCGGCGCGCCTGCCGGCGATTGATTTCGGCTGGTGGAGCGACGTTCCCCAGGTGCGGGCGGCGCTCCGGATCAATGTGCTGTTCCTGATCGGGGTGGCAATCGCGCCGATTTTGTTTTGGGCGTTTCGAACCACGCGGTGGGGCCTGTTGATCCGCACCGCCGGTGAAAGCTCGGATGCCGCGCGCGCGATGGGTTATTCCGTGCTGTGGATTCGGCTCCGCGCCACCATGGCCGGCGGCTTTCTCGCCGGCATCGGCGGTTCGTTTCTGTCCTTGTTCTATCCCGGTAGCTGGAACGAGGGTCTTTCCAGCGGACAGGGCATCACCGCGGTGGCGCTGGTGATCTTCGCGCGCTGGAACCCGATGCTGTGCCTGTGGGCGTCGCTCGCCTTTGGCGGAGCGGCGGCACTGGGACCGGCGCTGCAATCGGTCGGCGTCACCTCCGGCTATCATCTGTTCAATGCCGCGCCCTATATCCTGACGCTGGCGATCATGATCATCACCTGTTCGCCGAAGCGCACACTGACCGGCGCGCCGGCCGAATTATCGATCACCCGATGACATCTGCGTATGAGCGAGAACGAGCCATGGCCGAGCGCTACATCAAATCCGAACCCTATGCATGGCCCTATAATGGCGATCTGCGCCAGGAGAATACCGCACTGATCATTATCGACATGCAGACCGACTTTTGCGGCGTCGGCGGCTATGTCGACAAGATGGGCTATGATCTCTCGCTGACACGGGCCCCGATCGAACCGATCAAGCGGCTGCTGGCGGTAATGCGGAGGCAAGGTTTTCACATCATCCATACCCGCGAAGGACATCGGCCTGATCTCACCGACCTGCCAGCCAACAAGCAGTGGCGCTCTCGGCAGATCGGCGCGGGGATCGGCGACCCTGGCCCGTGCGGCCGCGTGCTGGTTCGGGGCGAGCCTGGTTGGGAGATCATTCCCGACCTGGCGCCGCTGCGGGGCGAGCCGGTCATCGACAAGCCCGGCAAGGGATCGTTCTGCGCCACCGATCTGGAGCTGATGCTACGGCTGCGCGGTATCCAGAACATCGTGCTGACCGGGATCACCACCGACGTCTGCGTTCACACCACCATGCGAGAGGCGAACGATCGCGGCTTCGAATGCGTGCTGATCGAGGATTGCTGCGCCGCCACCGACAAGAGCAACCACGACCACGCGCTGAAGATGATCAAGATGCAGGGCGGCGTGTTCGGCGCGGTCGCGACCTCGACGGTGCTGATCAGAGCGCTGTCATGATCATCGGCGAAACACCGCTGCCCAGCGGCGCGCTTGGGGTAGACGTTGTCGCCATGACCATGCGGTTCGGCGGCTTTACCGCGCTCGATAACGTCGAACTCAAGGTGCGGCCGGGCTCGTTCCATGCGTTGCTCGGCGAGAACGGCGCCGGGAAGAGCACGCTGGTGAAATGCATCATGGGCTATTACCGCGCGACCCAAGGCGGCGTGCTGGTCGGTGGCCGCGAACAGGCGATCGCCAATCCGAAGGAAGCACATGCGCTCGGGCTCGGCATGGTCTACCAGCACTTCACGCTGGTGCCCGCAATGACGGTCGCCGAAAACCTGGTGTTGGCGCGCGACGACGTGCCGGCCGTGGTGGATTGGACGAAGGAGAAGAAGCTGCTCGCGGCGTTCCTGTCGCGGATGCCGTTCAAGGTGCCGCTGGATGCCAAAGTCTCCGACATTTCCGCCGGCGAGCGGCAGAAATGCGAGATACTCAAACAGCTCTACCTGAAGCGGCGCTTTCTCATTCTCGACGAGCCTACCTCCGTACTGACGCCGGGCGAGGCCGACGAGGTGCTGGGCATGCTGCGTGCCATGGTCGTGGCGGGCGACCTCACCATCCTGATGATCACGCACAAATTCCGCGAGGTGATGGCGTTTGCCGACGATGTGACGATCCTGCGCCGAGGCAAACTGGCCGGCCACGGCCGCGTCGCGGATCTCACGCCTGACGATATGGCCCGCACCATGATCGGAGCGGAGCAGTTGACGGTCCAGCCGCCACGGGTTGGCGAGGTCGGCGAACCGAGGCTTGAGCTGACCAAGCTCACCGCGCTCGACGATGCCGGTGCCATCGCCGTCCATGGCGTATCGCTCGCCGTGCGCGGAGGCGAAATCGTCGGGATCGCCGGCGTCTCCGGCAACGGCCAACGGCAACTGGTCGAAGTACTGGCCGGCCAACGCGAAGCCGAAAGCGGCGAGATCCACATCCGCGGCGACCTCTATTCGGCGAGCCGCAAGGAGATGCGCCGGCACAAGATGTCGCTGCTCCCCGAGGAGCCGCTGAAGAACGCCTGCGTCGGCGGTATGAGCGTCGCCGACAACATCGCGTTCCGCGAATTCGATCGGGCGCCCTTCGCCAGCGGCGGTTGGTGGCTCAACCGGTCGGCGTTCCGGAAAGATGCCGAGCGCAAGATCGGGCTCTACAAGATCAAGACCCGCACGCCGGACACCCCGATTTCGGCGCTGTCGGGCGGCAACGTGCAGCGCGCGGTGCTCGCGCGAGAACTGGGCGGCGAAGTCGAGGTGCTGATCGCCGCCAATCCCTGCTTCGGGCTCGATTTCGCAGCGGTCGCGCAGATCCACGCCGAGATCATGGCTGCGCGCAACCGTGGCGCCGCGGTATTGCTGGTCAGCGAGGATCTCGACGAACTCCTCGAATTGTCCGATCGCCTCGTCGTGATGTTTCACGGGCAGCTCGTTCATGAAGCGCGCGCCAGCGAGGCCAACCTCACCGAGATCGGCCGGCACATGGCAGGGCACTGATGGCCAATGTTCCAGTCGACCAGCCGGCGCGCGACACGCATTTCCTGCGCCGCTCGTTCGATGTCGCCCGCCGCGCCGCAGCCCACGGCAACCATCCCTTTGGCGCTGTTCTCGTCGACCGGGATGGCAATTTGCTGCTGGAAGCCGAGAACGGCTACATGCCCTCCCATGACGGCACTGCGCATGCCGAGCGGCTGCTCGCGACGCAGGCCTGCACCGCGCTCGATCCGAGCACTCTGCGCAGCGCAACGCTCTACTCGTCCGCCGAGCCCTGTGCGATGTGCGCAGGCGCGATCTACTGGGCCGGCATCGGCCGCCTGGTCTATGGCCTGAGCGAACATCGACTGCGGGATCTCACCGGCAACCATCCGGAAAATCTGACCCTCAACCTGCCCTGCCGCGATGTGTTCGCCAGCGGGCAACGCGCGACCGAGGTGGTTGGCCCGCTGCTTGAGGACGAGGCCGCGGCGGTTCACGCCGGGGTCTGGAACAAGTAGCCTCCGGCCGGAGGTCCCACAGCTCGCGGCACGGGAACAAAAACTGCTCGATTTCACGTCGGGGCTGACTAGGCAGTTTCGAATTGGTCTGGACCGTTACAAATCTGCAACAACGGCCAGGCGCTTTCGCTCGATCTGGACAACGCGCTGCGATCCGAAATGCTTCATAAATCCAAGCAATCAAGCAGCAGGAAGGCGCTTTGCTTGCCAAAGAGTTGAGCAAGGCTTGGCGCTTTTTCTCCACTTACGCGCGCGCCGAAACTGGCCCAATATTGAGGCACCATTCCCTGGGACGCGTGATCACGAATGCTGGATTCGACGCCTGCCGAGCCGCCCACCGGTGCCGCGCCGCTGCTCCGGACGGTTGGCCTGACCAAGCGCTATGGCAGCTTCCTCGCCAATGAGGCGATCGATATCGATGTCTGGCCGACGCAGATACACGCGCTGCTCGGCGAAAACGGCGCGGGAAAATCGACGCTCGTCAAAGCCATTTACGGATTGATCCAGCCGAGCGAAGGCGAAATGCACTGGCAGGGCGAGAAGATGGTTCTCTCCGGACCGTCGCAAGCACGCAGCCGCGGCATCGGCATGGTGTTCCAGCACTTCTCGCTGTTCGACAATCTTACGGTGGCGGAAAACGTTGCGCTCGGGCTCGACGGCAAGGAATCCTTCAAGGACATGTCGGCGCGCCTTGAGCAAGTATCCCGCGTTTACGGGCTTCCGCTCGATCCCAAACGCGAGGTCTGGCAACTATCCGTCGGCGAACGCCAGCGCATCGAGATCGTGCGCACGCTGATGCAAAATCCGAAGTTCCTGATCCTCGATGAACCGACCGCGGTGCTAACGCCGCAGGAGGCTGACCAACTCTTCGTCGTGCTCAATCGTCTCAAGGCCGAGGGCCGCGCGATCCTCTACATCAGCCATAAGCTCGAAGAGGTGAAGCGGCTCTGCGACACCGCCACCATCCTGCGCGGCGGCAGGAAGGTCTCGACCTGCAACCCCAAAGCGGAGACCGCGGCTTCGCTCGCGCGGATGATGGTCGGCGGCGAGATCAAGGAAGTGAGGGCGCCCGCCAACCGGAGAACCACAATACCTCGGCTTGTCGTCAACGACCTCAGCCTCGAGCCGGACGATCCGCACAGTGTGCGGCTTCGGAACATCTCCTTCGAGCTCAAGGGTGGCGAAATCCTGGGCATCGCAGGTGTCGCCGGCAACGGTCAGGATGAGCTTTTTGCCGCTTTGTCGGGAGAGCGGCTGGCACAAGATCCCAGCACAATCGTCATAGATGGGCATGCCGCAGGGCATCTTTCGATCACGCAGCGGCGCAAACTTGGAGCGGCATTCGTTCCCGAGGAGCGGCTTGGTCACGGCACTGTGCCGCGCATGAAGCTTTCGGAGAACGCGCTGCTGACCGGCCACGCCGCGAGCGGCATGGTTCTGCACGGCTTCGTCAATACCGCCGTGACGCTGAAGACTGTCGACCGCGCCACCGAAACCTTCGACGTGCGCAAGGCCAAGCGCGATCCGGAAGCCGCCAGCCTCTCCGGCGGCAATCTGCAGAAATTCATTGTCGGCCGCGAAATCCTGCGCAACCCGATGGTCCTCGTCGTGAGCCAGCCGACCTGGGGCGTCGACGCGGGCGCCGCCGCCGTGATCCGGCAGGCCCTGCTGGATCTCGCCGCCGGCGGCGCCGCGCTGCTGGTGACAAGCCAGGACCTCGATGAACTCGCTGAAATCACCGACCGCATCGCCGTGATGTTCCATGGCCATCTGTCGGAGCCGTTGCCGACCGCCGACGCGAGCCGCGAGAAACTAGGCCTGCTGATGGGGGGAAGCACTCTGGGGCAGAAGGAAGCGGCGCATGCAGCTGGTGCTTGAAAAGCGCGCCGAGCGATCGAATACGATCGCGCTGATTTCGCCGCTGATCGCGATCGGCCTGACGCTCGTGACCATGAGCATCCTGTTTGCTATCCTCGGCAAAAACCCGATTTCCGCGCTCGGCGTCTACTTCATCGATCCCCTGACCGACAGCTATTCGCTGCAGGAGATCGCAGTGAAGGCCACGCCGCTGGTGATGATCGCGATCGGCCTCTCGCTCTGCTACCTCGCCAACGCCTGGAACATCGGCGCCGAAGGACAATTCCTGGTCGGTGCCGTCGCCGGAAGCTGGCTTGCGGTGAAGACGCAGGGCACCGACGCCGGCCCGTGGGTATTGCCGGCGATGATGCTGCTGGCTGCGATCGGCGGCGCGCTGTATGCCCTGATACCGGCGATCTGCAAGGTCAGGTTCGGCGCCAGCGAAATCCTCACCAGCCTGATGCTGGTCTATGTCGCCGACCTCCTACTCGACTACCTCGTGCGCGGTCCGTGGCGCGACCCGAAAGGCTTCAACTTTCCGACCACTGCCGAGTTCGATCCGGTCGCCGCCGTGCCGGCGCTGATCGAGGGCGGCCGGCTGCATCTTGGCGGCGTCATTGCGCTTGTCGTGGTCGCGGCGGTCGCGGTGCTGCTCGGCAAGACCATCAAGGGGTTTGAAATCCGCGTCGTCGGCGCCGCCCCGCGCGCCGCACGCTTCGGTGGTTTCAACTCCAACCAGTTAATCCTGCTGACCTTCGCGATTTCGGGCGCGCTCGCAGGCCTCGCCGGGATCATCGAAGTCGCAGGCCCCGTCGGACATCTGCAGCCCGGGATCTCGCCCGGCTACGGTTTCACCGCGATCATCGTCGCGTTCCTGGGGCGGCTGAACCCGGTTGGAATATTAATTGCAGGACTTTTCCTGGCGCTCACCTTCATCGGCGGCGAGCAGGCGCAGATCGCAATGAAAATTCCGTTGGACGTCACCAAGGTCTTCCAGGGCATTCTGCTATTCTACGTACTCGCCTGCGATTCCCTTATCCTCTATCGGTTCAAGCTCGTTTTCGCATCGCCAAAGGTGTCCAGTGGGGCTCATTGAGGCCATCATCCTTGCGGTGCTTGCGGCTTCCACGCCGCTGCTGCTGGCTGCGACCGGCGAACTCGTGACCGAACGCTCCGGCGTGCTCAACCTCGGCGTCGAAGGCATGATGATCGTCGGCGCGGCCTGCGGCTTCGGCGGCGCCTGGCTCTCCGGCTCGGTTATAATCGGCGCGCTGTGCGGCATCGTCGCCGGCGTCTTGATGTCGCTGATCTTCGCGCTGATGACGCTGGGACTTGCGGTCAACCAGGTGGCCACCGGCCTCGCGCTGACCATTCTCGGAATCGGCCTTTCCGGCCTGATCGGCTCCCGCTTCGTCGGCGAAAAGATTTCGCTGGCGCCGCATCTTTATATTCCCGGCCTAACCGATATCCCGCTGATCGGGCGTATTTTGTTCGGCGAGGACGCCTTCGTATACCTCTCGCTGGCACTGGTCGCCGGCGTCTGGTTCTTCCTTTACAAGACGCGGGCCGGCCTGATCCTGCGGGCCGCAGGCGACAATCACGCTTCCGCGCACGCGCTCGGTTATTCCGTGCTCAGGATCCGGATGTTCGCGGTGATGTTCGGAGGCGCTTGCGCAGGCCTCGCCGGCGCCTATCTGCCGCTCGCCTACACACCGTTCTTCATTCCCGGCATGACGGCCGGGCGCGGATGGATCGCGCTGGCACTGGTCGTGTTCGCGTCTTGGCTGCCGGGACGCCTCGTGATCGGCGCCTATCTGTTCGGCGCGGTGACGATCCTGCAGCTTCATGCGCAGGGCTGGGGCGTCGGCATTCCATCGCAACTCATGTCGGCATTGCCCTATCTCGCGACCGTCATTGTCCTTGTCCTGATTTCACGTGCACGAACCGGCGGCTCGACCGCGCCTGCGGCGCTCGGGACCGTCTTCGTGCCCGACCGGTAGACGTGCCCGGAGCGCGCGCGACGGGGCGCGGCGCATCGGGAGAGACCGCCCACCCGTCAGTAAAACGGAGAATTCCATGAAAAAGATTCTCATCGCGGCGACTGCAGCGATGCTCGTTACCGGAGCAGGCCTGTTCGGCGCTTCCGCCGCCGACAAACTCAAGGTTGGATTCATCTATATCGGACCGGTCGGCGATCTCGGCTGGACCTACCAGCACGACCTTGGACGCCTCGCCATGCTCAAGGAATTAGGCGACAGGGTCGAAACCACATTTCTGGAGAATGTCAGCGAGGGCCCGGACTCCGAACGCTCGATCGAGCAACTGGCACGCGCCGGTAACAAGCTGATCTTCACCACGTCGTTCGGCTACATGGAGCCGACGCTGAAGGTCGCCAAGAAATATCCGAACGTGCATTTCGAGCACGCCACCGGCTACAAGCGCGACAAGAATATGTCGACCTATTCGGGGCGGTTCTATGAGGGCCGTTATATCCAGGGCATCATCGCCGCCAAGATGTCGAAGTCAGGCGTGCTCGGCTATATCGCCTCGTTCCCGATTCCCGAAGTGATCTCCGGCATCAACGCCACCATGCTCGGTGCACAGACGATCAACCCGAACATCAAGGTCAAAATTATCTGGGCCAACACCTGGTTCGATCCCGGCAAGGAGGCCGACGCCGCCAAGGCGCTGATCGACCAGGGCGCCGACATCATCATGCAGCACACCGATAGCCCTGCCGCGATGCAGGTCGCCGCCGAGCGCGGCAAGCTGGCGTTCGGCCAGGACTCTGAAATGATCAAGTTCGGACCGAAGGCGCAGCTCACCTCGACCATGAACAATTGGGGCCCCTATTATATCGAGCGCGTCAAGGCCGAGCTGAACGGCACCTGGAAGTCGGAGGATTTCTGGGGCGGCCTGAAGAGCAAGATCGTCGTCATGGCGCCCTACACCAACATGCCCGACGACGTGAAGAAGCTCGCGATGGAGACCGAAGCCGCGATCACCGAAGGCAAGCTGCAGCCGTTCAAGTGCCCGATCGTCGGCCAGGACGGCAAGGAAGTCGAATGCAAGGGCGGTACCCATCTCGATGATGGCCAGGTGCTCGGCATGAATTTTTACGTGAAGGGCATCGACGAGAAGATTCCCGGGAAGTAGGGGGCGGGAGAGCTTCACCTCTCCCCGCTCTTTGCGGGGAGAGGTCGGATCGCCCTTGCGATCCGGGTGAGGGGCGAGGCACATCGCTCGCAATTTTAGCGCTTTCAGAAGACAGCATCGCAAGACAATTCACATCGAACTTGGGGAGAGAGCCCCTCACCCCAGCCCTCTCCCCGCAAGTGCGGGGCGAGGGAGTAGACCAACTCACCCCTCGCGCATCGCCCGCGCGGCGGCGCTGTGACGGCGGATCAGGTCGGGTAAATCGAGATCGGGGATCGCGCCGTCCTTCACCATCCAGTTGCCGCCAACCATCACCCGATCGGCACGATGCGCACCGCATAGCACCAGCGCGGCCAAGGGGTCGCCGTGGCCGGAAAAACGCAGTTCGTCGAGCTTGAACAGCGCGAGGTCGGCAGCCTTCCCGACCGCAATTTCGCCGAGCTCGGGCCGTCCGATGCAGGCCGCCGAGCCCTTGGTGGCCCAGCGCAGCGCGTCCTTGTGGCTGACTCGGCCGACACCGTAGCGCGCTCGTTGCAGCAGGAAAGCAGCGCGGACTTCCTGCATCAGGTTGGATTCATCATTCGACGCTGAGCCATCGACGCCGAGCCCGATCGAAACCCCCGCCTCCTCCATCTCGCAGACCGGGCAGCAACCCGACGCCAGGATCTGGTTGCTGCATGCGCAATGGCTGATGGCAGTCCCGGCCTTTCCGAGCCGTCCCATCTCATCTGGGTTGAAGTAGATGCCGTGCGCCAGCCAGGCTCGTGCATTGAGCCACCCGCATTGCTCGAGATAATCGAGCGGGCGGCAGCCATGCATCTGCTCGCAGAACTTGTTCTCGTCCTCGGTCTCGGCCAGATGCGTATGCAGGCGGACGTCGAGCTTGTCAGCAAGTGTGGCGGTCGCGCGCATCAGCGAGGTCGTCACCGAAAACGGCGAGCACGGCGCCAGCGCGATCTGCGTCATCGCATCCTCGCCGCGCTGGTGATATTTTGCCACCACGCGTTCGCTATCGGCCAAAATCGTATCCTCGTCCTGCACCACGCTGTCGGGCGGCAGCCCGCCGTCCTTCTGCGGGCGGTTCATCGAGCCGCGCGTCAGCAGCACGCGGATACCGAGCCGCTGCGCGGCGGCGACCTCGATGTCGAGGGCTTCCTCGAGCCCCGCCGGAAACACATAATGGTGATCGGTCGTGGTCGTACAGCCTGACAGCAGCAATTCCGACATCGCTACGCTGACACCCAAGTGGAGAGATTCCGGCGTCAGCCGCGCCCAGACCGGATAGAGTGCCTGTAACCATGGAAACAGCTCGCGGTCCAGCGCCGCCGGAAGTGCCCGCGTCAGCGTCTGGTAGAAATGATGGTGTGTATTGATCAACCCCGGCAGCACGACATGGGCACCGGCGTCGTAGGCGACGGCGTTTGCCGTCACCGGCTCCCGGCCCCGCGGCACCAGTTCGACGATCTTGCCGCCGCGGACCACGAGACCGCGCTCGGCGCCGTCAGCGAGAATGGAAAGGGGATCCCTGATCCAGATCGCCTGCGTTTGGTCCATGATCCCACCTGATTTGCGAAAGCGTGGTTGCGAACGGCATCCTCTTGCAAGGACCGTCCCCGAATCGCAATTTGGCGCTGGACTTGCAAGACTTCATAGTCGGAGATGCATCTACTTGAAAGCGTTGGCGTATCCATGGACCTGAACACCGTTGCTGCGGTTGCCCATCCCACGACGCGGGATCAATTGCCCGTTTGGACGGCAGGCGATGCTTGGCTCGCGGGCGGGACCTGGCTGTTCTCGGAACCGCAGGCCCACCTGAGGCGGCTGATCGATCTTACTGACCTGAAATGGCCGGCGCTGACCATCAGTGAGACCGGGCTATCAATCGCGGCGACCTGCACGGTGGCGCAGCTCGATGCGCTGGCCTGTCCGCCGGAATGGATCGCCTCCCCGCTGATCAGTCAGTGCTGCCGCGCATTTCTCGCCTCCTTCAAGATCTGGAAGACGGCCACCGTCGGTGGCAACATCTGCATGTCGCTGCCGGCGGGGCCGATGATCTCTCTCACCTCGGCGCTCGACGGTGTCTGCACGATCTGGCAGGCCGATGGCGGTGAGCGGAACATTCCCGTCGCCGATTTCGTCACCGGCGATCAGCGTAACGTGCTCGCGCCGGGCGACCTATTGCGGCAAGTCGAGATCCCGCTCGCTGCCCTGAGGCGGCGTTCGGCGTTCCGCCAGGTTTCGCTGACCCCGGTCGGCCGCTCTGCGGCGCTGCTGATCGGCAGCGTAACCAGCGACGGCGGATTGGCGCTGACGATTACGGCATCGACCAAGAGGCCTGTTCGATTGTCCTTTGCGGGAATCCCAAACAGCAAAGAATTGCGCGAAACGATTTTGCAGCGCATCGCCGACGACCTCTATCACAGCGACGTTCACGGCAAGCCAATATGGCGCAAGCATATGACGCTGCGGCTCGCGGAAGAAATCCGCGTCGAATTGCAGGGCACGGCATACGCATGACTTTCCAGATCAACGGCAGGGAATTTTCCAAAGCGCCGCGACCCGGCCAATGCCTGCGCACGTTCCTGCGCGAACTCGGCCATTTCGGCGTCAAGAAGGGGTGCGACGCCGGCGACTGCGGCGCCTGCACCGTGCTGATCGACGGCGAGCCGGTGCATAGTTGTCTGATCCCGGCCTTCCGCGCCGACGGTCACGCCGTGACGACCATCGAAGGCTTTGCGCCCGATGGCGGCACCCATCCAATGCAACAGGCGTTTCTGGATGCGCAGGGGTTTCAATGCGGCTTCTGCACGTCAGGCATGATCCTGACCTGCGCATCGCTGAACCAGGCGCAACGGCACGACCTCGGCGCCGCGCTGAAAGGCAATATCTGTCGTTGCACCGGCTATCGTGCGATCGAGGATGCGCTGAACGGCAAGAGCAACATCGAAGACGCCGCCGCAGGCACCGCATTCGGCCGCAGCCTTCCTGCCCCCGCCGGACCGCAGGTAGTACGCGGCGCAGCGCGCTATACGTTCGATGTCGCGCCTGAAGGTATGCTGCACATCAAGATGCTGCGCTCGCCGCATCCGCACGCAAAAATCATCTCGATCGACAAGCGCGCCTCGCTCGGCGTCCCCGGCGTGCACACGATACTGACGTTTGAAGACGCGCCCGACCGCCTGTTCTCGACCGCGCGGCACGAGTGGGACTGGATGGACGCGGACGACACCCGTGTGCTCGACAATGTCGTCCGCTTTATCGGACAGAAGGTCGCCGCCGTGGTGGCCGAGACCGAAGCCGCCGCTGAGGAAGGCTGCCGGCAACTCGACGTCGCATACGAAATCCTGCCGGCCGTGGTCGATCCCACAGCCGCCATCGCGCCGGGCGCCCCTGCGATTCATGGCGACAAGACGCTGGCAAACCGCGTCGCTGACGCAGGCCGCAATATCGTGGCGGAAACCCACGGCGAATTTGGCGATGTCGCGAGCGCACTGGCACAGGCCGCCGCCACCTATGAAGGTGCTTTCACGACCCAGCGGGTCCAGCATGCGGCGCTGGAAACCCATGGCGGCCTTGCCTGGGTCGATGCCGATGGAATTCTCAATGTCCGCTCCAGCACGCAGGTGCCATTCCTCATTCGGCGTACGCTGGCCGACCTCTTCCATCTGCCGCTGGACAAGGTGCGGGTATTCTGTGAGCGCGTCGGCGGCGGATTCGGCGGCAAGCAGGAAATGTTCGTCGAGGACATGCTTGCGCTCGCAGCGCTCAAGACCGGCCGCCCGGTAAAATTCGAACTGACGCGGGAAGAACAATTCATCTCGACCTCGACGCGGCATCCGATGCAGGTCACCGTCAAAGCAGGCGCCGACAAGGACGGCAAGCTCACGGCGCTGCAGCTCGACGTCCTCTCGAACACCGGGGCCTACGGCAACCACGCCGGCCCGGTGCTGCTCCATTCTGTCGGCGAATGCATCGGCGTCTATAACTGTCCGAACAAGAAGGTCGACGGCATCGCCGCCTATACCAACACCGTGCCCGCCGGGGCGTTTCGCGGCTACGGCCTGCCGCAGACCCTGATCGCCGTCGAAGCCGCGATCGACGAACTGGCGAAGCAGCTCGGCATCAGCCCGTTCGAGATGCGCCGCCGCAATGTCGTCAAACCCGGTGATCCCATGCTGTCGCCGCCAGGATCCGAATATCATGACGTGCTCTATGGCAGCTATGGCCTCGATCAATGCCTCGATCTGGTCGAGCGCGCGATGGCCGCCGAAGCGCCGATGCCTTCGCTCCCAGCGGACTGGTTGACCGGGGACGGCATCGCGCTGACCATGATCGACACGGTGCCGCCAGCAGGCCATTTCGCCGATTGCAGCATTTCACTGCGCGAGGATGGCGGCTTCGACCTCACTGTCGGCACCGCCGAATTCGGCAATGGTACCAGCACCGTGCATCGCCAGATCGCCGCGTCCGCGCTGGCGACGACCGTCGATCGCATCCGTCTTTTGCAATCCGACACCGCGCATGGCGGCCACGACACCGGCGCCTATGGCAGCGCCGGGACCTTCGTCGCCGGGCGTGCGACGCAGGCCGCGGCCGAGGCGCTGGCCGGCCAACTGAAGCAATTCGCGGCGTCATTGCTGGGCGAAAACCCGGACGCTTGCACCCTCGACAACCATGGCACGGTCTGTGCCGGACGCCGCACCTCTTTTGCTTTGCTCGCCGCTTCTGCGCACTCGCTGAATAAGGTCCTCAGTGCGAGCGGCAATTCGTCAGGCACACCGCGCTCCGTCGCCTTCAATGTACAGGGCTTTCGCGTCGCCGTGAACAAATACACCGGCGAACTCAAGATCCTGAAAAGCGTGCAGGCCGCCGATGCCGGCCGTGTCGCCAATCCGATGCAGTGCCGTGGCCAGGTCGAGGGCGGGGTCGCTCAATCGCTGGGCGCGGCGCTCTATGAGGAAATGGTGATCGACGACAACGGTCGGGTCATTAATCCCAAATTCCGCGACTATCATCTGCCATCCTTTGCCGACATTCCCCGCACGGAAGTGTTCTTTGCCGACACGTCGGACGCGCTGGGGCCGATGGGCGCCAAATCGATGAGCGAAAGCCCGTACAACCCGGTCGCCGCTGCGCTTGGTAACGCCATTGCCAACGCCACCGGCATCCGCTTTACGGCGACTCCGTTCAAGCCGGACCGGCTATGGCCGCTGTTGCATGAGAAGTTTGGGCCTGGATGAAGCGGAGCCCGCTATGCGTAGCTACCGAGCCCGCCCAGCGAGGTGACCGACGGCGCAAGCGGGACTATCCGATTGAGTCCCGCCCCGTTCGATCGCTAGCTAGCCGCCGCACTTTGGCAGAAGATTGGACACATCTCCAACCAGTTCAGGCATGACCTGCTCCGCCGTACGCTTGCCCGTCACCAGGCTCTCTATACGATGCTTGATCACCTCAATAATTTTCAGCGAATTATCACCTGGAAAAGATGCCCATTCCGTCAGCAGCGGCAATTGCTGGATACTGGTCAGGTGGTTGGGGCTCCTTGCATAGAAAGCACCGAGCAGGTCCGGCGTCTTCACGGCGATCTCGTTGCCGGGCATATAGCCGGTGGAATTGACCATCGCGGTCTGGCCGACCGGGCCGGTGGCGAACTTTACGTATTTCCAGGCGGCCTTCTGGCGTTCGGCGTCCTTTGCGAAAACCATAGCGACGTTTCCGCCTGCGGGAAGGCGCCCGTCGGCTGCGGCAAGCGGGAAGGCGACGGTTTTGAACTGGAACCGACCGCCGATCTGCCGCTCGGCCGCGGCCACATAGGATGTGGAATCCGCGAGTATCGCGATGTTGCCGGCGACGAATGATTGCCGGGCCTGACCGAGCCCAAGATTCGGCATGCCCGATTTGCCGAAAGCTTCGAGCGTCTTCAGCGCCCACATGCCGTTTGCGTCGTCGAAGGCGATGCTGCACCCGTCGGCTTTGAGAATACGGCCGCCTTTGCTCGTCACCAGCGACTGGAATAACCAGTTGCCGGTTTGCTCCCACTGATAATAGAAGCCCGTAGCGGCAGTGCCCGCTTTCGCCTCGATGGTCTTGCCCAGAGCCAAAAGCTCCGGCCAGGTCTTTGGAAGCGCCGACACATCGGTGCCGGCCTTTGCGACCAGATCAGCATTCACGTAGAGCACAGGCGTCGAGGTGGCGAACGGCAGGCCGTAGAGCTTGCCTTTGTATTTTCCGAGTTCCGCAAGCGTCGGGTAATAGCCAAGTTCGGCAAGCCCACCATCTGCTGCTGCGAATCCGTCCAGCGGGGCGCCTAATCCCCGATCCACGAACAGGCCAATCTGATTGATTCCGTTGAAAGCCACATCCGGCAGGCGACCGGTGATCTGGTCACGCAGGATCTGCTGCGCGGCCTCCTCGTAGCTCGCCACGGGATTGCGGAACTTCACCTTGATGTCGGGGTGCGCCTCGGTGAAACGCCTGGCCAATTCCTGATGCAGCGCATTGAAGGTACCGGGTGTGGTGTAGAGCACGTCGAGCGTAACCTCCGCCCGTGCAGAGGTCGCGCCAATTGCCACGAGGGCAGCGGCTCCAGCGAGCACCGGCCCTAGCCGGGTTACGATTTGATCAAGCATGGACGGTCTCCATTTTTGGATTACTTCATGGTCGTTACGGCGAGGCCGTCGATAAACCGGCGCTGCGCGATCAGGAATGCAACGAGGAGTGGGGCTACGATAATCACGGCGCCGGCCATCAGCGGTCCGAGGAACTGCCCGGCTTCATCGTCACGAAAGAGCAGGATGCCGAGCGCGGGCGTGGAAATCTCCGCGCTGCGCACCGCGATGAGCGGCCAGAACAAGTCGTTCCAGTGGGCTACAATCGAGAAAATGCCAAAGGCGGCCAGCGCCGGCGTGGTCATGGGGATCATGATGCGCCAGATGATCTCGAACTCGCCGAGCCCGTCGAGGCGGGCTGCGTGAATGATCTCGTCGGGTATGGACCGAAAGAATTGCCGCAGCAGGAAAATGCCGAAAGTAGAGATCACCCACGGCAGGATCAGCGCGGCATAGGTGTCCAGGAGCCCAAACACGTTCAACAGGACGAAATGCGGAATGGCGAGAGCTTGAGGCGGCAGCAGCAGGCCGACCAGCACGGCGGAGAACAAGGTGTCCCTGCCGCGAAACCGCAGCTTCGCAAGTGCATAGGCACAGGGAATGCAGACCAGGAGCTGCAGCGCGAAGATCGCCGTGCACACCAGCAACCCGTTTAGCAGGAAGCGGAACATCGGCGCCGCAGTTAGCGCGACGCGGTAGTTCTCGACCCCATGAAAGGCCGTCGGCCAAAGGTGGAAATCGGCCTGGAATATCTCTTCCGGCGGTTTGAGCGACAGGCTCACCATCCAGACGAACGGCAGCAGCGCAAAGGCGGCGGTGAGAATCAGAATTGCATGCCGAGCAATCCGGCCAGCGAACCGCCGGTATGGAAAGCGGGCGATCATGAATAATGGACCCGCCGTTCGAGGAGCCGCGCCTGTGTCAGCGTAAGCAGCACAATGATTGCGAGATAGATCACGGTGAGCGCTGCGCCATATCCCATACGCAGGAAATCGAAGCTCTCGGTGTAGAGCCGATGCAGCAGCACCTCGGACGCATAGTTCGGCCCGCCCTGGGTCAGGACGCGAACGCTGTCGAATACCTCGAAGGACCTCTTGGCCGTCAGGATGACGACGAACATGGTGACCGGTCCCAGCATGGGCAGCGTCACGAAACGCAACCGGTCCAGAACGCCATCGGCGCCGTCGATGGCGGCGGCGTCGTAGAGCTGCTGCGGGACGGCCTTCAGGCCGGATACGAACAGCACCATGGCAAAACCGAGGCCCTGCCATATGCCGATCAAGGCCAGAGCGAGCAGCGCCGTACGCTCGTCGCGAAGCCAGTTCACCCCCGAAATCCCCACCGCGCCCAGGCCGCGGTTCACGAGGCCGATCGTAGGATGCAGCATGGTGCCCCAGACGATCGCCATGGCCGACATTGTGGACATCACAGGAAGGAAGTGCGCGGCTCTGTAGAAGCCACGCAGGCCCGGACTGGCCTCGATGAGCAGAGCCACGACGAGACCCAGCAGCACCGTGCCCGGCACGACGATGGCCGCATAAACCAGCGTATTGGTCAATGCCTTCCAGAAGGTCGGGTCCGTGAACAGGGCTCTGAAGTTCGCAACACCGATGAAATGAAAAGTAAATGATCCGAGCTGCCAGTCCGTCAGGGAGAAAAGCACCACCGCCGCAGCCGGACCGAACAGAAGGCCGACCAGCAGCAGCAAGGCCGGTGATACGGCGAGCCAGCCAACCCCATGCTCTCCCGATCTCTTCGCGAAGCTTGCTTTCGCATCGACCCTGCGTTGGCGATCCTGGTCGGGAGTTTTCACGCTGCGGCCTCTACCTGCTCGGCCTGGCGCAGGCGCATGCCCGCGCCGTCAAATTGCAGCAAGCTCGCTGGGTCGATCTGAAGACCGACCGGACGGCCCGGTTCCGAACGCGATATGTCGGGATGCGTGCGCACCACGACGGCGCCGCATCCGTCTGCAAGCGCCACGTTCAGGAAGATATCAGAGCCAAGATTCTCGACGCTAGTGACGACGCCATTGAGTCTTCTATCCCCAGACGCGGCTATCCCGACGGCCTCTGGACGAAACGCGAGGTGCGTCGTGTTGCCATCGATGCCTGGAGGAAGCGACGCACCCAAAGATATCCAATGGTCGCAAGAAACCACGTTGATCTTTGGGCTGCCGATCATCTCGGCGACCCGCAAGTCCTGCGGGTCCCGATAAAGCTGCTCCGGTTGGCCGACCTGAAGCAATTCGCCGGCCGTCATCACGGCGACGCGATCGGACATCGTCATCGCTTCTGCCTGATCGTGGGTCACGTAGACGAAGGTGACGCCCAGGCGGCGATGCAGCGCGGTGATTTCTGCGCGCATCTGCACCCGCAACTTGGCGTCAAGGTTGGACAGCGGCTCGTCCATCAGGAACACGGCGGGATGCCGCACCATCGCGCGGCCCAGCGCGACACGCTGGCGCTGGCCGCCGGAAAGCTGGCCCGGCTTGCGATGCAGCAGATGGGCGATGTCGAGCATGGAAGCTGCCTGCTCGACCTCGGCGCGGATCACCTTTTCAATGCCGCCGCGTCCCGGCACGGCACGGCCTACAAATGGCAGCCGCTGGGCGAAGCTCAGGCGCCGCGTTCGCAGCGGAAGGGCAACGTTGTCGAACACGCTAAGATGGGGATAGAGCGCGTACGACTGGAATACCATGGCGACGTCGCGCTCCTTGGGACGCTTGTCGTCCACGCAGCGGCCGGCCACCATGACCTCACCGCTATCCTGCGCCTCCAGCCCGGCGATGATCCGCAGCAAGGTCGATTTCCCGCATCCGGAGGGACCCACCAAGGTAAGAAATTCCCCATCGCGAATGCTCAGCGACACGCCTTTCACAACAGCGGTTTCGCCGTAGCTCTTCTCGATGCGGCGCAGTTCGATCTCAGCCATCGCGACCTCCCCGAACAGCCTGCAGCGGGCGCCCATCCATTCCGGAGGCGGGAAGCCCGAGATGCGTGAGAATGGTTGGCGCGATGTCGGTGATGCAGGAGGGCTCCTGCCTTGCCACGCCATGGATGAAGTGCGCACCTCTGATCATTAGAAAGGGCGCCTGCTCGCCTGCACCGAGGCCACCGTGCTGGCCGCTGCCAAGGATATCTGCCTTGTTACCGGCACGCTCCGCGACGAGGCTGGTGCCAGCGACGCCGTAGGCATTGGGCTCATCGCTCGCGCGCATCGAGACCGCAAAAGCGAGGCCGTGATCCGGGCCCTGCCCGACCGACGCCAGCGCACTGCCGTCGAGGACGGTTTCCGCCCATTCCCGATTGGCGAGGAAGTCGCCGACCAACGGCGTGCGCGCGACAAAATCCGGATGGACGTAGAGCAGCGCGGAGGTGCCGTTCGAGGCGACGACCACATCGGTCGATTCAAGGCTCTCCTTCAATCCGGCGGTGACCAGTTCTTCGTCGATGTCGATGACGCCGGTGACCGTCTGATGGCCGTGATCTGATCCTATCAGAAGGAGAACATCGTCCTTGTCGGCGAGCGTGGCCACCGCGTCCATGACGCGCCCGGCATTGCGGTCCGCCTCTTGCAACACCGCAAGATGACCGGGCGATCCCATGGGTAAGGCGTGCTGCGTGGCGTCCGGCTCGCCGAGCCAAAGCACCGCAAGCGCAGGCGGATCGGACGGAGGCAACACTGCTTCGCGGATGAAGCGTTCGGTCATTGCCTGGTCGCCTTCTACATCCAGCGTGACGCGAAGCTGCTCGTCTTCCGGTAGCGGGACGCGGGCGCGGCCGAATGATCCGGCGCGATGATAGACCCGCCCAAATCCATCCGGATCGTGCGCATAGGCCGCTCCTGGCGAAACGTTGCTGAAGATGATGGCACCACCGCTGTCCGTTAAGCGCTCGGCCAAAGTTGGCACGGCCAGCGCGCGGCCGGTGACGCGCCGCTTGTGCTGGAGGAAGTCGGGGCGACCCGCGTCGTGCCGAACGAGACGCCCGTTTTCCATTAGCGCCATGGTGTTGCCCTGCAAGCCGTGGCGCGCGGGATAGCAACCGGTCGCCAGGCTCGCCGAAACCACCCGCGTGCAGGACGGAAACACCGTGCGATGGGCGGCGAACTGCTCGGAACGCTCGGCGAAGGCGGCAAGACGGGGCGTGGCCTGCGGCGTCACGAGATCGCGGCGCAGACCATCGAGGATGACGAGGATAGCACGAGGCATAGTCAGACTTTCATATCGTTGAGCAGGACTGAAAAGACATCGTAGTTGCGGAGCGGTTTCCCTGCCCCGCTCTCAACCCGTCCGGCCTTCAGCGGGTGAGAGAGGATGAACGGCACCACCTGTTCGGCGAGCCCGCCATGAGAACGCAGCCGCTCGCCCGATAGCTGCGAAATGTCGTGGTCGCGGGCATGGCCGCCGAGGGCGACGCCCGACCTTGCCACCACGGCGATGTCACCTTCGCGATCTTCCGGCAATTCGAAGCGCAGGCATGCTTCCTCACGCGGGGCGGCCATACAGACGCCTGGAATCTGCCGGATGAAGTTCAACACCGCGGTGCTGGAAGGCTCCGTCCGTTGCAGATGGACACGGACAAAGCCGCCCAGAGCGCCATGGTGACGCACGAAGGGATCGGTGATCGGGCAGATGACGCGGGTTGCGCCGGCACCGAAGGCGGCATCCAGCAGATCGCCGAGATAGACGACGTTCGGCTCGCCGCTCGGGTGGGCCATGTCGTTCATGCCATGGTCGGCGACAATCCCGAGGCAGGCGCCGAGCGCGATCATCCTTCCGAGCCGCTCGTCCACCGCGCGCATGAAGGCGGTCGCTTCGGGCGCATCCGGTGCATGCTTGTGCTGCACATAGTCGGAAAGCGACAGATACATCAGGTTTGGCCGGCGGGTTTCAAGCAGGCGAATTCCGGCATCGAGCACAAACAAGGAAAGATCGGCGGAATACTGGTCTGGCGCTCCCCGTCCCACCAGGGCACCAATTGCGGAGATGCCATTCTCCGCATCGGTCGCCTCGTCGGCTTTCTCGGCAGAGAAAGCGATGCCGTCGAGCCCATGACCCAGGGCCCTGCGCAGCTTGTCTTTGGCAGTAACGGCGGCAACCTTGGCTCCCGCTTGCGAGAACGCTGCCAGAATAGTCGGCGCGCGCACGGGAGTGGCGTCTACCATCATGATTTCTGCGCCGGTGTCGCGGTCGAGATAGAAATTTCCGGAGACGCCATGAACGGCGGGCGGCACACCGCAGACGATGGACACGTTGTTGGGGTTGGTGAATGTCGGCATTGCCGCGAGTGCGGAGGCGGCAAAGCCTTCGCGCCGCATCCGGTCGATGGCAGGGATGGCCCCGGCGGCGCTGGCAGCATCGATATAGGCTGGATCACAGCCGTCGAAACAGATGACGACAGCCGGATGTTTCGGCCACGCATAGGCGCGTCCATTCACTCTCACCAGAGGTCTCTCCGCGCGATAGGACGCGACGTCGGTCAGGATTCGATCAGGTTTGTTCATGGGAGGACATCGTTGAGGGTTGTTGCATCTGTGAGCCACGCCGCCACGCGCAGAAGATTGCGGTCGCCGCCCTGGCGACCAACGAGCTGAACGCCGATCGGCATGCCATTCATCCCGCGCAGCAGCGGTAGCGACACGGTTGGTAGTCCGCACAGGCTCCAGGGCATCGACATGGCGCCAGAGCCCGGTCCCTGCTCAAGGCGCGTGGCCTCTCCTGGTGCGGAGAGCGTGATCAAGGCGTCATGATCGCAGAACAACGCCGCGGCCAGCGCGTTGAGTCTGTCGGCCATGGCCTCGAGTTCGAGATAATTTGCGGCGCTCAACGCACGCCCGGCAACGATGCCCTCCTGCAGTGGAGGGCAGAAGCTGCGGAACGTTTCTTCCGGCAAGGCACTGAAGCGATATGCCAGATGAGCGTTCAGAAGGCCGTGCACGACCTCAAGCGCCATATCGAATTCGCAGGGAAGATCGACCGTGGCCACGGTTGCAGGCAATCCGTCGACCAGGCGATCGAGAGCCTGACGCGCGTCGGGACTTACGAGGTCCCAGCCCGGCCCGCGGGCAAAACCGAGCCTGGGCGGATGTCGCAGTGTTTCGACCTCAGCGAGCCTGCGATCGAACGCGCCGGCAAACAGCGCGAGGTCGTCGACAGACCGGGCCAGCAGGCCGACGTGCGCCATGCGGGAGACCAGCACGTTCGATCCCCGCATGCTCGTGAAGCCGAGCGACGGTTTGAAGGCGAACGCACCGCAAAACGAAGCTGGCAGTGTCGTGGATGCCGTGTGCTGAGTGCCGAGCGCCAGCGCAACCATGTGATCGACGACGGCCGCCGCAGACCCCGCCGACGACACGCCCGGTGAGCGCGACAGATCCAGGGGATTATGCGTCGGGCTGGGATGATACATTCCGAATTCGGATGTGCTGGTCTTGCCGACGATTAGCGCCCCGGCCCGATGCAGCACGCTGACGGCATCCGCGTCTTCGGTCGGCCGGCGCCCACGCAAGCTTGCGCTGCCGTATTCGGACGGCATGTCGCTGGTATCGAACACATCCTTCACGCCTACTGGCAGACCATGCAGCGGACCGAGCGGGAGTCCCGCGGCCTGCCATTCATCTGCCACCCGCGCGCGTTTCCGTGCCAGATCGGCATCCAGGAAGCTCCAGGCTTTCACCTGCGGTTCGCGAACAGCAATCCGCTCCAGGCAAGCTTCCATTACGGACGTCGCCGTTAGCCGGCGATCGCGGATCGCAGCAACGATCGTGCGAGCCGAGAGTTCGTTCAATCGCTTGCTATTCGAAACGAGTGCCAGCCCCTGGTTATCTGCTATGGCATTCATTGGCCGATAGCCTCCACAGCCTGCGGGGCCCCGACAGCTTTCGGCCGTGCATCTGGCCGGCGAAGATTTGCGGCAAGCGCTTGGGCATGGGGCAATAGCCCGTCGCGAAACAGCAGGACGCAAAGAACAAAGACGGCTCCATGAATTGCCACGATCCAGGCGCCGAAGGGTGACAGGAAATGCTGCATCGTCACCAGCACGGCGGCACCAATGAGAGGCCCGCTGAATGTGCCGATACCGCCGATCAACGCCATCAGCACAGCTTCGCCCGAGAGGTGCCAATGCACGCCGGACAAGGTGGCCAACTGGAAGACAACAGCGCTCATGGAGCCGGCGACGCCGGCGCAGAAGGCGGCGATGCCGAATGCCGCGAGCTTGTACGCGTCGACGTTGTGCCCCAGCGAGAGAGCCCGGCGCTCATTGTCGCGAATGGCGATCAACATCATCCCGAATGGGGAGTTGATGAGACGTCTCAGGCCGAATAGCACGCCAAGCATGGCGGCAGCACAGAGCCAGTAAACATTGGTGTCGTCGCGAAGGTCGATCAACCCCAGCAACATGCCGCGGGGGACTGACTGGATCCCATCCTCGCCATGGGTGAAACTGGCTTGCACATAGACGAAATAGACCATCTGCGCGATCGCCAGCGTAATCATGGCCTGATAGATGCCCCGGCGCCTGATCGCAAAGATGCCCATGACCAGTCCGAGAACGAGCGCCGCCGCTATCCCGACGCTGATCGCAGCTTCCGGCGGTAGCGCCCACTCCCTTGCCGCATGCGCCGTAAGATAGGCCGCAGTACCGAACAGGGCCGCCTGGCCGAAGGACATGATGCCGGCAAATCCCAGCAGGAAGTTGAATGAAGCGGCGAAGATGGTGAAACAGAAGATCTTCATCAGATAGACGGGATAAAGCAGCATCGGCAGGGCCAACAGCGCGGCGACAGCGGCGAGCACCGGCACCATGCCGGTCAGGCGTTTGGCGGCGGTTTCCTTATCCGCGGGTTCAATCCACGGAAGCCGCGCCGCCAGGAATTCGTGGGATCTGACCACCGAAATGCCGAACAGCCCCTGCGGCCGAAGTAAAAGCACAACGCACATGAAGGCGAAGACGATGAAGCTTGCCGCCTGCGGGAGCAGCGCCTGCGTAAGGCTCTCGATCAGTGCGAGGGCGTAGCTCGAGACGATGGTGCCCCCGATCGAACCCATGCCGCCGATAACGATGATTGCAAATACGACGAGCAGGATGTCCGAGCCCATCAGCGGGCTGACCTGGTAGATCGGCGCGGCAAGCGCGCCTGCCAGTCCTGCGAGCGCGGCGCCCAGGGCGAAAGTGGCGGCGAAGACGCGAGGCACGCCGACGCCGAGTGCTTCGGCGGTAGCTGCATTTTCGGACGACGCGCGCAGAACAGAGCCAAGACGCGTGCGCGCAATGGCGATCCAGACGATCACACATACGACAAGCGCCACGGCGACGACCCAAAGTCGGTATGCAGGGAAATACAGAACGCCGAGATCCAGCCCGCCGGATAACCAATCCGGCGGGGCGTAGGGAAGTCCGGTCGAACCGAAATAGGCTTGGAAGCCGCCCTGAACGATCATCGCCGTGCCGAACGTCAGCATGAATCCGTAGAGCGGATCGAGGCCGTAGGTTCGACGCAGCAATGAACGTTCCAGGATGATGCCGAAGGCAGCTACGCAGAGCGGCGCGAAAACCAGCCCTCCGAAATAGCCCAATCCGAGATATCGAGAACCGGCCCATGCAGCAAAAGCGCCCATCATGTAGAGCACGCCATGCGTCATGTTGAGAATGTTGAGGAGGCCGAAGATAAGCGCGAGCCCAAGACTAAGCAGCGCATAGAACGAGCCGTTGACGAGGCCGATCGTAAGGTAGCCGAGGATGAGGTCCATCATGCGGGAATCACAGTGTAAGACGTTCGAGGAGCCGAGCCTTGACGTGCTCGCCGCCTCGGGTTTCGAGGTCGTCCACAACCACACCGTTTTCGATCGCCACCACCCGATCGGCGAGATGCAGGACGAAATCGATGTTCTGCTCCACTAGCAGGATCGTGTAGCCGCGGCGCTTGAGCTCGATCAGCGCATGCTCGATCTGCCTCACAATGACCGGTGCCAATCCCTCGGTGGGTTCGTCCAGAAGAAGGGTCTGCGCGCCCGTGCGCAAAATCCGGCCGATGGCGAGCATCTGCTGCTCGCCGCCGCTAAGCTGGTCGCCGTAGTGGCGTCCCCTTGTGCGAAGATTCGGAAACATCGCGAGGATATCAGCCTTGGCCACGCCTGCGGCGCTGACCGCTGGAGGAAGGGCAAGATTCTCATCGACGGTGAGGCTGGAGAAGATCGCCCGCTCCTCGGGGCAATAGCCGATGCCGAACCGGGTACGCTCATATGGACGCATTCCGCTTGCTTCGCGCCCGGACAGGATAATGCTGCCGGTTTGTCGCGGCAGTAGACCCATGATGGCGCGAAGGACCGTTGTCTTGCCCGCACCATTGCGACCGACCAGACAGGTCACCTCGCACGGCCGAACCGCGAAGGTGACGCCGAACAGCGCCTGAGAATCGCCATACCATGCCTGCACGTGCGAGAGATGCAGCGAAACCGCCTCAGGCACGACGCTCGGCCCCGATATAGGCGTTGATCACGCGAGGGTCGCGTGCGACCTCATCATAGCTGCCCTCACAGAGGACCGATCCTTCCGCGAGCACCGTGACCTTCGCTGCCAGACTTTTCACGACCTGCAGATTGTGCTCCACCAGAAGGACGCCACAGGTGGCGGCGACCGTCTTGATCAGGCCTGCGACCGGCGCGATGTCTTCCCGCGCCAGACCCGCAGTCGGCTCGTCGAGCAGCAGAAATTTCGGCGCGATCGCGATCGTCGTGACGATCTCAAGCAGTCGCCGGCGACCATAGGGCAGATCCGCGGCCCGGCGTTCGCTTTCGTCCATCAGCCCGCCTTGATCGAGAAGATGGCGGACCCTTGCTTCATTTTCGTCCCGTCGCGAACGGCCGCGCAGGAGCTGCAGACCCCGCACGTTCAGCGCGAGCGCCGTGCGGATATTATCGGCTACGGAGAGATTTGGGAAAATCGAGCATATCTGAAACGACCGGGCGAGCCCGAGCCGCGCAAGACGGTTCGGTGAGGCCGCAGTCACATTCGCACCGTTGAGACGAACCTGACCGGCGGTTGGCTTCATAAAGCCGCTGATCACGTTGAATAGCGTGGTCTTGCCCGCCCCGTTGGGCCCGATCACCGCATGAACCGACCTTGTGTCGAGATCGATCGAAACACCGCGAAGCGCCTCGAAATCACCGAAGCGAACCGTCAGGTCGCGGGCGGTCAGCAGCGATGTTGCAGCGCGTTCTCGGTCAGCCGAGGCAATCGGCGCGGCTGCCCGCTGCGGATGATCTAGAAGGATGGTCGTCATCGAACGCTCGGAGCGGCGCAGCCCGCAGTATCGATGGAGCGAAAAGCGGTGTCGGCCGGGACTGTGGCGATACGCTCATAATAGTCCCACGGAGCCTTGCTCTCGGCCGGGGTCTTCACACGATAAACACCGAGATCGTAGATGACGCGACCGTTTTCCTGGATGTGGACCTGGCGACCGAATCTATCGACGGGCAGCTTTCGCATTTCCGTGTTCACGAGAGCGGCATCGTCAGTCTTCGCTTTGCTGGCGGCCTTGATGTAGTGCAGCACGCCCGTATAGACGCCGGCTTGCTCACGGGTCGGCATGCGTCCATGCGCTTTGAAAAAGCGCTCCGAGAAAGCGCGCGTCCCATCAGTGTCATTCCAGTAAAAGCCGGTGGTGATGATCAGGCCCTGGGCCGCTTCGAGGCCGACACTGTTGATGTCGGTGACGAATGCATGGAGAGCCGCAACGCGCCGCCCACCGCGCATGATGCCGAACTGGCCAGCCTGCTTGATGGCGTTGACGGTGTCAGCGCCAGCGCTCGCCAGAGCGACCACCTGCGCTTGCGAGGATTTCGCGCGCAGCAGAAGCGCGGAGAAATCGGGCGTGCTCAGGGGGTGGCGAGCGCTTCCGATCACCTTGCCTCCGCGTTCCTCGACGACGCGCGCGGCGTCCTTTTCGAGATCGTGGCCGAATGCATAGTCCGCGGTGAGAAAATACCAGGACTTCAGGTCCTGCTGCATCAGGGCGGCGGCGGTCCCGCGCGCGAGCGAGTAGGTGTCATCAGTCCAGTGCGTAGCAAAGGGGGAGCAGCGCCCTCCGGTTATCTCCACGCTTGCAGCGCCGGATATCATCAGGGAACGCTTTTTTTCGGTGGCAATCGCCATCAACCCGAAGACCACACCGGAATGCGGCAGGTCGACCATGACATCGACACCACGCCGGTCGAACCATTCGCGGGCAATCGCCGACGCGACGTCGGGCTTATTCTGATGGTCAGCAGTGATGGTCTCGATCGGGACACCGCCAGCGGCTCCGCCCGAGTCCTCGACCGCCATGCGGGCAGCCAGGATCGATCCGGGTCCGCCGACATCGGCGACGACTCCGCTTTGATCCCCCATCACGCCGATGACGATTTTGTTGTCGGAAAATTGCGCGAAGGCGGACGTTGCCCAGCCGCACAACAATAGTGATCCGACGATCAGCCGACGCATGGATTATCTCCCGTTTCCAAGCTCGGCGCACAGATAGATGCTCCCCTTAACACATTTGTGACGATCAAGGCACATTTGTGCACAACTGACATATACTGTGGAAAAGTATGAAGAGTTGCCATTCCACCCCGGAAGCAGGCAAACAGCGGATTCCTGAAGCGGATCGGAGAGGATGTTGATTCGAGGCACGCAAGCGGCACCAAACGAAGGCGAATCCGGCGATGGCCGAGCCGACGCAGCTTTGGTGGCCAAGATCTGCTGGTACTATTTCCGCGAAGGTCAAACCCAGGACGCGATCGCGCAGCGGCTGAAGATGACGCGCAAGCGCGTCAACCGGATCCTCGGCGAGGCACGGGAAAGCGGCTTCGTTCAAATCACGATCGCCGATCCGGCCGGCCAGCGCACCGAACTTGAAGAAAAGCTGGTCCACAAATTTGATCTGCGTCACGCGATCGTGGTCCCGGTCCCCATGGGTGGGACCGACGTGCGTTCTTTCATCGGGGCCGCCGCCGCGCGATACGTCGCCGCGTGTCTTCCGCCATCGGGTTCGCTGGGAATCACCTGGGGAGGCACCATCAATGCCGCAGCCCAAAACCTGCCGCAGCGATCTGGAGACGGCACCCGCGTGGTGCTGATGTCCGGCGGGTTGGCCGAAAGCGCGCCGATCAATCCGTATGACAATGCGACGATGATTGCCCGGGCGCTCGGCGCGCGATGCTATTATCTGACCGCGCCGATGTTCGCCGAGACTGCCGAGCTAAGGGATATCCTCGTCGCGAGTGAACCTGTTCGTTCCGTGCTCGCCATGGTGCCCTCCCTCGACGTGGCACTGTTGAGCGCGATCGACCTCTCCGAGCAATCAAAGGCACTCGAATACGAGGTCATTTCTCGCGAAACCTGGGCTTCGTTGCTCGAAGCCGGCGCCGTCGGGGATATTTGCGGTCACTACCTCGATTCAGCCGGCAAGCCGCTTCGCCACCCCCTGGTGCAGCGGACGATCAATCCGCCGATCGACCACGTGCTTCAGATCAGGCATCGGATTCTCGCGGCCGGCGGCGAGCACAAGGTCCCCATTATTCGCGCCGGCCTGTTGGCGGGCATTTGCCAGGTCCTGGTCACTGATGAAGCGGCCGCGTCCAAACTCCTGGATTGAGGCTTGCCTCACCACGGCAGCGAGTAGGTCTTGATATTCGTAAAGCTCTTCATGGCCTCCAGCACGCCCTCTTTATGGCCGAGGCCGGAATCCTTGATGCCGCCGAACGGCGTCAGCTCCGTCCGGTATCCCGGAACTTCCCATACGTTGACGCAGCCGACGTCGAGGGCATCGACGAAGCGGGTGATGTAATCGAGCCGGTTTGTGCACAACGCCGCCGAAAGACCGAAAGCCGTCGAGTTTGCAATGGCGATGATGTGTTCGACATCATCCGGGCACCGAATGATCGGCAGGACAGGACCAAAGGTCTCTTCGCGCACCAGCTCGCGATCGGGCGGGACATGGTCCAGCAGCGTCGGCGGGTAAAGCGCGCCCTCCGGAGTATTGCCGAGCAGCAGGCGGGCGCCGCCTTCAATTGCGGCGTCGACGCGCCCGGCTATTATCGACGCCGCCCTCGCGTTGATGACCGTCCCCACGTCCGTGTTGGGGTCCATGGGATCTCCGGTCCTGAGGCGCTTCATCAGAGAGAGGGTCGCTTCGGCAAAGCGATCGGCGACATCATCGACGACCAAGACCCGCTTGACGGCGGTACAGCGTTGCCCGGAATTTCTGGTCGCACCCTGCACCGCCAACCGGGCTGCGCGGTCCAGATCGGCGTCACCCATTACGATCAGAGGATCATTGCCGCCGAGCTCGAGCACCAGCCTTCTGTATCCCACCCGTTCGGCGATTTTCTTTCCGGCGCTCACCGATCCCGTAAACGTCACCAGGTCGATGTCCGGGTCATTGATCATCGCGTCTCCCAGCGAGCGCGGATCGCCGGTGACCACTGATAACATTTCCGGCGGTAGTCCCGCTTCATAAAGTAGCTCGGCAAGAGCAAGCGCGGTCAAAGGAGTAGCCTCCGCCGGCTTCAGCACGACCCTGTTGTTGGTCGCGATCGCTGGAGCGAGCTTATGGCTCACGAGATTCAGGGGGTGGTTGAAGGGGGTAATCGCCGAGATTACACCAAGGAGCGGCGTCCTGGTCGCGAATATGCGCCTGCTCTGCGCGCCCCCTCCGATATCGCCCGCGTAAACCGCGACATCGTCCTGGAGCACTGCCTGCGCTGCGAATGACCAGACATCCTGGGCCCGCGCGGTTTCATGCAGCGCGTCTTTCAGGCATAGACCGCTCTCCGATGTAATGAGATGCGCAAGCCGGTCCCGGTTTGCTTCGATCGCCTCCGCTGTAGCGAAGAGGATCCGCGCCCGCTCACGCCTTGTGAGCCTGGGACGGAATACCCGGGCGATCGCGAAGGCGCGCCGCACGTGCTCGGGACGCGCCTGCGGCACCGCAGCTATTACCTGATCGGTAAAAGGATTCCGCACATCGATGGACGAATCCGCAAGGACATCCTCTCCTGCGATCTTCATCGGGTGATAGAGACGTGTCGAATCCAACATCGCCGGGCTCCATGTGATGTTCCCTGCCAATCGCAGGTTTCAGGGCGCGTGAGACCGTACTCACAGGGATCGGCGCCCTTGAACGCCAACTTGCGGTGGTGACGCCGACGCTCATAAGGACACAGGCGACCACGACGCACGTCGTAGACGTCTCACGTTGCAAAACGGCAGCCGCAACCAGCGCGACGGCAGGGATGAGCATGAGGCTCTGAGAAGCGATCTGCGAGGACATGCGGCTGAGCGCGCGGTACCAAGCGACGAATGCCAATCCAGTCGCCACGATCAAGTTGAATGCGAGGGGCCAGGTGAGTATCGGCAATTGAGCCCAGTCAAGCCGACGTTCCAGCAGCAGCGACGCAACGATGACAGTTGCCCCTGAGGTCGCCAATTGAAAGACGGCACGGGTCCACACGTTGATGTCGCCGGGGGTGCATTTATGGATCCATGTTCGCAGCGCCCAGTTGAAAGCTGACATCGAAAGCAATGCGAGGCCCAGGATGCCATGAGATGTCGCCACGAGAATCGTACCCGATGCCAGCATCCCGAGACCAAGCATGCCGCAGGTCAGTGCGATAACATCGAGCAGCGATTGCATTTGGCGATCGATCGTCCATTCGATCGTGACGAGCCACAAGGGCATCGTATAGAAGATCAGGGCGCTGGTGCCGACATCGAGATACTGCAAGCCGACCAGGCCCAGCCCGAGGCCTCCGGCCATTTGAAGGATACCCACCGCGACAAGCCTGCCCTTCCCTTCACAACCGCGCTGGAGTGGATTTCCGAGGCACAGGCGGACAGCACCGAGCCCGATGGCGCCGCCGAGCAAACAGATGCCGGTGAAAAACAGCGGCGGCGAAGACTGCAAGACATTCTTGATCGCAAGCCAGTTCGTGCTCCAAATAATGATGACGAATGAGAGGCCGCGGAAGCTGGTCAGCATATTGACCGCCTGATGTTTCACCGGGCCACTCCCGCCGGTGCGGCCTTCAGATGGAAAGCCCGCGGTTGGTTCAGCGCGATCTGGAACGCTTCTTTGTTCTCCTCCGGCGTGTGACGCGACGTAACCCGGGGTAGCGAGCGCGAATGTGATTGATTGACCTTGCAGAGCAGGAAGTGCGGCCCTTCGGTCGACAGGCTTCGCGCGACTGCCTCACCCAATTCGGCACTGGTTACGCACCGGCTGACCGCGCGGTACCCGCAGGCCACGGCGACGGCTTCCAGCGAGGAAGTCACCGAGGTGGTCTCCTGCCCTCCGGTCGAAACGTAGCCTTCGTTATCGAGCACGATGTGCAGGAAATTTCGGGGGGACGCGTACCCGATCGTGGATAACACCCCCATATGCATCAGCACCGCGCCATCGCCATCCAGCGCGACCACGCGACGCGATGGATGCGCGAGCGCGACCCCCGCAGCAACCGCGCTGCAATGGCCCAACGATCCCTGCATGTAGAAATTCTCCGGACGATCGCTCAAGCGAAATAACTCCCGGGAGATGAACCCGGTCGTTGAGACGACGAGATCGGTCGGACGCAGGGCTTCGCTGATGATTTCGAGAGCGCATCCGACGCTGAGCGAATAGCCCTCTAGCTGTTGCTCACCGTTGACGACGACGCCGAGGCTCGCCGATAGCTGACCTTTCCGGACCAAAATCGCAAACGAGATCGATCGCTGGAATGCCTCTTCAGCCCTCAGGAGAGTCGCCATGAAGCCCTGCGGCGTCCCGTCGAACTCGCTCCATGGGATTGCCAATTGATCGAGCAATGCGTGGGTACTGGCGCCCATAATGCGATGCTGCGGCTCGTCCTCGGGTTCGTCGGTATGTCCCCGCACGGAGATCAGAAGCAGTGTCGGAATGCAGTTAACCTGCACCAGCGATGTCAGCGGATTGACAATGTTTCCAAGTCCGGAATTCTGGAGGGCGACGACGCTTCGTCGCCCCGCCAGTGCCGCGCCGACGGCAAATGCCAGCGCGCTGCCTTCGCTCGCCGCCGGGACCGACGTGATATCGCCATCCAAGGATACCTGCTGGAACAGATCGGCGAAATTCGAGCAGGGTACCCCGGAGAAAAACTCGTACTTCTGCTGCTTCAGAAGACCCAAGAGTGTCGTTGTTGACATAGTCATTTGAGGTTTCCTCCCGACAGGCGATATTTTTCTCCCCGCGCCAGACAAGGCGCAGCGTTTGCTGCCGTCAACGTCGACGGCAGCAGGATCAGGCAAGACGCTTTCAGATAGCGATCTTGCTTAGATAGAGTTCTTGTTCAGTTGGAGCTGCTGGCGAGCTTTCGCGCCGTGATGAGACTTCGGTTGCAAATCGACCTGCGATAGTCGACGTGCTGAAAGCCGACGCCTTCCATGAGGGACCGCATGTCCTCGAAGCTGTAGCAGCAGCCCTCATAGCTGGTGGTCAGCAGGACTGAATATTCTGCCTCTGCGACCGGCGCAGGACCGCCTCGGTCGTCCGGGTGGCAGCTATAAACGGCCACCCGACCTCCAGGCAGCAAGCTTTGGTAGGATTTATCCAGCAGCATCCGCACTTTTTCCGGTCCCCAATTGTGAAGGACATGCGAATAGAGATGGAGAGAAGCGGTTTGCGGAAATGGATCGACAAACATATCTCCAGCGATCACACGCGCTCTAGCTGCCGTAAGCTTGCGCTCGGCGAGACATCGCGTGGCGAGTTGGTCGACCGGGGGACGCTCAAAGATCGTCGCCGATAGAGTGGGATATCGGTTGAGCAGATGCGCGGAATAGACCCCGGACCCACCCCCCACATCGAGAACGGCCGTGTCCTGTGAACAATCGAGCAGGCGCACGAGGTCGGGAGCAAAAATCCGCCCGCGCTCCTCCATTCCACGCGTATTCAGATCGGCGAAATCATCCGTTTGCATCAGCGCGTCCCAGTTGACTGTGGCGCCACGCTCGACATGCCACGTGTCAGGTGCATCCAGGCGCAATAGGTCGTAGATCTCCCGGACAGACGATTTGTACTTCATGACGGCGATGTAAGAGGAAATGTTCTCGCTTGAGTTGCGGCTCAAATAGCGCCGCGCGGACGCCGAAGCGTGAAGCTTGCCATCAACATTGTCGAGCAGCCCCCAGGACTCAAAGAGCCTGATCATCGTTCGCGTCGGCCGCTCCTTGATCTGAAAATGCCTGCGCAGCTCTGCTTCAGTCGCGGGCGTTTGGTCGAGAGGTGAAGAGATCGAGCCACGAGACCGCTGCAATATAGAGGTCGGCCGCATAGGAACTATCACGCCATCGGATCACCTGCGCGATGTCAGGTTCAGGTAGCTGAGTTGGTGCTGACGCCGCTAGTGGTGAATGAAGCATGGCACGATCTCCGCGTTGGGGAAGTTTCTATGGGGATAGTGTGTGATGGAGGACGGAGGATCACGCTTTCGCGTGACCATTTCCGTTGTGCTGCGGCAAGTATCGCTCCTCGGCGGCAGCGAGTTCGCCGTAACGCAGCAGACCAAAAACCTCGTCGAGCGTGGCGACTTCGCCTTCGATGCCAGAGATGCTTTGCTCGGCGATAATGCGGCCGCAAATGTCTCTCATCCCGGCGATTGCAGCTCGCATCGAGTGGTTGGCCCAGATCACCGTCGAGATACCGGCTTCGCGATAGGCGGAGACGGGCGTTCGATAGTATTTGGTGGGGACGATCACAACGGGAAGCCGGTTCTGCCAGGCGCCGGCGAAAGCGAGGATCTCGTCCGCCACGCTCTTGCGCGAATGAATGAGGATGGCGTCAGCTCCGGCCTCGGCATAGGCATGGGCGCGCGTAAGGGCCTCGTCCATTCCGTGGCCGGCGATCAGCGCCTCGATCCGTGCAACGAGGACCAGGTCGTCGCCCACCGCATCCTTCACAGCGCGCAGCCGGCCCGAGAATTCGCCGGTATCGGCAAGCGGATGCCGATCGCCGACGAACGAATTCATCTTGGGAAAGCCCTTGTCCTCCAGCGCGACGCCCGCGGCGCCGCGCTGCTGTAGCTTGCGTGCCAGAAGGCGCGCATTGTTGAAATTGCCAAAGCCGCTATCGCCGTCGACAAGCACCGGAAGATCAGTTGAGTCGACCATGCGCTCGACGACATCAACGAGCTGCGTCCAGGAGGCTTCGTTGGCGTCACGGTAGCCGAGCGAGCACGAAATCGACAGGCCGGATGCCCAGAGTCCCTTGAAACCTGCACGCTCGGCTATGGCGCCCGAAAGACCGTCATGGGCCTCCATCAGAAAGGAGAGCTCGTGATTGCAGCAGATCTGGTTGCGAAGTTTATCCGCCGCTCCCGACGCAGCGTGATGGCGACGGCCGTTTGCGACGACGGACTGGTTTTGCGTTTGCATGTCGAACTCCTTGAGCGTCCCATCTGCATCACGACGCTTGACTAACAATAGTTGTGACACGTTTATACACGACGTCAATATCTAATTCTAGTTGATGCGCTAAATTTCTAATTCTCGTTGATGCGGAGCATCCGGAGCGCACGCGGGCGGATGCCCGATGCCACTTCAATAATTCATTGCAACCGAGAACTGATTCAGCCCCGACTTCGCGCAGTCAGATCGGCACGCCGATTGAGGCGAAGCGGAATCGCAGGAAAACTGCCGTCACGAAAGCGTGAAGCCAATCGTTCATCGAATTTTGATGTCTAGCTGAGCGAGTATCACTAAGATGCCGCAACTGCGCCAGATAACGAGCGCTAGATGGACGACTTTGCTCCTCGGTTGGGTGGGGGTCGCATGCAAACAATCATTCTGGACGACCATGGCCGCGCATGGGACGCTCGATCCCCGGCCTTACGCAGTTTCCTGCACTGCTCGATTCCTGACTTCGATTTTCTGACCTACCTCATCGAAAATCTGGGATTTGTGGCTGTCACGAAAATCGCTCCCAATGCGGCGCGCATCCGATTTCGGCCCGAAACGGTGTCCCAGACGAGCATCGCCGCAGTTCTATACTACCTCGCTGATACGGGGATCGAGCGCACCATCATTTCCCACCCGGACCAGTTCGTCGAGAAGCTGGTCCCGAGCCTCGCGCAGACGATCGCCTACATTGCCGAGCAGATTGCTGCGAGCCAACAGCAACCTTCTTCGTTCACGAGCAAAGAGCTCCCGCTCGAAATACTTGCGAACACGGACGAAGCACTTTCATCCCTTCTCACGCAATGGATTGATTCGAAGCAGGTTTACGATTCAGCGACGCTGGCCGACGTGTTGCCTGAATCGCTTTGTCCGCGCTTCATGCTTGTCGAGCCCCTGGATGGCCGCCTGACCATTACCGATGTCGGATCTGGCTTTGAGATTTACGGCGAGACCTGGCGGAAGAATTCGCGGGGTCTGCCGATGGAAGAACAACCGGATTATGACTACGGCCAATGGGTGCAAGGCATTTACCGCCGGGTCCAGGAGACGCGACTGCCGCGCCTGGACGAGGTGCATGCCACGATCAGACGGCCAGACAAGAACGATAGCATTCACTGCCGTTATCGGCGCCTCATCTTGCCGTTCACCTGCAAGGGAAACGGGGGAACATGCCTTCTCGGCGCATCGGTCTTTGACTTCAGGGAGCAACAATCCGGCCTAGATCGCCGGGCTGTCGAAGAATGTCCGGCGTAGATCAATCCGCCCTTCCCTGATGCGGTAGACATCTGCAAAACGCATGCTGAGATTGCGCCCATTCTTGGCAACGCCGGAAAAGCTGCCCCAGCACGCAATGTTTGCGCCGTCGCTCAGCACCCTCTCGACGCGGTGCTGGCCGAGCGAAATAATCCGTTTCGTCAGGTAGAAGTCCAGGATAGCCGGCTTTCCGACGAACGGCTCATACCCCGGCCGTTCGTAGATCGCTTCCTCGTGGAGAAATTCGCAAAGCCCTGCCCAGTCCCGGCCGTCGATGCAACCGAACAGCCCTTTGACAAGCCCTTCTGAATCCTCTGGACGAAAGGTTTGGATATTCATACTGCCTCGCCGTGCGACATCAATGATTTGCCTCCTCGGCAATGCGGGGCCCAATAACAGGGACATTCGCCCGATCCATGATTGCTGCGAGATCGGCGAGGAGTTCGTCAGTCTGCATCCAGGCTAACCCGCAACGCATCTCGCCAAGCGGCGACGCCACAAGTTTGATGCAGCCGAGCTCGATCTTCGTGTATCCGGCACGCTCTGCCAGGCCGCCGGCGATGACGCCATCGCCCAGCATGCCGGTCGTGAAATCGCTATTCCAGCGCGTGAAGGCGTATGCCCGCGAAATGCGCGGCAGGATGGTTCCAAGGTCCTTGCCTCTGAAATCACGCCGATACCAGATGCCACCGGAAAAGACGACGCGGCCGGTGATTTTCTCGGCAATCGGCGCGGTGATCTCGCAGCGATCTCCGCGCGCGAAAGCGGCATCAGGATCGGCATAAAACATTCGCAGCGAAGTGGCTTCGTCCTTCAGAGACGTTTCCGGCCAATCATAGATGCGCGCCGCCTGTGTTGCGACGACCTCCCCATCCTTGTTCCGCCCGATCAGGACAAACGCTGCCTCCGGCGTAACGCCGCCCAAAGCCTCGTCAAAAGCCGGCACAAGCGGGCGCCAGCTATCGGAGTTGCCCCTGTTGGCTTCGATGAGATCCTTCAGGCTGGCAAAAAAAAGCGTTACTCCGCGATCCCTTGCAGCGGTGTCGGCCCAGAGGAAGAACCGCCCGAGCAGGTCCACCGGACCGTATTTAACCTTGAGTTGAGTGGGTAGGCGTCCCGATACCGGAAGAGGCTCTTGCATGGATTACGTTCTCCCATTCTCACACCTTGTGGTTTAGGGCCTAATAATCCGCGCATTTGTAACCTGCGTGACATAATTCTAGTTGATATTACCCCCCAGGAGTTGATATGCCGTCGTTCATAGTTCCATTGATTGTACCAAGCAGGAATTCAACCGCGGTGCTTGATGCCTTCTGAACCTTCCGAGAAGAAATCGAAATCCCGCACGCCGAGCAAACGCGGCGGCAAAATCAGGGTCTCGTCGAAGAAGCCGACTCATGTCGACGAACACGTGGGGAAGCGGTTGCGTCTTAGGCGCAACCTCCTCGGCCTCAGTCAGGACGAACTAGCAAGGCGTCTTGGCCTGACGTCTCAGCTCATCCAAAAATATGAGGCCGGGGAAACCCGGATCAGCGCGTCAAGACTCTACGCCATTGCCGTGCAACTTGCCGTCCCGATCACATGGTTCTTCGACGAGATGGAAGGCAAGAAACGACCGTCCATCGAACCGAAGCAAACCGCCGAAGCGCAGGATTGGAGTGAACTCGTTACGAAGCGAGAGTCGCGTCAGCTCCTCGAACTCTACTTCGGCATTGCTGATGAGCGCCTACGCCGAAAATTGATGGAAGTCGCGCAACTTCTGAAGACAACTGACGCGGAATAAGGGCCAGCGGGAGCACGAAACAACGAGGATCACCGCGCAAGGCAACTTGCTGGCTGGAGAAGTGGCTGTTGCGAAGCAGGGCGACCCGGTTCGGGAGCTGGTGGTTTGGTGGGTGGGTGGCTTCAGCCGTTGTGTTAGCCAGCGCGGGCTATGCTGTCTCTTCCTTAGGTAATCGACGTCGCGTCGTCCGTCGCGCAGTTCGGCTCGGCAAGAAGATGACCTCTCACGTTGTCGACTGTTCTTCGAAAACTTTGACGGATACGTTCGCCACCTGTCGCAGCGCTTCGCGATCGGCACCTGATGACGCCATCACGCCCATGCCGGCGGACACTGCCGAAAGATAGCGCGCCAGCGCGGCAGCGTCGGCGGTCTGCTTCAGATCGCCCTCCTGCTTCGCCCTGACGAAGCGTTCGCGTAGCTGATCCTCGGTCAGTGCACGGCGCGCCGCGAGCTCGAAGGGAACGTTCTCCGAACCGGTACCGCAGGCAAGGCCGCCTTGCACGAGCAGGCAACCGGGCGGATTGTCGGGATCGGTTTGGCTGTCTGCAGTACCCATGAGCATCCGCTCCGCGACGTCGCGGGCGCTCGGCGCGCTCAAAACTCCCTCCATCCAGGCCGCACGTTTGGCCGTGTACCGATCGAGGGCAGCCTTCAGGAGACCTTCCTTATTTCCAAATGCCGCATAGAGGCTCGGCGGGTTAATGCCCATCGCCTCGGTAAGCTGGGCAATGGTCGCGCCCTCATAGCCATGTCTCCAGAAGACTTCCATCGCCTGATCCAATGCGGCATCGGCGTCGAATTCTCTCGGGCGTCCCATGGCCATTCGCGTTACTCCCTTGAAGCCGACGCCGTTTTCCGCTCGACGTTCAATCCTCTAACCTTCTGATTTATCGTGGTTCTTTTATTTGATTTCCAGTCTTGCGGTTTGCGACATAAGATTTTCGTAGTGTGCAGTACATAAGTATCTTGCAGAGAGCCGTCCAGCTCCATATCTGTAGTGAGCACTACAGATATGGAGCGCGCAAATGCCCCCAACCGCCAATACCTCCCGTTCCGGCCGATTCCGACACGTTATCAGCGGCGTTGCCATCATCGGCGTCCTCGCAGCGGCCGGTTCGATCGCGAGCAGCCGCTATTTTCATGCGGCCCAGGCGACCACAGGGACCGCACCCGAGCAGGCCGTTTCCGTCACGATCGCGGTGATCGAGCCGCGTCGGACCGCGCTATGGGATGACTTCTCTGGACGTCTCGAAGCCGTCAACCGCGTCGAGCTCCGCCCACGCGTCGCTGGCGCGATCCTTTCGGCCAATTTTGCCGAGGGCGCGTTGGTGAAAGCCGGCGATGTCCTGTTCAAGATTGATCCCGCGCCCTACGCCGCCGAAGTGGATAAGGCGAGTGCGCAGCTCGAGGCGGCAAAAGCGCGTGCGATCTTCACTGCGAGCGAAGTCGAGCGCGGCGCGCAGCTCGTCGGCAACGCCGTCGTCACGCGGCGCGATTTCGATCAGCGCGAGAACGCCAATCGCGAAGCGATCGCAAATGTGAAGGCGGCCGAGGCGACGCTGCAGACTGCAAAGCTCAATCTAGACTACACCGAGGTCCGCGCACCCGTCGATGGCCGCGTCGGCAAGATCGAGGTGACCGTCGGAAATCTCGTGGCCGCAGGGACTGCCTCCCCGGTCCTGACCTCTCTGGTCTCTGTCAACCCGATCTATGCGAGTTTCGATGCGGACGAAGAGATCGTGCTGCGGGCGCTGAATTCCATTGCAGATCGTTCGGGCAAGCGCGGCAATCTTGATCAAATACCCGTCGAGATGACCACCTCTGGCGGCACATCGGCCAAAGGCCATATCCAGTTGATCGACAACCAGGTCAATGGACAGAGCGGCACGATACGCGTCCGCGCGGTATTCCAGAACGAGGATGGACGCCTCATCCCCGGCCAGTTCGCGCGGGTGCGGATGGGCCAGCCTCAGCAACAGACGCTGGTGATGATCGACGAGCGGGCCATCGGTACCGATCAGGATAAGAAGTTCGTTATGGTGGTCAGCGACGACAACCGCGCGGTCTATCGCGGAATAACGCTCGGCGGCGCCGTCGACGGGCTCCGCATCGTGACGGGGGGCCTAAAATCCGGTGACCGCATCGTCGTAAACGGCCTACAGCGGGTACGCCCGGGCGCGCTCCTGAAGACCGAAATTGCGGAGATGGGCTCGCGCGGACCGCAGCAAGCATCGAACGCCGGCAGCCGGCAAATCGTGCAGCGCTAACGACCGTCAGCGCTTGGGGCATAGCAATGAATCTCTCAAAGTTCTTCATCGATCGGCCGATTTTTGCCGGTGTGCTTTCGATCGTGATCTTCCTGGCCGGCCTGATCTCGCTCTTTGCCATGCCGATCTCGGAGTATCCGGACGTTGTGCCGCCCTCCGTGGTGGTGCGCGCGACCTACCCCGGCGCCAATCCGAAGGTGATCGCGGAGACAGTGGCAACGCCGATCGAGGAGCAGATCAACGGCGTCGAGAACATGCTCTATATGAGCAGCCAGGCAACCACCGACGGGGCGATGACGCTGACAGTGACGTTCCGCCTCGGCACCGATCCTGACAAGGCGACACAGCTTGTGCAGAACCGCGTGCAGCAGGCCGAGCCGCGCCTGCCGGCGGTAGTTCGCCAGCTCGGTATTATCACCAAGAAGAGCTCGCCCGACCTTACCATGGTCGTGCACCTGCTGTCGCCAAACAACCGCTACGACATGACGTATCTCCGCAACTACGCGGTGCTGAACGTCAAGGACCGCCTTGCGCGGATCGACGGCGTCGGTGATGTCCAGCTCTACGGTGCCGGCGACTACTCGATGCGCGTCTGGGTCGACCCGCAGAAGGCCGCCGAGCACGGCCTGACTGCAAGCGACATCGTGAGGGCGATCCAGGCGCAGAACGTTGAGGCCGCCGCCGGCGTGGTCGGCTCCTCGCCGAGCGTCAAGGGCATTGACCTTCAGATGTCGGTCAACGCCGAAGGCCGGCTCGCGAGTGATGAACAGTTCGGCGACATCGTGGTCAAGACCGGTTCGCGTGGCGAGGTGGTGCGGCTGCGCGACGTCGCGCGCATCGAATTAGGTGCGTCCGAATACGGCCTGCGCTCGCTGCTCGACAACAAACAGGCGGTGGCGATCCCGATCTTCCAGGCGCCGGGCTCCAACGCGCTCCAGATCTCCGACCACGTCCGCGCCACCATGGCCGAGATCAAGAAGAACATGCCCGAGGGCGTATCCTATCAGATCGTCTACGACCCCACACAGTTCGTGCGCTCGTCGATCGAGGCGGTGATCCACACGCTGCTGGAAGCGATCGCGCTGGTGGTACTGGTGGTCATCCTGTTCCTCCAAACCTGGCGGGCTTCCATCATTCCGCTCCTGGCCGTGCCGGTATCGATCGTCGGCACATTCGCCGTGATGTACGTGTTCGGCTTCTCCATTAATGCGCTCAGCCTGTTCGGCCTGGTGCTCGCTATCGGCATCGTCGTCGACGACGCTATCGTCGTGGTCGAGAACGTCGAGCGCAACATCGAGGCCGGGCTGTCGCCGCGAGACGCCACCTACCAGGCAATGCGGGAGGTCTCCGGCCCCATCATCGCGATCGCACTGGTCTTGATTGCCGTATTCGTTCCCCTCGCCTTCATCTCCGGCCTCACCGGGCAATTCTACAAGCAGTTCGCGCTGACGATCGCGATCTCGACCGTGATCTCCGCAATCAACTCCCTGACGCTGTCGCCGGCATTGTCGGCGTTACTGCTCAAGGGCCACAATGAGCCCAAGGACAGGCTTACCCTCATTCTAGAAAAAGGGCTCGGCTGGTTCTTCCGCGGCTTCAACCGCGCCTTCGCGCGCGCCTCCGAGAATTATAGCGGCAGCGTGTCCAAAGTGATCTCCGGCAAGGCGGCGGTGATGGGCGTCTATCTGCTCCTGATCGGCCTGACCGCCCTGCTCTTCCAGCAGGTGCCGAGCGGCTTCGTCCCAGGTCAGGACAAGCAGTACCTCGTCGGCTTCGCACGCCTGCCCGACGGCGCCACGCTCGACCGCACCGAAGAGGTCATCCGCAAGATGAGCGACATTGCGCTGACGCAGCCCGGCGTCGAGAGCTCGGTGGCGTTTCCCGGCCTGTCGATCTCCGGTTTCACCAACTCCTCCAACGCCGGAATCGTGTTCTCTACCTTGAAGCCGTTCGACGAGCGCAAGGACCCCGCGCTGAGCGGCCACGCGATCGCGGCCGAGTTGAACAAGAAGTATGCCGGGATCCAGGAGGCCTTCATCGCCATGTTCCCGCCGCCGCCGGTCAACGGGCTCGGCACCATCGGCGGCTTCAAGCTCCAGATCGAGGACCGCGCGGGCCTCGGCTATGACGCGCTGAACGAGGCGACCAACGCGTTCATGGCCGCGATGCAAAAGGCGCCGGAAATCGCCGGCGTCTTCTCGAGCTTCCAGGTCAACGTGCCACAGTTGTTCGCCGACATTGACCGCACCAAGGCCTTGCAGCTCGGCGTGCCCGTGACAGAGGTCTTCAACACGCTGCAGATCTATCTGGGCTCTTACTACGTCAACGACTTCAATAAATTTGGCCGCACCTATTCGGTCCGTGTGCAGGCCGACGCGCCGTTCCGCGCGCGGGCCGACGACATCAGGCAATTGAAGGTGCGCTCGTCTTCCGGCGACATGATCCCGCTCTCGGCGCTCTTGACGATTCGCCAGAGCGCCGGGCCTGAACGCGCGATTCGTTACAACGGTTTCTTGTCCTCCGACGTCAACGCCGCGGCAGCGCCCGGCTATTCCTCCGGCCAGGCTCAGGAAGCGGCCACGCGCATCGCCGCCGAAGTGCTACCGCCCGGCTTCGCCTTTGAATGGACCGACCTGACCTATCAGGAGTTCATCGCCGGCAACTCCGGCATCTGGGTTTTTCCACTCGCGATCCTCCTCGTGTTCCTGGTGCTGGCTGCGCTCTATGAGAGCCTGACCCTGCCCCTGTCGATCATCATGATCGTGCCAATGGGGTTGCTTGCCGCGATGTTCGGCGTCTGGATGTCGAAGGGCGACAATAACGTCTTCACCCAGATCGGATTGATCGTGCTGGTGGGATTGTCTGCCAAGAACGCGATCCTTATCGTCGAATTCGCGCGCGAACTGGAGTTCGCAGGTCGTTCGCCGATCCGGGCAGCGATCGAGGCAAGCCGCCTGCGGCTGCGTCCGATCCTGATGACCTCGATGGCATTCATCATGGGCGTCTTGCCTCTGGTGCTCTCGACCGGTGCCGGTTCGGAAATGCGCCGAGCTATGGGCGTCGCCGTCTTCTCCGGCATGATCGGCGTCACGGTGTTTGGCCTCTTCCTGACACCCGTGTTCTATGTTCTGTTGCGCACCGTCACGGGACTGAAGCCACTGACCAACCATTCCGCCAGTGTAGCGACCGGTCATGCGCCGGAGCCCGGTCGCTAATGCGGGGCACTATGGTCGAACGACGGACAGTGGTTGGCCGCGGCCGAACGTCGAGCGCCCATAGGTCGAGCAACGCATGCGAGCCGCGGGCCTATGGCGCGGGGCAGAACGAGCCGCGCACGATCGACGAATAGATCAATCTCGACGAGTACGACCGGCGTGTGTGCTTGCAGTACGGCTTGCGACCAGGCGGTGAGCTGCTTGCATTGACATTTCGGGGCCGCCAGCGAGCTCCAACCGCTACCGTCAGGAGTACGAAATCGCAGAAGATCGTAACTTGGCGTAGAAAATCGCGGCCCCGTGGTAGCGGGGGGCGCTACCGCCTTTCCCCACACCAACCGAACCTCCGATATCTTCTTCAATCTTCCGACTCATGGAACCGACCGAGCAGATCGGGACGCGGAACGCTCCGCACACGGCGAGCTTCTCCAAGGGCATTGTAGAACTGGGATGGCACCAGCTATAGCTGGCCGGGGCCGCTCTAGGATGGTACTGTCTTCAGGAGCTATTGAAGCTCCGAGACCGAGGATTTCGCTTACGCGATCAATCGCGGTCGAGAAAATGGCCCTCGAAGAGATGCACTCCACAGTCAAGCGGACGATCGCACCTGCGGTCGGATGGCGCGGAAAATGGAGGACGTTATGGCGTCCTGGCGTGACGACAGGGTCAGGGCAACCCTGATCCGCGATGCAGCGGGAAGCGTCCAGCCGGGCAAGACCCCCCGGACTTTTGCCGAGCTTCTGTTCTGCCACACCAATAGCGAGGATCTCACCAGCTACGATGCCGCGTCCCTCGCCTTCCTGGCGGAACAGGCTTGGGAGCATGTGCAGCAACGCGCGGCAGGCCGTGCCGATATCCGCGTCATCAATCCAATGATGCCGGACGGGCGCGAGATTTCCGTGCTCGAAGTTCTCAACGACAACATGCCCTTCCTCTTCGATTCGACCATGGCGGAACTCGCCGAGCAGGGCATCGAAGTCACGCTGGTCGCCCATCCGATCATAGCCGTCGAGCGCGACGCGTACGGCAAGCTGATGCGCTTCCATGGCGAAACACTGCCCGAAGGGTCAGAGGGCGAGCGCGAAAGCCTGATCCATCTGCATATCGCCCGTCTCGACGCCGCTGACGACCGGCAGAAACTGATCGACGGCCTCACCAAGACGCTGAACGACGTGCGCGCTTGCGTGACCGACTGGCGAGCCATGCGCGCCCGCGTCGAAGGGGCGATCAAGACCTTGAGCTCCAATCCGCCGCCGCTGCCGATCGACGAGGTCGCCGAAGCCAACCAGTTCCTGCAATGGCTGTGCGCCGACAATTTCACCTTCCTGGGCCTGCGCGAATATCGCTTCTCGCCCGACAGCGCTGCGTCGGACGAGATCAGCAGCGGCGAAGGTCTCGGCATCCTGCGTGATCCTGATGTGAGGGTGCTGCGCCGCGGCACCGAAATGGTGGTGATGACACAGGAAATCCGCGAGTTTATGCGCGAGCCGACACTCCTCATCGTTGTCAAGGCCAATGTCAGCAGCCGCGTCCATCGCCGCGTCCGGATGGACTACGTAGGCATCAAACTGTACACATCGGACGGCCGGCTCGACGGCGAACTGCGCCTCGTCGGTCTGTTCACCTCGGGCGCCTATACTCGTTCGGTGCGACAAATCCCCTACGTCCGCCACAAGGTGGCGCAGGTGCTCGAGCGCGCCGGCTTCGACCCCAACAGCCATTCCGGCAAGGCACTGCTGCATATCCTCGAAGAATATCCGCGCGACGAGATCGTCCAGGTCGATATCGAGACGCTCTATAATTTCGTCATGGAAGTCCTGATGCTTTATGAGCGCCCTCGCTTGCGGGCGTTGGCACGAGCTGACAAATTTGACCGCTTCGTCTCCATCCTCGTGTTCATTCCGCGCGAGAAGTATGACACCGACGTACGGACGCGCGTCGCCGCCTTCCTGGCCCAGATATACAAGGGGACCTTGGCAGCCTCCTACGTGTCCTTCCCCGAAGGTCCGCTTGCGCGCGTCCACTACATCATCGGGCGCTATGAAGGCGAAACGCCCGTCGTCGAGCGCGCCACGCTTGAAGGCGGGATCAGCGCAATCATCGCAACATGGGGCGACAAGCTGAAAGCCGCGCTTGCGACCACCACTGACGGCATGCGGGCTCGCCTGCTCGCCAACCGTTATGCCCGGGCCTTTACCGGCGGCTATACGGAGATCTTCGATGCCTCACAGGCCATCACTGACATCGCCACCATCGAAAAGCTCAGAGCTGCTCGTCCCGTGGCGCTTTCGGTCTACCGCATCGACGGCGACGATCCGACGCGTTTCGGCCTTAAGGTCTTTTCGCGCGGCACGCCGCTATCACTGTCCTATCGCGTCCCGGTAATCGAAAATCACGGCCTGCGCGTCGTCAACGAGCGTACCTACCAGATTACGCCCAGCGCCACGCCTGCACCCGCACCGGTTTGGCTACACGACATGACGATCGAGGCCAATGACGGCAAGCCGATCGTTATTACCGAGGAATTCGGCCGTCGCCTGGAAGCCTCGATCATGGCGGTGGTGGGCGATCGCGCCGAATCCGACGGATACAACGCCCTCATCCTGCGCACGCGCTTGAGCTGGCGCGAAGTTTCGGCCATCCGCGCCCTCTCCCGCTATCTGCACCAGATCCGCGCTCCGTTCAGCCAGGACTATATGTGGGGGACGTTGCGCAAGAACAGCGCAATCACCACCAGCATCGTCGCGCTGTTCCAGGCTCGCTTCGACCCGCGGCTCGCCGCCACCACTGCCGAGCGCTCGGCGCGGGAGACGGCCCTCCTCGCCGAGATTGAGGAGCAGCTCAAATCCGTCGCCTTGTTAGACGAAGACCGCATTCTGCGCCGCTTCACCAATCTGGTGCAGGCCATCATCCGCACCAACCTGTGGCAAATTGGCCAGGACGGACATCCGCGTCCGGTGATTTCCTTCAAGTTCGACGCCCGCAAAATCGATGACCTGCCGGCTCCGCGACCGCTCTACGAGATCTTTGTCTATTCGCCGCGTCTCGAAGGTATCCATCTACGTTTCGGCAAGGTCGCGCGCGGCGGCCTGCGCTGGTCTGACCGGCCGCAGGATTTCCGCACCGAGATCCTCGGCCTTGTCAAGGCACAGCAGGTCAAGAACGCCGTCATCGTGCCGGTCGGCGCCAAGGGCGGCTTCGTGCCCAAGCGCCTGCCGCCCTCCAATCGTGAGGCCTGGATGGCGGAAGGCACCGAAGCCTATCGCATCTTCGTTCGCTCGCTGCTCGAACTTACCGACAATCTCGATGGCGATGCGATCGTGCCGCCCGACGACACCGTGCGGCACGACGAGGATGATCCGTATCTCGTCGTCGCGGCCGACAAGGGCACGGCGACTTTCTCCGACACCGCCAACGCGATCTCAGTCGAGAAGGGCCATTGGCTCGGTGACGCTTTCGCCTCCGGCGGCAGCCAGGGTTATGACCATAAGAAGATGGGCATCACCGCGCGCGGTGCGTGGGAAGCAGTCAAGCGCCATTTCCGCGAGCTCGGCACCGATATCCAGACCATGCCCTTCACCGTTGCAGGTGTCGGCGATATGTCCGGCGACGTCTTCGGCAATGGCATGCTGCTTTCGCCGGCGACAAGGCTGGTGGCGGCCTTCGACCACCGGGACATCTTCATCGATCCCTCGCCCGACCCTGCCATCAGCCACGCCGAGCGCCTGCGCTTGTTCAACATGCCGCGGTCGAGCTGGCAGGACTACAACAAATCGCTGATCTCGCAGGGCGGCGGCGTGTTCTCGCGTTCGCTCAAGGCAATTCCGCTCGCGCCGGAAGTGCGCACCCTGCTGGATCTCGACAAGCCGCAGGCCACGCCTTTCGAGGTGATGACGGCGATTCTGAAGGCGCGCGTCGACCTGCTCTGGTTTGGCGGCATCGGCACCTATGTCCGCGCGTCTACGGAAAGCGACGATCAGGCGGGCGATCGCGCCAATGATCCGATCCGTGTTACCGGTTCTGACATCCGCGCCCGGGTGATCGGCGAAGGTGCCAATCTCGGCGCGACCCAGCGCGGCCGCATCGAAATGGCGCAGAGAGGCGTCAAGCTCAACACCGATGCCATCGACAATTCGGCGGGAGTGAACACTTCCGACGTCGAGGTCAATATCAAGATTGCGCTGGCGCGTCCCGAACGCGAGGGACGCCTCAGTCCGAGTGACCGCAACAGCCTGCTTGCCGCGATGACCGACGAGGTCGGCACGCTGGTGCTTCGCAACAATTACCTTCAGTCGCTGGCGTTGTCGCTAGCCGAACGAAAGGGCGTGGCCGACAATGGCTTCCTTGCCCGCCTGATGCAAGCGCTCGAGCGGAGGGGCCTCCTCGACCGCGCCGTTGAGTTCCTGCCGGACGACGTCGCGATCGCCGCGCGCACCCAGCGCGGCCAACCCTTTACGCGGCCAGAACTCGCCGTCCTGCTCGCCTACGCCAAGCTTACCCTTTACGATGATCTGCTCGTCACAAGCGTGCCGGACGACCCTTATCTCATCGGCGAATTGTCAAAATATTTCCCGCACGAGATTCGAGACAAGTTCCCCGATGCCATGAAACACCATCGTCTGCGCCGGGAGATCATCTCCACCAATCTTGCCAATGCCGTAATCAATCGTGGCGGCCCGACCTGCATCGGCCGCCTGATCGATGAGACGGACGCCGACGTATCCACCATCGCCATGGCCTTCGTGGCGGTGGAGGAATCTTACGGTCTCGAGCGGCTGAACAACGCGATTGATGCGCTTGACACGGAGATCAACGGTCAAGTGCAACTCGGCCTCTACGCGGCGATTCAGGATCTCCTGCTCTCCCGCATGATCTGGTACGTGCGCAACGTTGATTTCAAAGCCGGCCTGGACGCGGTCATCTCGCGCTTCGGCCCGAGTATCCGAGAGATCGCCGCTGGGCTCGACAACGCCCTGCCGCAGGACTTGCAGGCTGGCCGCAGCAAGCGGCGACGGGACCTGGTCGATGCCGGCGTCCCCACCGACCTCGCAAACGAACTCGCCGATCTCGACGCCTTGGTCTCCGCACCGGATATCGTGACTGTCGCCGAGCGCACCAGCCGCGCCATCGGCGACGCCGCCACGACCTTCTTCGCTGCCGAGGCCCATTTCCACCTTCATCCCATCATCGTCGCGGCGCGCAGCGTTCCGGCAAACGATCATTTCGAACGTCTCGCCATCGACCGCGCGATTGACCAGATCGCAGCAGCCGAAAGAAGATTGGCCGCGGATATGCTGACAACCGGCCAATGCGGCCAGCAGGCTACCGAGACCTGGCTCGCGGCTCATCCTCAGGCGACGCGCATCCGCCGCTCCGTCGAGGAGATCGCTGTCAGCGGACTGACGCTCGCCAAGCTGACTGTGACGGCGAACCTGCTGGGGGATTTGGCCAAGAGTTGATGGGCGCGCTAGCTCTAACCCCAATGGGTCATGCACGACGCCGCTTAGTTCGATTCTGGAACGAGCTTCAAAGCTCCATTTCCAAACGCGCCTTACATAACGAACTCAGCAGCTTAAGTCCTGGCTGGGGCGGGAGGGATCGAACCTCCGAATGGCGGAATCAAAATCAGTTTGATTATCCAACAATTTCAAGGCGCATTTGGAGAAAAGGCTCAAAATGCCCTCTAGCGATTTCAATAGCTTGGCCGCCGTTTCCAAATAAGCAGCCGTCGCAGGGAATCAGTCTCGCAAAATCTGAGGCAACGGGTTGCGCGCATGCCGACCGCGAAGGTCACGGCGTCGACAGTACTTGCGAATTCGACCAGCATGCCGTCGCCCGTCACCCGGCAGAGGTCGCCCGGGCGCGACAGGTAGGGGGCATTGACCTCTAACTGACCATCTCCCCTGCTCTCACGGATCTTGCTCGTACCGCCCCCGCAAACTTACGCCGACCTCGTGTCTTCCCCAGAAGAGGGTCGAGATCTCTCGCGGGCCTGAGTCGACCAGCAGATCGGTCTAGTCTAGCTCACAGACTTTCCGCACCATCGTGATCGATGCGAACCATCGGCGGGTCCCAATACGCCACGCAACCAAAGCCGGTTCCCGCTAATACCGTAGTATCCCTTGTGCATTCCGCAAGTTTCCTGTGTCTATGGCATGAAATTGGCATGACAGGGCGCAAGTTGGTCCGTAACCTTCGCGTTGGGCGTGCATCAGGGGGCAGGAACAGGGGTGTTTGACGCTGGCATAAGCTGGACAGCTTTACATGGTCATCGGCCGCGGCGGGATGTCGTCGTCGACCTCACGCCAGGCATTTCACTTGCTTTGGTGCGCTGCGCGCCGCCGATGCAAATGCTGAGCATTTCCCGGTGCGGTACTACCGTGGAGATTTATTGGCCGTCGGGTGAGGCAGGCGTTTACCTGCGATGCCGTATTGAGCTGAAATCCGAGCTGAACTCGAAAGATCGGGACCTGTTGCGGCGTCGGCGGCTCGCCCATCAGACGGCGAACTATCAATCATCGGCATTGGCGATCCTTGCAATGATGTTGCTGCTCGCGGTGTGCGGTTGGATCGTCGGTGGGACCGAGGGCATGCGGCGCGCGTTACAGGGAGCCGCCCCCCGCCCCGATGGCACGGTCATCTCGCGCGAGAGCATGTATCGCTGGTTCGGCGCCCGCCTGCTGTCCCACGCCCAGGTGCCGGAGTTGTTCGCCATTCTGACGAAGATTTGCGGCCGAGCCGGCTTGGCTCGAGTGCCGGAGCTTTATTGTCTACCGGCGCCAAGCGATATGAATGCCTACGCGCTCGGCGGACCGGAACGCAGCGCCATCGTCTTAACTGAGGGGCTGTTGCGAGGCATGACGCGCGAAGAGATCGCCGGGATCTTGGCCCACGAAGTGGCGCATATCCGCAACAATGACACCTGGACAATGAGTTGGGCGACTGCATTGCGTCGTGCGATCGATTGGACCTCGCTCGCCGGTCTCGCCCTGCTGCGAACGCGACATAACCACGGCGCGATGAGGGCAAGCCAGCCATTGGCGACGCTGCTGAGCGCAGCTCCGACGCTCGGTCAGCTGCTTGGACTGGCGCTGTCGCGCGTCCGCGAACTGGATGCGGATGCAACCGCGCTAGAATTGACCGGCGACTCGCGGGCACTCATCGCCGCACTTGATAAGCTGGAGCGCCATCATACCGGCTCTGTGCCAATGGCTGTGTCTGCATTCGGGCATGATCCCATGCGCTTGCTTCGCAGCCACCCCGCTACCTCCGAGCGCGTCGGTACTCTACTCAACCTCACTTTTTAGCAATCGCGTGAGCCGAAGCAGATGTGCTTCGGCGAGAGTGCTGACTAGGCTGACAAGATCCGCGCGTCTTGGAATTTTCATGGAGTTGCCACCAAAATATCGTCGCGTTTCCGCGAAACTATTCGCGCTTGAACGCGTTCGGGGAAAAGTCAGCGATCAATCGCAGAGCGTCTGAGCGGACGTAAGTGGCCGGCCTCTAGGAGATGGCTGGTAAGAAACAACAAACCCGCTCCTTCATCTCTCAACGGCTTTGTTTTGCCGCCTTATGCTTCTCATTCGTTTGTTGCCTTGAGGAACGCAGTTCGCGTGCCTCAAGGAAGATGTGGCCTATTGCTGCGACGTGTCCGGCGTTGAGCATTTGAATTTGAAAAATGCAAAGCCGTCACAAACCGGCGTGACGGACTGTGCCACCGAAGGACCTCGCATGCGGATGCTCCTTCAAAGGGCTTTGGGCTGAGGGCACCAACCATCGCAAGGAGAATGGCGATGACCTACTTTGACACCCCGCAACATAATCCGCAGTTCGGACAGTTCGGTCCGCAACAACAAGGGGGATGGGGAGCATTAGGTTCGCAAGGCGGTCTTGGACAAGGCGGTCTTGGACAAGGCGGACAGGCGGCCTACGGCCAGCAATATGGACAATACGGCGGTCAGCAGCCCTTCGGCGCATTCGGATATAGCCCCGGCTGGGGCGGGCAACCGATGGGATGGGGCCAGCAGTGGGGTGGCCAACAGCGCCAGCTTTCGCAACAGGACGTGAACGAGGTCGTGCGTCAACTGGTACCGGCGCTGCCTCAAATCCTCGCGCAAGCACAAAATCCGTTCGGCGGAATCAGCTACGCAGCCTACGGCCAAGCGCCGCGGCAGCTGAGCCCGCAGGACGTGAATGAAGTCGTGCGGCAAATCCTGCCCGTCGTTCCGCAGATCGTTGGAATGCTGCAGAGTCAGCAGCAACCTCACTATGCGGCCATGCAGGGCGGCCTCGGTCAGGGTCAGTTCGGAGGCCTCGGCCAGCTTGGTCTCGGCCATCCAGCGCAGGCCTGGGGCACACCTCAGTTCCAGTCGGCGTTCGGCGGTCCCATGGCCTTTGGCCAGCAGCGACAACTGACGCAGCAGGATGTGGCCGACATCACCCGCCAGCTGATCGGCGTCATTCCTCAGGTCATAGGTAACCTTCAGGCCTATAGCCAACAGCGGATGATCTGAGCGCAATTCGCGGCCAGTCCGCAAGGTAATCAGCCACCGCCGCCCAAAGCGGCGGTTGCGGTCTCTGCCGTCATGCTTCCCTCCGGAGGAGAACATCCATGTCCGATTCCAATCCTTCTGGCGCAACCGCGTCACAGCCACGCCCGGCAGACATTCAGCAGCTCGTCGCGCTGCTCGGCAATTTGATGCCGCTTCTCATGCGCCTTCAGTCTCAACCTTTTGAGCAACCGTTCCAGACCATGCCCGGTAGCCTGCCGATACCGAACCCGGTCCTCGATCGTCAGGCCGCGGAAAACATGATCGGCGATATGGTCGCGGAATCGCTACGCTCGCTTTCCGCCTTTCTCGCAGCCAACGCAGCGCAGCATGCCGGCCTGGAGAACTGCGTGCCGATCGTGACCCAAGCCGCGCACAGGTTTGCCGCGCGGGATTATGCGCAGGCCTTCGACCTGATCGGGCAGGCCTATCGCATGATCGAAATCGTCCGCGCAGCTGATCCGCGCGTTCCGCCGGTGCGACAGGCTTCGACCGATCAGACTCGATCCTCAATCCACTAAAGGTGGGAGGCGACACCATGGCAGCAAGTTCAGATGATGCGCGCTCCACGGCGAGCGGCGACCGACGCAAATCAGCACGTGACGCGCGCTCAGCCCCGGCCGGTGATCGAAGAAAACCGGCTCGCACCAGTCAGTACATGATTGCGCCGGCGGGACCTGGCGTAAGCGGTCAAGAGCTAGCCGAGCAGCTCAACCAGTTCGGCAACATCGAAATCCTGCGGACCCGTGACCGGCGCGACACCACTGCCCCGCCGATTGCGGTCGTGCGCATAGCTGACGATGCCGCCACCGCACTGCGCCGCTCCGCAGCCGGCAGCTTGATCATCGAGCCGGACCTCCATCTGCGAGCTGCATCATTCGCTGGCGCGTCATCGGTTCTCCCGACGGCCCCGATGATGACCGCATTCGGGCCGGATTTGAAGGTGACGATCCGGATCGTGAGCGAAGCCGGCACGCCCGTGGAGCAGACGGCGGTGCGGCTCATCGGCGAGCAGGTGTCAGTTCAGGGACTGACGGATAACGACGGCAGAATAGATCTGACGCTGCAAGGCGAGCAGCCGGACACGGTCGCTGCCATATTTGTCAACCCGCGCTCCGGCTTTTGGGGCCTGTGGCAACATCGACCTCATCTCGACGCCGATGCGGTGAACATCTTCACCCTAAAACCGGTGTCGCTGCCGGAGGCGCTGGATTGGGGGGGCGCAGCCATGCAGGTTGATCAGATCCCGAAGCAATGCCGCGGCGCCGGAATCAAGATCGCTCTGATCGACAGCGGCGTTGCGACCAGCCACAAGCGATTGACCAGAATCGATCACGGTATCGACATCAGGAGCGCCGAAGCAAAATCCTGGTCGAAGGACGCAATCGGCCACGGCACGCCATGCGCGGGCCTTATCAGTGCCGCGCCCCAGACAGCGCACGGCGTACAGGGTTACGCGCCGGACAGCGAGCTGCATATCTGCAAGCTTCCGTCCGATGCCTATTGCAGCGATCTGATCGTGGCGCTCGACTATTGCCTGCAGAACGCCATTGACGTGGCGTGTCTGGGATTCGGTTGCGAGCGCGGCTCAGCTCTGGTTGAGCAACGCATCGCTGAGGCAAAACAGCATGGCATGAGCCTCATTGCGGCTGCCGGAAATTCCGCAGGAGCGGTGCTATTTCCGGCTTGCTCCCCGAACGTCATGGCGGTTGGTGCGGTCGGACAAGCGGGAAGCTTCCCAGAGGACAGTCCGCAGGCGGCACAAGCGGCGGCAGCCATCGCGCTCGCCGGCGGGTTCTTCGTACCGCCGTTTTCCTGTCGCGGGCCCGAGCTCGACCTCTGCGCGCCTGGCGTTGCGATCACTGCCTGCCAGTCCCCTGACAGTTACGCGGTCTGTGACGGGACCTCGCTCGCGGCTGCCCACGTTACCGCACTCGCAGCCCTGATCCTCGCCGATCACAGCGATTTCAAGAGCAGTTTCGCTGCCAGAGATTTGCAACGCGTCGAACGGCTATTCCAGATTCTCAAGGATACCGCGCAGCCGATCGGTCATCCCTGGCAGACCGGGGCTGGGCTACCGAACGCGGCGCGTGCGCTTGGCATCTGGTCTGAGCAGCGAGCGACAGTCGTGCCGCTGGATGTCGGATTGCGTCAGATGCGCAGCGCCATTCGGCAGCTCGACCAGATTCAGTTCGGCGCAAGCAACTTGATGCCGCTCGAGCTGCCGCGTGGTCCGGCCAAGGTGAGTAGCCTGCCGCTGAGTTCGGGACCTCTGGCGTTCCAGGCCGACGGCGGCGGGAAAGCAAGCATCCACGAACTCAAGGCAGCAATGGCGTTCGCTGGTTTGGCGGCAGAACGCTAAAGCGCGATGGCTCTAAGTCGAATCGCAATCGCGCTTTAGTCGGTCGCGTCCGTCGCATTTATCGCGGCGGGCGGACACCGCTTATTGCCAAGGGCTGCGCGACACACCTCGTGGTCCCGGGACGCATCATTTCGATTGGTTGTCCGATTTGCTCGCCGCAATACCCTGTTCTACGATGAGGACATAACGGCGCTGCCCCGACTAGTCTCCGCGGTATATGTTGGGATGAAAGCCATGGAGATAAGCCGATATGGTCAGCATGACGCGCGAAGCCGTTTCGTTCGATTCTCGACCGAGCTTCTAAATCTCAATTTCCAAACACGCCCCTAAACTTGGCCGGGAACAGAGCTGTTTATATAACGAACACAGCAGCTTGCACGCTGGCTGGGGCGGGAGGGATCGAACCTCCGAATGGCGGAATCAAAATCCGCTGCCTTACCGCTTGGCTACGCCCCAACAGGCCGAGGCCGAACGCGCCGGGGATGCCCCGCGCGAACCGGTTCGGACAATGCCGGTCTATAGAGGGACTTCAGCCATTTCAACAGGCTGAAATCTCGAATTTCACCCGAATCCGCCCCGCAGGGGCGTGAGCCTTTATATATAGGATATATAGGGACCGTCCGCCGCCGGTTTCCGCCGCCCCCGAGCGAGGCGAATACCGCCCGGCGGAGAGTTGAGAGAGCCCCGGTTTCGTGGGAAGACGGCGGCAGCTCATTACTCCAAAAGCGAGATTTTCGTCATGACTTACCGCGCGCCGATCTCCGACATCCTGCTCGCGCTCAACCACGGCGCAGGCCTGCAGGCGGCCGTGAAGGCCGGCCATTACGGCGATTTCGACGGCGACATCGCCGCGGCCGTGCTGGAGGAAGCCGGAAAATTCGCCGGCGACGTGCTGGCGCCGCTGAACCGCGTGGGCGACGAACACGGCATCAAGCTCGCCGACAACAAGGTGACGACCGCGCCCGGCTGGCCGGACGCCTATCAGCGCTGGGCCGCCGCCGGGTGGAACGCGGTGTCGGGCCCGGAAGCTTTTGGCGGCCAGGGCCTGCCGCTCGCCATCAACGCCGCCTGCACCGAAATCTGGAGCGCGTCGAACATCGCCTTCGGCCTCTGCCCGCTGCTCACGCTCTCTGCGATCGAGGCGCTCGACGCCCATGGCAGCGAGGGGCTGAAGAAAATCTATCTGGAAAAACTCGTCTCCGGCGAATGGACCGGCACGATGCAACTCACCGAGCCGCAGGCCGGCTCCGACGTCGGAGCCTTGCGTACTCGCGCGGAGCGCGCGCCCGACGGCAGCTATCGCATCAAAGGGACCAAGATCTTCATCACCTATGGCGACCACGACATGACCGACAACATCGTGCATTTCGTGCTGGCGCGCCTGCCCGATGCGCCCGCTGGCACCAAGGGGATTTCGCTGTTCCTGATTCCGAAATTCCTCGTCAACGCCGATGGCTCGCTCGGCGCGCGCAACGACATCTATCCGTCAGGCGTCGAGCACAAGCTCGGCATGCACGCCTCCCCCACCTGCACCATGACCATGGGCGATCATGGTGGCGCCATCGGTAACCTGATCGGCGAGGAAAACAAGGGCATGCTCTGCATGTTCACAATGATGAACCAGGCCCGCCTCGGCGTCGGCCTCGAAGGCGTCGGCATCGCCGACCGCGCCTATCAGCAGGCGCTGGCGTTCGCACAGGAACGCCGCCAGGGCCGCGCCGTCGGCAAGAAGGGCGACGGGCTCGATCCGATCATCGTGCATCCCGACGTCAAGCGGATGCTCTTGCAAATGCGGAGCATGACGGCCGCCGCGCGCTCGATCTGCTACGCCACTGCTGTCGCGCTCGACATTTCCGTGCGCGCCAAGGACGCCAAGGTGCGCGCAGATGCCGCCGCCCGCGGCGCGCTGCTGACGCCGATCGCAAAGGCGTTCTCCACCGACATCGGCAACGAGGTGACGTATCTGGGCGTGCAGATCCACGGCGGTATGGGGTTCATCGAGGAAACGGGCGCCGCGCAGCATTATCGTGATGCGCGCATCACCTCGATCTATGAAGGCACCAACGGCATCCAGTCGATCGACCTCGTCACGCGCAAGCTCGCCGCCAATGGCGGCGCGTCGGTCTGGGCCCTGCTCGATGAACTGGGCGGCATCGTCAAGCAGGTCGAAGCCTCGAACGATCCCGCCTTCGGCACCACCGGCACCAAGCTGCGGGATGCGCTCGGCTCGCTCGAACGCGCCAGCAAATGGCTGCTGGAGTGCGTGGCTTCCGCGCCGAACGATGCGCTCGCCGGCGCCACGCCGTATCTGCGCCTGTTCGGCTCGACGCTCGGCGGCTGCATGCTGGCCGGCGAAGCGCTGGCTGCCAAGAACAGCGGCGAGGCCGGCGGCGATCCGCAGCGCTACGTGACGGTGGCGCGGTTCTTTGCCGAGAACATCACTGTGCAGGCGGGATCGCTGGAGAAGACGGTCACCGACTCGGCCGAAGCCGTGAACGGCGCGGACGCGGTGTTGCTGGGATGACAGTTCGTACAGATGGACGCAGCCCCCTGACCATGGCCGAGCATCAGCGGTAGTACAAACGCACTACCCCGCCCATCGGCATAGGGCGCGACAGCCGGTGAATTCGTCCGACGTCAGCCATCCAGCGCAGCTTGTGTTGGATCGTTGGGCGCGTCCACATGTCGAGGCGCTTCCAGATCTTGCTTGCCGCCGCCGCATTGGCTTCGCCGACGGGAACTACGTTCCATAATTTGTCCAAATCGGACTCAGTCATGCGAAGGCTTCCCGAGACTTTTCCTAGATCCAAATCGGTGCGTGCCGACTACGAAAAGTGGCCCGCTCAGCTAAACGCCAGGGCGAGTAAGCCGGAACCGAGCAGAAAAAGGCCGGCGACGGTAACCGCAAGGAATGCATTGGAGGCAAATTCGTCACGCATTGTTCCCATTCCACGAGACCGCCATTACATCAGGCGGTCCTTGCGAAGTTGCATCTGCGGATTTCAGCCACCCGTGCACGGCAATATTGGCGGTAAAGCACGCTGAGAAGCATCCACATGATCGCACCCCGTTGTTTGATCGTGGGCTTTTGATATCAGGCCTCCGTTTCGGGGTGTCTTCGCGGCCTTCGAAAAATGGTTTCGGGCGTATTGCAGCATTGTTTCGTGTGGGACAGGGCGGCACACTTACGGCTCAAACGTTGCAGAACGTCCGCCGAGTTCCATGTTTGCAGCGCGTGGTATTGAAGCAACACCTTGGAAAAAATGAAAGATCACGTAGTCTCCGGCCGTTGCGCATTTATTTCGCAATGCGAAGAATGAGCGCTGTCGCGTGCTTGGCTTTGCAATTGGGCTCATGCGGAGCCTTGGGGAGGCCGGATCATGGACCCATGGCGATTGGCGACGACGGCGCAGCGCCGAATCAACGCGCTCGCGAGCCTGGCTCTCGCGAGCTGTATTCTGGCCTGGCTTGCAGGCTTCGGTTCGGCTTCCATCAAGTACACCAGCGCTTCCGTCGAGGGCACCGGTGCAGCTTCCATCGCGAGCGTCGGCGCGAAGCCAATCGTGGAGCGCCACGAACCAACTGTCATCGCAAGCACCGAGCCCACGGACCTACCGCCGCCGACCGTAGTAGCGAACGCCACCATCGGCGATGTTGAGGTGGCGACGCCCGCCAAAGCCACGCCAGAAAAAACCACCGACACGACGGCGAGTCTGGATGAGCCGAAACCGTTTGTCGTGGCCGCGCTGCCGGATTCGTCGCAGGTGTTTCCGCCCGAAGCACCGTCCGCCGGGGGCGTGACAGCGAGCAAGGCTGATCCCGCGCCGGAGAAAGCCGCCGACGCGACGGCAAGCCAGGACGAGCCGAAACCTTTGGTCGTGGCCACGCTGACCGATCCGTCGCAGGTGTTTCCGCCCGAAGCACTATCCGCCGACGGCGCAACGACCCTCAATGCCCAGCAAGCTGTGAGCATCATCGAAATCAACGAGGAATGTCTGGTGGTCGAGATCTGCATCGACCGATACCTGTGGGCCCTCTACGAGCGGGCGCCCAAGATCGACGCCATCAAGGTGCATGAGCGAAGGAAAGTGACAGTCAAGAGGAAGGGCAAGACAGTGACTGTCACCAGGACCTTTACCAGGCGGGTCGACGAGGATTTTACGTGGAAGGACCCGAAGGCGGCGGACAAGGCCGGTATGGCGATGATGGACTACGTGATCGGAGGCATGGACCGGAAGTTCAAGCTGAAGCTCTTTCATACGCTCCATGCGGCTGAGCAGGCCGGCCTGTCGCCCGGCATCACCAGCGCGTTCCGCGACGACTACCGTCAGTCGATCGCAACCGGCCTGAAGGCAGCAACCGGCCGATCCTACCATGGCGGCAGTTCCCGCGGCGGCTATGGCGGCGGGGTTGCGGCCGATGTGGTGAGCGTCAAGGGCAGCACCCGCGCGCAGCGATGGGTCTCCACTGAAAAGCTCTGGAAGTGGATCGACGAGCGCGGCAGGGAATTTGGAATCGGGCGGCCCTATCTCGATAGGGATCCGCCGCATGTGGCGCCGATCGACGGCCAGGAATATGCCTCTCGCCGCGGCGGAACGAAAACGCAAGACGCGCAAGCGAAGGTCAAGAAGCCCAACCGGGTCGCTGTGCGGGACGACCACAGCAAGGCCAAGGCGAAGCGGAACGACCACAGCAGCAAGACGAAACAGGCTAAGGCCGCAAGATTGCCACAGGCCAAGACCGCAAAATTGTCCAAGGGACGAACCATGTAGCCGGCACTTCCGGCTTCATGCGGAAGGACCTGCAAACCCGCCTCGCTTACGCTCCTGCCAGGAGCGCATCCATCATGCACATCCTCTCGACCAGGCGGCAGCGAGCGTCAGCCCGTGTTTCTGACCGCATCAGCCAGCATGGCGTAAAGCTCGCGCTTGGTGAATTCCTTGGTCGGCGTCGGTACCTGCTTGGGCTTCGACACCACCTTATCCACCGGCCGGCCACACGCTGCCGCCAGGGCTGGCCTTCGCGTCGGCACGGCCACGATCTTGGGGCTGGTCGTTGGTGGCTTGTGACCCCGCTTGTGGCCCAGGCGCTTCAACTTGGCGCTGACGGCGTTGCGGCTGTAGCCCAGCCGACTTGCGATCTGACCGGCACTCTGGCCGTCGGCCCAGAGCTGCTTGAGCAGTGCTACGTCTTTCGCATCCCAACTCATGGAAGATACTATACGCCTGTTGTCGACAACAGGCGAGTCGTTGCTGATGGTGCTCGGCCGACGGTTGATCTCGTCGTTAATGCAGCCGCCACCAGCTTGGGGAATTGGCTAGTGGTGTCTACTCCTGCCTCGGCTCGCCAGCTCGCGAAGCGGTCGCCGCGACCGTCAAGGCGATCGCTGCGGGATCGCAGCACAGCACCATCAACAGGATCAGCCATCGCACCGCGGCTTCGGGCGCGGCACCGACCATCATCGCAAGATACTGGATCGGGCCTGCGGATGCTTCGATGCGCGAACGCTCGCCGGCCAGCGCCGCGCGTTGCGCCTGCAGACCCACCAGCGCTGCGGTTGCCGCCTGTCGCTGCGTATCCAGTCCATCCCGCGTTGCGCGCTCTTGCGCCGCGATGTTGATGGCCCGGGTTACCCGGCCACGCCGTGTCGACTCGTCCACCGCCCGGTCGATTTGCGCAATGCGGCCGGCCAGGTCGGCGACAACAGCCGTTTGCGCCGTGACGCGGGCATCGAGCGCTTCAATGCGCTCAGTGACGCCGGAACGCGACGTGGCCGCCACACTGACGTGTGCCTCGACCAGCTTGCCGAACACACCGGCGGCGTTGATGAGTGCAAGGCCGGCGACGAGGGCGACCATGACGAAACGCATTTTCCAGTTGGTCCGACGCCAGTGCGCGGCGAGCCACCCGGCGATCACGAGCTTGCCGGCTTCCATCGTGGCGGCGAGCACCATGACCGCAACCGGATCACCCGGAAATATTTCGGCCATGCCCGCGACTGAAAAATAGGCTGCAACCGTCGCCAGTGCGAGCGCTGCCGCAAGGGCAACGGCGCCGCTGGTGCGTTTCGGAGCGGCGGGAACGGCCTCCGGCACGGCGGGCGCGGCGGAAACCGCCGGCGGCTCGAGCG